>CAMYLK010000038.1 GCA_947259225.1 uncultured Desulfobulbaceae bacterium | reverse complement strand
CTTTCAAAGGCGTGTGATGTCCGGTTTGAATTTGTTGGTGAGAACGGCGATGTTACTGTTCTGAAAGAGACAACCCCCTTGCTCGAAGGGGAGGTCATTGACACCTCTGTCATGAATGTTCGAGCATTGCGAACATTCTATGCGGAACAGATCGTTTCAGCAAAACTGGACGGTTTGCTGCTGTCGCTGCACCTCAAAGCAACCATGATGAAGGTATCGGATCCTATCATGTTCGGCCATTGCGTGTCTGTCTTTTTTAAGGACGTTTTCGAAAAACATGCCGATATCATCAAAAAACTGGGCGTGAATGTAAACAATGGCCTCGCTGATCTGTATGCAAGGATCCAGACCCTGCCAGAGTCCCAGAAAGTTGAAATTGAAGCAGACATTGAAGCGGTCTATCAAATACAATGTGAACTTGCTATGGTTGACTCCAGCAAGGGTATCACCAACCTGCATGTCCCCAACAATGTGATCATCGACGCATCCATGCCTGTTGTTGTACGTGACGGTGGCAGAATGTGGGGCCCTGACGACCAGCTGCACGATTGCATAGCCATAATCCCTGACAGATGCTACGCCACCATATACATGGAAATTATCGAAGACTGCCAAAAGCATGGAGCCTTCGATCCAGCAACCATGGGCAGTGTCTCAAATGTTGGTCTCATGGCGCAGAAAGCAGAGGAGTACGGCTCACATGACAAGACCTTTGAAGCACCTGATGCCGGAACTATTCGTGTAGTCGACATTTCCACCGACAAAACTATTCTCGAACAGCGTGTTGAACCGGGAGATATCTTCAGAGGATGCCAGACTAAAGATGCCCCTGTCCGCGACTGGGTCAAGCTTGCTGTCTCCAGAGCGAGGGAAACAGGAACTCCTGCAATATTCTGGCTCGATGCAAACAGGGCCCACGACGCGGAGATTATTGCCAAGGTGAAGACCTATTTGCCGAATCATGATACCTCCGGCCTGGATATACGCATTATGCCTCCGGTGGAAGCAATGCGGTTCTCTGTTGAGAGAATTAGAAAGGGGGAGGATACCATTTCCGTTACCGGGAATGTCCTCCGTGATTACCTCACCGACCTGTTTCCTATCCTTGAGCTCGGCACCAGTGCAAAGATGCTGTCCATCGTTCCGCTGATGAATGGCGGCGGTTTGTTTGAGACAGGTGCGGGAGGTTCCGCGCCCAAGCATGTCCAACAGTTCATGCAGGAAGGACATCTGCGCTGGGACTCTCTCGGAGAATTCTGCGCCTTGGTACCGTCATTCGAGCATATATTCAGTACTTATAATAATGAAAAAGCCAGAATCTTTGCCAAAACACTGGACCGGGCAATCGGAAAATTTCTTGAAAACGGCAAATCGCCTTCCCGGAAAGTTCTTGAGCTGGATACCAGGGGAAGCCACTTTTACCTGGCGCTTTTCTGGGCGCAGGCCCTTGCCGAACAAGACGATGACCAGGACTTGCGTGTACGATTTACACGAATTGCTCATGAACTTGCTGGGAATGAAGTAAAGATCATTGACGAACTTATCGCGGCCCAGGGAGACCCAGTGAATCTTGAAGGATATTTCCGGCCGGATTCTGAAAAGACCGTCAGGGCAATGCGCCCCAGCATCACCTTCAACACGATAGTGGATTCAATTTGATCTGCTGCCGGCAGCCTGGGAAGCATTTGAAAACCGCCTCCTGGACAGCAGCCAAAGGGTTATAATTTCAAACATGGAAATCGCGGCAGCTGGACGGGAGCAATGAATTTTTTCTTTGCCTCGTGTAAAGACCTCATCTTTCCTGCGCATTGTCTTGAATGTGAGCGGCAGCTTCCTACCTGGAAACTGCCGCTTTTTTGTGTAGACTGTCTCGCCAGAGTACCCTTCGTCCGTTCTCCATATTGTACATGCTGCGGCCTCCCATTTCAAAGTGGCCATGATCATCTCTGCGGACAGTGTATTGCCCGGTCGTATTCTTTTAAACTTGCCAGGGCCGCACTTCATTATAATGATCCTGTTGTATCTCTCATCAGTAATCTCAAGTTCAAGGGAAAACTGACAAGCCTTTCAACTCTGGTAACCCTGGCTATAAGTTCCAGCGGATTTCGGGACCTGTCTGAACCCGATATTATTATTCCGGTACCGCTTCATGCACAGCGGCTCAGAAATAGGGGTTTCAATCAGGCAGCCACAATTGCTCATGCAATCTTCAAAAAAAAGAAAAGAAAAATAGCCCCAACCTTGCTTGTTCGCGACCGTGCAACAATCGCTCAAACCGGGTTAAACGGCAAAGAGAGACGCAAAAACCTTTTCGGAGCTTTTTCTGTTAAACAGCCAAAAATGGTCAAAGGAAAAAGAATTTTGCTTGTTGATGATGTCTTCACAACCGGCAGTACAGTTAATGAATGCGCCAAAACACTCATGAAATGCGACGCTGAACAGGTTGAAATATTTACCCTGAGCAGAGCAACTTGACTCTATCCAGGGTCAATTACGAGACGTAACAACAACCTGCACGTTATGCCAGTCAACCTACTGTTATCAATGGATAATATTTCTTTTTAACAGCATTGCAGAGATGTCACATCGTGGTGCAACCTTTTCTCTCTTATAAATTTTAAAGTATAATTAACATAAAAAAAATGAACGTTGTTTATGACGGTATAACAGGATCTTAATTCCCACTCTGGTTTCAAAAGAGAAAAATTAAGCTTCGATGAGTATTATTTAGAAAACATTAGCATTGCAGAGTTATTATTTGTTAATAACTTGTGGACAACTTCTTGTCTTTCCAGTAACAACCCGATTACACGTACTATTTTTCGTGAGTTTCGAAAACCTCGTTTTTGTGGGCTGATCCCTCTGTGGCGGAGTGTAACCTCCCGAAGCGACATAAAAAGTTCCTATGTGCTTTCAGCCTGTGCAAGGATAACTAAATCCGCTTAAATCGATTTTGACCCCATCCTCTTTTTGGGATATCAAGTAACCATTCAACGAGATTCCTTTCGTTGGCTACTGTTCAATCCCTTGAGCAGGTTTGAGAGAGAAGGAGTACTAACCCCCAAAATTTCAGTTCGTTATAGGAGTTGCGTATGCTCTGGGAAACGGTCAGGGAATCCTTGCAAGAATTTCTTCCTGATAGCGAGTACAGCCTGTGGATCAAACCCCTTGTCTGTCAACGGAGCAATGAACACACTATTGAACTCGCTGGGCCGGATCGTTTTTTCTGCTCCTGGGTCAGAGACCACTACCTTGATTTAATCTCGAAAAAAATTCTTGAGCATACTAGCTACAGCAATCAGACAATAACCCTGACCGTAGCTCAACACCCTGCCCTGCAGATTGAATGCAGTAATTCCGGACAACTTCGGCTTCCCGGTGTACATAACAATCAAAACCACATACGCTCCCTGCACCCGGGATACACCTTTGAACAATTCATGGTCGGCCAGTCAAACGTCCTTGCCAGGTCAGCCTGCCAGGCTCTTGCCAAGGGCGAAAACACTTTTGGCAATTTTCTATTTATGAACAGTTCGACCGGACTGGGCAAAAGCCACCTGACCCAGGCAGTCGTTCACTCTGTAATGAGGAAATCACCTTCGACCATGCTCCATTATTTAACTGCCCAGCAATTTTCCGCTGAAATGGTAAATGGTATCAGAAACAAATCCATGGATAAATTCTCCAAAAAATTTATCCAAAACTGCGACATGCTGCTCGTTGAAGACATCCATACCCTGGTTGGCAAAAACAAAACCCAGGATGAACTTAATAATGTTCTTGACTACCTTATCAAGTCAGGCAGGCGGGTCATTCTTACAGCTGCTGTTTCACCAGGAAAACTTGATGGTCTTGATGAAGATTTCAGGTCCCGGATGACGTCTGGACTGATTACAAAAATTGACGCACCTGATTATGCCACCCGGGTCAACATAATTCGCCACAAGACGAACACAAACGATCTTGTCCTGGATGAGACCTTAATAGACCTCATGGCTCAGAATCTGAGCGGCGATGTCCGAAAAATTGAAAGTGCCGTTATCGGAATCAAAGCAAAGTCCATCCTGCTTGACACTCCGCCCGACAAAACCATGATCATGGATGTTCTTCGTGAAATAGTTGGCACCCGTGCCAAGCTGGATGGCGAGACTATTCGCAGCTTTATCAGCAGTCAGTTTAAAGTTAGTGTGGATGAGTTGAAATCAAGGTCACGGAAACGGTCAGTTGCCTTTCCCAGACAGGTGGGAATGTATGTGACCAGAAAATACACGGACCAGTCACTTGCTGACATCGGAGCCCTGTATAACCGGGATCATTCAACCGTTCTGCATGCCATCAGGGTTATAACGAGAGACATGTCGCGTAAATCATCTGTCAGTGAGCAGATTGAACTCCTCTGCCGATTGCTGAATAAGAACTGAGCAGATATCCGGAAGAATGGTTTCTCATTTCCAGCCCATAAGCCCAAGAATAAAAACGCCTTAGAAATAAACCCTTTCCACTTCCGCCTCCGCAGTCGTGCCACTGGTATCTTTGATGATGCTGTCTGAAACTTTTCTGGCTTCCTTTGTCATGTCATTAATCCCGATACCATTCCAGCCAAATCCGCAAATATGTAGACCATGGTGATTTCCCTGAACTCCGTTCTTCCAGGCCAGCAGGGCCGGATATCCCTCCTCGAGTTGAGGAATTCCTGATCGTGGGCGCATTACCCGCGAAAAACAGGGGCTTTCCGGCAGTTCTATAAGTTCTGATAAGTCCTTGCACACACGATCAATCATCTCTGAATCATCAACCTCCAGTCGCTCAGGATGCCTCCGGCCTCCGACCAGAACCTCAAGAAGAACATGTCGGTGTGGTGCACGACCCGGAAACATATGGGAGGAAAACAACGTGCCCAGAGCAAAACGCTTCTCCATCTCAGGTGCCAGATAACCAAATCCGAACGGTACTTTAACATTCTCGGTAAATCCAAGAGCAATAGTCGCGATACGGGCCTCCGGGACAGAATGCAGAGGTGGTGATACAATTTCACTTACCTTCTCGACCAGGGCAAGACTCTGGTTTACCGGCAGAGCCAGGATTAGATTGCGGCATTGTATGCTATGCTGCGCTGTTTTAACTTCCCAGCCCTCTTCCTCCCGGCTTATCTGGTTAACTTCGGTCCTGTAAAATATTTCCTCGTTAAGGACAAGCTTTCCAGCCAGCGCCTGGGGCAGTCTGGCCATTCCTGTCACAAAACTTGTCATTGCCGGCAGGGTGCCCCCTTTCGTGCTGCCTTTTTTCTTGCCTTCTTTCAATTTCCTCAGTAGGCCCCTGATAACCGAACCGTTTTCCATCTCCAGTTTCCGGACACCCGGCATAACAGCGTCAATTTTCAACCTGTCTATATCACCGGCATAGGTCCCGGTAAAAACAGCATCGGCAAAAGGAAGAAGAGCTTTGCCGAACCGGTGCTCAACCCAAGAGGAAACGTTTGGCTCGCCAGTATCCGGCTTTTTCCAAAGATCCGCGAGCACTCTTAACTTGGCAGAAAGCGGCACAAGACCTGAGCGAATTATTTTCTTGGGATTCTGTGGAATAAGGTTCAACTTGCCATTAAGACAGATATAGCGGACATACTTTCCAAGCGGTGCTTTTTCCATCTCATTTTCCAAACCCGCCAGCTTAACTAAGGTTCGGCTTTCCTCACAATTATCCAGAAAACCGTGGGCACCCCATTCTGCCAGGTACCCTTCCTCGCTGTGGCTGAGTATTGCTCCGCCTGGTCGTTCACTTTTTTCCAGGACATGCAGAGACAGGTCCGGTCGCTCATTTTTCAGAAAATTGGCCACACTCAGTCCGGACAAACCGGCACCTACTATCAGTACATCGACATACTTTTTTTTCATTAGCTTGTTCCGGCTCCTTTATATCCTGGCAATACCCATCTACAGTTCTCCGGACCTGCTTGACAGCTGTACAATCATGCTTACCATTTTGCCCGAATAACATCATACCTAATATCATTATATTGAACCATAATAAAGAGGATTTACAATGACTGATAAGATAGAAACGCATGAGTTTCAGGCCGAGACGAGAAAAGTCCTTGATATTGTCATCAACTCACTCTACACGGAGCGTGATATTTTTGTCAGGGAACTTATTTCAAATGCGGCGGACGCCCTGGAAAAATATCGCCACCAGAGCCTGGTCGAAAAACCGGAGTTTGATGCACATGTTCCCCTTGAAATTACTATCGATTGTAATGACAAGGACCATATCCTGACCATCACCGACTCTGGAATAGGCATGACCAGGGAAGAACTGGAAAAATACCTTGGAACGATTGCCCACTCAGGCTCCGGTCAATTCTGGGATCAGCTTGCAGAAGCAGCTAAAAAGGATGTCAGCCTGATCGGCCAGTTCGGCGTCGGTTTTTATTCAGCCTTTATGGCGGCGGAAAAAGTCTGTGTCCAGAGTCGTTCATGGGACGGGAGCGAGGGTTATGAATGGGAAAGCGACGGCAGCGGCACCTACAGTTTAAAACCCTGCGAAGGTCTTCATCGAGGGACAAAAATCATTCTTTCCTTGAAAGAGGAAGCTCATGAGTATGCGACTAAATTCGCCATCGAAAGAATAATCCAGCAATACTCTTCATTTGTTCCTTTTCCCATCATTGTAGAAGGTAAAAAGGTTAACACGGTACAGGCCATCTGGACCCGTTCAAAAAATGAAATAACTGATGAGGAGTATACGGAATTTTATAAGTATGTAGGCAACGCGGTAGATGACCCCCAGTACAGGATTCATTTTTCTGCCGACGCACCACTTGCTATCAACGCCCTTTTGTATGTTCCCAATGAAAATCTTGAAACCCTGGGCATGGGGCGCATGCAGCCTGGTGTCAACCTTTACTGCCAGAAAGTGTTGATTGACCAGCATAGCGAAAACATTCTTCCAGAATGGCTCCGTTTCCTCAAGGGCGTGGTCGACTCTGAAGACCTGCCGCTTAATATATCCCGCCAGGCCCTCCAGGATAACGCGCTGGTTTACAAACTGCGGAAGGTCATCACCAAACGTTTCCTTAAATTCCTGAAAGAAGAAGCTAAAAATGATACTGAAAAATACAACGGATTCTGGAAATCCTTCGGTATTTTTATCAAGGAAGGCGTCACCACCGACTTTGAGTACCGTGATGAACTGGGTGAACTTCTTCGTTTTCAGTCCTCAAAAAGTAAGGAAGGCGAACTGATTTCCCTGGCTGACTACGTCAGGCGCATGAAGGAGGGACAGGACAATATCTATTACATCAACGGGCCCAGCCGACAGGCCCTCGAGTCAGGACCCTACACCGAAATGTTTCGTAAAAAGGATATTGAAATTCTTTTTACCCTTGAACCGATAGATGACTTTGTGCTGAACCACCTGGGCAGCTATGACGACAAGAAACTTGTTTCTGCCGACAGGGCCGATCTGCGCCTGCCTGAGACGACTACGAACGCTGATCAGGCTGACAATGAATCAAACCAGGAGGAGCCCCTGGTAAAAGAGCAGGTTGAAGCACTGTGCAAGTGGATGAAAGAGGTACTCGGTGACAGGATTAATGAGGTTGTTTCATCTGATCGACTGGTTGACAGTCCGGCCATGATCGTCAACGCCGACGGCTATCTGACCTCATCAATGGAGCGGGTCCTGCAGGCAACTTCGCAGGAAGAAACCCTGGCCATGTCAGGCAAGAAGAACATCGAGATCAATCCGGCCAGCCCCCTCATAAAAAAATTATCAGGGCTGCGTGAAACTGAACAGGATTTTGCCCGGGATGTCACTGAGCAGATATTTGACAATGCAATGATCCAGGCAGGGCTCCTGGTTGACTCCCAGAAAATGGTAAGCAGGAATTACAGGATTCTCGACAAGATGGCGAACGCCATCTGACAAAGGGCTGTCACGAAAATCCCTGGGCGGAAAACCTTGCACAGGATTTTCAATTGCCTTGAAAAAAAAGGGTGTTCACGATATAGGAACACCATTCAGCTCAGAAAACTATTACAAATTCCGGTTTCGTGGAAATCCAGGAGGAGCTCAATGTATCAACGTCTCGTCATTGCCCTGTCCGCCCTGCTGCTGTTGGCAGGCTGTTATTCCAAACCGGTTCGTCATCTGGCTTCAGACGCCAGCCTCATCAAGGCCGGCGAGTCATCCCGTCAGGAGGTTCTGCGCTATCTTGGAGAGCCGAACGGCCAACGTACTGTTGCTCCCGGCATTGAGGAATATGTCTATTTTGAGGACAAGCGTAACCTTGTCCAGCGAACCCCGGTAGTCGGTTCATGGATGGATGCGGAAGGTCACGAAATGCTTGTCATAACTCTTACGGGTGATCTGGTTACCAATTCAGAATTCAGGACATACCGCAAGAAAGACAGGGCATGGGCTGATGATTTTACCTGGAAAGATGTGAAGTGACCTCAGCCTCTCACCTGGATATCCATCGGGAGCGCATGATTGACGAACAGCTCATCCCCCGTGGTATTCATGATCATGCAACACTTGCGGCCATGCGGACTGTACCCCGTCATCTCTTTGTAGATGATGCCATGTATTCCTGCGCATATGGCGACCATCCGCTGCCGATCGGTTCAGGCCAGACAATCTCACAACCCTATATTGTAGCGCTCATGACCCAGGCTCTTCAGCTTGATGGCAATGAGCGGGTTCTTGAAATAGGAACCGGGTCCGGTTACCAGGCCGCTATACTGTCTAGGATGTGTGAGCGTGTTTTTACCATTGAGCGTATTGACTCACTGCTGGTTCGCGCCAGGAAAATATTTGACAAGCTTCGCTACCATAACATTATTTCCAGAATTGATGACGGTACCACCGGATGGCCGTCTGAAGCACCTTTTGAAGGCATACTGGTAACGGCCGGCGGTCCGAAAATTCCTGAACCTCTTCTTGAACAGCTGGCCGATCCAGGCAGGATGATCATCCCTGTAGGCGATCAATTTGTACAGGAACTCCAACTCATAGAAAAAAGGGAGGGAGAAGTAAATATTCAGGTTATCGAGCAGGTTCGGTTTGTTAACCTGATAGGGGACCATGGCTGGGCCGGCTGAAATCCCCCAGGAAAAGCACCCTTCGGCTCTCCAAAGGATTTATGGCCGATGTATGGAGTGGATCCAGACACCTGCCGGCATATGGGTCCTGTTTTTTATTGCTGTCGCGGAATCTTCCTTTTTTCCAATCCCTCCGGACGTCTTTCTTATTGCACTCTGCATAAGCAACCCGAAAAAATCATTCAAGTTTGCCGCGGTCTGCTCAATAGGTTCTGTTGTCGGCGGTATTATCGGCTACGGCCTTGGTTTCGGCTTCATGGATACTCTCGGGGTCAAAATCCTTGACCTGTATGGATTGCATGGCAAGTATGAAGTCGTGCAGGACCTCTACCAGAGATACGATGCCTGGGCTGTTGGAGCAGCAGGATTCACTCCTCTGCCGTACAAACTTTTCACCATCACAGCCGGGGCTTTTAAAATAAATTTTGTGGTCTTTGTCCTTGTCTCAATCTTTGCCAGGTCTGCCCGCTTTTTCCTTGTTTCAGCCTTAATTTACAAATATGGAGCAAAGGTGCAGCACTTTATTTACCGGTATTTCAACCTCCTCACCATCATCTTTCTCCTGCTTTTAATTGGTGGTTTTATTCTCGTTAAAATGGTATTCTGAAAGCAACTTTTTTAAGCTGGGAAACGTTCAACCGTCCGAGAAGCCACCCGCTCTTCTTCCTTGCGTAACTATTTAGAATTATTTGTATAATAATCATGTCTTTCAGATTGGCTCTTTCCACCGTTTGTATATGCGCTCTTCTCTGGTCTGTCCAGGCCGGGGCAGCTACGTGCCTGACCGGCAGTTGCCACCAGGCATTATTTTCATATAAATATGTTCATGGACCAATTGCCGCGGAACAGGCTGGAGTGAAGGGTTGTGTGGCGTGTCATGTCCCGGCAGGGAAAAAATGTACTCCGGATAAAGCTGGCAGCTTCAAGCCCATGGCCCCACCCGACAAGATGTGTAAACTCTGCCATTCAAGGGGTAACGGCTCCCAGCATACAGCTAAAAAAATAAACTGTCTCAAGTGCCACGATCCCCACGGGTCTGATTCAGGGACGGACCTCAAGCGATAAGAGTTACTGGCATTAATATCTCAACCTCGGGAGAACCTTGACCAAAATAACAGTTATGCCAGATGGTTTGCTATTTTTCTCACTTGAAAGAGGGTTTCATCCAGGTCAATTGTCAGAGGATGTCCTTCACGGACAACGATTTTTCCGTCAACAATAACATCACGGACATCTGCTCCTCCGGCTGCATAGACAAGGTTATCCGGGCTGTAAAACGGCTGCAGATTCGATTTCTTCAGGTCAACCAGAACCAGGTCCGCAAGATACCCCTTCCTGATCGCTCCGGACCGATTGTCAAAACCAAGCACGCTTGCGCCGGCTTTTGTAGCCATTCGTAAAACATCCCTTGCTTTGACCGCGACCGGATCAAGGCTCCGGACTTTCTGAAGCTTGGCACACATGTCCATTTCCCTGAAAAGATCAAGACCGTTGTTGCTTGCAGCGCCATCGGTACCCAGGCCGACCTTGACAGACCTGTCAAGCATTCCGGACAGCGGAGCGTAACCTGAGGCAAGTTTGAGGTGAGACTGGGGACAAATCGATACCCTGGCATTGCGTCCGGCCAGGATATCCAGGTCCTCTTCATCAACCCAGACGCAGTGGACACAGACTGTTCTTTCATCAAGGACTCCAAGAGCGTCCAGATGTTTTACAGGTGTCTCCCCCCAGGGGTCACGTATCATGGACTGTTCAATCTGACTTTCGGCTACATGAACAAAAAAAAGCAGCTCATTTTCTTCAGCCAGCATCTTCGCCTTTTTCAGGGTTTCGGTAGAACAGGTATAAGGTGAATGAGCAAAAACTGCAGGAGTAACCAGGGGATCCCTGTTCCGCCAGGCACCAATATACCGGGCGGCAGCTTCAATATTTCTGGAAGGGTCAGGCACTCCCGGTGCTGGAAAATCGATAACCCCATGGGCTGCGACTGAACGTAGCCCGGACTCACAAAAAGCCCGGGCAGCTTTATCTTCAAAAAAGTAACCGTCTGCTACTGTTGTCGTACCGGAAAGAAGCATTTCAGCGGCAGCCAGTTTCGAGCACCAATACACCATTTCCGGACTGACATGTCTGGCCTCAGCCGGAAAAACATGATCATTGAGCCATGCTGCCAGTTCCAGGTCGTCTGCCAGCCCTCTAAAAAGCGTCATGGCGGCATGGCAGTGTGAGTTAATCAGTCCGGGCATGACCAAGGTATCCCGGGCATCAATCAAGTTGCCGGTTTCATAACCTGTCATATCGGTCATCGGGCCGACATCGACAATCAATCCGTTGCGAATGGCAACAAACCCGTTATCAACCAGGTCACTGCTTCCTGACTCTGGAAAGAGCCGGCCATTTATAATTAGGATATCCGCAGACATGGAACATTTAGAACTGCTTGCATAATCATCTCAAGATAGTGTATCACAGGGGGCACATTTTAATAAATGAACGCTGGAACTATACCCGAATAGTGGTACCGGGACAAAATATTTATCCATGCAACATACCGACCTGGTTAGTAATTGTTTGAACTTTTAAGGATTAAATGAGGACCCAATGGGATTTCGTTGTGGAATAGTCGGACTGCCGAACGTGGGCAAGTCAACAATTTTTAATGCTATGACAGCAGCAGCAATTGATGCGGAGAATTACCCCTTCTGCACAATTGAGCCTAACGTGGGCATCGTTCCCATGCCTGATGAACGGCTTGACAGGCTTGCCGGCCTTGTAAAGACTAAAAACAAAGTCGCCACTCAAATGGAGTTTGTCGATATAGCCGGACTGGTAAAGGGCGCCAGCCAGGGTGAAGGGCTTGGCAACCAGTTCCTTGGCCATATCCGACAGGTCGATGCCATCCTGCATGTGGTTCGATGCTTTGACGACGATAATATTGTGCATGTCGACGGCTCTGTTGATCCACTGCGCGACCGTGAAGTCATTTCAACAGAACTGATTATCGCTGACCTGGAGACCGTGGAAAAAAGACTGCAGAAAACCCGCAACCAAGCCAAATCAGGCGATAAGAAAATAATTGCCCAGGTTGCTTTTCTGGAAAATGTCAGGGACATACTTGACAATGGTCAGCCGGCGCGAACTGTTGAGGCCGGGGATTCGGGTCAACAGGCTTTACTCAAGGAACTTTGCCTGCTGACAGACAAACCGGTCCTGTATGTTGCCAATGTCCATGAAAAAGACCTTATAAACGGCAACAAATATGTTGATTTGCTGAAAGAAGCCGCCCTGGAAGAAAACGCCTCTGTTGTCATTATTTCCGGGAGCATAGAACAGGAGCTCAGCCTGCTCAGTATGGAAGAGCAGGATGAGTTTCTGTCTGATATGGGGCTGGAGGAACCGGGACTGAACAGGCTTATCAGGGCCGGATACGCGTTGCTGGACCTGATCACTTTTTTTACAGTTGGTGAAAAGGAAACCAAGGCATGGACGATTAAGCAGGGTACAACTGCCCCGGGGGCGGCCGGAAAAATTCATTCAGACTTTGAACGGGGATTTATCAGAGCGGAGGTCATCACATATCCTGACTACATCAGATGCGGCAGTGAAGCAAGAGCAAAAGAAAAAGGACTGATGCGTTCGGAAGGAAAAGAGTATATTGTGAAAGACGGTGACTGTATTTTGTTTCGATTCAATGTGTGAACCGGAGACAGTATGACAGAATCTCATAACTTGAAAACCCTCTTTATCAAAGACCTGCAGGACGGACAGCAGGTACGCGACCTGTTTCTCATAAGTAAAAAAAATTATGCGGAAACAAAAGCAGGAAAACCCTACCTGGCGCTTACCCTCATGGACAAGAGTGGAGAAATTGAGGCCAGGGTATGGGATGATGCCAAGCGCCTGAACCAGCTCACCGAAGTTGGCAAGGTCGTTTCGGTCCACTCCCAGGTTAAATTGTTCAGGGATCAGCTGCAGCTCAATATAACCTCTTTACAAATCCAGCCGTTAGACCAGGTATCGCTGGAAGACTTCATGCCCACCGGCCCAAGGTCAACTGAAGAAATGAAAACAGAGTTAACCTGCCTGCTCGAATCGACTGCAGATATTCATGTTGGCTTGCTACTTGAGAACATTTTTCAGGGTGAACTGCTTCATCAGTTTCTCATGGCGCCTGCCGCGAAAATGATGCATCACGCCTACCTGGGAGGCCTGGCAGAGCACACAATAAGCGTGTCCGGACTTGCGATGAAAATGTGCGACCACTATCCAGTGCTTGACCGGGACCTGCTGCTGGCAGGCGCGCTGCTGCACGATATCGGTAAAATAGAGGAATTCGACTTTTCTACAGTTCCATTTACCTATACAGATTCCGGCCGATTGGTGGGGCACCTGGTTATGGGCAGTGAAATGGTACGAAAACGGGCAGAAAATATTTCCGGCTTTCCAGCCAACCGCCTTGACCAACTTATCCACCTGATACTCAGTCATCATGGCCGTTACGAATTCGGCTCTCCCTGCCTGCCCATGACCATGGAGGCTATTTTACTGCACCATCTCGATGATATTGACGCCAAAATGAATTTTATTGGCAGGCTCAGTGAACAGGTCGACGCGAACCAGTACCAGTGGAGCGATTACCAGCGAACTCTTGAACGTTTTCTACTGTTAAGGGGGCAAAATGAAGATGTTGCTGACATGCCTCTTCACGACGGGAATCTGACAGCTACTGACGGGCTTCAGGAAACAACGAGCCTGGAAAAATCCACTGACAAACCAAAACAAACACCCCTCTTTTGACCATGGTATTCTCAGAAATTCGAGGCCAGAAAAAGGCTGTCAAGCTTCTGGGTCGAGCTCTCGATAATGAATATATGGCGCACGCCTACCTTTTCACCGGCCCGGACGGTGTAGGCAAAGTGATGACTGCCAGGGCCATGGCAGCAGCTGTTTTCTGCAGAAAAAAAAACGGGGCCGCACCATGCGGTACCTGTCCCGCATGCCTGAAGTTTACCTCCGGCAACCACCCTGACTTCCTGCATATTGTTCCGCAGGGGTCCACAATAAAAATTGACCAGATCAGGAAACTGAAAAAAGCGTTGAGCTTTCCATCACTCGAATCTGATCATCGCGTTGTTCTGCTTGAAGATGTACATACAATGCGCCGGGAAGCCGCCAACAGTCTTCTCAAGATCCTTGAAGAACCGCCGCCGGGAAATATTCTTCTGCTGACCGCTGATGAATCAGAACCTCTTCTGCCAACCATTATTTCCAGGTGCCAGGTTGTCCCTTTTTTCCCTCTGCCTCTTACACTGACAGCAGAAATAATCAGCCGGCAGGATCCGAGTCTGGACGTTGAAGAGGCTGCCCTGCTCGCTTCCTTAACAGGGGGATGCCCCGGCATGGCTAAACCTTTTGACGCCCATGAAATTCTCATGGTTCGCAGGGAGATCATCGAGACCCTCCTGCTGAAGCAGGTGGACCCTGCGGGAGAAGTCGAAACAGCGCTCATCCTTGCCTCGAAAACTGCAGAAGTCAAGGAGGGCCTTGAACCACTGCTCAACCTGCTGCGCCATTTTTTCAAGGAGGCCATGTTGACTCTTTGTATTCCTGTCCCTAGAAAATCTGGCAGCCATGAATTGGATCTTGAAGTAAGCCGTGCAAGAGAACGCTGGAACTTGGATGAACTTTCTGATAAAGTAAGTGCTATTGATTATGCAGAGAAGGCCCTGTCAAGGAACTGCAGCAGGGGTCTTGTCTGTGAGGTACTTTTCCTGCATCTGCTGAATTCAAAAACACAGCCGCAGTATTAAACCTTCTTTATTAAAAAGGCTGAATAGAAATATGTCAGAAGTCAACCAAGATACGAAAAGCCAGGGTCACGGTACTCAGAGCAAAGGTACGGACAACAACGATACTTTTTATTACTACCTGGTTCGATTTCGCGAAATGGGACAGGAGTTTACGGTCCAGTCCAGGGTGCAGAACCTCACCACCGGGGATACAGTTATTGCCAAGACTGATCACGGATCTGAACCGGCCAGGATTGTGCGCCGTGCCCCGGATGCTACTGAGCCTGGAACCCAGCGACGGGTTTCTTTTGTGGCTACCCGCCGGGCTAATCGCGAGGAAGAAGAAAAATATGGACGGCTTCCGAGTCTTGAAAATGAGGCTTTTGCAAAATGTCATGAGGAGATAAAAAAACTCCATTTACCCATGCAGCTGATACGGGTAGAACGATTTTTCAACGGTTCCAAGATCATTTTTTACTTTACCGCAGAAAGCAGGGTTGATTTCAGGGAGCTTGTTAAAAAACTGGTACAGGAATTTCGCACAAGGGTTGAAATGCGCCAGATCGGAGTGCGCCATGAAACCCAGATCATTGGCGGGATTGGAGCATGCGGACGAGAACTTTGCTGCAGCTCCTTTTTGAAAAAATTCGAATCAGTCTCCATCAAAATGGCAAAAACACAGGATCTGCCTTTGAACCCTACCAAGATTTCCGGCCTCTGCAACAGGTTGCTGTGCTGCCTGACTTATGAATACGACTGGTACAGCAAAATCAAGAAGGCAATGCCGCGAGTCGGCAAGTCAATATCTTACAAAGGCGATGTATTCAAGGTGATACGGCATCTGGCCATTCAGCAGAGTATCATGGCTGTCAACAGGGAAGGTGAAGAAGTAACCCTCTCTGAGGATCAATGGAAAGAGGCACAACCCGTCCACAAAGGGTCGGCAGAGAAATAGACATAATCAATGACAACCTATATCACAACCCCCATATATTATGTAAATGCCCTGCCGCATCTCGGGCATGCATATACAACAATTGTTACCGACACGTACAGTCGGTTTAGGAGGCTGTGCGGGGATGATGTCCGGTTCCAGACCGGAACTGACGAACACGGTGAAAAAATAGCCCAGGCGGCAGCAGCTGAAGGGGTTTTACCAAAAGAATATGTCGACTGGGTCAGCAATGCTTTTAAGGAAGCATGGCCGCCACTGGATGTTGAACCAGACCATTTTATCCGTACCACAAACCCGGAGCACATCAATACTGTCCAGAAAATCCTGCAAAAAGTCTACGATCAGGGTGATATCTACTTCAGTGAATATTCCGGACTGTACTGTCAGGGTTGCGAGCGGTTTCTCACTGAGAAAGAACTTGTTGAGGGGAACTGCCCGGATCATCTCAAACCTCCACAAGAAATAGCGGAACAGAATTATTTCTTCAAAATGGGCAAGTACCAGGAATGGCTCATTGACCATATCAATAACAACCCTGAATTTATCACACCGGAACGGTATCGCAACGAGGTCCTTTCTTTTCTCAGCGAACCACTTGAAGATCTCTGCATATCAAGACCTACATCAAGGCTGACCTGGGGCATCCCTCTCCCCTTTGACGATAAATTTGTGACCTACGTCTGGTTTGACGCCCTGATTAACTATCTTACAGGTATCGGTTACCCTGACGGCCCTGACTTTGAGCGTTACTGGAGCTCTTCAGAGCATGTGATTGCCAAGGACATCCTGAAACCACACGCGATTTTCTGGCCGACCATGCTCAAGGCCATGGGTACTGAACCATATAAACGTTTACACGTTCACGGTTACTGGAACGTGGACGAAACAAAAATGTCCAAATCCATTGGAAATGTTGTCCGCCCTGGTGAACTTGTTGAACAGTATGGAGTCGACACAGTCAGGTACTTTGTCCTCAGGGAAATGAGTTTTGGCCTGGATGCCTCTTTTTCCAGTGAAGCGCTTGTCGACCGCCAGAATTCAGACCTGGCAAATGATCTCGGCAATCTCTTCTCACGCTCACTGACCATGATCGGCAATTACGCTGACAGCACTGTACCGGAACTGTATAAAGGTTTGCTGAACGATATAGACCGAGAGCTTATAAATGCTGTTGAGCATATGGTCAAGGAGTACCGGCAAGACATGAACGGCTTCCGTTTTAACCGGGCACTCCAGCAAGTATGGAAAGTTATCGGACTCCTGAACCGCTATATTGTAACCAATGAACCCTGGGAGCTGGCCAAAAATCCCGACCACAAAAAACGCCTCATGACCGTACTTTATGTCCTGGCAGAAGCGCTCCGTATCGTTGCCCTGGTGCTGCAGCCTGTTATACCTCAGGCTGCTGCAAAAATGGTGACAGCCCTTGGCCTTGATAGCGGGCAGGAAACTGTTGATCTGGATACTGCGGGTAAATGGGGTGTGCTCAAACCAGGGACAAAAATTACCAAGGGGCCCCAGCTCTTTCCCCGATTGGATAAAAAGAAAAACAACAAGCAGCAAAAGCAGCCCAGGCCTGAAAAAAAGAAGAGTAATGAAAAAATCCAGGATGATGGACTGGTGGGTTTCGATAAATTTCAGAAACTGGAACTCCGGGTAGCGGAGATAGTTGCGGCTGAAAAAATAAAAAAATCGGACAGGCTTCTCAAGCTTACTGTCAAGGCGCCAGAGGAAAGAACAATTGTTGCCGGAATCGCCTCTTTTTACGAACCGGATGATTTAATCGGTAAACTGGTGCTCATCGTAGCGAACCTCAAGCCGGCGAAACTTATGGGGGTCACTTCACACGGCATGGTCCTGGCAGCCAAGGAAACCGATGCTGATGGTAAAGAACGACTCGTTCTTTCTACAGTTTCAGGATCTGTAGCTCCCGGAAGCAAAGTGTCTTAACGGAGTCATATAATTATGTTTATGCTCAGCAACTTTATCCTGGCCCTGGCCAAGCTTATCAATGTTGTCCTCAGTGCCTATATCTGGATTGTCATTGCCCGGGCTGTTATCTCCTGGGTCAATGCAGACCCGTATAATCCCATTGTTCGTTTCCTGATCCAGATTACCGATCCCCTTCTATCCCGTATCAGACGTATCCTCCCTCCCATGGGGGGTATTGATCTCAGTCCGATGGTTCTCATTCTGGCCATTGTTTTCATGCAAAGTTTTCTCGTTCCCACATTACAACAGATTGCTGTATCCCTGCGGTGATTAAAATATGCCGTATATGCGAACACTGTCGGACGGTTCACTGCTTCTCATGCTCCATGTGCAACCGAGGGCGAGGAAAAACCAGGTAGTTGGCCTGCATAATGATGCCCTCAAAATCCGTTTGACTACGCCACCCATAGAGGGTCGTGCCAACAGGGCCATAATTGCCTTGCTGGCTAAAAAATTACACCTTCCCAAATCGGCGATAACCATTAAAAGCGGTCTGCAAAGCCGTGAAAAACAGGTCATTATCTCCGGTTGTGCAGAGGAAAAGGCCAGGAATGTTCTGATCGGTATGAATAATATTGAGGGGAAAACTGATGAGTAGTGAGGTTGCTTCCATCGGCGAAATTTTTTCAACCAGTTGGGAAGAGTATAAAGAGCGAGCCCTGCCTATTTTTGCCGTAGTCCTGATAAGCACAGCCATTCTTTTCGGCATGGTCATTATTTTGGCCCTCACCGCCGGATTTGGCGGAACCGTTCTCGTCCATATCAAGGCTGATCAGAGCTGGATATACATCCTGATTGCCTTGAGTTGTTTTCTTATTCTTGTCATTACAATCCTTGCCCTGTGGGTCCATACTGCAATGCTGGCAATAATCGTTGATGAGGATCTGGGTATCATCGAAGCCTTCCAGAGAGGATGGGAATACCTCTGGCCCATGACGTGGGTGTTAACCATTTTTTCCGGCATAATCGTGACCGGCTTTATCTTCGGCATTTTACCGGGCATACTCTGTTGTGTCTGGTTTTCATTCAGCTTCTATAT
>CAMYLK010000037.1 GCA_947259225.1 uncultured Desulfobulbaceae bacterium | reverse complement strand
CAGGACGGAGCTGGTCGCCATTGCAGCCGCCGCATAGACGGGCGCGAGCTTTCCTGATGCAGCAAGAGGCAATGCAACCAGATTATAGGTAAAAGCCCAGAACAGGTTCTGACGGATTATTCTTAAAGTTCTCCCCGCCAGTTCAATGGCTAGTGGGAGCTGCTCGAGATTGTCATGGACCAGCACCAGATCGGATGTTTCCAGGGCAATATCAGTTCCGCTTCCCAAGGCACAGCCTACCGCTGCCTCAGAGAGGGCGGGAGCATCATTCACACCATCACCGACCATCAATACTGTTTCATCGGCCTGGTTCATCTCTCTTATCCAACCACTCTTATCCTGAGGACTCATGTTATAATCATATTGATGAATACTTAATTCCCTGGATACTTTTTCAGCTGAAAGCCTGTGATCGCCTGTAAGCAGAAACGTTTTCAATCCCAACCTGTTGATTTTTCCAATGACTTCAGAGGCTTCGGGCCGCAACCGGTTATTCAAAAATATACATCCCTGATATTTTCCTGCCAACGCGACATGCACTTCGGTGGAGACCGTTGGCTCTGTTCCCGGCATGACAACCATACTGGCGTCCATAAAATCCCGGCTGCCAGCCACGAGGAGGCCATCTTTCGTTTCCAGACTTACCCCCCTGCCTGGAATTATTTTACCTCCCTCGCCGCTGTAATATATCCCCGACTGGCGGGCTTTGCGCAGAATACCACGGGCTATGGGGTGGTTTGATCCTGCTTCAACCTTTGCGGCCAGGGCCAGCAACTGCTGTTCATCGCCCTGGAACGTATGAAATCCAACCACCTGCGGGTCACCCTCGGTCAGGGTGCCGGTTTTATCAAAGGCAGCCACGGTGAGACGGGCAGCACTTTCCAGGGTGTCCCCTCCCCGAAAAAGGATCCCTTTTTCCGCAGCGACACCGCTTGCGACAAGAATTGCAGTCGGTGTTGCCAAACCAAGTGCGCAGGGGCAGGCAACGACCAGGACGGAAACCGCATACAAAAGAGGTTTAACAGGGTCATGTGAGGAAAAATACCAGAAAATTCCGGTAGCGAGCGCTATCAGTATAACGGCAGGCACAAATAAACCAGCGACCCGATCAGCCAGGCCCTGAACAGGAGCTTTCCTGTTTTGCGCCTCTTCAACCATTCCGGCAATACGGGCCATAAAAGACGTGCCCGCTGTTTTTACGACCTTTACACGTATCGCGGTGGATATATTCAGTGCTCCGGAGAGAACAGTATCCCCAGGTCTTCTGAGAACCGGATCCGCTTCTCCGGTCAGCACCGATTCATCCACTTCAGTCTCCATGTTCAACAGCACGCCATCAACAGGGAAGCGTTCGCCGGGCAGAACCTGGATGATATCGCCAATCCGCAATTGACTGCTGGGCACTGTGGCAGTCTCGCCATCCTGATCTAGATGTGCCGTATCAGGTGAAAACCTGAGGAGCCTGTCGACTCCGGAAAGGGCTTTCCGACGGGCGCTGTTTTCAAAAATCCTGCCCAGCAGAATCAGGGTGATAATCATTGCCGAGGTTTCGAAGTACACTTCTCCGCCAGTAAACAAGGCACCAAGACTGTAGAAATACGCGGTCAGCACTCCAAGGACGATCAGCAGGTCCATATTGGGTGACATGTTGAGGATACTGCGCCAGGCGCCTTTGAGAAAAGGGGCACCGGAAAAAAACACCACCGGGGTGGCCACCAGGGCGGCAAAATACTGCATGAGCTCCCTGGTTTCCTGGTCCATGCCCCTGAAATATCCTCCGTACAGGGCGATGGAATAGCCCATGAGCTGCATTGAAAGGAAGGCGGCAGTAACAAAGCGGATGAGAAGAGTCTTGCTTTCCTGCTCTTCCATGATGCGTGCTTCACCCTGGGAGAAAGGCTTGGGTACATATCCCAGCCCGGTGACAGCTTTAAAAATGAGTGCCGGTGAAGTTTGTACCGGGTCAAAAAGGACCCGCCCGCGATGGGTTCCATAATTGACAGTCGCTTCCCCGACTCCGGTTATTTTGCTCAACATTGATTCGATGAGCCATATACATGCAGCACAGCGAATGCCTACCGCGATAAACGATATCTCCCGGCCATTATCCCGGTCAGTTGTGAATGTATCAAGATATTCATCATTATATATCGTTTCAAAAGCACCTTCAGGTATACCCGGCTCTTCCCACGTCCTCTTTTCGTAAAACGAGTCCAGTCCGGCACCGGTTATTATGGCATACGCTCCCCGGCAGCCAGGGCAGCAGAAATGCAACTCCTCTCCGTCAACCCGGTCGACCACCCGGTCAGTATGCGGAATCGGCAGATTGCAGTGGATGCATGTTTCCGGAAGGTTCATAGTGTATGACGCCTAACGCGGTAAGGATGGATTGTTACGCTATCAGAGGTTAAGCAACAGCTGACGATTGAGCAGGGCACCTTCCCGCTCCAGTTCAAGACGGGCCTGAATGGTGCCGCTGATTCTGTCGTCAAGGCTGACCCGGTAATGGCCGGGAGCGACCTCCTGCAGGGGTAAATGGACATTTTCCGCGGTCCCGGGTATTGCCAGGTAGAGCGTACCGACTGCGCGGCGGACCTCCCCGCCATCTTTGTCGGTGAGAAGGAAATCGAGGGTGCGTCCGACGAGCCGGGTTTCCACGTTCCAGCCAAGGACCTCTGCTGCCCGCTTTTCAACCTGTGTGGTATTGTACTTCAAGCCCTTGCTGTAATAGTCGGCATCGGTAACCTTGCTCCCAAGTCCGGCTGCCTGGAAGGCTGACCAGGCTAAAAAGATCAGGAAACCGCCAATCAGCAGCAGGATCATGGGGGGATAGATATTTTTCTTTCCGGTTTCAGTCATTGTGTCACTCTTCCTCAATCTTTCCAATATACGCTTCAGCGGTCGACAATTCCAGTCCTTCTTCGCCTGTCAATACGAATTCGACAGTCAGGGATTCATTGGCAGGCGTCACCAGCACGAAATCAAGACGCCGGTTTTCACCAGCTGACAGTTCGGCCCGTACCTGTCCCTTTATGGGAAGGGATGCGCCGGACTCCTTTTTTCTGGCCTGCAGAGTATAGTCCGCCGTCTCCTGGCTGCGATTGTTGACCCAGGCGTTGAAAAAAGTTCCGATCCGGCCATCGGCAAGCTGGCGCGCTGCGGCTGTATGCGAAACAGAGACCTTCAGGGATGCGACTGGCCGGCCGACCAGGGCAACCAAAAGAACCACCGCAAGGACAAGCATCGCTACACCGGGCAGGAGAACACGCGGGTTAAGCAGTCCTCTTGCGCCCTCTCCATGCAGGCCGAAAGTATAGCGGATGAGTCCCGGTTCGCTTCGCTTCGCCATCACCTGGCGGCAGGCATCAAGACAGCGGCCGCAGTTAGTGCATTCCACCTGGTAGCCGTGGCGGATGTCTATCTCCATGGGACAATTCCGCACGCACGAACCGCACTCGATGCAGCGCTCAAGCTCGGCATCCGGAAGGTGCAGGGTTAGCGTCGCCTTGTCGACAATGGCGGTCTGAACGCGCCCATAAGGGCAGAAATCACTGCATATCAGCCGCCGCACCGCGGCCAGATCAAGGTAGACCAGCAGCCCGGTCACAATAAAGGTGATCCAGGCAGCGTAATGGAGATCAAATGTAACGAGACGAGCGAAAAAAAGACGCGGCTGGATAAAGTACCAGAGCAGATTTGAAGCAACAAGAAAAGCGAGAAACAGGTATACCAGCTGCAACAGAATTTTACCCCGGAGTGGTCCATGCAGGCTGTTGCGTTGTACTTTGAGACCAAGGAACCGGGCCGCCCATTCTGCCACATCCGACAGGGTAGTCTGCGGACAGAGCCAGCCGCACCAGACCCGACCGAGCACGACCGTGATGAGAAGAAAGGAGAGAACGAAAATCAGGGTGGCCAGCAGAACAAGGTAAAGCTCCTCGATCCGCAGGATCTGGCCGAACAGGTAGAGGTTGAGACCGGGGATGTCGATGCGCAACAGGCTTTTACCGTCCACCTCCAACCAGGGGAGGACCAGGAGCAGCAATGTGGTGACCCATTGAAAACGCCTGCGCCACGGGCCTATGAAACGGGTCTTGCTCATAATGAAAAAACCGGGCGGGACTGATCCCGCCCGGTACCATACCGTTCAGATATAAAATTGCAGCGGGGAGAACGAAAAAATCCATTCTCCCGTAAATAGTTATTTTCCGCCTTGTACTCCCTGTGAATACTTCTCCTGGTGCGCGCTCATTTTTTCCTGGAACTCGTCATGTGAGCTCCAGCCGCTGAAAAGGTAGTATCCCATGAAGATGATGCCCCAGATTATCAAACCATAGAACAGGATATTAAAATATGCAGGCGGTTTGCCTCCTTTGTTTTCCTTGATCCCGTCAAAAGGTTCGTTCTCATCAATGTGTATATTTTCTTGAATTCCCATGTATACAATCTCCCAATGAATTAATCATCGTCAAGCATCCGGTACTTGGCTATCTCCCCTTGCTCCTTGCGCTTTTTGCTGTAGGTGCGAATAACTATCAAAACAAAGATCACAAAGAGCCCGAAGGTGACTCCAAGGTAAAGGATCGAAGCCAGGTCCATGGTCTATTTCTCCTCCTGGAGGTAGTTGACCATCTGCCAGACCTTGGTGTAGCCCATATTCGAGAAAGGAGGCATGCCGCCGTCCGGGATACCGCTGTAAATAATCTCGAACAGATCGTTTTCATCGTAACCGGCCCCATCCAGTTCCGGACCGATATCACCGGAAAAATCTTCAGCGTGACAGGCGGCACAGTTATCGATATAGAGTGTTTTGCCGGCCGTGATAGCCGCCGCATCCCCTTTGAAAGGATTCTTCAACTCACCGACGATAGTGGTCGCGGTCGCTTCGCGCCACGGGATGTCACTGCCAAGCTTCTGCATGTAGGCAACAATGGCATCCATCTCGTTCTTCCCTTCCAGTGCCTTGATCTCGTCATTGGTGTACGGGAAGCCGAGCACGTCCATCTTGCGCTTGATCTTCTGCGGATTTAGCTTGTTGTCCGAAAGCCATCCATAGTCCGGCATATTGGTTTTCGGGACCATTGCCCGCGGTGATTCCATGTGTTTGTAGTGCCACTCGTCTGGATATTTTCCGCCGAGGCGCGCCAGGTCGGGACCGGTTCGTTTCGAACCCCAGAGGAACGGGCGGTCGTAGACGAATTCCCCGCTCTTTGAGTAATCACCGTAGCGTATAACCTCTGCAACCAGCGGACGCACAGTCTGGGAGTGGCAGTTGTTGCATCCATCACGAATATAGACATCACGCCCTTCCTGCTGCAGAGCAGTGTATGGGGTGACGGTTTCTATCCGGTCGGCCTCGGTATTGACCCAGGCGAACGGCAGAACCATGGTTATTATTGTACCGACAAGGATCGCGCCGGTGGCCATAATCAGAAGCAGAATCGGTTTCTTTTCCCAAATCATGATCAGGCCCTCCCTTCAGCAGCTGCGGCTTCTACGGAGAAAGGTTCCCCCTGACGAACCGTCATGACAAGATTATAGATAAAGACGATGACACCCGCGAAGTAGATCAGGCCGCCGATGGCGCGGATCCACCAGTAGGGATACATCTCGACCATGGTTTCCATGAAGGTATAGGTCAGACTGCCGTCCGGGTTCATGGCATTCCACATTCCTGCCTGCAGTACACCGGCTATCCAGAGTGAAAAGGACCAGATGAGCTGGCCAACCAGGATCAGCCAGAACTGCATATTGGCCAATGGAATTGAATAGAGCTGCCTGCCATAGACCCGCGGGATCAGGAAGTAGATGCTGGCAAAGGATATCATGGACACCCAGCCCATGGTCCCCATATGGATGTGAGCCGGCACCCAGTCTGTGTAGTGGATAAAGGCCGAGAAAGTCCGGACCGCCTGCATCGGACCCTGCAGGGTCTGCAGGCCGTAGAAGGTGATGCCGAGGATCAGAAATTTGACGAGGTAATTCTCCCGCATCTGGTGCCACTGACCGTTCATGGACAGGTACCCGTTAAAGACCGACCCCCAGGACGGAGCTATCAGCATGACAGAGAAAGCCATGGCCAGGGTCTGGATCCAGTCAGGAACCGGGGTCCAGAGCAGATGATGTGCTCCGGTCCAGAGGTACATGAAAAGAAGACTCCAGAATGCGATGATCGACAGCCGGTGGCTGTAGATCGGCACACCCGTTGATTTCGGAAGAAAGTAGTAAAACATCGCCAGAGGAGGGGCAGTCAATGCCATCGCCACTGCATTGTGACCGAACCACCAGTGGACGTTGGCGTCATTGGTACCGGCATAGGCGGAGTACGACTTAAAGAGCGACACCGGCATGGCCGCCGAGTTTACCAGGAAGAGGATTGCCACACCGACCAGAGATGCCATCATGTACCAGAGGGAGATGTACATATGCTCTTCTCTTCGTTTTATGATGGTCATGATGATGTTAATGGCAAACGCCACCCAGAGGATGACTATCATGACGTCGATTGGCCACTCCATTTCGTGGTATTCTTTGCTGGTGGTATAGCCAAGAAGCAGAGTTACTGCCGAGGCAATGATGGTGGCGTTGAAGAACCAGAGCTGGAAACGCGCCAGTCGCGGGCTCCAGAGCGGTGTCTTGCAGAGCCGCTGAACGATATAGAGAAAGGTGGCAAAGATAACGCCAACCCCCCATCCATAAATGCCCGCGTTGGTATGAATCGGGCGCAGGCGACCGAAGGTCAGGTACGGCGGAAAATTGAGGCCGGGTTCGACCATCTGGAAGGAGACGATCACCCCGACCAGGACGGCGACCACTCCCCACAGGATACTCCAGTTGACGAAGCTCCTGACAATGTCATAATCATACTGAGCCTGACTCATAGATTCCCTCCTTGTCTGACATTTTTTGTTTCTCCCCGGAATTCAGTCCAGACCTGCGACTAAACTTACATATTAAATTATATCATTTATTCTGATATAATTTTAAAGGAAAAATGAAATTTGAAAAATTACCCGCGACCAACGTGATATTATATATTATATCACAGCTTTTGCTAATTTCAATTATCATTATCAAAATATTTGGCAAATTCATTTTGTGCCATATCAAGTATACTTTTTCAGGGGATAGTTTCCTACTCTTCCCCTTTCTCTTTCTCTTTTTTCTCAACAACGCAATAAATCCCTCCTTCCTTTAGGCCCGGCATAAAACAACCATTACATGAAATACATTTTGCCGGACTTCGATCACCACCCTGCCACCTGTTGGCCAGGTCCGGTTCACGTATCAATGGCCTGGCCATGGATACATAATCCAGCCCCTCGTCGCCAATGACCCTTTCAACCACCTCGAGAGAACGGATGCCGCCAACAACCATTATCGGGCACATTACAGACTCTTTAACCTTTTTGGCCATATCCAGGTGATACGCTTCCTTCTCGGGTTTGTTTATTTTCATGCGGGCCGGTGATTCATCCCCGGAAGCAGGGGTTCCCCCTGATATTTCTATGGCGTCAATACCGGCTTCAGACAGCTTCCCGGCAACAACTACTGCGTCATCCACCTGCAGGCCGCCCTCCAGGTTATCAGCAGCATTCAGCTTGATCAGTACCGGGAAATCCGGCCCGACAGCATCCCGCACACTGTTATAAACCTCAAAAAGGAAACGGCTCCGGTTCTCGATGGACCCGCCATACTCATCATCACGGCGGTTGGTCAACGGAGAAAGGAACTGGTTGATCAGGTATCCATGGGCCCCGTGAAGCTGAACTGCATCAAAACCCCATTCCTTGGCCCTGCGGGCTCCTTTGCCAAAGGCAGCCACGATGTTTTTGATTTGATCTTTGGTCAGCTCGGCCGGCATTTCAGGAAACTGGGCAACTTTCACGCCAGAGGGAGCCAGGGGCTGGCAACCAGCAGTTTCAGAATCTGTCTGCCCGCCGGCATGAACAAGCTGAATCGCTATTTTGCCGCCGGCATCATGGACAGAAGCAGTCATATTTTTATACGCGTCAGCAAAATCATCACTATGGATACCCATTTTTCCAGGAAGCTGTTTCCCCTCGGGAGTCACAAAGGTATAGCCGGTTATGATCAGGCCAATCCCTCCCCGGGCAAGTGTGCAGTAGAAATCAGTCAACTTCTGCGTTGGTTCACCGTTCGATTCACACATTCCCTCCCAGGTCGCTGACCGTACCATCCTGTTAGGCAGTGTCATGGAGTTGATCGTTGTTTCTTCAAATAAAATACTCATGGTTCCCTCTCGTTTTTCTGTTTATTGTATTACACCAGTCAAGCTTTCTGGAAAAATTTATAAATTGCAGAAAAATCTTCCTGGTCAAACCCGTCTTCACAGGTCTTCGCGTACAGTTCCTTGGTGACGGCTCCGATAAAAAGGGCTTTGCGGTTTTCGTAGGCCAGATCCTGGAGACAATGAAGGTCTTTGTAGATCAAAGCGTTGGTAAAGTGTGGAGAAAAATCCCCCTCAGCCAACTTGCCCTTCTTGGCATTTAATACCATAGAGTTCCCTCCGCCAACAGACAATATTTCAAGGATATCCTTTTTCTCGATGCCAACTTTTTCTCCCAGAGAAATGGCTTCTGCAAGGGTGGCCATGAAACTTGCCAATGTGAGATTGTTAACCAGCTTCATCCTGGTGGCGAGGGATGGTTTTTCAAGGTAAAACAGGTTTTTACCGATATTTTCCAGCAGGGGCTTCATTTTTTCATAAATACTTTTTTTCCCGCTGACAAGGACGGTAAGTGCTCCCTGTGATGCCGGGATGATACTGCCCAGGACCGGTGCCTCAAGGTAAGATGCTGCTGCCTGGTTACAGATATCGTGAAACTCCTGCACATCATTAAAGTGGTTTGTTGTCAGGTCAATCACTGTCTTGCCTGATAAATTGCATCTCAGCAGCCCCTGTTCTCCGAGCATGACCTGATGGACAGCACCACTGTCAAACAGGCAAATAAAAATTATGTCTACCTTCTGAGCAAGGCCGGCAGGGGATTTGGCAACAGACACCTGCAGACCATCTGCTTTCTCCGGAGTCCTGTTCCAAACGGTCAGAGTATGGCCGCAGTCAAGCAGTCTTCCGGCTATTGCTTTCCCGAGATGACCCAATCCAATAAACCCGACATGCATGGCATC
Source organism: uncultured Desulfobulbaceae bacterium (assembly GCA_947259225.1). Taxonomy (GTDB): domain Bacteria; phylum Desulfobacterota; class Desulfobulbia; order Desulfobulbales; family Desulfobulbaceae; genus UBA10518. The sequence goes on along the minus strand of CAMYLK010000037.1, from coordinate 12,657 downwards.
TCCTTTCCCGTAATATTACTTGTTTTTTCCAGACATGCTACCTGATGAATGTTCCCTTTTCATATTCATCAAATGCGATTTGCAGCTCTTCCTTGGTGTTCATGACTATGGGCCCGTACCAGGCAACCGGCTCTTTTATCGGCTTGCCGGATACCAGCAGAAAACGGATCGGTTTGCCTTCGGTATTAATGAACACATGATCACCATCCTCAAACAGCACCAGGGTCCCATTATCAAGAGCTGGCTTCACCTGCATATCAAAATAATTCACCCCTTCTGCTTCAAAGGTGAAGGGCTTCTTTTCAGGACAAAAAAATCCTTCTCCGTCAATAACATATGCAAAAACAGTATGCCCCGGTCTGGTAGGATGCATATAGGTGGTTTCCGGTGGAACGGTCACGTCGAGATATTCAGGATCAATCACAATATCTTTGACAGGCCCTGCAGTTCCATTGACCTGGCCGCAGATAATTTTTATATCAATCCCGTCCTCCAGGGTGACAGTCGGTATCTGGCTTGCCAGAACATCCTGATAACGGGGGGCCATCATCTTGTTCGATGCGGGCAGATTGGCCCACAGCTGAAATCCCTCCATCCTTCCCTGCGCATCTCCCTTGGGCATTTCCTGGTGAACAACTCCGCTGCCGGCAGTCATCCACTGCACATCTCCTGAAGTGATGTCACCCTTGTTGCCCATGCTGTCGCCATGTTCCACATCACCCCGGAGCACATAGGTTATGGTTTCAATTCCCCGGTGCGGATGCCAGGGAAAACCATTGAGATAATGGGCCGGTTCTGCAGACCGGAAATCGTCAAGAAGGAGAAAAGGATCAAAGAGCGGTACCTCGCTGAACCCGAAGGCCCTTTTCAAATGCACCCCGGCGCCTTCAATGACTGGTTTACTTTTAAACACCTTGCGGATTTTTCTTTGCGTCTGCACGTATTGCTCCCTGACACGGATAGATAGGTACATTCGGTATAAGATGACCGATTTACACTTATACCCTGTTTACAGGTTCCAACCCCAATAAGAAAGAAAAGTGTTGAAATCACGCATGTCTGATTCATCTCTTGCCCAGGGCTTCAGGCTTGTATAGAAAACCGGCGGGTCGTCTTTATTGCGGCCCAGTTTTTTGTCTTCGCCGATTCTCCAGTCGAATGCCCACCAGCTCATAAGCAGCCTTTCCCATATCTTGTGGCTGCCCTTGACATAGCCTCTTCCCGAACCAGACTCCTCATAAAATGAAATTGTTTCACCCGCTTTGCCAGGCAGCCTCTCCAGGTAATCGATCGGTTGCATTACCGGATGCACCGTACTGAACCCGGCCAGTTCTTCAAGGTTGCCCATCCGGATATCTCTGACACGGTGTGAACCGTTTCTCAAGAGAACCATTATTCTTTTATTATCTGCGACAAATCCTTCAAAATCAAGCATTGCCGGAAGACTTTCCAAATAGACTTTCTGTGTTTCCTGCGGCCAGTTTGCGGGAAAGGCTTTATCGGGCATATAAGATGTCGGAATAAATGCCAGATAGCATCCACAGGTATGCACCGTTGTATAAAGGACTGGCAGTTTCGAACTGTTGAGGGTGACAATCACCATGAGTCCGACATTCTTACCAGCCCCGAGTTGAAATGGAATCAGGTCAAAGGGTATCCCGGGAAAATGGATTCTATATATCAGGTTACTGTAACCCCCCCCTGCTGTTTCAAAATGCCTTTCGTCGACAAAGATGCCCGGTATAGAAGGATCAATAACAATGATATCGCTACTATCTTTGCCCTCTTTCACAACGGGTATGCCTATTTTGTTATACGGTTTTTCAGGGTTTTCAATGACAAATACCGGGGCCCACATGGTGAGTGATGTGTTATTATCCTGGAGAATGTAAGCAAGGCTATGAGTACCGATGTTGTTGTTATTAGAATGAGTGCACGAAACGAGCAGCAATGAAAAAAGAAGACACGCAAGAGGTCTCATGGTCATATTTCCTGTAAGCGTACCATACTGAAGAAGCAGGACAAGTCAATATCCGTTTGTTTACAGATAAAGCAAAACAAGAGGAATAGCAATGGGTGGTTAGATCAGTCCCCAACAAAGACACGTTTACCGTGAAACCCGAGACCGTTCTTTCGCCGAATAAAATTTTTCCTTGACTTAATGACACACCGTGGTATATATATAACATACTGATGGCGCTTCAGTTAATTTCTCCTTGATGGACCAAGGTGGTTTACCTCCTGCCTTGGTCCAATTTTTTTTACGGCCTCACCTCCCTTCACTTTCATATTCTCCAATTATGGATTAATTTGTATAAAATCTTATAAATTAAACTACCCTGACCCCACACCATGATACCCGACTTCCCGCACTCAGCTGACCTCACTTTGGAAATGCGTTCGATGCTTCATCCACTCCTGCAAAAACTGCCTGACGGTATTTCAGAGTTCACTTTTGCCAATCTCTATCTTTTCCGGCAGGATCACAACTACAGGATAACCAGGCTTTCAGATGGCTTGATCGTCATTACCGGTACGGACAAGGGTTCCCCTTTTTTTATGAGCCCCTTTGGCCTGCCGGAAAAAGACTGTCTTGAGAATCTGTTGCAGAAGTTCGGTTCGATGAAATGTGTATCAGGACCCCAGGCCAAGGAATTGCACGGGCTTGGTTTTGCCGTACACGAGGACCGCGATAATTTTGACTACCTTTACCTGCGCAAAAACATGGCCGAACTGACAGGAAGAAAATTCTCCAAAAAAAGGAACCTCATCAAGGCATTCATCAACAATTTTCCATTTGAGGGCCAGCCGCTCCTGGAGGAGCATAAAAAAGAGGCGCTTGATATCCTTGATCAGTGGCACGGCAGCAGGGACAACCCCGGTGACTACTCCGCAGCAAAAGAAGGCCTGGAAAAGATGGAAGAACTCCAGTTGTGCGGTGGCATTTACTATACAGAAGGAAGGCCCATAGCTTACTCGCTGGGCGAGGAATTGATGCTGGGGTCTAGTTTTGTCATTCACTTTGAAAAGGCCGTCGAAGGCTACAAAGGGCTCTGGCAGTTCGTCAACCAGACCTTTGCATCAATTCTGCCGGAACAGTACACCTACATTAACCGTGAACAGGACCTGGGAAGTGACGGACTCCGCTCGGCAAAACTCAGCTATAAGCCGGTTGATTTTATCAAGAAATTCAGAGCATCTCTGCCATCATGACACCATCAACCTTTCCAGTGGATAACGGCCGACAGTTTACAGCATCAAGGGCGGACCTGATAAATTGGGAACCCAGAGGATGGGTTGAGAATATTATTTTTCTACCGGGGGATTATCATAGGTAAGAGGCAGGCCGGCCTGATACCAACCCTTCACTCCGCCACTCAGGTTATACACTTCGTTATACCCGTTTCTTGATAATACCTGACCAGCCACATAACTTCGTCCGCCGACTGCACAGACAAGAAGAATCGGCTTATCTTTTGGCAAAGGAATATTACCTTTGACAAGATCAACAATGGAGACCAGCTCTGAACCTGCAACAGCACCATAGGAACGTTCTTTAGGGGTTCTGACATCCAGAAAAATTACATCGTCACGTGCCTGCAGCATTCTCAGCGCCTCCTGAGGACCTATGGAACGAAATATCTTCTCTACCGGTGCTTCAGCAGGCGACTCCTGTTTTGTTTCCGAAGATACGGTTGTGGCGGCAACTTTTTCACCGGATGTTTTTTTCCATTTACACAGCTTGGAGCCACCCGGCTGCATGGTTGTTACGCATTCATACACCTTCGCCTGTACGTCTTTGTCCAGGTTTCCGTATTCGGTCATCAACGTAACTGTTTCCTGCCACTGGCTATCTGTCTTTACTCCTACTTCATCACATATTCTCTCAGATGTATGACACCTGATGCAGAACATGTTGATATAAGACTGACAAACCTCTTCATTCACACCTTGGGCAGAGGCTTGAAGAGATGAGAATAAAACAAAAGTTATGGCAATAATCAGTTTTCCTGTCATGAATGGCTCCGTATACTCCTGAAAAACAGGGGCATGTATATTTCATGTGTTGTAAGTTGCCTGTCTGGAACTGTGAACTGTGAACTGTAGAGTTGAAAAATATGAATGATTTTTCGGTTGTCAATTCTCTTTTTTTATTCGACTGGCAGGTAACTCGGCATCAATCGTATATCACTGACACCCGAAACCCGGATAGACTTCGGTTTAATTTTCCCGCGATACGGTGATAATGTAAATGGGTGATGAGTAGTACTTCAAGCGGCGGTCTCAAGTTCAAGACAGAATTTTGCCCCTTTTCCCGGCCCATCACTTTCCGCCCATATTTTCCCTTCATGGGCAATAATTATTGACCTGGCCATGGGCAGACTTAAGCCGTACCCGTCCTTGTGCCTCTTACTGCGATCAATCACAAATGGTTTGAATACCTGCTCCAGATCATTCTCTTCAATTCCCTTTCCGGTATCAGACACACATACCTGCACCCTGTCGTTGACAGGACGGGCCGTGACACCGATTTTCCCGCCCCCGGAAGAAAAAATTACCGCGTTCTCCACAAACGTGTTCATCACTCTTTTAAGGTGTTCAGGATCTGCCAAAACAGCTGTCCCGTCAGCAACTGAAATATCAAACTCCACACCTGCTGTCTCTATACGTGAACTCTGTTCATGTATCATCTCTTCAACTAACTTCTTCAGCTCTACTTTCTGTTTCTTTAGTACGATATCTGCGCCGGCAAAAGCAAAATAGTTCAGCAGGACTTCCGCGAGTTTCTGAATCCGGTCAAGGGAAGAGTCTATTTCATGGGAAAGATAGACGAGAAAATACATTTTATTCTCGTCCAGCACGTTCAACCGATCGTACGCCTTTACCAACTGGGCTGTTTTCTCCTCAACCATTGTTTCGAGATTTTCACTATACCCCTTCAGCTGCACATTCTGTTCGGCGAGCTGAATCTTCATATTTCGATTTTCCAGCCCTTTTTCAATCACGTTCATCAGCTGCTGCCTTTCGGCGGGCTTATAGAGAAAACTGAATATGTGCCCCTCGTTTACTGCCCGGACAATATCATCCTTTTCAGCCTGTCCGGAGAGTACTATATTGCAGATATCAGGATGCTTCTCATGTATTCTGGCGAGTAGCTCACTCCCACGCATTTCCGGCATCATCTCATCTGAGATGACCATGTCAACTTCATTCTGGTCAACAAAAACCTCTGCCTTCTCGGGATTAACAAATACATGTACCTTATACGTTCTTCCCAGAAGAATTCTCAATTCTTTCAGAATAAATTCTTCATCGTCAACAATAACGATAACAGCTTTTTTCCTGGTATCAGCTTTTTCCTGCATCATCTGTTCACACTCTAAAAAATTTGCTTGGGTGATTTTTTCAATTCCCTCCGGCTGGCAGGAATTTCAGTACTTATCATGACTGTAAAAGTGGTGCCAACTCCGTATTCACTCTCTACCTTTATCCAGCCGCCATGAGCTTCAACAATAAGATGTGACAGGTTCAATCCCAGGCCGGTCCCCACTCCGAATCCCTTGGTAGTAAAAAACGGATCAAAAATCTTAGAGACGATCTCTTCCTTCATACCGGTGCCATTGTCTTTAAAAATAGCTTCAAGCTGCCTGGTTTTCTGGTTAAAGTTGGTCGAAATAGTGAGCAGGGCCTCGTTTTTGGGCAAATTCTTCTCTTTCAGGGCATCCCTGGCGTTAATAATCAGGTTAATAAAGACCTGGCCAAGTTCCTGCGGCATACCCTGAAACGTAGGGAGATCCGGGGCGAGATCCATCTTGACGTCTATATCATACTTTACCTGGTTATGGGTCAGGGTCAGGGCATCATTTACAATAGAATTAAGATCTGTTTTCGTAAAAGCATCCTCAAAATGGGCCATCCTTTTAGTACTTTTGATGATCTTGCTGATTCGAATGACCGATTCAATGTTCCTTTCCGCGATATCATCAATATCGTCCAGGACCAGATCCAGGTCCAGGTCTTCAACAAGCTCCATGAGGTGATTCCGCTGCTCAACAAGGTCGCCTCCCGGGCTGTCAAAACATTTTTTAAGCTCATTAAGAAACTTCTTTACATACTCGGCGTTCATCTTCAGGCCTTCCATTGAAAAACCGATAGCCTGGGCAGGATTATTTATTTCGTGGGCAATGCCTGCCACCATGGTGCCGAGAGAAGCAAGTTTCTCCTGTTTGATCAGGTGTTCCTGGCTGTCCCGCAATGCTTTTTCAGCCTTCCTGCGACCTGTAAGGTCACGCACCATAACGATGATAAGGTTGTCTTCTGCCTGCTGGGTCTCACTGAGAGATATCTCGACCGGAAAAACAAACCCATCGTTTCTGCATCCCGTAAGTTCATAGGGGGTATTGATCACCAGGATAAAATCCTCGTCCTGGTAATCCTCTTTTCCACTCAATTTTTTGAACTCCTCCGGAAGGCGGAACAGGGTATAAATATTTTTACCTACAATCTCATCGGGTCCGTAACCGAAAAGCCTTGTTGCAGCAGGATTAAAGGACTTGATCTTTTTTTCCTTGTCCAGGGTTATGAGACCGTCCATCATGTTGTCAATGATTGACCTGGTCCGTGATTCCACCCTCTCTCTTTCACGAATTGTCAAAGTAAGCCAGTACGTACCGAGAAATATACCGGCCAGACCCAACAACCAGAACGTGATATGCGCTGCCGAGGTGGCAATATTGTGCGCTTTGGCTATGCGCAGCAGAGGTGTAAGGGGAATCGCAACACTTATCCCACCGCGGATATCACCTAACTCATACCCTTGAACAGCATGGCATTTCATACACCCTTTTTCGGTAATCATCGGCCGCATATAGCGAAGATAGGGAGTTCCACCGATCACCTCTACAGACACCGCCTCGGCTTCACCTTTATCAAATGATTCAAGGGCTTGCGTCTCCCATGGGTCAGCTGCGTTTTCAGGCCGCACCGGATCAAGACTTGTAATATGCTCGATGGGCCCGGAATCCCTGGCCTGCATTCCATAAACCTGCCTGATCATGTATTCAGGGTTAACCAGAGTCAGTTTATCTCCACCGGTAGTTGTGACCTTTGATCCAGGTATGTGTTCAAGGTAAGGATTAGGCTGGGTCTTTTTGGTTATGGGGACAAAAACACCGTCGTGCTCCGTAGCCCACCTATGGTAAATCAGGTCCTTTTCGTAGACTGTTTTCGCTTCAATAGTGGCAAGCTGGATGGTTTCGTTTTTTTGACGATTGATGTTCCAGATAAGCGAAGCTGCCATGATGAACGTACCCATCAGGATCCACACTACTGCCAGTCCCCAGGTATAGGGTATGAGACGTGTTGATTTTATTTTCATGTGTATCTCAGGAAAAATCACCCATCATAATTCCTGAATATCCGACAGGGATATTTCATATGATGCTATTTTCCTCCTCAAAGTATCTTTGGAAATTCCCAGTTCCCTGCACGTCTTCATCTTTCGGTAATCATTTCTTTTGAGAGATTCTTCAATTGCTTTTCTTTCCATTTCCTTCAAAGTAAGGGGCCCGGATATACTTATATCATCCTCTCTTCCTTTGGTCAGCCACTCAGGCAGGTGGTGCGGCATGATCAAACCTTCGTGGCACAATATAAAAGCATACTCAATTATATTTTCCAGTTCACGAATATTGCCTGGATAGTCATGACGGATCAGGATAGACAGTACCTCTTCGGAAATCCCCTCAACATAACGATTACGCTGATTGTTCAGCTTGTCGATAAAATGGTCTACCAGCAAGGGCATATCCTCCATCCTGTCTCTCAGGGGAGGAAGGTCAATCTTGACAACATTGAGTCTATAATAGAGGTCCTCACGAAAAGTTCCATCGCTGACCATAGCTTCAAGGTCCCTGTTTGTCGCGGCAATGATTCGCACATCGGTTTTAACCGGCTTATTGGACCCAAGGGGCTCGTATGTTTTAGACTGGATTACCCTGAGGAGCTTGACCTGCATGGCTGGAGAAATATCGCCGATCTCGTCGAGAAAAAGTGTGCCCTTTTCAGCTGCGGCAAACCTTCCCTTTCTGTCTTTACGGGCGTCGGTAAATGCCCCCGCCTTGTATCCGAACAGCTCGGATTCCAGGAGTGTATCAGGCAGGGCACCACTGTTTACCGCTACAAAGGTGTGATCTTTCCTGTTGCTTTGCAGATGAATTGCCTGGGCCACCAGTTCCTTACCGGTACCGCTTTCGCCAAGCACCAGGATCGTCGCGTCACTTTTGGCAAACTCCGGCAAAACAGACAGGATCCTGTTCATTTTCACATTTCTGGTCAGAATTCCCTGTTCAGCCCCCTCCTGGGAGAGCTTGCGGCGCAACTCAGTAATTTCTGTCAGGTCCCGGACAGTCTCAACACCGCCTATGACGTTTCCACTGTCATCTGTCAGCGCTGTAGCAATAATATTAACAGGAACAATCATGCCGTCCCGGCTGGTAATCTGAAGGTTTGTGGCAGCCGGACTTAATCCGGAACCGATCGCCATAGTCATGGGGCAATTCTCGGTAGCGCAAATCTCCGAACCGAATATTTCACTGCATTTTTTACCCAGAACTTCTTCAGATAAATAGCCTGTTATCTTTTCGAGGGCCTTGTTAAAAGAGGTTATCAGCAGATTCTGGTCTACCGTAAAGACCCCGTCTGTTACACTGTCCAGGATAAAACGGTGCTGGATAAGATCGGTAACATCACGAAAGCTCTGTACTCCACCTATTACAACACCACGGGTATCGATAAGGGGGGCTGCCCTGACACTCACCGGCAGAATATCTCCCTCGGCACTATTAATATATATGCATTCCTCCGCTACCGGCTGGGCTGATTCAATTGACTTTATGAGTGGTGTGCCGAGATGGGCCGATTTTTCGGTACCGGTGTAAAAAATATCCGGAAACGGTTTAGCCAGCACCTCTTCCTGTTTAAATCCCGTAAGCTGTTCCGCGGCCTTGTTGAACATGGTGATATTGTATTCCATGTCCACAGTGAGCACCCCATCAAAAGCACTGTCCAAAACAAGCTGTCTCTGAAATATCTCCTGGATTTCCTGGAATGACTGCACCCCGCCAACCAGTTCGCCGCTGTTATCAGTTAAGGGAGAGGCACTCACCAGTACCGGCAGCAGACGATCGCCAACCTGGAGGTGTCTGGTCAGTTTCGCTTTAGGACGTTTATCCAGTAATACCTGACAGATTACACAAAAATCCTCTTCTGCAGGAGAATTGAATACATCTGAGCAGGTCTTGCCCAATGCCTCGTTTTCCTTGACCCCGGTTATGTTCTCTGCGGCTTTATTTATGGAGGTGATCAAGAGATCTTTATCGACCGTGAAAACGGCTTCGGTAAGGTTATCCAGTATAAGTTTGCGCTGGATCGCGTCACTGAAAATCGCCGAGGTAAGTTTATGCAGTGTCCCCAGAACATCTGAGAGTTTGTCGTCTTTATTCATGTATATGCTCCAGCCCTGAGATGCTTGTTATGCAAATAATTTTGAGCAAGCTGCTGATGGCCGGTAATATCCAGTATCCGTGACAAGGAGAGCCAGGTGATACGTACAGGTGTTCTCGCTTCAGGGTAATGGACCTGTTTCCTGGAACAGTATCTTTTGTGGAATTATTGTCAAACACTCTCAAATCGCAAAATATTTTAGCAAAGATCGACATTCATTATTCATTTTGAATACAGAATTTACCCTTAAAAGGCAAGAAAAATGGAGGAAGCAAGCCTCTCTCTATCAATTTCATTTTTTATCAAGTCTCAGATAATCCTCACGACATGGAAGTATATGCAGTTAGAAACAAGCAGTGCCTGATAATGTTTTCAACATCTGTTTTTTATCATTTTTTCGGTTTCCAGGAATATTATTTACATTTTTTTTCGGTTCTCTCCCCTGAATTTTGAAAAACCGACACAACTTACTGTAATCAAGTGGCTTTTTCCGTATCCTGGCAAAACAATTTTTTGTAATTCTAGTACTTTGGTCCAATGGACGTGAATCGCAGTCGTGCAAATAGTCTAAAGTAAGCAAGACAATAATTATTTCTATTTGGATTTCATTCCCCGTAGAAATAGGGAGGTGAATCATGGCTGATACAACACAGATACAACATAATGATAACGGGAATCAACCCGTGGGTTCGGTCGTTATTCTTTACGGAACGGTAAAGGCAATTGCGACCGATGGAACGGAACGGGTGCTTGCGCCCAACAGTCAGATTTTTTTTGGAGATCATATCATCACAGGTTCAGATGGCATGGTCTCTATAATATTAAATGATGAAATGAACCAGCTTGATCTTGGCAGATTGTCCGATGCCTTCATCGACCAGGAAATTGTCGGCGGCGCTTCTGCTGCGGCAGTTGAGGATATTACGACTGAAGTCGCTGATATCCAGCAGGCCCTGGCCGAAGGCGACCTTGACATTCTTGATCTGCCCGCTCCTGCAGCAGGTGCTGGTGTAGCAGGGCAAGGTGGCGGCACCCACGCCTATCCCAAGTTTGATGTGGATGGAAATACCGTACTACCTGGTTTCGGTGAAGAGACAACAGGTATTGAATACACCTTCCTGGATCCCCCTGGCGGCGGTATAGCAGAAGAAGTAGTTATCCCGCCACCTCCGGTCGAACCTGAACCCGTACCGGAACCGGTTACTTTGGCTGCACCTGAACCAATACCAGAAGAACCCCCTGTTATTCCTCCTCCGCCGCCTCCGCCACCGCCTCCGGACTTCTCTCCCACAGCGAATCCGGATGAGGATATGCTGGTTGAAGGATACGGTCAGTACAATGATGGAGAGCAGTCGGAGAGCGGTTTTTTCGGACCGACCACAAGCGGAAACGTTATTGCAGGCGCCGGAAACGATCCTGATCCTGACCCTGACTTCCAGGGTGGGCAGCAGGATGACGATTTTGGCGGAGACGGCCCGGGCAATCCCCAGGTTGTGGCAGTTAACGGTGATGCAAATAATGTCACACCTGATGGCGGAGTTGGCGGTCCCACAGCAGTACAGGTCACGGGAACATATGGTTACCTGGAACTGGATGAGGATGGTGACTACACGTACTACCTGACCGGAGACAATGAGGAAATATTCGGCGGAGTCGATCATGATACTGATAATGACGGCGACCCCGACCCGGTTTCTGACACTTTTACCTATACTATCCAGGACAGTGACGGGGACACTTCACAGACAACCCTGACTATCTTTATCAAGGATACCGGACCGACAGCCTACGATGACACTGCAACAGTCAACGAAGGTGAATCTGTTTCCGGTGATGTGGTCGACGGTGACATTGAAGGCGGAGTCTGGGATGATTTCAACGTTGACGGCAAGGCGGGACAGTATTACATCAGTCCGCCGGATGATGCCGGGGCGTTCTACGATCCGGACACCGATACATATATCACCAGCGGAACAATCCAGGGGACGTACGGTGTGCTGACAGTTAATGATAACGACGGCAGCTATACATACCAGGCTGATGATAACATTAACCAGAGCGAAGGACCGGTGCAGGATGTCTTCAATTATATGATTACTGACGGTGACGGAAGCACAGATACTGCGAAGCTGACGATCACCATCGAGGATGGTGCCGGTCCAGAATCTGAAGGCACGTCACTTCTTGTTGACGAGGCCCTGATAACCGACACTGACAATGATCCCGCACTGAGTTTCACAGCCGGATCCGATGACCTTGTATCCTTTGCGTTCAGCAATGATCTTTCAGGGCTGGATGTCAACGTCAACGGCGATGCTGTTGACGAGGTAGTCTGGAACAGGGTCAATGATACGACCATTGAAGGGCGCATCGAAGGCAACCTTGCCCTGACCCTGACCTTGACGGATCCCGGCACCATTGCTGCCGGCGATACTTCTCCGGTAACAGTGACGGCCACCTTAACGGATGCCTTTGTACATCCTGATGGAGGCGGGGCGCAGACTGTCAATATCGGCAATATTGGTGTAGTTGGTACGGATACCGATGGTACATCAACAACCGCACCTGTTACGGTATCTGTTGTAGATGATATACCGGCAATTACAGCTGAAGGCGCGGTTATTGACGAGACCGACGGTGTGACAGACGATGTCTTCAGCCCCATCAGCGTCAACGGTTCCATCAACGAACTCTACGGTGCTGACGGTGCAGGAAACGTTGCCCTGAGTGCGACCGGTGCTTCATGGGCCGGCAACACCCTGACCGCGGATGACAGCTCCTGGAACATTGTGGTCAACGGCGACGGCACCTATACCTTTAACCTGCTGGCCCCGCAGGATCATCCCGATACGGGCGATCCCAACGACGCACTGCCGCCTATCCAGGTTACCGCAACTGTAACCGACGGCGACGGTGACACCAAGAGCACGATATTCGGCGTCACGGTCTACGATGACGGACCGGCTATCACGGCAACAGGCGCGGTTATTGACGAGACCGACGGTGTGACAGACGATGTCTTCAGCCCCATCAGCGTCAACGGTTCCATCAGCGAACTCTACGGTGCTGACGGTGCAGGAAGCGTTGCCCTGAGTGCGACCGGTGCTTCATGGGCCGGCAACACCCTGACCGCGGATGACAGCTCCTGGAACA
>CAMYLK010000036.1 GCA_947259225.1 uncultured Desulfobulbaceae bacterium | reverse complement strand
GAGACCCTCTCCAGTGAAGAGGACCTCATTCGTTTCGAGGAAATATTGAACGAACAGGGAAGGATTCCCTATTCTCCGGAACAGAGGCCTTCATTTGCCGACGAAGGCCCCGGGATTGTGATTGATTAATTTGAGAGTTGAGATTTTAGAATTGAGATTTAAAAAACGTTTGCATAATCTAAAATCTAAAATCAAAAATCAAAAATCAAAAAAATCTCCTCTATTTATCTTTCCCTTCTATTGACTCCAGGTACTTGAAGAGATCGGAGTCCGATGAAAGGATGAGAGAGGAGTTGTCGGTAATAATGTCGCGGTAACTTTCCAGGCTTTTCTGGAAGGAATAAAATTCGGGATACTTACTGTAAGTTTCACCATAAATTTTGGTTGCTTTAGCATCAGCTTCACCTTTGATGGTGACTGCTTCCTTTTCTGCTCCTGACGTAATTTCTTTCAGCTCACGTTCAACCCGGCCGAGAATTTCAGCCTTTCTCCCTTCTCCCAGTGATCGTTTTTCAGCAGCGATTCGTTTACGTTCGGAGATCATCCGGTCATAAACTTTCTCACGAACGGAATCGATATAATTTACTCGCTTGAACATAACTTCCAACAGTTCAATTCCATACTGAGGGGTCACCTTGGCGGCAACTTCCAGCACCTGTGCGCTGATTTTGTCTCTCCCGAGTTCTGGCGGATGGACCAATTCGCCGCTTGCAGAAATGGATACCATGAATTCCTGGGACCAGTCTGAAGAGCGGATAATTTCGATAAGGTTGTTTTTGTTGACCAGGTCACGCACCGTACCGTCGATAATATCATCAAGCAGACTTTGCGCCCTGCTTTCGCTGCCTACAGCTTGCATGAAACGCAGTGCATCTGAAATTCGCCACCGGGCGGTTGTGTCAAGATAGATAAATGTTTTGTCATTGGTGGGAATCTGGTTCGGGTCACCATCCCAGATGAGGATTTTCTTTTCAAAAAGTCGTATTTTTTGAATAAATGGTGTCTTAAACTTGAGTCCGGCGTCAGTGACCGGTTGTCCGACAGGTCGACCGAATTGGGTGATTACTGCCTGCTTTCCTTCCTGCAGGATATAGAATCCGTCCCAGACAGTGACTGCCAAAGCTGCGATAATCATGAGCAGGATTGCTTGGATAATTTTTTTCATGGGTAACTTGACCTTTAATATAAAATTTACTCGTATTAATCAGTTCTGTTTAAACTCAAATGATCAGGGTTTTAGAGCTGTCGGGCTTGGATTGATATTAAGAAAAGGCAGGAGATTCTTCTGTTCCTTATCCATTACATATACCCGTTCGACATTTGGCAGGACCTCCTGCATTGCCTCGAGGTACATTCGGCGTCGGGTTACTTCCTCAAAATTGAGATATTCAGTGACAATGGACTTAAACCTGGCTGTTTCACCTTCGGCCTGATTTACCCTTTCTACAGCGTAGCCATAAGCTTCTTCGATAATTTTTTTAGCGCTACCTCTTGCTTTGGGGATAACCCTGTTGTAGGTTTCCTCGGCTTCGTTAACCAGTCTCTTCATATCCTGATCAGCTTCGTTAACTTCGTTAAATGCTGGCTTGACCTTGTCTGATGGATTAATATCCTGCATCTGTAGAGCAACTATTTTTACCCCGCTTTCGAGATTATCAAGCTCTTTTTGCAGTTCCCGCTGGGCATCGCCAGCCAGGATTTCACGATTGCTGAGCACATAATCAAAGTCCATGTTACCAACTATTCGCCTGGTTACCATTTCCGAGGCATCTCTGACCGCCTGGGGAACATTCCGTACCTTGTACAGAAAGTTGACCGGGTCACTTATTATATACTGGACGATCCAGGCAACATTGATAACGTTTTTATCGCCTGTCAGCATCAGCGCTTCCATGTCAAAACCTTTTCTGTCAAATACAGACTGCTTGCCGGGCGAACGGGTCCGAAAACCGAATTCTTCTTTCCTTACAGCCTCAACGTTGACCTTGTTCAATTCTTCAAGATAAGGAATTTTAAAGTGGAGCCCAGGGGAGGTGGTCCGGTTATACTTACCAAACTGGAGGACGACGCCTACCTCACCGGGTTCAATGGTGTAAAATGATGTGTAAACTACCTGAAAGAGGATTACCGCGCCAAGTATCAGGAAGACTTTGCCGATACCGGCTAAAGGGCCTTGGCCTGAAGGCTGGTCTTTCTGGTCGCCATCCTGATTTGACCCTCCGTTCTGGCCTCCGAACGAATCCCGTAATTTCTGGATAATTGCGGCCAGAATGTCCTCAGGTGATGATGGTTTTTTTTTCTGCCCCCAGGGGGGTTGCTGGTCATGCATTCCCATTATGAATGTCCCGTTATTGTGTTAATGCAACAAGGTTGATTTTTTTGAATTGCTTCCATTGCTCTTGGGCAATGTAAGGCATACTGAAATAAAAGAAAGGTCATTGTAATCATTTTGTCGTTATTTTCCAGGTTTTTCCGATTCTTTAAGTATGGTTTTACAGGGAAGAGCCCATTTGGTGGTTCATTTGTCAAAACAAACAGAATAACCGTAGTGTTTATTTGTCTGCCTAAATTTTTGCGGTTATCATTGTTGCCACGCAAGCACCCAGGTGATTCCAACCAGACTTAAACCAAGTATATACAACTTTTGCTGGAGTGATATAGAGGCCGTACGCCTCAGCAGGCCTACCTGTCTGACAAGAACCCCCATGCCGACCCCGCAGAGAAACCCGAAAAAATGGGCGCCAAGGTCGGTTCTTTCTCCTTCGACTCCAAGAAATGCCAGGAGGCCGGCACCGGCACCCAAGGGTATGATGAATTGTTTCAAGCTGAAGGAACGGCCGGCAAATAGCTGCAGGCCGCTGAATATACCTATTGCCGCAAAAATGGAAGTGGAAAATCCCACTGAGTAATGGACTGTATCGCGGAGTGCAATATTAATGTAATTCCCCATGGCACCGCAGAGTATGAGGAGCATCCAGCCCAGACCGGAGCCGACTGTTTTACAGAGAAGATGGACAAGGAATCCGCCGATGATACAGTTGCCGACCAGGTGGACCTGGTCGGCATGGAGGGTCAGGGCTGTGACAAGCCGCCACCACTCACCCTGTTCAAGAATTGCCTGACTGTCAATGGCACCGTTTATGAACCAGGGTGTTCGTTCGCTCCAGGGGCCGGTTATCAGGTAAAAGAGCACCAGGCCGCCTATCGTTACAATGGTCGGGGGATTTCCAGCATGGGGTTGGACCGGAAGGGACGGCGCAGGTTCGGGCCAGTTGGCGTTTTCTTCAAAATAT
This sequence comes from uncultured Desulfobulbaceae bacterium, assembly GCA_947259225.1. Taxonomy (GTDB): domain Bacteria; phylum Desulfobacterota; class Desulfobulbia; order Desulfobulbales; family Desulfobulbaceae; genus UBA10518. The sequence continues at coordinate 19,821 of CAMYLK010000036.1, read as the reverse complement.
TTATCAAGCTGATATTTTGCGGCTGCGGCAGACTCAATGGGGACCGACAGGCTGGAGTGCGAGAGATCTATAAAATGTTTAATACCAACCGCGCTGAGAACGAGTGAACAGATGGTCAAGTGTCCTGGAGGGCCTGAAGCAACGATACGGTTTTCATCCTCCTGGTTACTGTTCTTTATCGGGGTGTTGTCAGGTTGCATGCGTGAAGTCGTTGCCAGGAAACTGAAGATCGGGTTTGGAGTTTGATAGATATCTTATTTTATTGTTTCATCAAATCAGTAATAAGTTTAAGTACGAATCGATGAATGGCAATAAAACATATGTAATTATTACCTCAGTACATGTTCACAGATGCTGAAGGACACCAACGGTTTGATTGATAGATAAACAATGGCTGCATCTGACTCTGAACAGACTACTAAAATTCATTACGGCTGGCTGGTTGTTGCTGCCGGGTGTCTCTGCATTTTTGCATGCCTCGGGCTGGGGCGTTTTTCTCTCGGCATGCTGCTCCCGGCTATGGGAACTTCGTTGAAACTCAGCTATGCCCAGATGGGATTGATCGGCACCTGCAATTTTATCGGCTACCTTATTGCTGTTCTTTTATGCGGCAGGGTTCAATCTGTTATCGGCGCGAGGAAACTCATAACTCTAGGCCTGCTTCTTATAAGTATTTCAATGATTCTGATCGGTTTTGGCAACAGCCTGTTTACGGTATCCCTGTTATATACATTGACAGGGATCGGAAGCGGAGCGGCTAATGTTCCGATGATGGGTTTGATTGCGGCATGGTTTGCCAGCGGGTTGAGGGGGCGGGCTTCCGGCTTTATTGTGATAGGCAGCGGTTTTGCGATACTGTTGTCCGGAATTGTAATACCAGTATTAAATGCTCTTCGTCCTGATGGATGGCGGATAAGCTGGCTGGCCCTTGGTGCGACAGTATTTGTTATTACCCTTTTTTGCTGGGTAGTCCTCCGTGATAGTCCGGAAGATGTCGGTCTGACCATGGTCGGGACAGGAAGTTCAGCGCCTGAGCAGACGGCCCAATCGGTCTTCAAGTCTTTTGATAAAGGGATCATTCTCCACTGCGGGGCTATTTACTTTATCTTCGGGTTTACCTATGTCATTTATGCCACTTTTATCGTGACCGTGATGGTTAAGGGGTATGGGTTCTCCGAGCAGGCAGCCGGGACATTCTGGTCCTGGGTAGGATTTCTCAGCCTGTTCTCAGGACCGGTCTTCGGGACCCTGTCAGATAAGGTTGGAAGAAAAAAAGGTCTTATAGCAGTATTTTCAATCCAGACCATGGCTTATCTTCTGGTTGGGTTGAAGCTTCCAGATGCGGCCCTTGTTCTTTCCATTGGCTGTTTTGGTATTGTTGCCTGGAGTATACCATCCATCATGCTGGCCCTGGTCGGTGACCTTGTCGGAGCACATAACACCGTGCGGGCGTTTGGCCTCATCACTTTTATCTTTGGGATCGGCCAGATACTGGGCCCGTACTTTGCAGGAATACTGGCGGAAACTACCGGTGATTTTTCTGTGGCTTTCCTTCTGGCAGCTGTAATGACAATTTGTGCAGCCTTACTTTCCTGGCGGCTCAAATTGTAATTAATGTAGTAATAAAGAGACCGGAGAGTTTGCCCAGCCGATTGCAGCAGGACAGGCTGGTGAGATAAAAGTGTTGGCTACGTTATACATTGCGAAAGCCGGCGGTTCAGTTTTGTAACCTCTCAGCTTGAGTTATGACCGCTCAACCTCTACAAATATTCTCGGTTTTTCAAAAATAGTTCGTTTGAAAACTTGGAATTTCACCCTAAACGGGGTATATTATTTTCTTTTCTCCAGGCAACACGAATTCAAGGTGGAAGGTAGCTGCAGCGTAACTGATAAGAAAATTTTGTGAGCATGATCGGCGAGAAGCCTGCACCGCGGAGAAAAGTTGGTGCCGAAGGGGAGAGTCGAACTCCCACGGGGTAACCCCCACTAGACCCTGAACCTAGCGCGTCTACCAATTCCGCCACTTCGGCACAACGGCTGGAAATATGATAGTCAAAGCAGGATTTGTCAAGCAAATCTTTATTTTTTAAGTAAGAAAAGAATAAGAGTCATACGTATCACATGAAGCTGTACACTAGCCTCGCAGACATTCCGCAGCCATTCATTAATGCCTGTGTAACCATAGGTAATTTTGACGGTGTTCACCTGGGGCACCAGTTATTGTTCAGTGAAGTTGTGAGCAGGGCACACCGGCAGAACGGCACCAGTGTTGTTGTAACTTTTGATCCTCACCCCCTTAAAGTGTTGAGGCCGGGCAGCATCCGGCTCATCTCGACAACCCAGCAGAAAATAGAGCTTATTGAGAAGGCAGGCATCGATGTCCTGGTAGTTATTCCGTTTGATCACATCTTCGCTGCAACCACGGCAGAGGATTTCGTTGAAGATGCCCTTGTCCGGACCATTGGGGTACAAGAACTCGTTGTCGGTTATGATTATGCCTTTGGCCGGGGTCGCCAGGGCAACATTGAATTTCTCAAGGCCAAGGGTCAGGAAAAAGGTTTTCCGGTCACCGTGGTTGAAGCCCATTATGAAGGAGATATGCTCGTCAGCAGCACGAAAATAAGGGAATTAGTTGCAATGGGAAGAATGCGGGATGTACGAACACTCCTTGGCCGCTATTATCAGATTCGAGGGGAGGTGCAGCGCGGCAAGCAGCGTGGCCGCAAGGAGATCGGATTTCCCACGGCAAATTTACAAATATTGGAAGAGGACCTCTGTCCCAAGCGCGGAGTATATGTCACCCAGGTTATTTATGACGGCAAGTGTTACGGAAGCGTTTCCAATATTGGCTACAATCCGACTTTTGGAGAAAACCGGCTGGTCGCGGAAACGCATATATTTGATTTCCATGATGATATTTACGGCAAAGCCATCAGGATAAACCTTCTCCGGCACCTCAGGGGCGAGAGGAAATTCAGTGGCCCGGATGAACTTGCCGGGCAGATACGTCTGGACATCAAGGTGGCGCAGAAAGTGCTCGATGCTGCTCAGAAAGAACTGCTGCTTTCCTGCGAGGAAAGGTTGAGCCGGTGATTTTTTATTTAGCACTTGCCACGCGGGGGTTAGTACCTATAGTGTAGAATACTTTTCGGCACAGCCGGGGGGATTTCAGGAATATAATTCTAATATAACATGAAGAAATAAAGGAAAAGTGATGTCTGAAACTCAGGGGAAAAATGATATTGCTGCGGCAATTAAGGATTTGGAAAAGGTGGTGGAACAAAACCCGAAAAATGTGATTGCGCATCATCAACTGGGCCTTGTTTATCGCCATGCAGGACGGATTGACGATGCCATCAGTGAACTTGAAAAGGCTATTCAGCTTGATGATCAGTCCGTCGAAAGCCTGATCAACCTCGGAGCTATATTTTTCGGCAGAGGTGACGTCGACCGAGCTCTGGCTCTTAACGAGAAGGTTTTAAAGATTGCTCCGAACATGGCTGAGGCCCATGTCAATATCGGCCTTATTCGCCAGCAGCAGAACCGGGTTGACGAGGCTATCGAATGCTACATCAAGGCAACGCAGATAGTTCCGGAACTGATAACCGGCTGGATTAACCTGACCTCTGCCTATACAATGAAAGAAGAAGACGAAAAGGCAGTGGAAGCAGCCCGCCAGGCTGTTACCCTGGATCCCGACTCTGCAATGGCGAGAAACAACCTTGCAGTGGCTCTCTATTTCAAGGGAGATTTTGGGGAATCACAAGAGAACATGGAAAAAGCACGAAACCTTGGATATTCAGTAGACCAGAGGTTTGTACAGGCTCTCGAAGAAAAGCTCGGCAGCTGATGAAAAAGAAAGGTCAGATAAATGTCAAGCCCTGGTGTCCGTTCTGCGGAATGGACGTCGACCGGGCCGAGGATGCTGTCCAGCGCAAGATGACGGAGTTCCCCGTCGGTTCTTGTGAATGCGGAGCGGTGTATGTTTGCGACGCAACGGGACACAATGTCGGGTCGGCAATGGTTGAGTGTCTGGTCTATGCCTGTAATGATAACTGGGACCTTGCATGGGAGCTTATTCCGGAAGATGATTATTTGACCGGGCGAATTGATAATTATGACGAGGTGACACATAAGGTTGTCGATTCCAGGCAGTTGGACGGACGCTGGGTCCGAGGAGTTCTTTATTTTGTCCGGCTCCATAAGGATGTTGTGGATATAGCCAGGCGCCTGGAAGCGAAACAGGCCGCAAAGATCGAACAAAATAATTCACAGGTTGCTTCCCCGGAAGAAGTGATGGAGCCGGAGCGGGATCCCAAGCGTGAAAAAAAACGTTCAAGCAAGCAGCTTGTAAAACAGCTTGTACAACAGGGCGATATAGATGCGCTTGTTGACTACTGCCTTGATGACCGCCGGACACTGAAGTTTTTTCAGCGCCTGCTGTATGACCCGGATGAAGCTGGGCGTTACCATGCAGCCTGGGTTTTGGGGCAGGTGTGTGCCAGGGTATCAAGCCGTGAGCCCGGTCAGGTTGCTGATCTTCTTCACAGGCTTTTTGAGTCCTGTACTGATTCTGCCTCAACAAACTGGGGCATGATAGAAGCCATTGGTTCCATCCTTGCGGCCAGGCCTGACATTTATGGCGCGTTTACCCGATACCTCCTCAACTTTCTGGGGGAACCGTCGACACAAATTCAGATTATCTGGGCTCTTGGAGAAATTGCAGAAACGAGGCCGGACCTAATTCGCAATACGCCGTTTTATTCCGCTATTCATTTCCTTGGTCATGAAAACCCCACGGTAAGGGGCCTCATGGTAAGGCTTATGGGCCGTATCCGGGCGACTGAAGCAGCTTTCCAGATTATGGGGCTGCAGGGTGATCAAAGCGAGATAAGGATATATGAGAAAGGCAGGCCCGTAACAACAACGGTTGCTCAGCTGGCTGATAAGGCTGTTGAGCAGATACACAGTGAAAAGGAAACAGTCAATGAGTGATCAGGTACAACCGGCAGGCTCAATCGGGCCTATGACAGAACCGGAAAAAAAAGAAGATGAGGCCCTTAAAGACCCGGCAAAGGCAGACTATAAGTCAGGAAGAGAGTATTTGAGCAAAGGTGATTACGCCCAGGCTGCCTATGCATTGCACAACTCCCTTAAAGGGTTTGAAGAGCAGGATGATGAACAGGGTATAGCCAATGCGTCTGACCGGCTCGGAGATGTTTGTGTGGCCAAAGAGGAATACGCAATGGCTCTGGATCATTTCCAGCGGGCCTTTGATATCTGTTCTAAAGAAAACGATATATTTTCCACGGTCTCCCTGAACAAAAAAATTGCAGGGGTGTATAAACGTCTAGGCGAACATGACAAAGCCCTGGATATTCTGTTCGACGTATTTGATCATTATTCGCAGCTCAGAGACCCCAAGGGTACGGTGGAGATCCTGGAGGTAATCGCTGAAGTCTACATGGAACAGGGTAAGAACGACATGGCAGCTGATGCACTGCGGACGGTTGCAGGTATACATGCGAATTTTAAACACTCAAAGCTGGCCCGGGAGTTTGAAGAACGGGCCAGGATGCTTGAACAGTAATAATTCGGACCCGAGATGTTTACCGGAATCATAGAAGGACGCGGCAAGGTACTCCGGCAGCAGACCTCAGGCGGAGGAAAGGTATTGTGCCTGGAGGCGGATTTTGACCTGACTGATCCGCAGGAGGGTGAGTCGATTGCTGTTAACGGCGTCTGTCTGACCGCAAGGGACATTGAAGGGAACCGGTTTATGGTCGATGTCTCACCGGAGAGCCTGTCCCGTACCAGTCTCGGTGCACTGCAGGCAGGAAGCCTGGTAAACCTTGAGCGGGCTCTCAGGTTGAGTGATCGTCTTGGTGGGCATATGGTGAGCGGGCATGTCGATGCACTCGGTCTGGTCGAAGAGCGTAGTGCGGCCGGGGATTTCACGCTGTTTACCTTTTCTTTGCCCGAATCGCTGGTAAAATATGTTATCGAAAAAGGTTCAGTGGCTATTAACGGCATCAGCCTGACAGTTAACAGCTGTGGGGGCGAGCTGTTTACAGTGTCAATTATCCCCCACACCCTTGCTGTCACGAACCTGGGTGAATTAAAGCCGGGTGATAAGGTGAATATTGAAGTTGATATTATCGGAAAATATGTCGAGAAAATGCTGATGGGGAAGTCTGGTCCCACAGATACAGACAGTAAGATAAATTCCGCCTTCCTGGCAGAACACGGTTTTTTAAAATAATTAAAAACTGTACCGGGAAGGAAGGAGAAGCAGGAAAATGGCAGTCAGTCCAATTGAAGCAGTAATAGAGGATATCAAAGCCGGCAGGATGGTTATCCTGGTTGATGATGAAGACCGTGAAAATGAAGGTGATCTCTGTATGGCGGCCGAATCGGTTACGCCGGAAGCAATAAACTTCATGGCTACGCATGGCCGCGGCCTGATCTGTCTGGCCATGAGCCCGGATATCGTTGAGCAGTTGGACCTGCCGATGATGGTGCGGGATAACAAGTCGCCATACGGCACCGGTTTTACGGTCAGCATTGAAGCACGTACAGGTGTAACAACCGGTATTTCTGCAGCGGATCGGGCACGGACAATAGAGGCCGCGGTTAATCCTGACGCAAAGCCCTATGACATCATCAGCCCGGGCCATATTTTTCCCCTTAGAGCCCGCAAAGGTGGTGTTCTCGTTCGTACAGGCCAGACAGAAGGGTCGGTTGACCTTGCAAGGCTGGCAGGTATGAGGACTGCAGGTATTATTTGCGAAATCATGAAAGATGACGGTACCATGGCCCGTATGCCTGACCTCGAGGAGTTCGCGGCCCGTCATGATCTTAAAATCGCGACTATCGCCGATCTGGTAGCATACAGGCTTCGCATGGACACCCTGGTACATCGAGCTGCTGAAGCAAGACTTCCCACATATCATGCCGGTATTTTCCGGACCATTGTCTATAAGAACGATGTTGACAGTTTTGAGCATGTGGCCCTGGTAAAAGGAGAAATTGATCCCGAGAAACCGATTATGGTCAGGGTCCACTCAGAATGTTTGACAGGTGATGTTTTTGGTTCGTCCCGTTGTGATTGCGGGTCACAACTCCACGCGGCTATGCGGATGGTTGACCAGGAAGGCTGCGGGGTCATTCTATACATGCGCCAGGAAGGGCGTGGAATAGGACTTGTCAACAAGCTGAAAGCATATACCCTTCAGGACGAGGAAGGATTGGATACCGTGGAAGCGAATGTCCAGCTTGGATTTAAACCCGACCTTCGGGATTATGGAATCGGAGCGCAGATTCTGCGTGACCTGGGTGTGCGGCAGATGCAGCTATTGACCAACAATCCCAAAAAGATAGTCGGACTTGAGGGTTACGGCCTCAAGGTTGTTGGCCGTTTTCCCATCGAAGTTCTCACAGAGTCAGAGAATAAGGAGTATATGAAAACCAAGCGGGACAAAATGGGACATATCCTGGAGCTTTATGGTGAGAAGACCCCGATGGATGATGTCTCGGGTGATCCGTGATGTAAGGCATCTCCTGTTGTCATAATTATTGAGTGAAGAGAGCATTATACGAGGAAGGATACATGGCAAATTTTATTGAAGGCAGCCTGCAGGGCGAGGGAAAAAAACTTGGAATAGTTGTGGCCAGGTTCAACTCATTTATTTCCGAAAAATTACTTGAAGGGGCCCTTGATTCATTGATCAGGTCCGGGGTAAATGATGATGATATTGATGTCGCCCGCGTGCCGGGTGCTTTCGAAATTCCCCTGGCAACTCAAAGTATGGCAAGATCAGGGAAGTATGATGCTGTTATCTGCCTCGGTGTTGTGATTCGGGGTGCGACACCTCATTTTGATTATGTGGCTGGTGAGGTTGCCAAAGGAACAGCTCAGGTCATGCTGGATACCGGGGTGCCTGTTCTCTTTGGTGTGCTGACCACAGAAACCATTGAGCAGGCCATTGAGCGGGCGGGTTCAAAAGCCGGGAACAAAGGTTCGGATGTAGCGGTGGCTGCCCTTGAAATGATCAACCTGATTTCCACCCTGTAGTTTATTTTCAATAGAGTCATAACAATACAGGGCTTCTCGGGATGGGACTGCGCAGAAAATCAAGAGAAATTGCCCTTCAGTTTTTGTTTGGTCATGATTTTCAGAATCGTCCGGATGATTCCGGGTCCCTGGAAAAAGAACTGGAACAGTTCTGCACCAGTTTTGAAACCGGCAGGAAGTCATTCCCCTACGCCCGGCAGCTAATAATCGGCATCTGTTCTCAGCTGGAAGACCTGGACCGGATTCTTGCCGGTCACTCCCATAACTGGCGCCTGGAAAGGATGTCCCTTGTCGATCGGAATATATTGCGAATTGCAGTATACGAGATGCGTTACTGTGCAGATGTGCCGGCTAAGGTCGCCATAAACGAGGCACTGGAAATTGCCAAGTATTATTCCATTCCTGATTCAATTCCCTTTATCAACGGTATCCTGGACGCAGTTCAGGCAGATGCCTGATGATGAAGACTCATTCTGTTTTGACTGCATGCCTGGAGCCCGGCCGGGGAATAGAGTGTAAAAAGGTTTTGGTCCCTTTGTTTTACCTTTATAGCAGGACATTTTCTCTCCCATGCTGAGCTGTTTTTGATTTTTACGGCAAATTAGAGTAAAAATTAGAAATTATACTATTAAAATCTTCTGGTACGGGTCCTGAGAGAAAAGCAAACAGCTTTTTCTAAGGCAATGAACACGGAATAATAAGAGATAGGATAGAATGCCCCTCCCAAAAAAGAAGGATTCGCGTTTCCACCAGGAAATTATTGCCCTTTTTATACTTTTTCTTGCTGTTTTTCTTCTGCTCTGCCTCATCAGCTATGCGAAACCCCTCCTGGGTCAGCAGCCTGTTCTCCAGGAGCCATCGCAGAATTGGTGCGGAGCTCTCGGGTACCATATAGCCCATTACCTGTTCAGTTTTTTCGGACTGACTTCTTTTTTGCCGGTCCTGGTTCTTATCTATACCTCTGTTTCGGTATTTATCCCGGGTGGCAAGGAATACCGTCTTCCATATGTCGTAGCAGGCATTTCCGGAATCCTGGTGTCCATATGCGGTCTTCTTGCGACAAGTGAGAAACTTGTTTTTTCCCCGGAGTTCATCACACCGGGTGGGTATCTAGGAACAATCATCTGGAGACTGCTGGGCCGGTTTATGGGTGGGGTCGGTTCAGTTCTGCTGCTTGTCCTGATCCTGATTTTTTCTCTGATGGCTGCAGTTCGCTTCTCCCCTCTTGGTGCAGTACAATGGTTATGGAAAACAGCTGCGAACCTGGCTGGATTGCTGAAACGCAAACCAAAAAAGAAGGCGGATTCAAAGAAAAAAGCCAGGTCGAAACGACAGGAGCCGGCAGTGGTGGAGCCAAGTGCTGTCACGATCAAAAAAACAGAAAAGATACCGGCAGTTCACGAACCGGAGTTGGCTGAAGAATTCGAGAAAGAAGATGCTGCGGAAGAATTTGCCCTGCGCCCTCCCAAGACAGGTCAATTCAGTTTGCCGCCATTGACACTGCTTGATCGGCATGAACAACAGGACATAGGAATAGACAAAGACCATTATTACAAGATCAGCAGAATACTTGTCTCCAAACTCGAGGATTTCGGAGTCTCCGGCGAGGTAAAAGGTATCTCTCCCGGTCCGGTTGTCACGACGTATGAATATGCGCCTGCCCCCGGTGTCAAAATCAACAAAATAGTGTCTCTTGCCGATGATCTTGCCATGGCATTGAAGGCTGAGCGTGTACGGATAATAGGTTCAATCCCGGGTAAAGCGGCACTTGGTATTGAAATTCCGAATCCGAAAAGAAAAACAGTATATCTTCGCGATATCCTGATGACCGAAAAGTACCGTGATTCAAAGTCAAGGCTCAGCCTGGCCCTCGGTCTTGATGTGGTCGGACGTCCTGTTGTTGCCGATATAACCAGGATGCCGCATCTCCTGATTGCAGGGGCGACTGGTGCTGGTAAATCAGTTGCTATCAACGCTTTTATAGCATCCATTCTGTTCAAGGCGACACCGGATGAGGTTCGATTGCTGATGATCGATCCCAAGCGAATAGAACTTTCAGTGTATGAAAATATTCCCCACCTGCTGCACCCCGTTGTCGTTGAGCCGAAAATGGCCAGCAGGGCTCTCATATGGGCAGTGAAGGAAATGGAGCGCCGCTACCGGCTGCTGGAGGAGGCGCGGGTAAAGTCCTTTGACTCCTATAATCTGTTGTCTGATGTTGAAAAACTCCCCTATATCGTTATCATTGTTGATGAATTGGCCGATCTGATGATGGTGGCTTCAAAGGATGTGGAAACGTCCATTGCCAGGCTGGCCCAGATGGCCAGGGCTGCGGGCATACACATCATGCTGGCTACCCAGCGGCCATCGGTTGACGTTCTTACCGGGCTCATCAAGGCAAATTTTCCGACACGCATATCTTTTAAAGTGTCATCAAAGGTAGATTCCAGGACCATCCTTGACCAGAGTGGGGCAGAACATCTCCTGGGTGACGGTGACATGCTTTTTCTGCCGCCGGGTGCTGCTAAACTCAAGCGTATCCACGGAGCTTTTATCTCCGAGGCTGAGACGGACCGGATTATTGAGTTCATCAGAAAACAGGGCAAGGCTGAATACGACCAGACTGTTTTACAGGTGGTGGAAGAAGAGGCGGCCCCAAATGGTGGTGAACCAGATGAATATGATGACAGGTACGATGAAGCCGTTGCTGTGGTAACCGAAACAGGGCAGGCTTCCATTTCCATGGTACAACGGCGCCTGCGGGTAGGTTACAACAGGGCTGCCCGTATGATTGAGATGATGGAAAAAGAGGCGATCGTTGGTCCTGCTGACGGTTCTCGCCCAAGAGAAGTACTGGTCCGCACCGATTATTCTGAATAGACTTTCTGACTCGTTCGTTTTCTGTTTCACTCCTTAGTTTTCAAGCTGTAACCATTAATATTTTTCTTGACATTGGTTGGGCATCAAATTATAAGGGTGAATCGACCAGAAATGAGTGACTGTTCATTTTTTTTTCTATCCCGAGCGAAGTGAAAAAAAACTGGTTAATTCAGCATTTTATATGGTTGGTTTATCAGCCGAATCAGGAAACCCCACAGTGTAGTAGCGGAGTGGTTTCTTATTTTTTGGTAGTTTTGAATAACTGAGGTTAATGGTTCTGCATAAGCAGAACTGTGAAAGGAAAATCCAAGTGAGGAGGTAGTTTAATGCCAAGTTACGTAGAGCCTGAAAAATGTGATGGTTGCAAAGGTGGTGACAAGACTGCCTGTATGTACATCTGTCCTAACGATCTCATGGTCCTCAATGTTGAGGAAATGAAAGCGTACAACCAGGAGCCGGATGCATGCTGGGAGTGTTATTCTTGTGTAAAAATCTGCCCGCAGGGCGCAATTTTTGTACGTGGTTATGATGACTTCGTACCCATGGGTGGCCAGGTTCACCCGATGCGGAGTTCCGACTCCATCATGTGGACCGTTAAGTTCCGCAATGGCAACATGAAGCGTTTTAAATTCCCCATCCGGACAACGGCTGAGGGTGCTGCCAACGACTATGCTGGTGAAAGAGGTGCAAACCTTGATGACGAGTGTCTGCTGCTTGAGGCTGACCTGCCTACACCGCAGAAGCTGGCATAATTGATTTTTTATCGTTGATTGAAACAAAGTTTGAATCTGTAATTTATTTAAGGAGATAGAAATATGGCATTACCAAATAAGCCGAGAGGAGAGCTGGCAGCAGTTCCCAATCCGGAGATTCAGGAGCACGAATGTGACGTGCTGATTGTTGGTGGTGGTATGGCAGCTTGCGGTACCGCTTTTGAAATTAAAAAGTGGGCTCCCGAAGGCATGAAGATTACCCTGGTAGACAAGGCTTCCATGGAGCGCTCCGGTGCTGTTGCACAGGGTCTGTCCGCTATCAATACCTACATCGGCGAAAACCCGATCGAGAATTACGTCAAGATGGTACGTAACGACCTGATGGGCGTTGTTCGTGAGGACCTTATCTATGACCTCGGCCGTCACGTTGACGAGTCTGTAAAACTTTTTGAAGAGTGGGGACTGCCCATCTGGAAAAAAGATGCCGAAGGTAACAACCTTGACGGCGCCAAGCCTGCCCCGACCCTTCGTGAGGGCGGAACCCCGGTTCGTACCGGTAAATGGCAGATCATGATCAATGGCGAGTCCTATAAGTGCATCGTGGCAGAGCCTGCCAAGAAAGCTCTTGGCGAGGAAAACTGCCTTGAGCGTATCTTCATCGTGAAGATGCTGCTTGACAAAAATAAAGAAAACACCATCGCTGGTGCTGTTGGTTTCTCCACCCGTGAGAACAAAGTCCACGTCTTCAAGTGCAAGACTGCTATGGTTGCCTGTGGTGGCGCGGTAAACATCTTCCGTCCCCGTTCAACCGGTGAAGGTAAAGGTCGTGCATGGTATCCGGTATGGAACGCAGGTTCCACCTACACCATGTGTGCCCAGGTCGGTGCTACCCTGACCATGATGGAAAACCGTTTCACCCCGGCCCGTTTCAAAGATGGTTACGGACCTGTTGGTGCGTGGTTCCTCCTTTTCAAAGCTAAAGTACAGAACGGACTTGGTGAGTTCTATGCAAACAGTGACTCTGTAAAAGACGAACTCGAGAAGTTCATGCCTTACGGAGCTTCTGCTGTTACCCCGACCTGTCTACGTAACCACTTGATGATTGAGGAACTGAAGGCAGGACGTGGCCCGATCTACATGGCTACCGACGTTGCCTTGAACGCTTTCCTTGATGATGCACGCGCAGCAGGCAAGGATGAAAAAGAAGTTAAAAAATTCTGGAAACATCTCGAGTCTGAAGCTTGGGAAGATTTTCTTGATATGTCTGTTGGACAGGCTGGCCTCTGGGCTGGTGCCAATGTTGAGCCTGAGAAAGTCGGTTCCGAAATTATGCCGACCGAACCGTACATGCTCGGTTCTCATTCCGGCTGCTGTGGTATCTGGACCTCCGGTCCTGAAGAAGACTGGGTTCCTTCAATAGATGGTCCCCGTTCACACCAGTACAAATGGGGCTACAACCGTATGACCACTGTAAACGGTCTGTTCACCGCTGGTGATGGTGTTGGCGCTTCCGGTCATAAATTCTCCTCCGGTTCTCATGCTGAGGGACGTATTTGTGCCAAGATGATGGTTAAGTACTGCCGCGACAATGCGGACTTCCAGCCTGAACTGTCTCAGACCGCACAGGAGCTGGCTGACGAGATCTACGCACCGGTTAAGCGTTACCATGAGTTTGTAGGTCTTTCCACCTCATCTGATGTTAACCCTAACTTCTGCAAGCCTGCCGGTATGATGATGCGTCTTATGAAAGCTACCGATGAGTACGGTGGTGGAGTTGCTACCTACTACATGACTTCCGGTAAGCTGCTCAACATCTGCCTGGACCTTCTCGCAATGCTTCGTGAAGATGCTGAGAAGATGGCAGCTGGTGACCTCCACGAGCTGATGAGGGCTTGGGAGAACTATCACCGTATCTGGTGTGTTGAGACCCATATCCGTCACATCGAGTTCCGTAAGGAATCCCGTTATCCGGGCTTCTATTACAGGTCTGACTTCCCGACCTGTGACGATGAGAACTGGAAGGCATTTGTCAACTCCACATTTGATCCTGCAACCCAGGAATGGAAATGTGAGAAGGTTGAGTGCATCAACATCATCGAGACCGAACCGTGGATCTAATTTTTTAGAACACTGATTGTATGAGAATAAATCTCCAGACTCCATCAGGGGTCTGGAGATTTTTAGTATCCGCCTGTTTTTTGTTTGAGTTGACTCGAATGTTGGTTAAGACTGACACTCGATTCAATTGAGCCAGAAAATTTTTTTATCAATACAAGCATATATGGAGGTTTGGCATGAGTGACACTGCAGGAACTGGTGCTGTATTGGTTGTTGGTGGCGGCATAAGCGGCCTGACTGCTGCTCTTGAGGCTGCTGAAGTGGGAAATGATGTTTTTGTTATCGATAAAAACCCCTACTTCGGTGGAAGAGTAGCCCAACTCAACCAGTATTTCCCCAAACTTTGTCCCCCTACCTGTGGACTTGAGATTAATTTTAAAAGGGTCAAGGATAACCGTAAGGTCAGGACCTACTCAATGACAACAGTCAAATCTGTTTCAGGAGGACCCGGTAATTACGAAGTTACCCTCGAAACCGCACCGAGATATGTTAATTCAAATTGTACCGCATGCGGTGATTGTGCTGAAGCATGTACAACTGAAATTGACGATGCGTTCAACTTCGGAATGAACAAGACGAAAGCTGTTTATCTCCCCCACGAGATGGCGCACCCCCGTCGTTATGTTCTGGACAAAAATGCATGTTCCGGTGAAGAGTTGGATGCCATCAAGGCTGCGTGTATATACGATGCTGTCGACCTTGATATGCAGGCGGAGACCTTTACGCTTAACGTTGGTTCCGTAGTATGGGCAACCGGCTGGGATCCTTATGATGCAAACAAGATGGACAATCTTAAGTTCGGTTCTTCACAGGCTATCATCACCAACATGATGATGGAGAGGATGGCTGCACCGAATGGACCCACCGGCGGCAAGATTCTTCGTCCCGGTGATGACAAGGAACCCGAGTCGATTGCCTTTGTTCAGTGCGCCGGTTCCCGTGATGAAAATCACCTCGAGTACTGTTCATATATCTGCTGCATGGCGACGTTTAAACAGATGACCTATGTTCGGGAGCGTTATCCTGAAGCAAAAATTTATGTCTTTTATATCGACCTTCGTACTCCTGGAAAATACGAGCATTTCCGTGAGAAACTCATGGGCGATGAAAACGCCGAGTTTATAAAAGGTAAGGTTGCAGATATTATTGCTGATGATGACGGCGGTGTCACTGTGGTGGCGGAAAACGCCGTAACCGGTGCCAAAGTTCAGCAGAAAGTTGACTTGTGTGTTCTGGCTACCGGTATGCAGCCTGCACTTGGTGATCAGGGTAAAGCCCTTGGTGTTAACATGGATGGCAATGGTTTTGTTGTGAGTGACGCAGATAAAGGCCAGATTGCCGCCGGGTGCGCCAAGTCAGCTTCTGACGTATATACTAGCGCCCAGTCTTCGACTGCAGCTGCTCTTAAAGCAATTCAGATCGGAAGATAGGAGGTAGGTCAATGGATAAAGTATATGGTGCATATCTTTGTACAGGATGTGGTATAGGTGATGCCCTTGATGTTGACGCCCTCAAGGAGACTGCTTCAGAAGCCGGCATGGAAATGAAGGATCATTCCTGTCTTTGTGGATCAGACGGTCGGGCTCTTATTGAAAAGGACATTGCCGATAATGGTGTAAACACAATTGTTGTGTGCGCGTGCTCACCGAGAGTCATGCAGAATGAATTTGATTTTGGTGATGACACTATTACCGTTCGCGGCAACCTCCGTGAACAGGTTGCATGGGCTGCCGCACCGGTTGCCAAGGAAGCAGCTGAAGGTGAAGAGGGTGAAGCCGCTGAAGCTCCTGAAGCAGAAGCTGGTGATGGAGTTGATGAGTTCCTGCAGGAATTAGGTCAGGACAATGTCCGTATGGCTGTTGTCCGGGCTCAGAAGACGGAAATGCCTGAACCCTATCAGCTCGAAACGCTGAATAAAAAAATTCTTGTCATGGGTGGCGGTATCGCCGGGCTTACTGCTGCGAAAGAAGCCAGCCAGGCCGGGTATGAAGTCACTCTCGTAGAGAAGGCAGATGTGCTGGGCGGTAAAGCCAACGGCTGGCGCAAACAGTTTCCGACCAGCTACCCCTATGCTGATCTGGAAACCCCGACTATTGATCAGATGATAGCCGCTGTTGAGTCGGATTCTAATATTACTGTCAAAACCGCAACCGAGGTAGCCCGTGTTTCAGGTGCCCCTGGTGAGTTCAATGTAACCTACAAGGCAGCCGGTTCAACCGGCGAGTGGGACGCTCCTGCCAGGGTCACGGTTGATGAGCAGGATCTCATTGAAAAAGGTGAGATGGAAGACCCCAATGCCGGCATGAAGGTGTACACTGAGCAGAATCCTGACGGTGACATGCATGGTGCTGTTGTTGTGGCTACAGGATGGACCCCGGCTGATGTATCAGAATATGAACATCTCGGTCACAGTACCCTGAAAAATGTTGTCACCAACGCCGAGTTTGAAAAGCTGGCCAAGGAAGGCAAGGTGCCTGCCAAGGTGGCTTTTATCCAGAGCCCGGGTGCCAAGGATGATGACAAGGATTTTCCTTACTGTAACTCCGTTACTTCAATGGTTGCCCTCAAACAGGCTAAGTATGTCCGTGAGGACAACCCGGATGGCCAGGCTTTTGTCCTGTATCAGCATATGCGTACTCCCGGGAGCACTGAGCTGTTTTACAAGAGTATGCAGGATGATGACGGGGTCTTCATGACCAAGGCATCAGTAACCCAGGTTGAAGAGCAGGCAGATGGTTCCCTTGCCGTGCAGATGGAGGATACCCTGCTTGGTGAGGATGCCACCCTGAACGTTGATATGGTTGTACTCGCAGCCGGTATGGTCCCGACCACTGCTGCAGAAGATACCGTTAACCTGGCTTATCGCCAGGGACCGGCTTTTTCTGATCTTGAGCTTTTTGATGGATACGCAGATTCTCATTTTATCTGCTTTCCATATGAAACCCGCCGGACCGGCGTTTATTCGTGTGGTGGTGTCCGCAAAGCCGAGACCATGGAAGAGACCATTGACGACGCAACCGGTGCTGCCCTTAAGGCTATCCAGTGCATTGAATCGGCCAACCGTGGTGTTGCTGTTCATCCGCGCTCCGGTGACATGACCTATCCGGATTTTTTCTTCCAGCGCTGCACACAGTGTAAACGTTGTACTGAGGAATGTCCGTTCGGCGCCCTTGACGACGACGAGAAAGGTACGCCTTTGCCCAACCCGACCAGGTGTCGTCGCTGCGGTACCTGTATGGGAGCATGTCCTGAACGAATCATCGGGTTTGCCGACTACAGTATTGACATGATCGGATCCATGGTTAAATCCATTGAGGTTCCCGATGACGATGAGGACAAACTCCGGGTCATTGTGTTTGTCTGTGAGAATGATGCCTACCCGGCGATCGACATGTCAGGTATGCACCGCAACGGAATCAACAAGCTGGTCCGAATTATCCCTGTGCGCTGCCTGGGCTCCATGAATATGGTCTGGATCAAGGATGCAATGTCGTCCGGTATGGACGGTGCCCTGCTTCTCGGCTGTAAGTGGGGTGATGACTATCAGTGCCACTTTGTTAAAGGCAGCGAGATTGCTGACAAGCGCATGGAAAATATCGGAGAGACCCTTGGTACTCTCGGCCTTGAGCCTGAGCGATGTGGAGTGCAGCAGATTGCCATCTCTGATTATGACAAGATTCCCGGTATAATTGAGGAATTTGTCGATGAAATCATCGAGATGGGGCCGAATCCGTTCAAGGGCTTCTAATTTTTCAAGTGTAACGAACAGGTTGCCATTCGGAAGTTTTTCTTCCCGGATGGCACCTGTAATTTTTCAGATACAGTTTTTATTAACATTAGCTGATCGTAGATAACGATATACTGGACAGGAGGGAGAAAATGTCTATGAATGTGCAACCCGATCTCGAGTTTATTAAAGATATGAAGAGTGCGGGTGGTGACACTCTTAAGAAGTGTTATCAGTGCGCTACCTGCTCGGTTGTCTGCCCGCTCTCATCCGATGACAACCCTTTTCCGCGCCGGGAAATGATTCATGCCCAATGGGGGTTGAAAGAAAAGCTGGTGGGCGATGCGAATGTTATGTTGTGCCATCAGTGTGGTGACTGCACAACCTACTGCCCGCGGGGCGCCAAACCTGGAGATGTTCTCGGTGCTATTCGGGCTTATGCCTATAAATATTTCGGCTGGCCTTCCGGTCTTGCTAATCTTGCGAGTTCCGGGAAAAATTTGCCGCTGTTGATCGGTATTCCTGCTGTGATAATTTTAGTGCTCTGGCTGATTTCAGACGGCTTGCACATTCCACCACCTGAAGACTTTGCCCGTTACGGGTATGGACATTTTTTCGGGCACTGGGATTTTCACCTGTTAACCAAGAATGTTTTTTTTATTGATCTGATTATGCTCCCTACAGTTGCTCTTGCTCTGTATGCATCATATAAAGGCGTAACTGCCATGTGGAAACTCATGGCTGAAAATGCCGGGGTCGGTGAAGCATTGTATAAGCCGTCAGCTCCTCAGTTCATCAAGGAATTCCTGTGGCCTTCCATTGTTGAGATTGTTAAGCATAACCGCTTCAGGGAGTGTACAACCAATGCTGACCGGGTTACCGGTCATCTTCCCTTGATGCTTGCCTTTATCGCCCTGGTATTTGTAACTACATATTCGTTCGTTACTCAGGACATTATCGGGATATTCATCCCTTCCATGCATGGACCGATGTCCATGTGGAATCCGGTGAAAATTCTTGCCAACGTCGGTGCAATTGCCATGATAGTGGGTATAGGAATTCTCTGGGCAAACCGTTCCAAAATGGAAGCAGAGGGTCAGGCTGCCAATACCTTTTATGACTGGTTCCTCATCTGGATGATCATGGGGGTTGGCGTGACGGGACTGGCCGCTGAGCTTTTCCGTTTGATCGGTGTTGCTTCAGTTGGTTATGTAATATACTTTCTGCACCTGGTTTCAGTTATGATGCTTTTTCTGTATATGCCGTATACTAAATTTGCTCATTTGATATACAGGACATTCGCCATGGCATTCGAACGTTACCGTGACAGTGCATATGTCAAGAATCCTTTAAGCGAATAGCCTGGTCAATTTTATTGAGTTGATAAGCCGGGGGCTGAGCCCCTGGCTTTTTTTTTATCGATAATTACTGAACCCACTATTCTTGACGGTTTTATAAAATTCGTTAAGACTTGACGATCTCAACAGTGACCTGCCTCCTTGTAACTCACGATTTTTCAACTGAGCTATGTTTCTTTAACGGACAATAATTGTCACTAAAAAAGAAGTTGATTTTTTTATGGAACGGGATATATTAGCAAGGTTAATCGCTGGCGTAGCTCAATTGGCAGAGCAGCTGATTTGTAATCAGCAGGTTGCGGGTTCAAGTCCCATCGCCAGCTCCAAGCCAGAAACCAGAAACTAGAGGACAGAAACAGAAGAGTATTTTCTGACTTCTGCTTTCTGACTTCTGGCTTCTGTTTAGTGGAGGGGTTCCCGAGCGGTCAAAGGGAACAGACTGTAAATCTGTCGGCGGAGCCTTCGGAGGTTCGAATCCTCCCCCCTCCACCATAAATAACGCCCTGGATTAATCCTGTGGCGGATGGTCGCTCCAGCATTATTAGAACGATTGAAGAGCGGGAATAGCTCAATTGGTAGAGCATCAGCCTTCCAAGCTGAGGGTTGCGGGTTCGAGTCTCGTTTCCCGCTCCATCTGAAAGTAATAATGACGGAGCGTTTATAGTATTGGAACTGAAACAGGATATCAGGGCCCACGTAACTCAGGCGGTAGAGTACTTCCTTGGTAAGGAAGAAGTCACCGGTTCAAGTCCGGTCGTGGGCTCCAGAATCAGCCGGTTAAAACGGAATCGGCTGAGTTGAAATCAACCTTGAGCCTGAGGAGACAAAGAGATGGCAAAGGAAAAATTTGAGCGGACAAAACCGCATGTCAACGTAGGCACGATTGGTCATATTGACCATGGCAAGACGACCCTGACGGCAGCGATCACTCGTGTATTGTCTACGAAAGGT
>CAMYLK010000035.1 GCA_947259225.1 uncultured Desulfobulbaceae bacterium | reverse complement strand
GTGTTGAACACCTTGTTCCCGAACATGTCTGTTATTTTCTTGTAAATAACCTTGGATGCCGTGCTCGACGAATCATGCATGGCAATAAGAATTCTGTATTCGATATGCCGGGCAGATCTCGGCTGGACAATTTTAATAATATCTTCAATCTTATGTATGCCGTGCATTGAAAGATATTCACAGGGGGTCGGGATGATAACATAATTTGAGGCCATGAGCGCGTTCAAGGTACTGAAGCCAAGGGCCGGCGGAGTATCGATAATGATATGATCAAAATCATCTCTGACCGGGGACAGTTTATCGCGCAGCAGGTATTCGAAATTCGGTTTGTGCATGTAGTGCTTGGTTAAGAGAGCCATTCTGCTGTTGGATGGCAGGAGGTACAGGTTAGGATATTTGGTTTCGATAATATACTCTGAGATATCATCCCTGCCTGACTGCAGGAGGTCAAAAAAAGACAAGGTATTTGACGGGTAGTCAAGGGAAATGGTCAGATTTGCCTGGACGTCAAAGTCTATGACAAGAACCTTCTTCTTCATCAGGGACAAGGATACGCCAAGGTTCATGCATGTAGAAGTTTTCGCAACCCCGCCTTTCTGATTACTGACAGCTATGGTGTTTTCCAGGTGTGGCTGGACAACACTCTGCAGTACAACATCTTCTTCGGTTTCGGTTTTTTGTTGTACCTTGAACCGGTTGTTGCATTTATAGCAGCGAACCTTGATTACAGGCTTGTCCTTTATCTTTGCGTCATCAAGGTTGTATCTTGTATTACACTTGTCACATGTAATTATCATATTGAGAACCCTGTTCGAGCAACGTGGAGAGGCATAACGTTTTTATCACACATTAATGCACAGCATTTTCTATTTCAGACGAGAGTTCCTTCTCGCTGACAATACGGTCCGCCACCCTTTTATCAATAACATTACCTGTCAGGTCCGGGCAGATACATGATTCAATACTCTGGGCGATTGTGGTGCCTTGCATCTCCTGTATCTTTGAAAAACCTTCAGCCCCGTCATTACCCGTACCCGTCAGGAGCACCCCAACGCATTTTTGTCCAAAGGTTTCTGCAGCCGATGAAAAGAATCGGTCCAGGGGAGTATCCACTGCATCCCCGATGACAAGACAAGGTTTGTCTGTTTCATTGGTCTGAATTTTCAAATCGCTTTTATTTGAATGTATATAGCAGGTTCCCTGTTGAAGTTCTGCTCCGTTAATGGCCATTGCAACTTTCCATGGCACCTCGTTGTCGAACTTGTCAACAAACGCCGGAAGAATTTTTGGGGAAATATCCAGTACAAGAACAGTCGAAGCATGCTTTTCAGGAGAAAGAGTAGAGAGGAGCCTGATAAATGTGTTTGGACCACTGATTGATGTTCCGACAGCAATAAAGTATTCAGGAGGTCCGGACCGACTAATTTTTTCGGCAGAACTCTCCTGCTCTTTCATTTTTACTCTTTTGATGTTTTCCAGGTTAACAGAGGTGGCAATCTTGATTCTATTCCGTATTTCCAAGCCCTCGGAATGAATATCCTGTGAGATGGCTCCGGAAGGTTTGGGAACAAAGTCAACAGCTCCTAGGCGCAGGGCATCAAAGGTGATGGCCCCGTTCGTGTAAAGTGAACTCAGGACGACTATCGGGACTGGTGTTTCAAGCATAATATGTCGAATCGTTGTCATGCCGTCCATTATGGGCATATCCATATCAAGTGTTATGACATCCGGGCGGAGTTCCTTGACCATGTCCAGGCATTCCTGGCCATTTTTAGCAGATCCGATGATTTCGATCTCGGGGTCTGACTCAAGGATGTCTTTAATGGCCTTGCGCATAAACGATGCATCGTCAACTATTAATACTCTATATCTGTTTTCCATAATCAATCAGTTTGTCAAGCCGCTTGGCCGGTTTCTTTCCGGGCTGCTACTTGCTACCACGTTTACTCCATTTTATTCTCAGGCAATGGCCAACCCCTTCAGAGACCTTTTCAACACCTGTTTCTTATGTTGCGTGACCTGCCGTTCTTTAACAATGTCAAGCAGGGTAGGGATGTCAATGATGAGGGAGATTGTGCCATCTCCTTTGATCGTTGCCCCGGAGAATCCGCTTTCTCTTCTCAGGTAATCTGCCAGGGGTTTAATTACCGCTTCATCCTTGCCGACAAACTTGTCAACTACCAGTCCGGCCCGTTGTCCCTCGGCAGAGACAATAACAATGTACAAATGATCACTCGCTGTTTCCTCCGTATCGATATTGAGTATTTCAGCCAATCTGAGGACCGGTAGCGGTACATCCCTGTGATCAACAAGCTCAACACCTTCAACTGTGGAAATATCACTTCTCCTGATTCTTGCAGTTTCCACTACACTCGTCAGCGGGATTGTCAGGGTCTTCGATCCGACCTTAACGCTCAGCGCCTGGATTATTGCAAGGGTAAGGGGGATTCTTACGCGAATCAGGGTTTCATGACCAACCACGGATTCGATATCAATAGATCCGTTGAGTTTTTCAATATTCGTTTTTACAACATCCATCCCCACACCGCGGCCCGAGGTTGACGTTGCCTGCTCAACGGTCGAGAATCCAGGGATCATGATGAGGCGAATAAGTTCCTGGTCTGACATGAGATCAACTTTATCTGCCAGGTAAAGGTTTTTCTCGAGTGCCTTTGCTTTAATTATCTGTGGATCGATTCCCCTGCCATCATCTGTAATTTCGATCACTATATTACTGCTGTCCGGGTATGCTTCGAGCCGTAACACAGCTGTCTCTTCTTTCCCTGCCTCTCGTCTCTCCTCAACAGTTTCTATACCGTGATCAACAGCGTTTCTGATGATATGGATAAGCGGTGCTGAAATTTCCTCGATGACCATTTTGTCCAGTTCAGTGTCCTCACCCATTATCACAAGATCTACCTTCTTGCCAGACTGATAAACAAGGTCTCTGATAAGTCTCGGGTAACGCTTAAAGAGTTGTCCGACTGGCAGCATTCTCACGTTCATAACCCCGTCCTGAATTTCACTCGAGACACGTCCAAGGGCTACGTTGGCCTGGTTCAACTTGAAGATATATTCTTTGAACGGTTTCAGCTTCTCGTTGTCGAGATGGCCGATATCTTTGAAGTACTGCTCCATTTCAATCATTTCGTTCGACAATTGGGATATATAAGACTTGTTGACAACCAGCTCGCCCACCTGATTCATGAGGAAATCAATCTTGTCCGCATCGACCCGGATACTTTGTTTTACAGCAGGAGTTTCGGCTGAGTCTCCCAGACGCCTGTCTTCAAGGCCACGGCGTCTATCGGTAATGCGTATGCGGCGATCTGCATCTTCCTGGCGTAGATCAGTTTTTAAAGCCGTATCCTTAGCAAATCCGTTTTTATATGTTGGACTTACCGTAGAAGTGACTTGAGGTGATATCCTTTTCAGCAGGGACGAAGCAGGTGCAGCTGGGGAAGGTGGCTGCGCCAATCCCTCGCCTGACAGGATTTCATTAATGACGTCGTCAATTGGTTTTAAGGCCGTAGGTTTTTGTTTGATAGTGCTCGATTCAAGAGCGCTGCTCAGTTTGTCGAATAACTGCTGGTCTTCATCTGATTCCAGGGCATCACTGAGTCTGTCGTGTAGATGCTTTTCATCTTCCTTGTCAAGGGCATCACTGAGCCTGTCGAAAAGTTCCAGTTCAGCAGCAGGAGTTTCTGGTTCACCTGTTTGAAGACCATCTTCAACATCATCCGGGGTAGCCATGACATCCTTCTTGACCGGTAATGCAAACTCCATTCGGGGAATTTTTGGAAATACCCGGGTAACAAGATCGATGTTACCAGTCATGAATTCTAATATTACTGTTTGGCCCTGGGGGAGTTTTTCCCCGGAATCCTTGATCTCATTGACCCAGAGCCGATAAAATTGCGTGAAATGCTCGTAATCCATGTAGTTGGAGGATGACCGCAGGTTTTCGATAATTTCAGCGCACTGATTCAGCACATGAAGCTTGTTATCGTTTTCAGCAAAACCGTCGATCAGTGAGCAGAGAGACAAAATACCTTCGTGAACCTGTTTCACGTAAATTTCAAACAGATCCCGATCATAATCTTCATGTTTGATCTCGTCCTGCAGCAAAGCAAGAAGGGTCTCTTCATCCTCATCAGGAGGGGGCCCATCTAGTTCACCACTCAATGATTCGAGTTCTCCACTCAATTTCACCAGCAGTTTCGTACGCCTGGGATCAGTTTCTTGAAAAGAATCTATGGCCTGCTCAAAAGCATTTACTTCAATGTCAACTTCATCCACTTCATCGGGAGAAATTTTATCTGGAACTGCAGGTTCCTCAACAGTAATATCTTCAGTAAAATGTTCTATGGCAGCGGATATTGTATCATCTGCATTGTCTTCAATTGTTTTTTCTTCTTTTTCATCAAGCAATGTTGAGACAGCCTGCTCAAAATCTGTATCCAGGAGAGTTGTTTTTTCTCTAACTGTTCCAGCGTCACCATCGGTAAAAGCAGCTTCAATGTGTTCAACTTCAGCTTCAAGATCAGGAGCCTCAGGTTCAGGTGCAGGTTTTTCTCCAGTCTTCTCAGGAGGTGTTTTTGCCTGATCTGCTACTTTATCTTCTGGTTTTTCCTCTTCATCCATGATTGATTCTGCAGGAGGAATGTGGGGAGGTCGGGTTATTTTATCATGTGTATCATGGGGTAGGGTATTTTCTATTGATGCATCTGTAATCTGCGGAAAAATTTCTGTAATTTTTGCTATGTTGGCGTTCATGAAATCAAATGAAACCTGGGTGCCTGATGAAAGTTCAAGGTCAACCATCTCAAGCTCGGCTATCCATTGACCATAAAACTCGCTCAATCTGTCATATCCCATATAGTTGGCAGATGAGTGGAGTTTGGACACAAGATCGGAACACTGGCTGACAACATGAGTACTGCCGGGTTCACCGGAAAATTCTTCAGTGAGGGTACGGAGCAGCGAGATACTTTCCTGCAACTGCTGGATAAAAATCTTGAAAAGCTCGTCATCAAACTCTTCATTTTCAATTTTATCTTTTACTGAAGCTGTATCAATTTCAACCTGTGGTGGTTTCCGGATCGTTTTTCTGGCAACATCTTTTTGTTTTGGAGCAGGAGAAGGAGCCTCCTCTTCACCGAACAAGGACTCCAGTTTGCCATCTTGCCCCGAAAAAGGCTTCTCAACGCTGTCCGGTTTAAATGGTTCCTGTTCAGTCAAAGAAGCTACATTGTCTTCGATGGTTTCTTCTTCTTTTTCATCGAGCAAAACTGAGATAGCTTGCTCAAAATCAGTAGTCGTGGCTATTGAGTTTTCTCCGACTGTTTCAGCGTCATCATAGGTAAAAGCAGCTTCTATGTGTTCAAGTTCATCTTCAAGATCAGTAGCCTCGGGTTCAGGTGCAGGTTTTTCCTCTGCCTCCATGAGTGATTCAGCAGGAGGAATGTGGGGAGGCCGAGATATTTCATCATGCGTTTCATGGGGCGGGGTTTTTTCTATTGATGCATCTGTAATCTGCGGAAAAATTTCTGTGATTCTTTCCATGTTGGCGTTCATGAAATCAAATGAAACCTGGGTGCCTGAAGAAAGTTCAAGGTCAACCATCTCAAGCTCGGCTATCCATTGACCATAAAATCCGCACAACCTGTCATATCCCATATAGTTGGCAGATGAGTGGAGTTTGGATACAAGATCGGAACACTGGCCGACAACATGAGTTTTGCTGGGAGCACTGGAAAATTCATCAGTGAGGGCACGGAGCAGCGAGATATTTTCCTGCAGCTGCTGGATAAAAATCTGGAAAAGCTCTTCATCAAAATCTTCACTTTCAATCTCATCTTTCAGCGTTGCAATATCAATTTCAATCTGAGGCGGTTTCCGGACCGTTCTTCTGGCGACATCTTTTTGTTTTGGAGCAGGAGAAGAATCATCATCCTTACCGGACAAGGGCTCCAGTTTGCCATCTTGCGCGGAAAAAGGCTTCTCAACGCTGTCCGGTCCCAATGGTTCCTGTTCAGTCAAAGCAGCTGCGATGTCATCAGCACCTGGAGATAACACTTTTTTGTCTTTTTTCTGAGGTTGTGTAATATCCTGCAGGTCATCTGACAGGGCGGCAAGAACAGTAGTGTCTTCTGCAAAATCATCTTCAGAAAATTCATCAACACCACTGAACAGTTCCTTGAAATCTTCAGTCAATTCTATTTCTTCATCTGCAGCTACTCCGGCAATTGCCATTTCTGCAGGGGCAGATTTTTTGAGGATGGATTTTTTGTCTGGCAGTCTACCGGTATCTTCAGGCGTTTTTTCATGGTCTTGAATATGGGTGAGCAGATCACTGATGTCGGATTTTTCTTCCTGATATTTTTCCACCTCTTCCACAAGTAGTGAAATGCGATCCTTGCCCTCAATAAGTGTGTTAATAATGTGGTAATCAATGTCTCTTTCACCCTGGCGGATAAGATCGAGTAGATTCTCCAGTTTATGGGAAAGCTCCCCAACACGTTCAATACCAACAAATTGGGCGGCTCCTTTGATCGTGTGCATCGCCCTGAAAATCTCATTCAGGGTTTCAAGACTTTCACCGTCACTCTCAAGCTTGAGCAGACTTGACTCAACATCATCCAAGTGTTCTCGAGCTTCGACTATAAAGTCAGGAATCATTGATGCGTCTATCATGATAAACTCGTAATAGTTATAAAGAGTAAACGAGCACTACTAAAATTGAGGCAGTTACATAGCAGGACAGTCGACATTGTTGATTTTTTCTGCATAACCAACTGTTATGAAAGTAATTTTTCCTCATCCTCCCGTTCCTTTTGCTTCAGTTTAACCGGCAGAGTTCCTGCTCAGGGGCATCAGCTACCAGTTTTTTATCCTTTATTTTAACATCAAAAAAATCAAAAGATTGAAGGGTGTTTCTGATATCTTCAACGTCATTTCTTAATGCTGCAATACGTTCATTTAGCAAAATACGGTCCTCATCCTCACTTTGACAAGATTGTATAGACTGTTCAATTTTCTCAATCAGAACTAAATCCTGACTTGTGTAGTTCCAGATATGCAGCAGCACTTCCTGGATATTCAATACTGCTTCATTCATTGATTCTGTTATCGAGTTAAACTCCCCGGGTATTAGTGATTGGAACTTGACATTCAGATTGCCGTCTGCCATTTTCCTTGCCGCGTGATCAAGGGAGTTAAGCGGTGACAGGATCCGTCGAAAAAAATAAACCAGCGTTACAACGATGTTTAAAAACATAACAATAACTGCCAGAATAATAAAAAGGAAATAACGTTTCTCAAAAGTGACAGAGACTTTTTTGTCCGCAAAACGATCGATGTCGATGTTGAGTAAAAAAGCTAGCACCAGCACAGCTGCAGCTAGCATTGATAATGAACAGCAGATAAACACCTTCTTCTTGAGGCTTGAAAATTTTGAATCCTTGAATTTCATCTCATTGTTTAATGTTACCGGGAAGTTTTATCATTCTCATGTGGAACTCCCGGGTAGAGTTTATGCTGCTGTCTTTAGTGTTTATCAATTATCGAAAGAATCTCTTTTGATTGATGCTTGTTCACAAATCCGATACCTCCCAGTTCTTCAACTTCATGGCGATATTTTTTTTCGTCCAGATTGGAAAGAAAAATGATCTGGGCCTGGTTATCATGTTTGAGAATTTCCTCTGCCGCTTCAAGACCATTCATCTCGCGCATTGTTATATCCATGGTAACAATGTCCGGTTTCAGTGCTTTGTACATTTGTACAGCTTCGATTCCGTTTCTTGCTTCGCCGACAACGAGATGTTTAGGGGGTTGAAGAATTTTGGCGATCATTTTCCTCATCATCGAGGAGTCGTCAACAATCAATATTCGTTTACTCGTCATATGTTCCTCTGCAGTTCCCGTTGCTGGTTATTCCCAGGTTAAGTGATAGTATTTCATGGCCTCTGTGTTGAACTGTCTTCATGCTGCTATCAAGTAAGCGCTGCAAAAGAAAATATTCAAAACGCACAACAGGATATGTGTCGGCAGAGTCATCGATCTCACTCCATCGATTGCAGTTCTTTTATTTCCTCACCAAGGAGTATCTTGTTGAAATCCAGCATTACAAGCAAAACCCCTCCAACATTATATGCTCCTGAGACAAAAATTTTATCGAGTTCATCTGGTATTTTTCCTGACTTCTCTTCTAATGTATTGGAATAAACCTTGAGAACCCTGGTTACCGAATCAACAATAAAACCGGTCATCATTCCCTGTATTTCGAGGATCATTATCCAGATTTCTTCCTTGGCGGATTTATTATTATAGAGGTTAAGCCTTTTCCGAAGGTCAATTACCGGAAAAATATTACCCCTCAGATTAATGACACCTTCGACAAAATCGGGAGCGTTAGGGACAGAGGTAATTGCAGCTGATCGAATGATTTCATGTGCCAGCCGAATATCCACGCCAAATACATTGTTGCCGATAGAGAAGCCGATGAGTTGCAGCAGCTTACCCTGTCCCTGCGGCACACCATTTGCTGTTGTTATTATTTCTGCCACGGTTTGTCCCTATGGTTCTGATGGAGAAGGCCTGTTGTCATTCCCTGTTTTTGCAGTGATGCCATTTACGTTACAGTTCAATATTTTCTGCTGTATTTGGCAATGGCCTGTTTCAACCTTTTTTTCACCATTGCATCAGGGTCGGATTCCTCTGTTTTTTCCTGAGTCGCGGTTTCTGCATTCCACTCAGGGGAAGTACTTTCCTCAAATTTCTCTTCAGTATCGGTTTCAAAGTCCAATGCAGATTCTGTTTCCTCAGCAATATCAGTTTCCTCCTTGGAAACTGTCTCCATCTCCGACTCAATTTCTTCATCCGAGTCACGAGACATGCCTGGCGTTGTGTTATTGTCTGTTTCATCTGTCTCAGGAATAAATCCGGTTCCAGCTGCATCCGCATTGTTTTCGGTCAACAGGTCATCAGATTCCTGTTGGCTGATATTAAACTGCTGTACCTGATTAACGAGTCTGTCTGAAAGATTGTTCAGACTTTCGGAAATTTCCACTACCTCACCCGCACCGGTAGCCGTCTGCTCTGCACCTGAGGAAGTTTCTTCGGCAATAGTCATGAGGGATTGGGATCGGTTGTCCTGTATCTGCGCCATTTCCGTCATCTTGTCAGTACGTTCAACAATGGCGGACATTTCATCGCTGATAATCCGGGCCCCTTCGTTAGTCTGTATAACAAGTTCGCTGATGGCCCTTGATTTTTCAACAAGTGATGTAAGTGCATTTTCAGCTGCTTCCCTTCTGGGGTTTTGTTCCTGGGACATGGTGCCTATCTGTTCAGCCATTGACTTGAGGCGCTCCATCAGGTCCTGGACCACCTTGGTACCAGTTGACATTACTTCTGATGTGTGAGCAATGTCATCAATTGCCTGAATGTTAATACGTCCTCCTTCATTTATTTTCGAAAGAGCCTGCCGGGACTCGTCACTCAAACTGGTTCCTTCAACAATACGCGCTGATGAGTCCTTGATAAGTACTGTGATTTCCTTGGCAGCTTCTGAAGAGCGCTGGGCAAGTTTCCCGACCTCGTCGGCAACCACTGCGAAACCTTTTCCGTGAGAACCCGCACGTGCTGCTTCAATGGCTGCATTAAGCGCCAGAAGATTTGTCTGTTCAGAAATTTCGGTGATGACATCGATGATTTCGGAAATCTGTCCGGAAGACTGGGCTATGGATTGCATGCCGTCAATAGTGGCTTCAACGGACTTGCTTCCCTCTTGAACTGCTTCAAGTGCTGCCCGGCTCTGGTCAGATGCCTGTTTGACAGCGCTTGACATTGCCTCAACAGCTGCAGCCATGTCGTTGACAGCAAGACTGACTTCTATTACCATTTCACTTTGAGCCGCGGCAGTGCCGGCAACCTTACCCCCTGTTTCTCCCATTTCCTGAACTCTCCGGGCTGCAGTTGCTGCTTCATCATTCTGGGAAGCGGCTGATGCGGACACTTGATCCATAGATGCCAACAGATCGCTAATGGTCATATTGGTTTTCATCGCAGCTTCTTTCTGGGCAAGGGATGAACTCGACACCTCACCAGCAGTCTCTTTCATCTGCGTAATGATCTCAACAGATTGATTCAGCTCTTTACGTTCTTTTTCAGCTCTTTCCTTGTTTTTTGAAGCCCGTTCGTATACGTCGCCGGCGTTTGAAGCCACAGAGTCAGCAATCTGGTTGACCTGACGAAATGTTTTTTCAAGAAAATGGATAAGTCCGTTGAGAGCAGAGGCCATGGTCCCAATTTCATCTTTGCTTTTTACCGGGACTTCAATGGCGAGGTCACGTTCTTCTGCGACCCTGCGAAACGTATCAGCGAGATTTCTGATTGGCCCGGCAATAGTCCTGGCCATAACAATTGAAAGGATAAGGCCGATGATAATTGCAGCAACTCCGACAATTACAACATTACGCATTGTCCCTTGAGCATCTGCTATTATCGTTTTGTCTGATATTAGACTTTTCTGGGCCTGGTTTTGAAGTCCGGCAAGTTCTGTACGGACTTGTTTGAGGGCAGGAAGAGTCTGATTTGCATAAATTGTATTTGCGGTTCCTGAGACCGAAACATTTTCCTCGTTCCATGCAAGAAGTTTTTCTACCTGTACATTCACCTGCCGGGCAATTGGCTCTGTAGTTCTTTGAAAAAAATCGCTGGCTCCATAACGATCGCCACTTGTAAGGAATTTCTGAATATCGGAGGCACTGCTGTGCAGTCTTTTATGGAGATAGTCGAGATTATTGATTAATTTATTGAATTCCTGGTTTGCTTGTTTAAATTTCATGGTTTCGTCAGAGCGCATCCAAACACCCAGTTTGCACTGGTTCGAGTCTAACTGAACATTCTCGAGTTTACTCGTTGATGCATCAAGTAATTCATCCTTGATTTTGTCCAGCCAGGCCAGGTGATTGGCTTTGGCCATTTGGAGTTGACTCTCAAACCGGGAGTCAGCCTGCTGGGAAATATCTCCTATCTCCCTTACAGAGGCGTGCATTTGAGCGTGGGACTTTTCAATCTTTTTGAAAAGGGGGGCAAGTGTGGGGACCAGCTTTTGAGCTTCTGCTCGTTCTTTACCGTACAACCAGACTCCGAATTTGCATTTGTGTTCATCAGTTTCAATATTCTGATTGGTTGATCGGTCATCAGCGAGTATGGAAGTGACCTGGCTGGCCCAATCAAGAAGATCGACTTCTCGCTGAGCTATTTCCTTGACCAGCATGTTGCTGCCGATGACTTTATCTGCATTGCCGATAATCTTATTGAGACCGGTAATACTGATGAATATAATTACCGCCATAAGGATGAGCATTGTACAGAATCCAAATACGAGCTTTTTGCCAATGGATAAACTGTTCCCCTTCATTTATTGTCTCCTATCTTAATTAAAGATCTTCACATGTAATTTTCATTGCAAAGGATAGTTTTGTTTCTATATGGCCTCTTTTTGCCTGATTATCATGGATGACAAAGTGTATTTATGGTTTCGGCAATTTTGATTTCCGGGAGAATTCTTTTCTTTTTAACGTACTGAAGGCAATTCTCAGCCATCTCTTTATACAGGCAGCTGGCCGGGTTCTGAACAATACTCGTTCCTCCGACCCTGTTTATTTCCTGCAGGCCTTCCGCTCCGTCATCACCGGAACCGGAAAGAACGATGCCCACAGAGTTTCTCTGAAATAATTCAGCTACGGAAAACATGAGCATGTTGATTGACGTTCTTCTGGACCAGTGAGGTGCGGTGTTGACCCGTATACTGTAATTTCCCTTTTCTGTGTGAAGGCTGAGGTATTCTTTGCCCGAAGCTAGGTAACAGGTACCCCCTTGCAGAGTTAAACCGTTTTTCGCACGGAGTATTTTCATGGTGCTGTGCATGTTGAGATAATTTACAAACGCGTCAACGTGTTGAGGGTTTGCGTGGAGCATAACCAGGTGCGCAGCGGGTGAATCTGTTGAGAGTTTAGGGATTATTTTTAACAGGGCTCCGTACCCACCTTCGGCAGCACCAATGCAGACAACATTATTGCATCTGATCCGAACAGGGCCAGTTGTTTTCTTGTCGGCACTGACTGAACGGATGTATTTTACGGATTCTATTTTTACTTCTGCAGCAAGGTGAACCTTTTTGATAATTTCCTTTACCTGTTCCGTCATATTCTGGCTCATCAGGCCTGACGGCTTAGCTATAAAGTCTACAGCACCGTATTTCAATGTATCAAATGTAAGGACAGTCCCCTCATGGGTAAGGGCACTGAGGATGACAGTTGGGGTAGGGCACTGAATCATCATATGCTTGAGGGCAGTCAGGCCGTCCATAACAGGCATCTGGATGTCAAGCGTGACGACATCGGGTTTTTTCTGTTTGATAATTTCCAGGGCTTCCTTGCCGTTAGTTGCTTCTCCAACAATTTCCAGAGATTTATCGGTGCCGAAAATATTGATAAGCGCTTTGCGGATCATGGTGGAATCGTCAACAATAACTACTCTGCAGTCTGAATAGGGTAACGGTACAGAGGTTACCTTCTCTGAAGGGACCGGCTCTTTTGGAACTACCTGTTGTGGTTTGGGAGGAGGGGATCCGGTAATGGAAACAGGTTCAGTTTTACCGCCCGACTTTACTTTAATATTTTTGCTTTTATTACCGGCAAGGGGTTTGAGGCCTGTACCTTCCATTATTAATGCAGTCAGGTCTCCGTTTTTCTCAGTTGTTGTATGGGAATCTGGAAGACTTTTGAACCAGTATTTCCCTGGCCCCCACTTGAGCATTTTTTTAAGGGCTTCCTGGCCGGTCAGGTCCTGATGACAGGCATCGCGCAACATACCATTATCAAAATAAAATAAACCTTTCTGGCTGGTTCCGGTATGAACTTCAAGAAGGCAGGATTTTTTGCCGATGTGGACAAGCGGCAGTATTGAAGCGAGATATATTCCGGCCTTGAAATAAATTTCATCAAGCGTGTCTAGAACCCGTATAATCTCACCATGAAGGCGAACGTGATCAAACGGTTTGTTCAGGTAACTGAAAAGGCTGTCACCAACTGCCTTTTTTTGCATGCTTTTATCGTCAAGAGAAGTAGAGACAATACTGAGAACGTTGGGAAACTGCCTGGTCATGACAGCCAGGAGTTCAAGGCCGTCCATCTTGGGCATGTCAATATCGGTCACTACCAGAGAAACTTTCTCCCTGTTAAGCAGGCGGAGGGCGTATTTTCCATCAGGCGCGGTTATGATGTCGAACTGGCCGAATTGCTGCAAACCGCTTTTCAAACGGTTGACAAATACAAAATCGTCATCAACTATGAGAATTTTGTCTATTCCCATTAACAGGACCGTATTTTTGTGTAAGAATTAAATATTAATAAATATATCATGAATATAAAATAAACCCTGCATGAATTATAGGGGTATGAAAATCAATAAGTCAAGCTTACTTCAGGTTATATTAAATAAATTTTGTTTTTTTATTCCCTGTAGTTAGCTTTCATACGCAGAAGATATGGTTTGCCTTGCGGGGCTATGTTTTTACAGGTTTGCAGTTGAGAGAAGAAATCATAATGTATGATGTCATGCAATTATGAGTGAACAGAACTCTTTTATTGTGTAATAAGTTGAATTGAATATAATGTAAATTGAACTGGTTATGTATTTTTAAGTCGTGTTAATCAGATGAATCAGCAGTCAATAGCATCCACATATTTGATGCCTTATTGATTCACATTTTATCTCTTTCAATGTCGCATGCCATCTATGGATCAGTTTCCTGAAAAAGATTTTAACGGCTATCTTGAAGGGATTATCCTTGCCGATATTGTTCAGCTAGCCTGCCTTGAACGTTACGAGAGTAAACTTGAAGTCAGGGGGGAGGGCTACCACGGCACGGTTTTCTTTTCCGGAGGTGAGATTGTTCATGCTGAAATAGGTCCTTTAAGCGGCCATGAAGCCTTTGTTGAGATTTTGGGCTGTAAAGCCGGTGTTTTTTCATTTACTCCCGGAAAGCCCGAGATACAGACCATCAATGTATCCTGGAACTTCCTTCTCATGGAGGCAACCAGACAGATTGACGAGCGAAACGATATTCAGACTAAGGAACCACAACCGCATCGACTAAAAGTCGTTGTGGTTGACGACTCACGTATTTTTTCAAAAGCTCTTGTAAAGCTTTTTGATGAAGAGCTTGGAGCAAAAATAGTCGGTAAGGCATCTAATGGTCAGGAGGCTATAAAGTCCCTCGAACTGGAAAAGCCAGACCTTGTTACACTGGACATTAACATGCCGGTAATGAGCGGTGACGTTGCTTTGAAACATATCATGATCCGCACTCCTGCACCTGTTGTCCTCATGAGCAGTTTTAACGAGAAAAATTTTCCGTTAATGATGGAATACCTGAGTATCGGGGCTGTTGACCTTGTCGAAAAACCGAAGGATACCGAGTCCTGGAACATAGTGGAAAAGAGACTCGGAAGACTGGTGAGAAACATCTCGCAGTTTTCTCTGAAAAATGTCCGAAGAGCAAAGAAACCGAAACCGGTAGACCATAAGTTGCCGGTAGAAGGCCAGGCTGAAAGACTCCTCCTCATTTTAGGAGGACTGGGTGCACTGGTTGAGTTACAGAAATTTATTACATCAGCCCGACAGGTTGAAGCATTAACAGGGCTCGTTTTTCTCGATCTGTATCCCGGTGTGACAAATCATCTTGCATCATATTTTGATGAATTTACAATATACAATCCACTCTCCCTTGAGTCGGGAGTTTCACTGCTTTCTTCACAGTTCGGTATAACATACTGGCATGGGTCCTGGGAAATTTCAAAAGACGACACTGGTAATGTGCTTCCAATCATGAAAAAAGATACAGGACTTCTGGATGGCAACAAACTCCTCAGGTCCGCGGCCGAGCTGTTCGGTTCCAGGCTTACCGTGGTGATATTAAGCGGTACAGACCTGAATATTCAATTCGGACTGAGTGAAGTGTATGATAAAGGTGGTAAAATTCTTCTTCAGGACCCGGATTCCTGCCTTTTTCCTGATCCTCTGGCCGATCTTGAGGAGATGCAGTTGCATAAAGCATTTTTTGATGTAGAAAAACTTCAGGATATTCTTTGAAGAAAATTCCCGCGTTTTGAAAAGTTCTTGAGGTTATTTTTTTTTCTCCAGGGAATTCAGATATTCCTCCCACTCAACGGGAAGACTGTTTTTTTTTCTGTTGTTGCATTCCTTACAGCAGGGGACGAGGTTGTCTTTGGTAGAGCGCCCGCCTCTGGCAAGGGGAATAGTATGGTCCATTGTCAGATTGCTGAAACCTACTTTTTCACCGCAGTAATAACATGTCCCCGAAGCAGTCTTCTGCTGCCACCACCTTGTTTTTCTTAAACTCCTTGCTTTATTGCGTTCCGCTTTGATGATATTTTCATCAACAGCGTCAAAGCTGAAAAAATCGTTTTTCATAATGAATTAACCAACTCACCGCAGAGTATCCGTCTAGCCCTGCCGACCAGATAGAGGGACCCGGCAATACAGATCAAGCTCCCCGGTCGGGATAAATTTACTGCCAACTGGAGTGCCTCATTCACATCCTGCAGACAGGTGGCTTTGATCTGCAGATTTTCCGGAAGGAGACGGAAAAGGATTTCCGGAGATGCAGACCTCTCGGCTTCAGGCTGCGTGAATATTATTTTATCTGCCAGTGGTGCTATTGCCTGGAGCGTTTTGTCCATGTCCTTGTCTGCCATGGAGGCCCAGATAAGGAGTAAATGTTCGTACTCGAAATCGTTCTCCAGAGATTTTTTTAATGCCGTTACCCCTGCAGGGTTATGGGCTCCATCAAGGAGAAAATGGGTGAAAGATGAAGTATGTGCTTCAACGTTGCGCATAATGTTTCCCCGGTCATCACGCCAGAACTCTTCAAGCCGTCCGGGCCATGTTACTTTTTTCAGCCCGCTTCGAATATATTTTTCTTCAACAGGAAACTTAAGGGCAATAATTTCCAGCGATGCCAGGGCTATGGACGCGTTGTCAACCTGGTAGTCACCTTTCATGGCTAAAGGCAGGCCTGTAAAGGAGGTACTTTTGGCAGAAGGGGCTGGCAAGTTCCCTTCATAATTCCAGAGCGTTTTATCAGAAGAATCCAGGGACCCCTTGAAATCTCGACCCAAAAGATAAAGGGGATTTCCATGTCCTGCTGCAGTATTCACTATTACCTGGAGAGGCTCATTTTCAGTCTCACCTGTGATTACAGGTATTCCAGGTTTGATAATTCCGGATTTTTCTGTAGCAACCGAGAAAATTGTATCTCCAAGATACTGTTCATGGTCCATGCTGACGTTTGTTATAACTGACACCAGGGGCGTCACAACATTTGTCGCGTCAAGACGGCCACCAAGGCCGGTTTCAAGTATGGCCAGGTCCACTTTTTCTTTAGCGAACCAGAGCATGGCAAGGGTTGTTGTAAATTCAAAATACGTGATCTGCCGGCCATCGAGAATTTGAATTATTTTTTCCGCTTCAGTGGCAAATTCGTTTTCAGAAATATACCGGTTACCAATTCTGAATCTTTCCCGGACAGAAGAGAGGTGTGGTGAGGTGTAAAAGCCGGCTTTGTAACCTGATTCGCTCAACACGGACAGGATTGTCGAACCTACTGATCCTTTGCCGTTTGTTCCGGCGATGTGAATTACAGGGAATTCTTTTTGAGGATGGTCAAGAGAGTCAAGGAATTCTCTCATGGAATCCAGGCCAAGCTTGATTTTAAAAAACTGGAGCTGGTCAAGGAATGACCAGGCATCATGATAGCTCAGTTGATTCATGACCGTTCAGACAAGTATTTCCAGCTTGGCGTAGTCCAGGTGAAGGATTTTGTCACCATGACGGTCAAAGGCCACTTCAAGGCGACGTGGTCCGGGTACATTTTTTACGCGGCCTTTACCAAAAAACGGGTGCCTGACAGACATGCCCGGAAAGAATTCGCTGTCCTTTGGAGATGTTGGTTTATTTCTGCGGGATGGACGGGGCGAATGGAATTCAGAGGTGCCGCCGAAACCTGTGTTTTGAGATGTTTTCTGCTGCTGTTCATAGAGGCCGGGATTGATTTCACGCAGGAATGGTGACATGACTGTACGGGAAAATTTCCGGTCATGGGTGACAAGTTCCTGGGGATAAGTAAGATAAAGTTGTTTTCGGGCACGTGTAGCCGCGACATAAAGCAGTCTTCTTTCCTCTTCCCACTGCTCTCCGGGTGTCGCGTTCTGGTGAGGGAAGCGGCCTTCGGCAAGACCAATAGCAAAGACTACGTCCCATTCAAGTCCCTTGGCAGAATGAATTGTCGAGAGGATCAGTCTACCGCCCTCATTGTTGTCCAATCCAGTTTCATTAGCTGTTTCCGGAGGGTCAAGTGTGGTGTCATCTATAAAGGACTGCAGATCACCGTAACCGGCAACAAGTACCCCGACCTGATCTATGTCTTTTTTGCGTTTGGGATAATCATCGTAGTAGATTTTTTCAAGAACAGGCCCGTAATATTCCATGAGCAGATCAAACTGTCCTGCCGGTGACAGGTTCTGCTGTCGCAACCGGGTCATAAGTTCAATAAGTTTTCTGTACCCATCCCTCCAGCCAGGTGCCGGTTTGAAATTTTCAAGTTCCGTAAAAGGATCTTCAGAACCCCTGATAGTGGAGAGGATTTTTTGTGCGGTTTTGGGCCCTACCTTATCCAGCTGCAACAGTATTCTGTTCCAGGAAAGATTATCCCATGGGTTAACCAGTACCCTGAGGAATGACAGGACATCCTTGATGTGTGCGGACTCCGTAAGTTTCAGGCCACCCCTTTTTTCAAAATCATAATAGCGGCTTGTCAGTTCCATCTCAAGTTTATAGGAGTGAAATCCGGAACGAAAGAGCACTGCAATATCAGAAAGGTTGGTGCCCTGTTCCTGCAGTTCTTCAATGGTATCAACAACAAATCGTGCTTCCGCGCTTTCATTTCTGGAAGTAAACAGGACCGGTTTGACTCCTCCTTTAATCGAGGTAAAGAGAGTTTTGGTGAATTTTTCCTCGGCACATGAAATAATGGAGTTGGTCAGGTTGAGGATGTGCTGAGTTGACCTGTAATTCTCTTCAAGTTTAATGATCTTGGTCCCGGGAAACTGTTCCGGAAAACGCATTATGTTGTAAAAGTCTGCGCCCCGAAAACTGTAGATCGACTGTGCGTCATCACCGACTACCATGACATTGTCATGGCCATGGGCCAGAAGCCGGACTATCTGGGCCTGAAGCTGGTTGGTGTCCTGATATTCATCAACAAGAATATGGGAAAAGCATGAAGTAACTTCATGTCGGGCTTCTTCAGATTCCGCAAGCAGACGATACCAGTTTACAAGCAGATCATCATAATCCATCAGGCCATGATCAATCTTGAACCGTGTATAGTGATCCTGGATCCTGTACAGGTCGTCAAGGAATTCCGACAAATGGATGTGCTGGTCAAAAACCAGGTCTTCTA
Source organism: uncultured Desulfobulbaceae bacterium (assembly GCA_947259225.1). Taxonomy (GTDB): domain Bacteria; phylum Desulfobacterota; class Desulfobulbia; order Desulfobulbales; family Desulfobulbaceae; genus UBA10518. Next base: position 5,472 of record CAMYLK010000035.1, on the reverse strand, counting down.
CTGTTCGGGACTTGTTGATTGATCCGCTCAGTATATTCATGATCATTCTTTTGGATGGGAACCTTTTACCGGCACCAGAGAGTCCAAGAGAGGATTTGAGCAGGTTAATTATCCCTTCGGCGTCGCCCCTGTCGATAATGGTGAATCCGGAACCGAAACCGAGGTGGTGACCATGCCTGCGCAGCAGCATATTCGAGGTGGCATGAAACGTTCCTCCTACAACCCGGCTGCAGGACTGGTTTGACAGCCGTCCTGCTCTCCAGAGCATTTCCTGGGCTGCTCGCCTGGTAAAAGTAAGGAGAAGTATGGATTCCGGCGCAACATTGGTTTCAATCAGGTGAGCCATTCGATAAACAAGAGTTCTTGTCTTTCCGCTGCCAGCTCCTGCAATCACGAGTATCGGGCCACTCCCATGGGTCGCGGCTTCGTATTGAGCCTCGTTGAGGGCCTGGCGGTTAACTGGGGATTCCTGGGAACTGTCCGTGGAATTTGAATCGTTGGAAAAGAGATCGAATTGCATGTGAGAGTTTTTACCATAGAGGGTCCCGCCACGCAATGGATGTTGACACAAATCATGGCTGTGATTAAACTCGCTGACTACCGGGGTAAAGACATGGAAAAGTATACATGGTTATGCTGGTATTGCTGTAATTCAGATAGTTGGAACGCTGAATTCCCGTGATTAGCAGGTTGTTGAGCGCGACAGTAATTTTATTGACCGTCAATTTTTATACAGTGAGAAACGATGAATAACGAAATACTGCAGGAAATTTTTACCGCAGATGTTCTGGAACAGTTATTTCCACTACAGCGAACGCATGATTTTTTTGAGGCACTTTTTGGAGATAACAATGAGGGGGCATTTGATGTCAAACTGCGGTATGGGGGATATAACGAACAACCCTCATCTCTTCAGTTTTACCTGGACCTTCATGAACGGCCTGGCTCCTGTCTGGTCTGCAGCCTCACCTATGGATTGCCAGAGGTTTTCTCCCGTCATCCGGTCATCAATATCAAAGGGCTGGTTAATGACATAGAACAAAAACTCTCCGGTTCGGCAAAATGCGCTGAGTGGAAGCTTGGCACGACCTCTCAGGTCGATAAGAGTCTGCATTCCATACCTCTCACTATTACATTGTCAGCCGCATAAATTCTTTGTCGAGAAAGTACTGGTGATATAGAAATTGATAATTCGGATACCGGTTGCCATGCCAGTGCATTCCTGTAGCTGATGAGAAAAGGTTAATTTTCACTCAAGTCAGTTGTAACTATATTTGTACTTTGAAGGGTACATGGCAGCTGCAGTAGCATGACCTTATGATTATGGACTTTTTTCTCGGTGCATCACCTGTTATAAAGATTCTTCTGGTTTTTTCCTTGATTCTGGTTGCAAACAGGGCAAAAGTTCCGCTTGGTATTGCGCTTGTCTTCGGGGGGATATCCATAGATCTGTTGGCAGGCAGAACTTTTGCCATTGTAATGGCAGACCTGTGGCAATCCCTTGGAAAGCCGGAACTGTGGCTGCTGGTTCTCAATATTACGTTAATTCTTGAATTCGGTTACTTTATGGCCTACAAACCGAACTCTCAGTCAATTCTTTCTGCATCCAGGCGGCTGGGAGGCCGTCATGGAAGGGCTTTAAGTCTTGTTCTAATGCCTGCGGCCATAGGCCTGGTTCCTATGCCGGGCGGGGCACTTTTTTCTGCACCCCTTGTTGGGGAAACACTCCATGAGAGAGACGTTCCAGCCTCCTGGAAAGTGGCTGTTAATTATTGGTTCCGTCATATTTTCGAGTACTGGTGGCCCCTGTACCCGGTTGTGATCGTAACACTTTCCATTTTTTCTCTTGAAACCTGGCAGTTTTTTTCATTACAGATCCCGTTTACCCTGGTCAGCCTGCTGAGCGGGTGGTTCTTTCTCCTCAATCGTCACCTCGGAATTTTAGCAGATGAGATTCAGTTTGAACACAAAGAGAATCAGCGGCTATTGACAGTCCTTCTGCCTATAATCTTTGTTGTGTTGTGCACACTTTTATTACCTGGAATTGTGTCCGGTTTCCTTCCGCACAGCTCCGCTTCAGTGCATAAACTCATGGCCATGTTTGTCGGGTTGATCATCAGCCTGCTGCTTATCAGGTACACGAGTCGAAATGACAGTGATTTCAGTCTATTTGATAATATTTTGTCCGAGAAAACCGCAAATGTAGTTTTCACGCTTGGCGGAGTTATGATTTTTCAGGCCATGCTGGATTCATCGTCACTGTTACCTGAAGCTGGAAAACAACTCAGTCATTCAATGATTCCAATTGAATTCGTCATTGCTTTTCTTCCGTTTTTAGCCGGTATTGTGACAGGAATAGCCATCGGATTTGCCGGCCCGTCATTTCCATTGGTTGTCGGTTTGATATCGGTAGACCCCTCTATTTCACAGGCTTCAGCACTTGTGCTGGCCTTTACCATGGGATACATCGGCATGATGCTTTCCCCGGTGCATCTCTGTTATATTCTCACCCGTAGATATTTTACCGCAGGAATTCTCTCTTCATATACATATCTCTTGCCATGTGTAATGACTGTTGCGGGTTGGGGAATTCTGGTCCATATTTTTCTACGCTTCATGGGGTGGTAAATGAACCTTGATATGTCAGATCTGGGGCAGATGTTTGTGGTTGGCTTTGACGGTTTGTCAGTGAATGATGACCATCCGGTTGTACGTTCAATACAGGAAAATAACCTGGGTGGCATAATACTTTTTGACCGGAATATAGACGGTAGTCGTCAGAATATTTCATCTCCGGAACAGCTTCGTGCTCTTACTTCTTCCCTGCAAAACTATACTGAAAAAACACTTCTTGTTGCGATCGACCAGGAAGGCGGCAAAATATGCAGACTCAAGGAAAATGATGGTTTCCCTGCTTCCGTATCCGCAGGGCATATCGGCAGCATCAACGATTTGGCTGACACCGATGTCCAGGCAGATGGTATGGCTGATACCCTTGCAGCGTGTGGGATTAATTTTAACCTGGCCCCGGTTGTTGACCTGAATATCAACCCTGCCAACCCTATAATAAGCCGTTATGAGAGGAGTTTCGGGCAGGAAACCGAGCTTGTTGTCCGCCATGCCGTCCAGTTTATCGAAGCACATCATCGTCGCGGTGTGGCCTGCTGCCTCAAACACTTCCCGGGGCATGGCAGTTCAGCGGAAGATTCCCACCTTGGTTTCGTTGATATAACGGCTAGCTGGCAGGAGAAAGAACTCGAGCCTTACAGTAAACTTTTTCAATCAGGTTTTGATGATGCTGTTATGACGGCTCATGTCATTCATAGAAAGCTTGATCCCAGGGGGTTGCCGGCAACCCTTTCCAGGGTTATTATTTCCGGTTTGTTGAGAGAGGAACTCGGTTTTGCAGGTGTTACCGTTTCCGATGACTTGCAGATGAAGGCAATCAGCAGCCAATGGGATTTTGAGGAGGCGGTACAGATGGCGATTCTCGCCGGTGTTGATCTTGTTATCATCGGAAACAATCTGGTCCGGCAAAAAGATGCCTTTTCAAAGGGTATAGGCGCTGTGGTAAAGTTACTTGATGAAGGCAGGATAGATGAAGATCAGATTCGCTTGTCACTTGAACGAGTACGGAATTTAAAACAGAAAATAGCCGGAGAAAGACCATGGAAGGACAGCAGACCCACAACCTGACGATTGGCTACCTTATCTGGATTTTCGGATTTCTCGGTGCACACAGATTTTATTTCGGCAAACCGATATCCGGAACAGTATATTTTTTTACGTTGGGACTCTTCTTCATCGGCTGGATAGTGGATCTTTTTCTCCTGCCTGCAATGTCCCGTGAAGCTGACATCCGTTTTATCCCGGGAGAAATAGACTATACGGTGGCCTGGATCCTCCTGGTTTTTCTCGGTCCATTCGGTATCCATAGAATGTACATGGGAAAATGGCTGACCGGGATTCTGTATCTTTGTACAGTAGGTTTGTTCGGTATCGGTTACATATATGACATGTGGACCTTGAATGACCAGGTTACATTGATTAACGGCATGGGAAAGAACGAATAAATTCCATTGCCCAACAAAAGTAAATAAAGACGCTATGAAAAAATTTCCAGCTCATATACCCCGGGATTCCTGCAAACCCAAGATCGATTATCCCTGCTCATGGCAATATAAGATTATCGGTGAAAGCCGGGAAGAAATTCGCCGGGTGGTAGAAAGCTCTGTTCAGCAAAAGCCGTTTGAGTTGTCTGAATCAAATGTCAGCAGCGGCGGCCGATATGTTTCCATGAACCTTGAGTTGATTGTTGAAGACGAAGACCAGCGGCTTAAATTGTACAGAATCATAGGTGAGAGCCCGGCAGTAAAGGTTGTGTTATGAGTTCTGCAACAGACAAAGCGGGAAAGGGCCAGAGTTCAAGTGAACATTTAGACAGTAAGGTGATTCCCGTCATGCGGGAAGCGGTAACATTAGTCCAGGTGGTTCTTTTCGGGGAGTTGAAAAGAGCGCTCGCAAATAAATATGATGATTGGAGTCAGGATGACTACAGGTGTCTTATCGGCTGCATTGTCAATGATATTTTCGGGACCCCGGCACAGGACGAGGAGTCACAGCAGTTCTCCCGCAAGTACATGGAAATCATAGAGGAGGAACTGCGGGCTCTTGCCGGAAATGTACCTGATATCCTCTCTTCTCTGACAGATGCCCTGAGGATGCAGACACTGTGCGACCATGAAGAGGGAATGAATACCATGCCTACGCTTCTAAGGGCACGTGCGCTTGGTGTGCTCCACGAAGAACGGCCGATTCCCATGCCTTCGACTTTCATGATCCTTGCCCGTCAACTCGGGGTTAAGTATGGCCTGCTTGAAGCAAAGCAGGTTAAAGTGCCGCCTTCAGGACAACAAGAGTAGCCCCCCACGAACCTGCATCTTCGCCTGCAAGGCGATACGATTCAACATATTCAAGACGACCCAGGGCGGCATGGACTGTCCTGCGTAGGTTGCCGATACCTTTGCCATGGACGATCCTCACATTGAGAATGCCTTTATTCCGGCATTCCTCCAGATAATCAGGGACAAGGGACTTGATATCCGAAGGATGAAAAGCATGAAGGTCCAGAGTGCCGTCTATAGGCAGATGGACATGGTCATTGTCGGTCATTCACCTTCACCATAGACAGCGCGATTTCAGCAGCTCGCCTGGATGCACCGGGTTTGCCAATTTTTGTTCTAACTTCAGCAAGGCCCTGCAGAATGTTCTGCCGATCTTTACCTTCCTTAAGGAGTAATGTCAGTTCCTGCGCAATATTTTCAGGGGTGACTTCATCCTGCAGGAGTTCTGGGATAACAGTTCTGTCTGCGATCAGGTTGACCAGCGAAAACCACTGCAGTTTTATCAGTAGACGGCCAAGGCGATAAGTACGGGGGGACACTCTGTAGGTTGCCACTGTCGGCACGTCAA
>CAMYLK010000034.1 GCA_947259225.1 uncultured Desulfobulbaceae bacterium | reverse complement strand
GTCGCCGAATTCTTGTACAACCCCTTCAGCTTATGTTGAAGGGGTTTTTTTTTGCGTATTGCTTACTCACAAAAACACATAGAGAAACCAAAGCGCAGTGGTTCCACCCCTTTCCTATTACTGAACACGGAAGTTATCCGGCTCCAACTGGAGCCCGATCAGGGACAATCTGATTCGGAGTCTCCCTTCGGTCGCTTACCCGGAGTCTCCCTTCGGTCGCTTACCTGTTATCAGCCCAGACACATACTGTTGTATAGCATCAGGGCTTCTGCCTTGCATCTTCACCCTGCTCCACCCCCAGCTGCCAACTGAACGCTCTCCTGCGCCGATGGTACTGCACGGGCGACTGTGTGAGAGTATAGGTCGTCGCCAAATTCTTTAATATGGAAATTCTTCCTTATTGCATAGCGGGGAAAGATTTTTTTTTGTGACAGATGGAGGAAAGACCAGAATCTCTGATTTCCTGCTCTCATGGAAGAAATGGCGTTGAAAAGCAACAATATTCTATGCCATGTAATTATGGCTGTGTACTGAGTAAATTGTATACCAACGCATACGGACGATCCGCGTTTGCGGTATGAAAAAGAGGCAGCACATCATGATATCTTTCTGGGCTTGCCGCTCTTAGGAAGCCATCGTATTTTATGGAAGAGATGGGAAACCATCTGGACCACTCATTGTCGTTATATGAATAATGTTTGACAATTATCCTGTCTCTTCGCAAACTGTTGGTGAACAGATACATATCATTGTTGTCGCCGATGGATATGTTTGAATAATCTCCAGAGAACGACATGGTGATGGGCGGGGACCATTCCTCAGTGAAGGCGCTCAACATTGTGTATTTTGTGCCATTATCCTGATATGACATGTGAACATTACCTTCATGGTCTGAAGCCACACTCCAATGTGTACTGTATGGATCCTGGCCCATTGATTCCATGTGTGCAACAAGACCAGACTCCCACTCTTCATTGAAGGGGTCATTGTCATCACGACTGGCCCACTCCTTAGTACGCTCCTGGAGTTCAACGTCACCTATGACGTTTTGATATACCAAGACGATCTTCGAACCTGCACTTATTACCTTCCCACTCTTTTCCGCCATATTATTTCTGGCACCGAAGGCACTGCCACTGTTTTCCCAGGTTATTCCGTTGTCAAGGCTGTATCTCACTCTTATTTGAAAAGTATTGGAGGTGGAATTCTGAAGCCTGAAAGCACACCACAGCACCCCGTGGGTATCCTGCGCGATGGTAGCCCGACTGGCCTTTAGGGTTCTATTTGAATTAAAAACTGTTCCCGTTTCAGAAGGGCTGACGTGCCATTCCCGAAGAATTTCATCATACACCAATCTGATATATTGGACGTCGACAGCAAGATTTTCACTAGGTATCGAGGTCACAAGATGAATGTTATTGTCGGCATCAATTATACCGTCTTTCACTACATTAGGGTTATTCGAAATAATAGTTTCAAAATTCCAATTGAGCCCGTCAACAGACGTATAGAGCACAAGTCTATTCCCGCTGAACTCCCCTTCTTGAACTGCGAAGGCCATTGTATCGTCACTCGCAATCCAAACATGTCTCATATTTCGAAAAGATATGGAGCGCTGGGATTCACTATATATTCCCGTTTCCATGTCACGATGAACAAATACCGGACCCTCAAAAGCTAAAGCACTTTGGGGCAGGAACCCATATAGCAATAGGGTTCCAAAAACTATTCCGCGAATTAAATACTTTGACATACGAAACCAATATTTCATCTACTTCATTCCATTCCAGCTGTTAATCTCATCCTCAACTTTCGAATATATTTCATCGAAATTGAAGCACTTAGTTATGGTGCAGGCTCCAGCAAATTATAGATCAGATGATACGAGGCTTCCGGTGAGTTCAAATCCACCTGGTATAATAAAGGCAAATAGCTGTTAAATCTCTCAGGTCCACACATTCGCAAAGGCCCGGTATAGACTTCTGACGACACCATGAACCACCTGCCCCATGTTTGATCCATGGTTGAATACTTTCTGCCGATTATTCTATTTTCACCATAGTTAATTGTAAATAGGTAAACATCATTGTTAGCGGCAATTGAAATATGGACGTACTCGGCTTTTTTTGATGTCAACAGTGTTATGGGACTGGACCAGCTTTGGTCCACCGCATCGTATTTGACAGACTTAATCCCGTTATCCGCATACGAAAGATGGATGTTCCCCAAATCATCTGAAGCAACACTCCAATGTGTACCGTTAGCGTCATGTATGGTTGACGACATTTCGGCAATAGTTCCTGTAGTCCAGTAGTCCTCCAGTCCCTGATAGTCCTCTCTATAAGCCCATTTTTTAAAACGATCACCTGGCCAAATGTCACCGATCAAATCCTGGTAAATCATAAAGATCCGTGAATCAGCGGCGATAATTTTAGCTGATTTCTTGGGCAACCCGTTTCTGGTGCCGAATGAGTTTCCACTGTCCGTCCAGGTCAACCCCCCATCGACGCTGTATTTGACCCGGATAAGAAATGTACCGGTTCGAGAATTATGAAGCCGGTAAGCGCACCAGATAACTCCATTTGAATCTACGGCAATTGTTCCACCGGTTGCTCTAAATATTTCGTTTGAGCTGAATACGGTGACCGGACTCAGAGGGTCGATAGACCATGACTGAGCACTAGAGTCATATATCAATCTAACAAAATCAACATTTACAATCCTGTTCTCACTGGGATTTGAGGTTACAATCAGGATATCTTCATTTGAGTCCAGGACCCCGTCACTGATTATATCATCTCCATCGGAAATCTGGGTGTCGAGTGTCCAATTAGATCCTTGATCAAGTGATTTATAAAGGACAAGGCCCTGTCCACCATATCCTCCTTTTTGCAAGGCAACAGCAATGGCACCATCATCAGCTGTCCAGATGTGATGCATGTAGCGAAAAGAAATGGCACGAGTTGAATCAGTGTAAATTCCTGTTTCTATATCGGGAAAAATGACAGGAGTTTCACCCCTGGCTGTTGCACTGAGAAAGGCAACATCACACAAAATAACTGCTAACAGGCAGTACGTAACGCACTGAAAAGTGCTGATGCAATTCGACAAGTATCTTTTTGCAAAACCAGGCATTCGTGTCATTTTTTATTTCCTCATTCAAATAAAAGTTTATCTTCATTATGTCAAAGTCATGGTGGCAACATGAGACCAGGACCGGTATCTACCAGATAGATGCCTTCTGCAATACGGGGGGTAGTTTCTGTCTCGAGAGTATCTCTATTGTAATAAATATAGGACCTCTCTTCGGCTAGAAAGACTTCGGGATCTATGCGCAGTTTATCTGGATGACAAGAAATCTCTTTTTTCGAAGACGCTAAAAAACAGAGCCACACCCCGGATTTCCACTTTATTCCCTCCACTCTTAACGCATTTTTGGACACAAAATCAAGCACTTTTCCGCTATTGGTGTTTCCAAAATACCAATCGGAAATATTCCCCTCATTGTGTTCCTGCAAATGCAAAATATCCCATGTTTGCTCAAACCACTCCATCCAATTCAAAGGGGACACCAAAACACATCAACCCAGCGCTCCTCATATCCCGGCCAGCCATCGTCAATTTTTTTTTAATAACCCATCAGCCCTCTGTGGAGGCGTTTTTAGAATTTCATTAGACGAAACTCCTGCTCACGAACACCAGCCACATAATATAACCCTATGTTTTCTCAAACAAAAACATGCCTTGACAGCTCATGCACCTTTAGGTAAGCTTGCACTATATGCCTTCTAAACAATAAAATGTTTAAAGCATAAAATTCTGGGACAAGGCCTCCTGGTGAACACACGTCCATCAACAACTCTTTTCTCCCTGATCATTACAGTATTCCTTTGCGTCATCTTGCCATACCCTATCTTTGCTGAATGTATTAAGGGAGATTGTCAAAATGGGTCCGGCACTTTTGTGTTTCCAGGTGGTTCAAAGTATATTGGGGAGTGGAAGAATGGACAAATGAACGGCCAAGGCATGTTTATCTCATCTTCCGGTGCAAAATATAGTGGTGAATGGCAAGAAGGGGAATTAACATATAATTCCGATCTTGAAATATCAGAGAGTAAGAAAGCCAGCCTTCCTGCAAATAAAGAAAAATTAATACAAAACAGCGACATTGAAAAGCGTTTGTTTGACACCGATTTCGATCCTTCTGCTGAACTTTCAGTTCCTGCAGCAGGAAACCCACCTGAAAACGAGTAGCACCCCGGGACTTCCCTTCTGCAATGCATTATCAATTTATAGTTGTGCGGCTTTAGCTCAACCATATCCTTTATAAACTGATTTATTACTCTGCTAAACAATTGTCATGAAGTTGGCATATATTTGAGTTTTTCGGTGACCATAGCGGAGAGGTCCCACCCGTTCCCATTACTGAACACGGAAGTTATCCGATATCTTCTGGAAACCGATCCGGGCAAATCTGCTTCGTTATCACCTACACCGCATACTGATGTATTGCATCGGTGTTTCTGCCTCGCTTTTTCACCCGCCTAGTGTTTCAGCTGCCACCTGAACGCTCTCCTGCGCCGATGGTACTGCACGGGCGACTATGTGAGAGTATAGGTCGTCGCCAAATTCTTTTACAACCCCCTTCAACATTTGTTGAAGGGGGTTTTTGTTGTGAACGTATCATTTCCTTTCCCCTTTTTTTCTTGACACCCCTGATTGATTATCCTAATAGTTTTATTCAGAAAAAATTCGTTTCCGAATACTAATTCCAGGCGCCATTTTTAGATTTATTACTGCTCTAGACAAGCCGGTTTCCCCGCAAACCAGCTTTTTTCCAGCAATATTCATCGATTTCCGCCTAACAAAACGGAGGTAAAATATGTTTCTTGATAAGCATGTCAAAGAATTAATGATCCCAATCAATAAATACGCTGTTACTCATGTTGACAAGCCACTTCGTGAAGCAGCTATCGAAATGCGCACGGTATTCTGCGAAGTTGAAACAGGGAAATGTACCGAGGCCGGACACAGGACCAGCCTGGTTCTCGATGAAAATGAAAAACTGGTTGGTATCCTTGATTTTCAGTCAATCCTGAAGGTCCTCATCCCTGAAATTGCAGGTTCCCTGAGCCAGAAATTGCAGGCACTTGGCGTTTCCATTGCTTTTGCTGAAGGAGATGCACCGCATCTTGATGAATCCAATGAAAGATTAAAGGCACGCGTTAAAAAGAATGCAGAAACCAGAGTCGGCGAAATTATGCTCAAACTCAGAGGGAAAAATGCCACAACCGACATGACCCTTGTAGATGCGCTCAAACTCATGCACCGCAACAAGGTCACCGTTCTGCCCGTTTTTGATGGCGATAAGCTTATGGGAGTCTTGAGAGATTCAGACCTTTTCCTTGCGACAGCCAGTATTCTGTCAGAGTAACTCTGTTTACACCAAGAGAGACCTGTTTTCTGAAAAAAAAGCTCCTTTCGCACCAGGCGGAAAGAGCTTTTTTTTATTTCTTTTTTTTCCATATATTTTAGTGATGACTTTACCATTTCATCTTTGCCCTCCCTTTTGCTGTTATGAAAAAAAACTTTCGGATACACTTCCTATTGTATATAATTAAAAGAATTAGAATTATTTAATTTTACTCATAATTCATGTTTTAAGAGCTGTTCACGGAAAAAATATGGATTTAGAACAAAAAGCTGAACGTAAAGAATCTCTTTGGCGCCGTACATGGCAGCCTTTTTTCAACCTTTCCGTTTACGGCAAATTCGTTCTGGTTTTGACCAGTTTTCTTCTGGGATTCATTCTGATTGGATTGCATAACCTCTATTTTATTAGTCTGCTCAAAGCAAAATTAACCGGGATGTCATCAGACTCAGCTGTTGAAACAGTCCAGGGAGTGCTCAATGCTACTGATGCATACATGCAAAATGGAGCATTCCTGGTTGCCGCAATAATGATTTTCCTGACTATTACCAGTTTTCTCTGCGTTCGTATGTTGGTTGAGATGCTGCAGGACATGACATCAGGTCTCCAGTCTGTAAGAAGGAGTACAGGTGACCTCGAAAACTGTCAGACTGTGGCAAGAATTCCCATAATATCAAAGGATGAAATTGGTCTTGTAGCCAGTGAAGTCAATGGCATTATATCTGACATACAGGATATTTCACGGTTCAGACGGATTATTGAAGCTGATGAAACAACGAATGACGTGTACAAAAGGCTAGCTTATGTTTTCCAGGAGCGACTAGGTTTAACTACATTTGTCATATGGGAAATTAACAAAGCAGACGATACAATAGAAGCCGTGTTTACCCAGCCTCCAGATTTTGAGTCTGAAATATGCCAGATGAGTACGGCAAACCTCTGCCGGGCAAACCGGACTGGCGAAATGGTTTCATCGACCGGTTATCCCGGTATTTGTCCGATATTTCCACTGCCGGATGAAATGACGCATTCCTGTGTTCCCATGATGGTCGGTGGAGAAATACTCGGTGTGGTGCAATTTCTTTTTCTCTATGTCAACAGCGCAGAACGGGAAGAGCATTTCAAAAACAGTCTCCGCCGGGCCAGGCAATACCTGAATGAAGCCCTGCCCGTTCTCCATGCCAAAAGACTTGCTCAAAACCTTCACCAGATGGCCATTCGTGATACTCTGACCGGCCTTTACAACCGGCGCTTCCTGGAGGGCAACATTAATCCGCTCATTGCAGGCATTCAACGAAGGGAATCCAGTATGGCCATTCTCATGGCAGATATGGATTACTTCAAAAAGGTCAATGATGAATACGGCCATGAGTCAGGTGACATGGTTTTGAAGGCATTATCTCATATTCTGCAGAATGCTGTCAGAGCATCAGATCTGGTTATTCGTTACGGCGGTGAGGAGTTCATGATCCTACTGGTTGACTGTCATCCTAAAGAATTTGCCAACCAGGTCGCTGAAAAAATCCGCTCCAAGGTTGAAGCACACCAATTTCGCATTGAAGGTGGAACCCTGAGAAAAACTTTAAGCATTGGCATCAGTGAATTTCCCGGTGACACAGCTGCATTCTGGGAATCTGTGAAATATGCAGATGTCGCACTGTACCGTGCCAAAGAAGAAGGTCGTAACCAGGTCGTCAGGTTTGAGCCTGATATGTGGACCGGTGAAGATTACTAACCGAAACCTTTTGTCAATCAATCTGATATTGTGAAAAGCAGCCAGAAACCTGGCATCCTGTATATCGTTGCCACTCCCATAGGAAATCTCGAAGATATCAGTGAAAGAGCCAGGCGTATCCTGGATCAGGTTTCACTTATCGCCTGTGAGGATACCCGCCATACAAGAAAATTGCTCAACCATCTGCATTTAAAAACACCCCTCACCAGTTATTATCGAGAAAAAGAAAGGACTAAAGCGCCAGTCATCCTTAATAAACTGCAGGATGGCATGGATGTAGCACTTGTTTCGGATGCCGGTACACCTGCCCTTTCCGACCCTGGTGCCATCCTTGTGCAGCAAGTACGAATGGAAGGCATTACTGTTGTCCCCATTCCTGGCCCTTCCGCATTAACAGCTGCAGTCTCGGCTGCAGGGCTTAACGACCATGGATTTTTCTTTGGAGGCTTTCCACCTGCTAAAAAAAGCAGTCGCCGTTCTTTCCTGAAAACTTTTGCAGTCTTTCCCTACCCTCTTATATTTTATGAATCACCACGCAGGATCAAAAGCTGCCTGCAGGACTGCCTGAAAGTCTTCGGGGACCGACAGGCAATGCTGTTCAAGGAGTTGACAAAAATACATGAAAACTGTTTTGAAGGAACTTTGTCACAGCTCCAGGAAACTGTTCAGGAAAGTATTCGAGGTGAACTTGTCCTGATTATTCAGGGATATAGTGAAAAAAGTGAGGGAAAACCGGATAATCTGAATGAACTGCTCACCTGGTACAGAAAACAGCCGGACATGACACTTAAAGACGCCGTACATCGTATTGCAAATGACCTTGATCTGCCACGTAACAAGGTCTATCAGGAGGCACTTTCGGTCTGGAAAAAAGACCGCTGATTATTCGTTTCGTTAGGCATGATGATAACCAACCAGCGGGTCAATATTTGCCCCCCTGATCTATTGTTATGCTTGTTCAACTTTTAAAACTACCTTTGAGTTCATCTTTGATATAATGACCGCAACACCACTTGCTGATCATCCTGTATATTTTTCTGTAGACAGGGGTGGTACATTTACAGATGTTTACGCACAATACGGCAATATTTCTCTTACCGAAAAACTTCTTTCGCATGACCCGGCTCATTACGATGATGCACCCAGCGAAGGAATCCGTCGCCTGTTGGAACGAATTATCGGGATTCCCCTGCCGCCTGAACGTATTCTGACTGAGAATATCGGTTGGATCCGGATGGGCACCACGGTGGCAACAAATGCTCTTCTCGAACGTAAAGGTACTGATTGTGCACTCTTTATCACCAAAGGTTTTGGAGACCTTCTCAGGATCGGATACCAGAACCGCCCTGATTTGTTTGCATTAAATATCGTGCGGCCGGAGCGGATTTACACAAAAATCTGCGAGGTTGAGGAACGAGTTCGTCCCCTTGCAGAAAATGATAACCGTAATTCCTGTTCTATCAAAACAGGTGTTGGCGGTGAATCATTTGTTATTTTACAGGAGCCGGATACCGAAATAATTCGAGGTCAACTGCTGGACGTTTACACCTCCGGCATACGAAGCCTTGCCGTAGTCCTGATGCACGCATACTCATTCCAGGAACACGAACATTTGATCGGTTCTATTGCAAAATCAATCGGTTTTGAGCATGTTTCCCTTTCGCACCAGGTGATGCCCCGTATAAAAATTGTCGCCCGAGGCGACACCAGCTGTACCGATGCCTATCTCACCCCGCATATCACCGTCTATCTGAATGAATTCAAGAAAAGCTTTCAGGACAAGCTTATTCAAACACCTCTTTTTTTCATGCAGTCTGATGGCGGCCTCACTGAAGCACATAACTTCAGGGGGAGTAATGCTATTCTGTCCGGTCCCGCGGGAGGCGTTGTCGGTTACGCGATGACCACGTACCGTCAGATGGGCAACAAACCGGTGATCGGTTTTGACATGGGCGGAACGTCGACAGATGTCTCCCGCTACGACGGTGACCTTGAACTTGTTCATGAAACGGAAACCGCCGGGGTACGCATCCAGGCACCGCAGATAGATATCCGCACAGTAGCTGCCGGAGGCGGCTCTCGCCTGTTTTACCGTAATTCACTGTTCAGGGTGGGACCGGATTCAGCCGGAGCACATCCGGGTCCTGTATGTTACAGAAAAAACGGCCATCTTGCTGTCACAGATGCCAATCTCCTTCTGGGACGCCTTCATCCCGGCTACTTTCCGCACATATTTGGAACGGATGAAAAGCAGCCCCTTGATGTCGATGAGGTTCGCGAGCAGTTTGCCAAACTTACAGATATAATTAACAGTGACCCGCATAACCCTTACGAGAAAAAACTTTCTCCGGAAGAAGTGGCTCTGGGATTTCTCAATGTTGCCAATGAGGTTATGGTCCGGCCTATCCGGGAGGTATCTGTTGTACGGGGTTTTAATATCAGGGAACACATACTTGCCTGCTTTGGTGGTGCAGGAGGACAACATGCTGTTGCCATAGCTAGAAAACTAGGCATACATAAAATATTTATCCATCGGGATGCAGGGATATTGTCTGCATTGGGAATAGGGGCAGCAGACGTCATTGTTGACCGTCAGGAACCGGCGGGCTCAGTTGCTCTCGAAAGGTCGCGCGATCACTTGCTCAACAGACTCGACAACCTTGCGCACAAGGCTGTTTCAGAACTTACTGTCAAGGGTTATGCGCGATCAACTATCACCTTTACCGGTTACCTTAACCTCAGGTATGACGGGACTGACACATCATTTATGATTGCCAGGCCGTCAGACAATAATTTTCATATGGCTATGTCTGCAAGGTACAGGCAGGAATTCGGCTTTGATCTTGAACATCGTGAACTTCTTGTCGATGATATTCGCATCAGGGCAATATCTTCAATTCCTTTCCAGGAAAAGCGAAACAGAATTAAATCAACACCCGGCAGAGCAAGAGAAATAAGCCGGTGTTACTTCACCGGTGGATGGAGGGACACGCCCGTCTATCACCTGGATGATCTTGGTGCTGCCCAGAGTGTTCCGGGTCCGGCCCTTATTATCCAACAGACTTCAACCATTCTCATTGACCCTTTTTCCGATGCCAGCATTACCGAATTTGGAGACATTATAGTCACCCTGCATAAAATGGTCCTCCGTAAATTAAGTACAGAGGCTGATCCAATAAATCTTGCTATTTTCAGCAATCGATTCATGTCTATAGCCGAGCAAATGGGTCGTGTTCTCCAGAGAACAGCACTATCTACAAATATTAAAGAGCGATTGGACTTTTCATGTGCAATCTTTGACCAGGATGGTGGACTCGTTGCCAATGCTCCACACGTTCCAGTCCATCTTGGCTCCATGAGCGAAGCAGTAAAAAAACAGATAGAATTGCAAGGCAATTCACTCAAGCCCGGCGATGTCCTTGTCAGCAACCATCCGTCAGCCGGTGGATCGCACCTCCCTGATATTACCGTTATTACTCCGGTCTGGAAGAACAATTCCATACGTTTTTTTGTTGCCAGCCGTGGTCATCATAGCGATGTTGGCGGGATATCCCCCGGATCCATGCCGCCATTTTCAACGACTATCGATGAAGAAGGACTGCATATCAAATCATTTAAAATGATTGAAAACGGCCATTTTCATGAACAGGAACTCTTGAAATTACTCAACTCACCTTTCCCGCCGGTCCGGAATAAGGATACGCTGATGGCGGATCTTAAAGCCCAGGCCGCAGCAAATCAAAGGGGGATTGACCTCCTGCTCGGACTCATGGATGAGGTCTCTGATGATGTGGTCCTTGCCTATATGAATCATATTCAAAACAATGCCGAAACTGCCGTACGCAGGATGCTGAAGAAACTTGCACCGGAAATACGACAGTCCACAACAACTCTGGCTTTTGAAGCTGAAGATATGCTTGATGACGGCAGCCGGATCAGGGTGAAGCTCACCATTGACAAGGATGCAGGCAGTGCCATCTTTGACTTTACCGGTACGGACAGTGAAATGCAGGGCAACCTGAACGCACCTGCTGCAGTCACCCAGTCGGCGATACTTTATGCATTGCGCTGTCTGATAAGAGAAGACATCCCGCTTAATCACGGCTGCCTGAAACCGGTGACCATTATCCTTCCGGGAAACTGTCTGCTGAACCCATCCGAAAAGGCTGCCGTGGTAGGTGGTAATGTACTGACCTCACAAAGAATAGTCGATGTTATTTTTAAAGCTGTGCAGGCTGTCGCGGCATCCCAGGGATGCATGAATAACCTTACATTCGGTGACCATACCTTCGGCTATTACGAGACCATAGGCGGGGGATCAGGTGCCGGGCCGGAATGGGATGGCTGTTCAGCCGTCCATACTCACATGACCAATACCAGGATCACCGATCCGGAGATCCTGGAACATCGTTATCCGGTCATGTTGCGTGAGTTTTCCATTCGGCACCACTCCGGCGGTGAAGGCAGGTTCAGGGGTGGTGA
Organism: uncultured Desulfobulbaceae bacterium; assembly: GCA_947259225.1. Taxonomy (GTDB): domain Bacteria; phylum Desulfobacterota; class Desulfobulbia; order Desulfobulbales; family Desulfobulbaceae; genus UBA10518. Next base: position 12,968 of record CAMYLK010000034.1, on the reverse strand, counting down.
TGGTATAATCCGTGACATAGAATTTTTAGACAACCTTAATGTGACCATTCTTTCTGAGCGCAGGATATTTGAGCCATATGGGTTAAAAGGTGGGAACCCTGGCAAACGTGGAAAAAATATCCTTCTCACAGCTGATTGTCGACAAATAGATCTTGGCGGCAAAAATGAATTTTCAGCAGGGCCAGGTGACAGGATTCGCGTCCTCACCCCCGGCGGAGGTGGATGGGGCGCGAAAGGATAAGGCTGGAGGCTGGAGAAGAAAAGAATATTGGTAAATTGAATGCAATCGGATTATTCTGACAATCAATATTCATTTCTCCAACCCGGATAGTATCATGAGCTACGAACAATACGGAATAGAACGTGATGAAGCTCTCGCGCTTCTCAATAAACATATTACCAACCAGAACATGATCAAGCATTGCCTGGCAACCGAGGCAGTAATGCGTTCACTGGCCGAGAGGCTCGGGGAAGATAAGGACAAGTGGGGCCTGGCAGGACTACTGCATGACCTTGATGTCGAAACACAACCGGACCTTTCCACTCATACTACTGAAACCGTTCAAGTTCTAAGTGGACTGGGCATTGATCCTGAGATCATTGATGCTGTCAGTATGCATAATGAAAAGGCGCACGGCCAAAAAAGACACACGGTTTTCCACCATGCCCTTGCTGCCGGCGAAACAATTACCGGTCTTGTTACTGCCACGGCCCTGGTCTACCCTGACAAAAAACTGCATTCTGTCAAACCTAAATCCGTGCGCAAACGGTTTAAGGAAAGGGCCTTTGCCAGGGGAGCTGACAGAGAGATAATAAAGGAATGCGAGAAATTGGGCCTCGATATCAATGAATTCTGCGATCTTGCCTTACTTGCCATGCAGAATATTGCAACAGACATCGGATTATAGCTCTTCTTCCCAGTAATCAAACAACATTAGAGATAAACAACATGAACCGTATTGCCAACCTTGTCGATTTCTGCTCTTCAAACGAACTGAAAGACCTTTGCCGTGCTGCCGGCCAGGCAGCTCTAACTGCGGGAAATATCATCAGGGAGCTCTACGCAAAACCACATACTATTAAAATGAAGGGTGATATTGACCTTGTGACCGAAGCTGATATCGCAGCGGAAACTGCCATGGTGGCCTCATTAAACGAAGATACCCCTGGTATAACAATTATGGCCGAAGAATCATTTAGCGGGCAGGCAGATACTCAGAAAGGGAAGTTATGGGTTATTGATCCGCTTGACGGAACAACCAATTTTGCCCATGGGATACCTCTTTTCGCGGTTTCGATTGCTCTTCTCGAAAACGAGCAGCCCAAACTGGGAGTAATTTATTGCCCCATGCAGGATGAGTTATTCTGTGCCAGTCTGGGCGGTGGTGCCTGGCTGAACGGGAAACCGATAAAGGTAACCGACACGGATTTCCTTCTTCAATCCCTGGTGGCAACCGGATTTCCGTACGATATCCATAAGCACCTCTCCAGGATTGTCGGTCAAATCAAAACCGTTCTGCCCAAGGTTCGTGATATCAGGCGTTGCGGTGCAGCAGCTGTAGACCTGGCCTACGTCTCTTGCGGCCGGCTTGACGCTTTCTGGGAACTGGACCTCAAACCATGGGATACCGCAGCGGGCTGTCTTCTGGTTGAAGAAGCCGGCGGCAGGGTAAGTGATTTTCTGGGACAGAAATTTTCCCCGTTCAAAACAGAGATCCTGGCAAGCAACCGCAGGCTCCATCCGCATCTGCTTGAACTCATTTCATGAATAACACCAACACCCAGGGCGGATCACTACCCCTGTGGCTGCTGCATGCACTGATGCTGTGTGCTGCCACCCTGGTATCCACTTCATTTACTGTGGGTAAAGCTATTGCCTCAGGACTTGACCCGGCTATCCTTACGCTCATACGGTTTATCGTAGCCTCACTGCTCTTCCTGCCCTATATTCACCTGCACTATGGCCTCAAGCGGCCCTCATTTGAGGCTCTTTTCCGTTACAGCATTATCAGCGGCGCATTAATTGCCTTCTTCTGGCTGATGTTTGCAGCTCTGCGCTCAACAACCGCTCTGAATACCAGTGTCATATTTACCCTGGTACCCGGAATTTCAGGAATTTACAGTGCAATCATCCTGAAAGAGCGTTTGGGCCGGTACCGCCTCCTGGCTCTGTTGTTTGCCATGACAGGTGCCCTCTGGGTTATCTTCCAGGGTAACATTGAAAGACTGCTCCACCTACAGTTGGGAAGAGGCGACCTGGTATTTTTTTACGGGTGTCTCTTCATGGCCGCCTATACCCCCCTGGTCAAGCTTCTTCACCGGGGAGAATCCATGGCGGTAATGACCTTCTGGGTGCTGGTAACCGGAAGCTTCTGGCTCCTGATTCTGGGCGGAAGCAGGATACCTGGTGTTGCCTGGCAGAATGTTGAGCCCCTGGTCTGGAGCGGAATACTCTACCTGGCCATCTTCTGCACAATCATTACATTTTTCCTGACCCAGGTAGCCACTCTCAGCCTGGGCCCCACAAGGGTTATGGCTTACAGCTATCTGTATCCGCCAATGGTACTGGTGATTGATTGGTTCCTGGGGCACGGACTGCCGCCAATGAGGACCATTTTCGGTGTTCTCCTGATCGTACCAGCCATGATCATAGTCCAGCACGGAGCAGACTTGAATAATGGAAAGGAACAGGTTGCAGAAAAACCGGAGTGATTGATTGTAGATGTACAGGAGTAAAAAAAATAGGTGTTGGAGTTTTGGTGTGATTCCTATGAATCTCCACCTTCCACCCTTTACCCTCTAACTTGCCTCAAGGCCTCTGGCAATTTCTTCCTGAATAGTCTGCACAGTTCCCAGAGGATCATTGGAAGTACTTATAGGCCGGCCAATGACGACATGATCAGCACCGTTAATGATCGCCTGCTGCGCAGTGGCAACTCGTTTCTGATCATCCTTTTCAACGTCCCTGTTGAGCCCGGGCCGTATCCCTGGTGTCACAACCAGGAAGTTTGAGCCCAACTCATCACGCAGCGGTTCTGCCTCCAGGGCTGAAGAAACAACACCGTCACAGCCCAACTCCAGTGCCTTCCGTGCCCTGATCAAGACCAGATCACGGACAGAACCGGTAAATCCCATCTCGATCATGTCCGACTCGTCAAAGCTGGTCAGCACTGTTACGGCCAATATCTTCATTGCAGTTTTTTCTGCCACCGCAGCTTCTATAATCGGCCTGTTGCCATGAATTGTCGAAAAGGTAACATTTCTTTTCTGCAGCTGTTGTACAGCCAGATGAACTGTTTCAGGTATATCGAAAAATTTAAGATCGACCATAACCTTGTTGCCGCGATCAACAATATCATCCACTACATGCCACCAACCAGCAAGAAAGAGTTGGAGCCCTACCTTGAAAAATTTGACATGACTGTCAAGCTTCCTCACCCATTGTCCTGCTATTTCAGGATCTGCAAAATCAAGGGCAAAAATAATTCTTTCATCAAGTGGAATCTGTTTCACTTTGGCACCAGCATCAATAGTTATTTATGGATTCAGCAGTCACTTTTATGACAATACGGCATGCAGGCAACAAACATACCAATCCGCTTTTCACTTCTCAAGCTTTATGGTTGTACGAAATATTTTAATTAAATAAAAAAGGTCCTATCATTTGCCTATTGCAATGCATTATGATAGCCTTCAAAAGTGTCATCTTACATTGCATAACTCTTTAATAACCATGTAAAATATTCCTGATTTGTCTTTATTTTAATACCAATCAGGGGAAAAAGTGGCTCAAAAAAATAGAATTCATAATACAAACTTTTCATACGAAACCTATGATATTTATTTTGTCTCATAGTAACTATTTCGGTAGCAACAGTGCGAAAAATTAACCTGAACACCCTGCTTCTCTTCTTAATTGTAGCAACTATCCCCCTCCTGTTTGGTGCGGTTCAACCCCTTGTTCAGGGCATTTATACTTTTCTTATCCTTTGCACCAGCGGTATTTGGCTGGTTTTAAACTACCAGACTCTTAATATACAAAGATTTTCATTTCAATTTTTACTGATCCTTATTCTTCTGGGTTATGTCATCCTGACAGCTGTCAACATGCCCCTTGAGTTTATAGAACTCATCTCCCCTGTCCGGGCAAAAACACTATTAAATGCCCTTCAAACAGACCTGTTACCAAACATTAATACCTCCGTGAGTTATTTCGCGCCGGCGACTTTAATGTATGCTGTCTATTTTCTCTCCCTCGTCCTTTTTTTCTATTTCTCCTCTGCTTTTCTGCGACTGGATGAAAACAAAACTATAATCCTCTGGATAATAACTTTGATAGGAACCGCAGAAGCCGTCTATGGCATTGTCCAGGCAACTGTTCCATTGGCAGGTGTTCTCTGGATTCCACCTGAAGTATTATCTGAAAAAATTCCCAGTGGGACCTTCACAAATCACAACCATTTCGCAGCCTTTCTGAATATTTGCTGGCCTGTATCTTTTGTTCTTGGACTTTCCATGACAGGTCTGTTGTTCGAAAGGGTTGAAGTATTGAAAATCAAAAAGAAAAAAATTACTCTTTCAGACAGGATAAAATTGCTTGTTCACAGAGCTGTTATTCCTTATTTCTGCACAATAATTATGATATCAGCTGTCCTTCTCTCCGGTTCAATTGCTGGGATTTCAGTTATGATTTTTATTATTCTTCTTTGCAGAATCATAATTCCCTTTCCAAGGAAAACTAAAATTTTCTTTTCAGCACTTCTTTATCTGGGTGTTCTGCTCTTTGGCATCATGCTGAGCATGCAGGGCATTGTTGACGTTCTCCTGAATACCGTCCCTACTATTGCATTGGCTAAATGGAGTATGTGGAGCGAAAGTTTGGCTATGCTCAGGGAGCACCTCTTTTCAGGTATTGGGCTGGGGTCTTACCCGCTCATGGCTCCTCTTTATGCGAATGATCTTACAGAGCTTAAACAGATGACGCATGCTCGAAATGAATATATCGAACTTGCAATAGAACTTGGCCTGCCGGCTACAATTCTATTCATACTATGGATGCTCTTCGGTTTTATTTCCTTTGGAAAAAGAATTGCTCTTATGCCCAGAAAAATCAGTAAAATGACCAAAGACGAGATTTTGATCATAGGTGTGTTTTTCAGTCTCCTTGGTGTCCTGGCTCATGCGTTTGTAGAAACAATATGGCACACTCCTGCAATTACCCTCTATACAGTTTTAATTCTGGCGGTTCTTTATACATTAACAACAAGAGAAAAAATGGAGAAGGACTTCATACCTGAACGTATAATGCCTGAAAAGAAGGCCCCAAAATTTATTCCGTATTCCGGAAGGAAACGTCGCTATAGAGGTTAACTCCTGATAATGAAACTCTATTCGACGCGCATAATAATATATATTGAGAACAAGACGGTGTTGTCAGATAAAAAAAAGTCCTGGAAGTTTTCGTAAGGAAAATTAATCAATGGTAAGTAAACCGCAATCGGAACCCTCTTCAAAAGCCGGGAAATTTATTCTCCAGTTCGGTTTAATACTTCTTGTGTTTGTTTTAGGATTATACCACCTTAAATCTGCCATTGTTGCGCAGGTTGCCGTCACAAGAGGTGCATACCTTGAAGTCCTGTTACAATTCCAGACAGACCCAGATGTACTTTCTGATCTTGCACGCCATGAACATAATCTCAACCGTAATAATGATAAAGCCCTTCTTTTCTATAAAAGGGCTATAAACAGTTTTGTGCTCCATGCTCCTTCATGGCTCGGCCTGACTGAATTACTGTATGACCTCGACAGGAAAAAACAGGCTGCAGCCACTCTGAAAGTCGCCCATACGATTCCCGTAAATACTATTGAGCATGTGTGGTCAAAAGCCGAACTGGCCCATGAACTTAACGAAGGTCAGATATTACTGTCCAGTCTCAGTTGGCTGGCCGATAACGACGAATTTCAAAGGACAAGAATTTTCAATCTTGTTAATAAGACCTGGGATGATCCTTTTTTTCTTATGAAAAATTTCAATATAACCCATTATCCAAACCTGCTCCAGATGTACATCAGGAGTAACCAATTGCTTAAGGCGCAAGCCGTTTGGAGAAATATTGAAGAAAACGACATCAATTATCCCAAGGTTACAACCAATTATGTAAACTATCTCCTGAGTCAAAATGAATTTGACCTGGCCGTGGACGTCTGGGCGTATACTTTCCGCCGTGACGGTTCATTATTGTATAATGGTAATTTCGACGGCCCCATTCTTAATGCGGGATTTGGCTGGCGTATGTCTGAATCAGACAGTACAACTTTGGAACAAGCCGACTTAGATAAGGGATTGACAGTCGTTTTTGACGGAACGGAAAATGTCGCTCTCCGGCTTGCTCAAACCATCCCCATCTATCCAGGTGAACATGTTTTTAAAGGTACATTCGAAACAGACAGCCTAACATCCGAACAGTTGCCCTTCTGGAAAATTACCGGTTACAACTGTGCAGGCCTTTATATTGAAGACCTCATGGTTCCTCCAAGCGAACACACGACAGAATTCGAAATTCCTTTTAATGTGCCCCAAGGGTGCAAGGCTATTCAAATAGCTTTGGTCAGAAACAGGGCAAGCGACTACGACAGCATTATTTCCGGCAGCATCACCGTAGATAACCTCGATATCATCAGGATTTCCCCCCCTCCTGTTTTTCCTTCAAAACTTGAAGAGACAGAAAGAGTACAGCAAAATATACCAGTTCATGAACCTGAACCCGAATTATCATTGGACCATGTGGAAAAACCTGCAGCTAGACTTACTATGGAATCAATACCTGAACCAGTTGTAGAATTGGTTGAGCAGGAGATCGACATACCTGGTATTGAAGAAGTTGGACAACCTGTGGCAGAAATGTCTTCAGAAAATGCCACAGAAGCAGACGCGGAAACTGAAGACATGCCTCCTGAAGAGGCTCAAAAAACAAACATTACCATAAACAGGATTGAAATACGCCCCTGACAGACATATCAACCTGGAAACTTTTACTGTTTTCCTGTCATTCACTATTAAGGTGTAGTAGTGAACTTTAAGTTGATATTATCATTCTGCTACCGGAGATACCCCTGTTCTTCAAGATAGAGCAAAATTTCCTGGACGGCCTCTGTTGGAGTAAGGATTGAGGTATCGAGCGTAAGGTCAGGATTTGAAGGCGGGACATAAGGATCTGACACACCTGTTACCCCTTTGACCATCCCTGCATGAGCTTTTGCATATAGTCCTTTACGGTCACGTTGTTCACAAACTTCAAGGGGGGTGGAGACGTACACCTCAATGTAACCGCCATAGCGGTTTATCAGTTCACGGTTAACCAGCCTGGATTCCTCATACGGTGCAATCGGTGCGCATAAAGCAATTCCGCCATTTTTCGTTATTTCACTGGCTACAAAACCTATTCTGGTTACATTCAGGTTACGGTGCGTCTTTGAAAAGGTAAGCTCAGATGAAAGGTTTTTCCGGACAATATCTCCATCGAGCAAAGTAACAGGACGGTCCCGCATCTCCATGAATTTAACCATCAGAACCTTTGCGATGGTCGACTTTCCAGAACCGGACAGGCCTGTCAAAAAAATAGTAAATCCTTGTCTGGATCTGGGTGGAAACGACTTGCGAAGTTCGCTGACCACCTCAGGATACGAAAACCATTCCGGAATATCAAGGTCCCATTCAAGCCTATGCCGCAATTCTTGTGATGAAATCGTCTTGACATCTTCAGGAGCAACATCCTTTAAAAAAACGTAACTTGCCTTGTCCTCCAGGTAACCCATTTTTTCCTGTGGCACCATATCGATACCTGTTTCAGAGCTGAATTGCTGCACATATTCCTGCGATGCATTCAAAGGATAAAACAAGTTGCGGCCGTTTCTGGCAAAAGGGTCACCATGGTCTTCAGCTACCATAAAATGACTGCATCCGAAATTTTTGCGGATAATGGCATGCCACAATGCTTCTCTCGGACCTGCCCACCGTTCGGCCAGAGGAGTTAACCCGAGAGTAATCATGTTTTTGGGAAAATTATTAATAAATTCCTGGTAACAACGTACATGGGTATAGTGAACCATGCTTCCGGGGGAATCAAGTCCAACTACAGGATGAAGAAAAATACTGGCTCCAATTTCCCTGGCGGCTGTCAGAACCATTTCGCGGTGTGCGCAGTGCAGGTATTCTTCAGTATGGAAGCCTAAGACACGACGCCATCCGTACTGGGTAAAATGGCGGTGCGTCTCCGACGGAGTAAAACGTAACTCTCTAAAATCATAATGAATAGGAAGACTGACCCCCTCTATCGATCCGCCTATATACGTATTGCCCACCCTCTCGTACAATGCCTGAACACCAGGGTGCAGGCCGGGATCATCAGTACCGTAAACAAACTGTGCCTCAAGCTTCTTGTCAGGCTGCCAGATATCTTCGACGGTCATGATGGCCAACAGAAATCCTTCCTGGTCATTGAGCCCAAACTCCTGTCCAGGTTCAAGCATCTCAGCGAATTGTTCAGATACATCCAGGCAGATTGGTATGGGCCAAATCGTTCCGTCAACCAAACGGTTCTGCTCGAGCACGCTTTCATAGTCGGCCCTGTTCAGAAAACCCGTCAAGGGGTAAAAAGCTCTATTCAAAAGCAGTTCCAAATCACAGAGCTGTCTTTGATTCAGGTCAATGGATTTAAATTCGAGTGCTTTGTTCCGTAATTTTTCAGCCCTCCGAAAATGAACCATAAGGCTTTCAGAGTATTCAGTCTTTTTATCTAACATAAAACCTATGATATATGAAAAGGATGCAGGGAGTCAACCAAAAGCCCGTCTACAATTATTCATTTTAACAGGAATTTCAAACAGTTTTATTTTAAAACTGTCAGATGCTGTATGCAGAAAAGCATATACATCATTACTACGAGATGAAAAAACAGAGGAATAAAATTATGGTAATGGCCGGAAACGAAGAGCTCCCGGCCAGGAGAGGGTAATTATCTTTTACTTGTTTACTTCGATATCCTTGCTAATCTTCTCGACAATTTTATCTCCTATCCCCTTTACCTGGACAAGTTCATCTTTTGCTTTGAACTTCCCATGTTCTTCCCGGTATTTGACAATAGCCTCTGCCTTTGATGTACCTATTCCTGGTAATGTTTCAAGCTCCTGAACAGTTGCAGTATTGATGTTGATTTTGGCAAAAGCTGACGTTGCAAGAAACATAATCACCATGATGGTCATAAACACTTTTTTCATAATTTTTCTCCTTGTAGATTTTCTAAATTATTAATTACTCGGCAGCCAAATATTAAATATGTTATGACTACATGTCAATATTAAAATTAATTTATCTACATAAATATTTATATTATTAACAAACATTTAAACGGTAACTAATTGATAATTCGATATTTTATGAGACTTCAAATAAATAGCATTTTAACAAAAATAAAATAAGAATAATATTCATTAATCGTATATCGTTCTATTGAAATGAGCATACACACTCAAGTATAAAATTACGCAAATGTCTCTGCCTGAAGAGCGAGGGTATGTGCTGGTTATTACTGTGGACTGGTGGTTTATAAAGAGTTGAAGTGTTTCTGGTGCAGTCCCAGGCGGTTTGAATGATAGATTCCAAATCTGTATATCTGGGAACCCTGTTTATTTCATCTGTTGTCCTGCAGGCATCACCGATCAGGAGACCAGGGTCACCAGGTCGCCAATGTCCCGTTATAGTGGGCATATCCTTGCCGGTCACCTGTCGGACAATATCGATTACCTGCCGAACAGAAAAACCCTTGCTGTTGCCAAGATTATAGGCCGTAGACTGGCGCCGTTTTCAAGGGCCTTTAGAACAAAGACATGGGCATCGGCCAGGTCAGTCACGTGAATATAATCTCGGATACAGGTACCATCATCCGTATTATAATCATCCCCGAAAACAGTAAATTCTCCTGCCTGCCGGCTGTGGTATTTAGTACGAGAGGTATCAGGTGGGTTTCCGGGCCGTGGTCTTCACCTGCTTCACCGTCTTCGTCAACTCCAGGAGCATTAAAATACCGATGAGCAATGGATCGTAGATTATAGGTTGCAGAAAAGTCATGCTTGATCTGCCCTCATCAATCTGGATGACTTTGTGCAGATCCTTGTTATACTCTCTTTTCATGATGGACTCCTTTTGTTATGGTTTTAGTTTTTTTTGGCGATTACCAATTAACCATAACGAGGCCACCATGCCTCTTTCAAATTGTGCGAAAAATATTATACGTTATCGCAAAATGAATAACTGCGGAAGGTTTATACTTCCTTATTGCTTTGTCAAGCTGCGCACGATCAAAGATATCGCCCTCAACAATCGGCCCCAAATTATCAGCCAGGGATGGCCGCAATCATGTTGTCGTAAGCCACGTGAGTGTATCCGGGCCGGGCAAGGGCCTTGCAAGTATTGCTGCCGATATAACCGCCCCCCCCCTGTCACGAGAACGGTATTCATAGAATTGATATGGCCGGCAGGATTATTCTGATTTTAACATACGTTCAAAATAGGGGATGGTTCTTTTAAGCCCTTCTTCGAGTTTGATTACCGGCTCCCATCCCAGCTTTTCTCTGGCCAGGGTTATATCCGGTTGCCGCTGGATTGGGTCATCACTTGGCAGGGACCGGTATTCCAACTCCGAGGTGGAGCCAGTGATAGCGATAATCTTTTCCGCCAGTTCTCTGATGGTGAATTCTCCTGGATTACCGGTATTCAGGGGTCCGGTGAAATCGTCATCGGTATCCATCAGACGGATAAAGGCCTCGATAAGGTCATCCACATAACAGAAGGAGCGGCTCTGGCTTCCGTCACCGTAAATGGTGATGGGCTTGTTCTGCAGAGCCTGCATGGTAAAATTTGATACAACACGGCCGTCATTGGGATGCATATTAGGACCGTAGGTGTTGAATATACGCGCCACCTTTATTCGCAGCCGATGCTGACGATAATAGTCGAAAAACAGGGTTTCAGCACAACGCTTCCCTTCGTCGTAGCATGATCGGAAGCCAATGGGGTTGACGTGACCCCAGTAGGTTTCCGGCTGTGGGTGCAGTTGAGGATCTCCATACACCTCGCTGGTCGAGGCCTGGAATATCTTAGCTCCAATCCTCTTGGCCAGGCCCAGCATATTAATGGCACCGTGTACACTGGTCTTGGTCGTCTGAACAGGATCGTGTTGATAGTGGATCGGAGATGCCGGACAGGCCAGATTATAGATTTCGTCTGCCTCAATATAGAGGGGGAAGGTGATATCATGACGAAGTACTTCAAAATGCGGATGGTTGAGAAAATCAAGAATATTATCCTTGGTCCCTGTAAAAAAATTGTCCACACAGATGACATCGTTTCCTGCTTCGAGGAGCCGTCCGCAGAGGTGGGAGCCGAGAAAACCAGCGCCGCCTGTTACAATTACCCGTTTACGTTGGTGATACATAGCTGAATGTGTCCATGAAATTCCGAAAATTGACAGAGTAACTCTTTATGGAACATTTATCAGATTATTTCAACAGAGGAATCTTCCTCAATGGAGGCAAAAGATCATCTGTCGGTGAATGTATATGGCTATAGCCACTTAATGGTATATCTATCAGGGACAAAGTCTGCCGGGAACGTATCTGAAAAAGCGAAACGGAGAGACCATTCATGAAATCTCCGTTTCGCTTTTCTTTTATTATGAACCGGGAGCCGGCCCTGCGTGTTTTTTCTATGCGACGTTCCAGTCTACCCTGTCGATTCGCTGGGGATGTACTTCGTTCATCTTCCTGGGGACTAGGCCGTTGGACATGAAAGCCGTACATTCTTTACGTTTTTCAAAGGGACACTCAGAGATGTTCCAGCAGGGAGTATATTGCAGCAGCTTTTTGATAGCCGCTATGGAAATGCCGTGCTCATGGATCATCTCCCGAAGGCACTCAACCCACTTGACGTCATTCATTGTATAATACCGCCACTTTCCTTTCCGCATGGGGCGAATGAGCTGTTCCTGCTCATAAATCCGGAGCGTTCGTGGATGTACTTCGAGCATCTGGGCCGCTACACCTATGGTGAAGATTGCTTTCTTTTCGTTGACCATCTCGAACCTCATTACTCTAGGGTTGCGAGAGGAGCCAAAGCTCCTCTCGCTAGTTTACCTGACCTTGACCGTTGATTAATGATCACCGTGGAGAGCGTAGGCACGTCCGAAAAACCTCTCCCCGAGGATGAATGCCGCTCCGACTATTCCCATGCCAGCCATTACCAGCATGATCTCAGCAACTGAAGGTGTGTAGCTGAGAAGTGTCGGGTAATTGCTTGTACCTGAAAATTCAGGGACAATCTGGCCACCGACAACCACGTTATATGTTCTGGCGAAAAGTCCCACCAGGACCATCAGTGAGGCGGCCGACATTGCTGCTACGCTTTCCAGGCGTGTTACGACCAGGAGAAGCAGAGGGATGGCAAGACCTATTGTGATTTCAAATACCCAGAAATTCTGTGCTAAAACACCTCTGAGCAATACTTCTGCTGCCATGCGTCCACCTTCGGTTCCTCCGACAAAGTAGGAGATAACCCGCCAGGAGCTTGCAACCGAGATCAGGACGAGCATCAGGGTCAACACCTTGCCGGCACATTGAACACCTGCAAAGATATCCTGGTCTAATTTTCGACGGCGGATTACATAGGCATAATGGGTGAACATGATTGCTGCTGCAGCTCCGGCCATAACGGCATTTCCAAGGAAATAGATGGGCAGCTGTGAACCGTACCAGAAAGGGCGTCCTGACAGGGTTGCGAATACCGCACCGAGGTTAGTGTTTGCAGCAATTTCAGCCAGGGCACCGATAACACCAAGTGCTATTGCCAACCTGTATTTCCTGGACAGAATGAGATAAAACTCAACAATCATTAAGCCAACAGCCATACCGTAAAG
>CAMYLK010000033.1 GCA_947259225.1 uncultured Desulfobulbaceae bacterium | reverse complement strand
TTGCGGTATAGTTACATATGGTACAGGTGAAGAGAGTGACTGGCGGGTTGATAATTTCAGTACAAGAGGTCTCGAATCGAATTTTAATGTGTATCATGCACACCGGTTTTATGGCAATTTTACTCTCCCCATGCCGGGCATGTATAACGCATTGAATGCAACTTCTGTTATCGCGTTAATGGATCATCTTGGATTCAGTAAGGATGTCATATCGGAAGGTTTAGCATCTTTTCAAGGAGTTAAACGAAGGCAACAGGTCAGAGGGGAAATAAGTGGCATAACCGTAATTGATGACTTTGCCCATCATCCCACAGCTGTAAGTGCGACCGTAAGTGCGTTGAAATCCTCATGGCCCGACCGGAGACTGGTTGTGGTATTTGAACCGCGAACTAATTCAAGCCGCCGGTCTATTTTTCAGGACGCGTATGCCCTTGCTTTTAACCCGGCGGATATGATTCTCGTCAGAGAACATGTTCCCCTTGACTCGATTCCTGTTGATCAGCAGTTTTCGTCAAAAAAACTTGTGAATGACCTTGCCGCAGCCGGTAAAACCGCATTATATTTTTCCGAAACTACAGAAATTCTTGATTTTCTTGGTGACCAGGCTGTTTCGGGAGATGTTGTTGCCATATTGTCCAATGGCGGTTTCGAAAATATTCATGAACGGTTACTTGAAAGACTGACTCAAAATCGCATACAATAAAAGATATGAGATAAAACTTCTCTGCAGGTAAAGATATGATCCCGGAGATAATGTTATGAAGAATGACGGAAAATGCCAATCCGGATGTGTTTGGGTCTCTGTCGGTTTTATTATATGGCTGATTATTAATATTCGAGTTGAAGCAGGCATGGGAACGTCATTTGAGCGAGCTGTTGACGGGATAGTGGGAGGTGCAGTTCTTCTTACAGCTATTTTTCTTGCATTGAGGTTTTTTGAGAGTGACAGGAAGGATTGACCGGCAGTTGCAGATCAGCCAAAAAAAATGTACGGAATGAAGTACGACGAAATATCATCCAATACTGTTCACTTCTTTCCTGAGTTCTGAAATCAGAACCGCAATTTCAGTTTTTTCGCCTTGATTATGGTCCTGTATTTCTATTGTAAAGGCTTTCTCAGCCAGTTCATTCAGGCCGAGATTTAGCAAGGCACCCTTCAGGGCATGACCAGCCCTGGACAGAGAATCACTTTCCTCTGATTGAAAGACCCGCTCCAGATTATCCATTAACGTCTGCAGGGATGCAATAAACCGCGGCAGTACATTTTCAATTTTGTCATCTGACAACAGGTAGGAGGAACGCAGATGTTCCCTTATTCTTTCATGATATTCCGTCTGTTGCATATCAATAATGTAGTATCATTTGTTTTGTAATGAAAGAATGATGTATAATTACTGTATAGTTTATTTTTCCTCCATTAATCAAATTAATAATTGCTTCTTTTTTTATGCACAGCTTACAGCAGCAGACATTGAACAATATCAAAAGAAATAACCTGTTACGTAAAGGTGAAAAGGTCATCGTTGCTGTTTCCAGTGGAGCGGATTCCGTCTGCTTGCTTCACGTACTGAGTTTCCTCAAAGATACGATCGATATTTCACTGGTTGCGGCATATATTGACCATGGGCTCAGGCCCATGGAAACAGGAAAGGAAAGGTTACTCGTGAAATCTCTGGCAGAGGCCCTTGCTGTTGATTTTGAGAGCGTTGAGATTGATGTTAATAGTTTTGTTAAAGAAAAGAAACTTTCAATTGAACATGCAGCAAGAGAACTGCGTTACGAGGCTTTGAGAAAGATTGCTGCTGATACCTCTGCTGCAGCTATTGCTGTTGCTCATACAGCAGATGATCAGGCTGAAGAAATACTCATTCGCCTGCTTCGGGGAAGTGGGCGAAAAGGAGTTTCCGGAATGCGCTCAAGGCAAGGGGATATAGTCAGGCCATTACTGGAAATTGAAAAACAGGATATTGTTTCCTACTTGAATTACAATAACATCAATTTTCTCGAGGACTCATCCAATGCCGACACCCGTTTTCTTCGCAACAGGGTTCGTCATGAGCTTATCCCATTTCTGGAGGAGAAGTTTGACCCAGGTATCAAACCGGCTCTCCTGAAGACCGCAGAGAGTCTTGCTGAAGATGAAGATTTACTCGAAGAGTTAACGGAGATAGCGTGGGAGCTGGTTAATAAGAAAATCAGCCAGGATGAAAAATCACCAGACATGAGAATACTCATTGGCCGCAAGAGTTTTAAAAAACAGCCCGCAGCCCTGCAAAGACGAATAATTGAAAGACTGTTGTGGAAAATTGGCAGCAAAGCCGGCTACAATCATATACTTCAGGTTGTCGAAGCAGCAAAAAAAGGCAGGACCGGCTCAGAACTGCATCTTAGCAAGGGGCTTCGTGTCGGGGTGCAGAGAGAATATGTTGAGTTCCTCTATCCTAAGGGTCAGGGAGCCTGGCGTGGCCGACTCTACCCTGTATAATTTAAGAACTGCAATGGTTGCTATAGTCAATTTATCTATAGCCGGGGAGGTTTTATATGTTTTGCTTCTTTAAGCTAGCCGCACTCATTGTGCTGAGCGTATTGTTTAATTTATTACCAGCTTGGGCAATAGATTATACCACTTTGAATAATGAAGAGCTGTATGAGTTGCAGGGAGCTATCAAAAACGCACCTGAAACTGAGCAGAAAGCTTATGCAAAGGAATGGCAGCTCAGGGTGAGCGAGATGGACGAAGAGGAGGCAAAGCGGTACACATCAAATGAGAGTGACGGCACCGAAGACAACACCGGGGATCGGCTCCAGGCTCCCTTTATCCAGGGAAGTGGTTATGAGAAGAATGCAGGGTCGGTTATTTATGGAGGTGGTCAGCCTGGGAAGGGTGAGAACTGGAAACCGAATTAAACGTACCTGCATCATTCCCTAAGCTCCTCGAAATCAGTGAACATGTCAATATCTTCATTGTGGATAGCATCAAGTAACCTTACGGGATCATTCGAAAATTTATCCGTCTGCTTCTGAGGATCAAAGAAATCGACATTATAGGAGGAGACGAGGTTGAGGTGCTCCCATCTGTCGATATAATATTCAATAAGAGCAGGTAATCTTGTAAAAATCGTCGTTTCCGGGTCCGGGTTACCGTAGCTTGATCTGTGCAGCTTTTCCACAGATAATGTTTGCGATTTATAGAAATTCTTCATAAACATCATTTCAGGAGGTAATCTTGCCTCAATTCCGACTCTGTTCAGTCCTTTTACAAGATATTTAAGACAATTGATGCCAAACTTTGCAAGAGGATAGGAAACATAAATTTCCTTGGGAATGCTTAACTCCATATAGGATTTTATTGTGAGTACGAGCTGACTCAGTTCAATAGGATTGTGGTCAACAAAATGATATGTTTCTCCTGAAAATTCTTCCCTGTGTTCTGTTATATAGTGTACAAACGGAGGGGTTTTTTTTGTGTTAGTGTATGAATGCATTACCCCGCGGCTGGAAAGTATGAAGGGCATGGCCTGATTGGCAATTGTAAAAAGCAGCCGATGGAACCCCTGAATTTTATGGTCATGCTTACCGTAGACTACTCCCAGTTTGATAATGGTATAATCAAGCCCTTTTGTTTCGTGGAGATGTTTGAGAGTCTTTTCGGTCATCAACTTTGACTTGGCATAATTGGACAAATTTGATGACAGATCCAGTACCTGGTCTTCGGTGATATTTTTGCCTGAAGGCAACGTGGCGGCAGAGCTGAAATGAATATAGGGGATCTTAAGGGCCATTGCCACTTTAGCCAGGTTAATACTTCCCAGGTAGTTTGTTTCAAAAGCGAGCTGTTCATCGCTGTCAATTGCAGCTATTGCGGCATTAATGATAAAATCAGGCCTGTATTTACTGAAATATCTTTTAATGTCCTCCGGTTCACGAAGGCTGAGTTTTTTACTGTTGGGTGAAAGTATCTCAATCTCTTCAGACTGTAAATTCTTGAAATAATGCATCAGGGCTCCACCGATCAGGCCTGAACCACCAATAATTACCCCAAATTTTTTGTGAGAAACATCAATTGTTCGTGATGGGTTTTTGAGTTTTGACAGAAGAAAAAGGGGGCGCTGGAATTTATTACCTTCTTCCTCCTTAACAAGTTGAAAAAAATCACATTTTTTACAAACATCATATTTTGATGCATGGGTTCCCTGGGTTATACCACCACAGTAGGTGCCGGCAACAACCCAACAGGACCTGCCGGAGTTATTGCCACCATGAACACGGTCCAATCTTTTTTCGATTGCAGCGGGGCAGGGGGGAGACTGTCCATCAAGCTTTTCGTCCGGGCCTCTTCCGCATTTTTTGAATTCCCAGCAATTTTGTTTTTTATTTTCCATGAACTTCAAAGTCTCAGATAAACGGATCACCTTTTTTAATGCAGCTTGGTTATATTTATGTAAGCCGCAACTTTTCGTCACTGTCTTACAACAGGTTCGACTATTTCTCTATTTAAAAAATTTATATCAAATATAAGAATATGTATAATAATACCACAGCGTGGTTGTCAAGGAGGCGCCCGGATACTTTGAAGAGGGTCGGGATACTCGTTATTGTGGCAGGGACAAGAGGAGAGTATTTTTCAGGGTCTCGGATTCGTTGGGATATCTAGTTGATGTTACTGTAATACATAGATTGAATCCACATGCTGTATGGGCATTTGCTCAGTATTATTTTATTTTATTCTGCAGATAATCAACTATATTCTGCAAACTCCATTCGCCATGTGTCTGATGGGAAGTGTCAATCTTCTGCAACTGGTCAGCCAAATCACTGCCTCCGGCACCTTTACCTCTCGTGGGCCAGAAAAGGGGTCTGATACCCGTTAGTTCACAGAATTTGGTGTAGGAACTCTTTTGTGTAAATATTATAGTTGCCCCTTCTGTAAAAGGATTGGACAGGATACGTTTTGTCTCCATTGCCGCAACTTCATCCAAAACCGGAGCAAATATTTTTTCTACTCCTGAAACCCCTGAATACTTGTGACTTGATTCAGGTGTTGGTAAAGAATAGAAGGTCGTCATCCCAACCAGATATTTTTTTGACGATGTCCCTGAAAGTATCATCAGTTTGCGAAGGTTTGCCTCCTCCTGCCTTGCTGTAAGAGAATCTGATATTTTGCTCTTTAATTCATAAACCAGTTCGGCCTTCGCGAGTTTACCCCACATGGAATGCCTGTGATGTTCATCGGTTTTGGAAAAGAAAAACATACCGTTTTTGACACTTTGTGTTGCCGGGTTCCCAAAAACCAGAAGTATCTTTGGTTTGAAACCTTCTCCGACTAACGGAAGCAGTGTTTCAGATTCATATCGTAAAATACCGCTTCTCAACGTACAGAGTGACTTGAAATTTGCATCGTCTGCGGAAAGCATCGCATGTTTTTTGGAGAATGCTGACAACTGTTCTTTGCTGAGCAACTTTTTAAGGTTGAGCTCAACAATAAAGTTACCGCTGTTTATCTGAAAAAGATCCATGTTTTTTTCCCGAACGGAAAAGTTTGACCATTAACATATCCTTATTTTTTTATACTGAATCAAAAACGAAATGAACAGAATTTAATGTTTCTGGCAGTGTCTTTATGTGAAATAAGGTTGTTCCACAACCATAACCGCACAATTATTGGCTATGAAGAACTGCCAGGAAAGAGCAACCTCTCTTCGTTTATGAAATATTCATTCATGTTCAGCTGCTTTTCAGTCGCTCGGAGAAATTGTAAGTAAATCTGCTTCTTTTAAAATCAGTTGGACATGAAAATTTTGCAGTTGTTATTCTATGGTATTTTGATGTCGACATAGCAGATTATACTATTTTTCATGTACAGCCTCATGAACGATCTCGAAAATTGTCATGGCTTCAAGGTTATTCTGCTCTGCAATTTCCTTTATTGTGTTTTCAGGTTCTGCTGGAATACCCCTGTTTTTTAATGCTGAAAGAATGTGTGGCAAGTGTAGGTCATATTCTGCGCAGACATCAACCAGCGTTCTTCTGCCGAAACCGGGAGGAGGTTGATCAGGAAAGCGTATCAGGTTTTCCCGGTCAATCGCAGCAGGCTTCATGATGTCATACAGTTCCTTTGAGGTGAGATTATTTTTTCTGGCGATTTCTCCTATTGCCTGCTTGTCATTTTCGATCAAGATGCCAGCGTTGTTAAGTAGTTGCTTTACCTTCGGGAGATCGAGGTTGACTCTTGTTGAAAAAATTTTCAGTGAGGAAAGCTCGGCATGACCGTAGGGGGGCTCTCCATATTTAATATCTGCTCTTTCTGTAATGGCGTCACCCAGTTTGATAACAAAGCTCAGGGGAGGTAGCATGAAATATGTACCAATACAGACAATCAATGTCACTGCCAGGGCAAAGTTAAAGCTGCCTGTAAAAACACGCAATTGTTTGGTTCTGTTTTTCAGATAAGCGGTAATCGGTTTCAGGTTATAGAACAGGTGAAAACCAAAGGCGATGAGAAAAAGGACCCCCAGGTTAAGATGCTGATGCGTCCATTCTGTTTTTGAAAGTCCCCATAAGTGCCAGTCAGACCAGTATGCTACTCTTCCGTGAGGGACAATGTACAGGATTACACTTGTCAGCATGAGCAGAAGAAAAGAGATAAGCAGGGTGAGTGAGGTTATTTTGCGTGCATTCATTGTCACAGTCCATCAAGTACTATATGAAGAAGGAAGTTAATTACGTAATTGTAAGGAGGTCGGGAATATAACTCTTGTGTTCAAAATATTCCATATAATTATTAAGGTGAAAAATGCTGACATCAGGCAAAAAATCAGTGAACTGTTGATAGATAACTACCCGGAAAGGTAATTTGGAGAGAACCCTGGAGGTTGGAAAATATATACTATACGGAAGAATATGTCCTGGACCTGCAGGTCATTTTTGGAAGATGGAATGTAAACGCCTGCCCTTACCTGTGATAATCAAATATAATGTGAGGCAGAGTTGTTTGCAAATGAGGTGTGGAAATAAACAACTTGCTGTGCAATGAAAGTGTGATACTGGCAATCCTTTTACGGCGTCTGCTTCTATAAACTTTGCACTATTATTGACTACCAGCCTGTCAACGGGTGACTTTTTCGAGTTTGACCGCACACACCTTTGCTTCGGCAATCTTGCTTATCGGGTCCAGGGCATTATTAGTCAGCTTGTTGGCTGAGGCCTCCGTGTAATGAAATGGTATAAACAGAACTCCTTTGCCGACCCTTTCCCCAACCTTTGCCTTGAGCGTAATGCTCCCCCTTCTCGATGTAACAGTGACTTTTTCCGCATCACTGATTTCCATCTCTACGGCATCCTCTTCGTTGAGTTCAACAAAGGATTCCGGGGCGACTGCTTCGAGGGCTTTTGATTTGCGGCTCATAGTCCCTGTGTGATACTGAAAAAGTATCCGGCCCGTAGTCAGGATGAAAGGATAGTCGTTATCAGGCAATTCATTAGACTCAGTTG
This sequence comes from uncultured Desulfobulbaceae bacterium, assembly GCA_947259225.1. Lineage (GTDB taxonomy): Bacteria > Desulfobacterota > Desulfobulbia > Desulfobulbales > Desulfobulbaceae > UBA10518. The sequence continues at coordinate 18,891 of CAMYLK010000033.1, read as the reverse complement.
GCACGATGGACCTGAAGGCCGCTTTACCTATGGGGAAAGTATCCTTGAAAAGGTACGGTGTGCCGGGGTGGTTCTGTGTTGGACAGGGCCACTGTAAACCATCTCCTTTAAGACGTTGGTAGGTCATGCCCCTAATGCCTTGCCACAGCAGACCGGCTTCCATAAAGGCCTGTTCCGGGGTGATAAAATTATTGTTGGAACGTGTTTCGTCAGGAACTTTAAAGCCCAGAGCCCTGATGCTCTCAAAAACATGGTTAAATCCCATGCGGTTCATGAGGTTATTTATGATCCATAAATCGTTTTTAGCCTGACCGGGAGATGATACAGCTTTTCTGACCAACTGGACGCGGCGTTCGCTGTTGGTGAATGTTCCGTCCTTCTCTGCAAAGGAAGCGGCAGGGAGGACAACATCTGCGAGTGCCGCTGTTTCAGAGAGGAAAATGTCCTGGACAACCAGGAAATCAAGATTTTGAAATGCTTCAAGCGTGTGCTGGGTGTTCGGGTCACTCATGACCGGATTCTCACCCATCACATACATTCCCTTTAAGCTGCCATCCTTCATTGAATGGATCATTTCCGTGGCTGTGAGTCCGATCTTATCAGGCAGGCTCTTGCCCCAGACATCTTCAAATTTCATTCTGATTTCTGGATCAGTTACGCTCTGGTATCCCGGAAAAACATTTGGTGAGCAACCCATATCACAGCATCCCTGCACGTTGTTCTGGCCACGCAGCGGATTCACTCCGGCCGATTCTTTCCCGAGGTTACCTGTAAGCATAGCCAGGTTGGCCAACGAAAACACATTATTTGTACCCATTGAGTGCTGGGTTATGCCCATGGTGTAGTAAATACCAGCATTTTTTGCCGTACCGTAAATACGGGCCGCCTCAATGATATCTTCCCTGGGCACACCTGTTATTTTTTCACCGTACTCAGGTGTATATGATTTCAAGTTCTTTTTAAAGGTTTCAAAGTCTGTGGTGCGTTCTGTTATGAAATCCTTATCTTCAAGGTCCTCTTCCAGTATCACGTGCATAATGGAGTTGATAAGTGCAATGTCTGTCCCGGGTTTGTGCCTGAGCCAAAGGTGGGCAAATTTCACCAGAGGTATTTTTCTCGGATCTGCGACAATAAGTTTTGCACCATTGCGCACGGCCTTTTTCATGCGCAGAGCAAAAACAGGGTGATTTTCCGTCGTATTGGAACCGATGACAAAGAGTGCGTCAGTACGCTCTATCTCTGCAACTGAGTTGCTCATTGCACCTGAACCGAAAGCAGCGGCCAGACCGGCCACAGTGGCGCTGTGTCAGTAGCGGGCGCAGTGATCAACATTATTGGTGCCAATCACCGCCCGGAAGAATTTTTGGAAAACGTAATTCTCCTCATTAGTGCATCGGGCGGAAGCAAGTCCGGCAAGGGTATCAGGACCAAATTCATCCTTTATGGCCGTGAATTTTTTTGCAATGAGGCTAAAAGCGTCTTCCCAGGTGGCTGGCTCTAGTTCACCACCTTTCTCTTTACGGACAAGAGGTGTTTTTAAACGGTCAGGGTGGTGTATAAATTCGTAACCGAATCTCCCCTTGGCACAGAGCCAACCCTGGTTATGGGTATCCCTTTTTGAAGATATCCGGACAACCCTGTCGCGAAAGGTATGCAAGGTGATACTGCAACCACAACCACAGTAAGAGCATACCGTGTCAGTCATCTTCACGTCTTTCTGCCGGCTTTCACCGGCCCAAACTTTACCGGTCAGGGCGCCGGTGGGGCAGATAGCTACGCATTGGCCACAGAACTCACAGTCCAGATCCATGTCGTACGGGGGACAGATCTTGGCATTGAAGCCACGATAAGCGAAATCGATAGCATTTACACCCTGGACTTCATCGCACACACGAACACACAAGCCACAAAGGATACATTTGTTCATTTCCCGTTTTATGAACGGATTTTCGTCGACCCGGTCATGTTCTCTTTGTTCGCCTTCAAAACGGTTTAATCTGAGCTTGTAAAAATAAGCCTGCTCCTGAAGCGTGCAGTCACCTGCACGTGCACAAACCATACAGTCATTGGGATGATCGGAGAGCAGCAACTCGATGATAGTCTTACGCAGACGATACAGGCGATCACTTTTTGTGGTAACTACCATGCCTTCCGTAGCCGGGGTAGTACAGGAAGTAACCGGCTTTGGCATGCCTTCTATTTCAACAATGCAGAGCCGGCACCCGCCATAGGGTTTCAGGCGTGGATCGTAGCAGAGTGTTGGTATGTCGATCTCAAGTATTTTTGATGCTTCCAGAACGGTTGTCCCTTCAAATACACTGACATCTTTACCATCTATATTAAGACTGATCATGACTACTCCTTGAGTAAGCGATCACAGACACCATATCTTTACACGATCGCTTTTGTTTGCATAGCGGGCTATCGGAGTCTCTCTCCGCTCGCTTATCTGCGAACAGTCGACATCGTGCAAATCTACATCATCTATAGCCACCTACAGGTTTGTACTTTTTCATATCTCAGGGTTGCATATCCTGTAATCAGTTACTCCTTGAGGACCGCTTTGAATTTGCATACATCATAACAGGCACCGCATTTGATACATTCTGACGTGTCAATGTGATGCGGTGATTTATTTTTTCCTTCAGCAGCACCGGTTGGGCATGCTTTCTTGCACATGCCGCAACCAACGCAAAGGTCTTCACGGATGAAAAATGTAAGGAGCTTCCGGCAGACCTTAGCTGGGCAATGCTTGTCATGAATATGTGCTTCGTACTCGTGCCGGAAATATTTAATCGTGCTGATGACGGGGTTCGGGGCTGACATGCCAAGTCCGCAGAGACTGGTATCCTTAACATCGCTCGCCAGATCCTGAAGGAGTTCAATATCTCCTTTGCGTCCTTCACCTTCTGTGATCCTTGTAAGGATCTCAAGGAGTCTCTTGGTGCCAAGCCGGCATGGTGTGCACTTGCCGCATGATTCTGCCTGGGTAAATTCAAGGAAGAACTTGGCAATATTGACCATACAGTCGGATTCGTCCAACACGACCATGCCGCCGGAACCCATCATTGATCCAACCTCGAGAAGTTTTTTGTAATCCATCTCCAGGTCTATGTGCTGCTGCGGTATACAACCACCGGAAGGTCCGCCGGTTTGTACTGCCTTGAGCAGCTTGCCACCTTCAATGCCGCCGCCAATATCAAATATTATGTCCCGCAATGGAATCCCCATCGGGACTTCTATTAATCCGGTGTTTCTTATTTTACCGGTCAGGGCAAAGACCTTGGTTCCTTTACTGGTTTCGCATCCAATGGATGAATACCAGTCAGCGCCTTTATTGATAATCGGGGGCAGGTTGGCCCATGTCTCAACGTTATTAATGATTGTGGGTTTACCCCAAAGTCCTTTTTGCGCTGGGTAGGGAGGTTTGGCCCGAGGCATGCCACGTTCGCCTTCAATGGATGCGATCAGGGCTGTCTCTTCACCACAGACAAATGCCCCGGCACCGAGTTTCATTTTTATATCAAAATTAAATTTTGTTCCGCAAATTGATTCTCCCAGAAAACCAAGTTCGCGGGCCTGGTTGAGTGCGCGTTTTAGCCGCTCTACTGCAAGGGGATATTCAGCCCGAATATAGACATACCCCTGGGGTGAGCCAATTGCATATGCACCGATGCACATTCCCTCGATGACGGAATGCGGATTGCCTTCAATAACAGACCGGTCCATAAAGGCTCCAGGGTCACCTTCATCAGCATTACAGATGATGTATTTGGGATCATCATTGTTAGCAGCGCAAAGTTCCCATTTGAGGCCAGTGGGGAAACCTGCACCACCTCTGCCCTGTAAACCTGACTTTTTGACGGTTTCGATAACCTCTGATGGAGACATTTTGGAGAGAACCTTCTGTAGAGCCTGGTATCCCCCAATATTTATATACGCCTGGATATCTTCCGGATCGATTTTTCCACAATCAGCAAGCACGATTTTTTTCTGCAAATCATGGAATTGATGATAATCCTCACCAACAAGCCATTCTTCGATGGGAGTGCTACAAATTATGTGTTCTTCTACCAGGCGCGATACCATATCTGGCTTGATATACTGATAGGTAGAGCGTTCACCATCAATTGTGATATCTACCAGTACATCACGGGCGCAGAAACCACGGCAGCCTACCTGGTGTACTGCGCAGTGCTCCTTGACCTGACCGTTGACACCGGCATCACCCATTTGTTCCCTGAATGTTGCAAGGACTTCGTCTGCGCCGCCGGCTATTCCGCCAGTGCCCATACATATGTTTACGACAATTTCCTTATTCACTTTTCTTGTCCTTGCATGATTTCAATTGTTTAGCCATTTTCTCCGGGGACATCTTTCCATGTACTTTCTGGTTAATGACAACCACTGGTGCGATGCTGCAGGCACCTATACAGTTGACTTTTTCTACTGTAAAAAGTCCATCCCTCGTTGTGTCCTCGTCATTACGAAGTTTCAGTTCATCATTTATTCTGGTTATGATTCTATGCGACCCTTTTACATGGCAGACAGTACCGCAGCAGGCTGTAACAATATTTGCTCCCCTGGGTTTCATGTAAAACTGCGTATAAAAAGTGACTATCCCAAAAAACATGCTCGCTGCAATACCGGTTTTTTGAGAAATCCAATGTACAGCTTCTTCAGGTATATAGTCTAACTCTGCCTGAATGTCCTGGAGGATGGAGATTGCATTGCCGTCCAGCTCAATATACTTTGTGTAGACGGATTCAAGTTTTTCTACAGTTGTTTCGTCCATCAGAAAAAAGTCCTTTTGGTGGTAGTGGCTTTAATATTATTGAATTAATTGTTTGCCGGCTGGAGATACATTTTAATGTTTCTTCAACAATGATGAATACGCATGATAAATATACCACAATGAGGCATGTCGTGTTAGAAAATAATGTGTGAAAAAAAGGGGAAAAGAGAGCCTGGAAATGGGTGCAGGGTCGAGTTCTGCCTGTTTCATCTCTTTCTTTATATTTGCGGGAGGTTAATCAAGCTTGTGTTGACTTGTATATTTTTTTATATCTTAACACGGACTACACAATATGTGAAAGAATTTAACCATGTTATAAAAGAAAATTTATGGTTGTAACGATTTGTTTCCTCGCATAAAGTATATATGTTTTGCATAACAGCATATTTCATATACTGCTGTGTGATCTATTATGTATTCCTGTCTCTAAAAAATATTTCTTGAATAAAGGTGTCTTCTGATAATATGGAACCAGCATCGACCAATTACAGCATAACATTTCTCCCTTCAGGTCGTAAAGTACGGGTAGAGTCGGGTACCACCATCATACGCGCAGCCAGAAATGCCGGGTTGCATATAAACGCATCCTGCGGCGGCACAGGTGTTTGCGGGAAGTGCCGGGTGCAAATCGAGGAAGGATCGGTCAGTGAGGGAATATCTGATAAGCTCTCACCTGACGATGTGCACCAGGGGGTTCGACAGGCATGCACTGCCAAAATTACCAGTGACCTGGTTGTCAGGATAGAAGAGTCCGCCGGTTTGAAGGGAGGTCAACTCGGAACCGAGGTCCCTGAACGCCATCGGGCCAGCCTTCATATTTTTGATATTGATGAGCTGCAACAGGAGGGGATTTTCATTCCTCCGGTGGAAAAATTTTTTCTGGAACTGCCCAAACCAGATGAGAATGACCGCCAGGCAGATACCGGGCGCCTGCTCAGGGCAATGGATGAGCAATATGATGAGAGGCATATCCATATTAATCTTTACATGATGCAGCAACTTCGTCGAGTACTAAGAGAAGACGACTTCAGGGTAACCGTCACCTTAGCGCGGCCTGTCAACAAAAGGTTTCGGTCCATGCTCCAGCACATCCAGTCCGGCGATTGGTCGAAGAGGAATTATGGAATAGCTGTAGATATAGGCACGACAACTGTATATGGCCAACTCATTGATAAACACACCGGGAAAATACTTTCCGAAGCAGGTCACTACAATCAGCAGATAAGTTATGGCGAGGATGTCATTACCCGTATGATCCATGCTGAAAACCCGGAAGGTATGCAGCAGATGCATGCGTTGGTGACAGAAAGTATTAACAGTATCATCGATTGTATGCTGGAGCAGACAAAAGTGGCAGCAAACGAGATCACCTCCATAACTCTGGCAGGCAATACGGCGATGACCCACCTTTTTCTGGAGCTTGAGCCGCACAATATTCGGCGAAGCCCATATGTCCCGGTTTCAACACTCTTTCCACCTATTCGTTCCACAGACGTCGGACTTCATTTAGGCGGACACTGCATGGCCCTGTTGTATCCTGCTGTTTCAAGCTATGTAGGTGGAGATATTGTTGCGGGGGTCATGGGGTCCGGTATGTACAGAACAGATAAAACAACTCTTTTTATCGATATAGGCACCAACGCAGAAATTGTTGTAGGTAACAGTGAATGGTTGGCCTGTGCCGCCTGTTCGGCAGGTCCGGCTTTTGAAGGCGGCGGAATTCTCCATGGTATGCGTGCCGGGGCAGGGGCCATTGATGATTTCAGCCTCGACCCCGTCTCATTGGAGCCGATGATCATGACCATCAAGTCAAAGCCAGCTGTTGGTATATGTGGTTCAGGCTTATTGATCATCATTGCAACTCTCTATGAGTGCGGTGTATTGGACCAGGGAGGACATTACAATCGAGAACTTGTAACCGACCGTATCAGGAAGGGGAGAAGTGGTTACGAATATGTTCTCGTTTGGGCTGAAGAATCTGGTATTGACAGGGACATTGTTCTTACCGAAGTCGACATTGACAATTTTATTCGGGCTAAAGGAGCTATATACGCTGGTATGACAACCCTGCTTTCCGAAGTCGGACTGACAGTAAATGATATTGAGCAGGTTATCCTGGCAGGTGCATTTGGCTCTTATATTGACCTGGACAGTGCTATGACCGTGGGGCTTCTACCTGAAATTGATGCAGATAAATGCATGTATGTTGGTAACGGATCGCTTATGGGGTGCAGGATGAGTGAACTGAGCAACCATATCCGCCGGGATGTCGTCAAAACCATGCAGCGGATGACAAGTTTTGAACTTTCCGACGTCCCCTCCTACAAAGACCAGTATGTTGCCTCTCTGTTTTTTCCCCACACCGATAGTCAGCTTTTTCCGCGGGCTGCCAAACGCAGACAGGTCATGGCACAGGTGAAAGAGAATGGAGTACAATCAGCATAGAGGCGGTCGTTATTGTAACGGAGAAAAACGATTTACAGTTGGTGGAAGATCCTAGCCCTTTCGCAAAACCCGTTTGTCATCAATCCTGATCGTCAGCTTGATCTTGTCAAAGTACTCCATTAGCGGTATTGAAAATTTGCGTGTCAGGCCTGTCAGTTGCTTGAAGCGTTGTGCGTCAATTTCACCTTCACGTTTAATAAATTCCGTGACCTGAAGGGCCAGATTTTCTAGCTCCTCGGCGTGAAAACAAAGCGCCTCGTTCACTTTGACCAGCTTTCCCTCGCGGAGAAGCAGGTCAAACACCTGGCGGACCTGATTTTCAGGGTAGGCAGCCATGCTGCTGAGCACCTCCTTGTAAAGGGGTGGTTTCAAGGCAGCATTCATATAGATGTCTTTGATTTCTTTTTTCAAGTCTTCTTCGTCAACCTGGAGTATTACCTCAAAATCCGATAAACGGACCTCGGCCTGATCCTGTACAATAACATTTTTTTTGACAAGCAAACCCAGTGCGTAAAGGAAAACCTTCTGGTCAACCGGCGGTCTGATACCAGTGCGGAGTTCCTCTTTTATGAGACCGGATTTCAGGGGAAAATCCTTGTGATATTCCCGGAGTGTGGATTGGATGATGTCTGTCAATTGTTTGAGCACAGTGGCGGCAACCAACCTTTGACAATCTGAGTCAACGACAAATATCTTACCGCTTGAAATTGGTTTTTGCAGCTGCTTTTTGAGTTTGTTGCCAAAAAGACCGAGGCGGGTAGCCAGCTGGTCCTGGGTTAACCCCTTTAGTCCAGCTTCCTTAAGAAAAAGAAGCATTCTTTCCTCTAAGCTGCCCTCATGATAGACTGAAAAAACCTGTCTGTTTATATCCTGATCTTTTTCAGTGGTTCTTTTTCTTTTGATTGGAGCATTGTTGAGAATAACACCTCCTCCAATAGTTCTGACGGGGGAATAGCTACGGAGTACATATCGATCCCCGGGCCATAAGGCTACGGGTTCCTGTAGTATTAACTGAATACCAACATCTTCGCCAGGGTCGATAAAATCCCTGTCCAGCATAACGATGCGTCCTGTAATTTCGCGGGTTCCAACATGAACCCGCACCTGGGTTCTGTTCTTGAGAGCTTTGGGGTTGGACGCAAGGTAGTGAAAATCGGCATCAAGCAGGGTGGAATTAACCAGGCTGCCAGGAGTTGCCGCAATGTCGCCACGGCTGATTTCATCTTTTTCTATACCCTGGAGGTTTATAGCCGTCCGGTGACCGGCCTCCACCATTTCCACATTGTCACTGTGGACCTGGATACCGCGTATTTTGGCAACTGTCTCAGACGGATAGAATTCAACGTCATCGCCGACTGATATTCTTCCGGAAAGGGAAGAACCTGTAATAACGGTTCCGAAACCCTTCATGGAAAAAACTCGGTCTACAGCCAGGCGAAACGGGCCGAATTCTTCATGAAAGGACAAGGTGGAGATTTTTTTGTTCAGCTCATTTTTGACATCATCAACACCTTCGCCGGTGACGGAGGAAACCATTAAAACAGGAGCGTTTTTCAAAAAACTTTCGTGGAAATATTCCCGGACATCCTCCTTGACCATTTCAAGCCAGTCCTCATCAACCATGTCAATTTTGGTCAGAATTATGACACCGTTTTTGATGCCTAGCAACTGACAGATCTCAAAATGTTCTTTTGTCTGCTGCATAATTCCTTCATCGGCAGCTATAATAAAGGCGACGAGATCCATACCGGCAGCGCCGGCCACCATGTTGCGCACGAATTTTTCATGACCGGGCACATCAACAATACCGATCCGGTGGCCGCATGGAAGATCAAGATGCGCGAACCCGAGCTCAATAGTGATGCCGCGCTTTTTTTCCTCTTTGAGGCGATCGGTATCAATTCCGGTCAGCGCTTTAATGAGGCTGGTTTTACCATGGTCGACATGACCGGCTGTTCCAAGGATTATTTCACGCATAGATCACAACCATTGTCTGTAATCATGAAAGTGGGCAATTCACGCCTCGGAGAATTAGAAAAAAGATCCGGTAAGGAAGGGGTTGCTTTTGGCTTCAACTCCAATTGTGGATTTTGTGCCGCCATAACCGTGTCCAGGCCATACGATGGTATCGGGTGGCAAAGTCAGCAGACTTTTCTGGATGGATTCCTGAAGTTCTCCGGTTGAACCACCAGGAAAATCGGTCCGTCCTACACCGCCCACAAAAAGAGTATCTCCGGTAAAGCAGTCAGGGTTGTTATACAGGCAGATACCACCTGGAGTATGACCCGGTGTATGTATGACACGTAGTTCTTCCCTGCCAAAGGTTATGACATCACCGTCTGTAACCAGAATATCAGGTTTGGGAGACTCGGTGAGGCCAAGAATGGTAAAGTAATCCTGAATTTCAGGTTGCCAGAAGAAAAGAGCGTCATCCCGATGCATGATTATTTCCGCACCGGTCGCCTCTTTTATTCGTCCATTGCCGCAGACATGATCAGGATGTCCGTGCGTGTCAATAATGTACTTTACGTTAAGTTGTCCCTCCTGGCACAATGCAAGAATTTCATCTTCATCTCCGCCGGGATCAATGACAGCAGCTTCGCTGGTTTCTTCACAGGAAACTATATAACAGCATACTGCCATCGTACCGACGGTTACTTGTTGGATACGCATAATTCAGAATCCTTATTAGATAATAGCTGGAAAAGTGGTGTAGAGCTTTTTTATCAGCAATCACATTTGTACGGGTCGCATCCGCTGGGCCCGCAGCCGCAACTCATATCCAGAGGATTGACTGTTTCCAGGCTCACCTTCTGAGAAGAAGGTAATCGCTGGGCGACAGCATCAACAATAGAGCTGAAGGCTTCGGTAGCCGGTGTTATTTCTTCTGATGAGAGATAAGGCCTGCCGGTGTCTCCGGCTACAACTACACGAGGATCCATGGGAACCCTGCCAAGAAACGGAAGGTCAAAATCACGTGCTATCTGCTCACCCCCGCCGCTGCTGAAAATATTGACTGTCTCTTCGCAGTGCGGGCAAACATAGCCGGACATATTTTCAACAACTCCGACAACGGGCATATCAACAGTTTTACAGAAATTAATGGATTTTCGAACATCAGCCAGAGCGACATTCTGTGGGGTGGTGACAACGAGTGCTTTTACACCTTTAACAGTTTGGGCTACGGAAAGAGGTTCGTCTCCTGTGCCCGGAGGGGCATCGACTATAAGATAATCAAGTTCACCCCAATCCATGTCTGAAACAAATTGGCGGATTGCCTGAATTTTTAAAGGGCCTCTCCATATTATAGCCTCATCACGGTCTTTCATCATGTATTCTAAAGACACAACCTTGAGCTTGTCGTTATAGACAAGTGGAGGAACGAGGTCACCTGGATTTTCAGGTGGCTGCAACGGTTCATTCATGTCAAGCATCCTGCAGATATCGGGGCCGTGAAGGTCGACATCCATCAGGCCAACTTTATGTCCGCGATTTGCCAGCCCCAGTGCGAGGTTGACGGCAACGGTCGATTTTCCTACGCCGCCTTTACCGCTCATGACAAGTATTTTGTGTTTAATTTTACCAAGTGATCTGGTGATGGCAATGTCCTGTTGTGCTATGGCCGCATTTGCACCAACTGAACCGCAGGTTGATTTCTGGTCCGGACCGCAGGAGGTTTGCTGCTCAGGTCCGCAATTATTTCCGCAAGATTGTTCCATGATATATCTCCAAATGTATATAAAGTGTTACTATGCTGTCTTGTTTTCAGTGCTATACACTAATTCCAGCGATCTGAAAAGCAAGGAAAAATGGAACGGTATCCTGAGTGCGAATAAACAGTGATGTATTCATATATTTCAACAGGAACATCTGCCCTGGTAATATTTTTGACATTTCATCTAAATCATGCCAATAATCAAAACTGTGGAAAGATATATTATTAATGCAGACTTACATTATCGGGTTGCGTGTACTTTTAGAGTTGACGCTTATAATAAATAAATGTTCAGGTCAAAACTCCTCGTTTTTTTTCTATTTCTCTCTGCCGCAGCGATTCTATTTCTTCCTGTTTTTACGATAAGTTATCTTTACCCCGCCATTGACAACCTGTTGGTCAGCGATGCTGAACTCCAGGCAACAAGAGTTGCAAATCACTTTACTATGTACTTTGAGATTCCCAATGACAATCTCACCAGAGATCATATTACCTTTGACCTCGTTGATGAGATATCAGAAGTTATTGACAATTTTTCGCTCGAAAAAGTGAAGGTGTTCTCGGCAACAGGAGAGATAATTTATTCAACCGATCCTGCAGATATAGGTTCAGTGAACACTAATGATTATTTCAATAGCCTTGTCATGCGGGGGCAGAATTTTACCAAAATTGTCCGCAAGGATATGAAATCTTTAGAGGGGCGCGTTCTTAAAGCTGACGTTATTGAGACCTATATCCCTATCTGGGGGAACGACCAGGTGGTTGGCGCTTTTGAATTATATTATGATATAACCCATTTAAAAGGGCTGTTTTCAACGCTGGTAAGACGCTCTACCATTATTATATATAGTGTCGCATTTATACTTCTGTCGGCCCTGCTTCTCTGCATATTTAAACTTTCACAAAACATGGAAGCCCGAGATAAGGCTGAAGAGGACCTTAATCAGTACAGGAATGAGCTTGAACTACTTGTGCAGCAACGTACAGCCGAGTTCACCGCCACCAATATTCAACTCCAGGAGGATATACACAAACGTCAGGTAACAGAGGAAGCCCTGCAGGTTTCAGAGGGAAAATATCGTTCCCTTGTCGAAATGGCCGGAGACCCAATTTTTATTATTGATGCCCGGACAAGAATTATTTCCGATGTCAACAAAAAAGGAAAAGAACTCGTAGGCCGTGATGCCGAAGATATCATCGGGCTGCAATTGTCCGAATTACAGCCAAAAAGTGAGCCCGATCTTTTTGAGTACCTCTTAAGTTATCAGGGTGACAGTAAAACTTCTGCAGGTCAGGTTTTTCATTTTCGACATAAAAACGGTCGGCGCATTCCCATTGAAGTCAGTTCAAGTTTCCTTGATTTTGGCGGTCATAAAATTATCCAAGGGATTTTCAGGGATATCACCCAGAGACTTCAAATTGAAGAAGAACTCCAGAAAACAGAAAAACTTAAAACAGCTACAGTACTGGCCGGTGGAATAGCACATGATTTCAACAACCTTCTGACGGCGGTTCTTGGAAACATTTCCATGGCGAAAATTGATGCCAATGAGGATGCTAAACTGCACCAGAGATTGGTTGAAACAGAAAAGGCAATTGACCGGGCCAAGGAACTAACTCAGCAATTATTGACTTTTGCCAAAGGTGGGAAACCTGACAAGAAGACAGTTGCGATAGGCAAGATTGTTGAGGATGCAGCAAGTTTTATACTGCGCGGTTCAAAGGTAAAATGTGATTGTACCATGAATAATGATCTCTGGTATGCGGATGTTGATCAGGGCCAGATAAATCAGGTTATCAACAATCTGGTTATTAACGCCTCACATGCCATGCCAGATGGCGGAAGCTGTTATGTAAAAGCTGAGAATGTCAATATAAAAGAATCGGATAATTTGCTCCTGGCACCGGGCAGGTATATCAAAATTGATGTGAAGGATGAAGGACAGGGTATACCCAAGAAACAGATCACCAAGATTTTTGATCCGTTTTTTACAACCAAGGAAAAAGGAAGCGGCCTTGGTTTGAGTTCCGCGTACTCGATTATTAAAAATCATGGCGGCTTGATAACGGTTGATTCGGAGTATGGTAAAGGAACAACGTTTATAATCTATTTGCCCGCGTCTGATTCCGTGCCTGTCAATGAAGTCCCGAAAGAGGAGGAGGATTTTGCAGGTCAGGGAAGAATTCTGGTAATGGATGACGAAGAATTTGTTCGGGACGCAATTTCCAGCCTGTTAGGATATCTCGGCTATGAAACAGAAACTGTAGAGGATGGAAAATCAGCTCTTGAAAAGTATGCAAAAGCCATGGTAACGGAACAACCCTTTGATGCTGTCATCATGGACCTGACCGTTCCTGGAGGCATGGGTGGAAAAGATGCGGTTCTTGAACTGAAAAAGATTGATCCCGATGCAAAAGTCATTGTTTCGAGCGGGTATCATAACGATCCGATATTGGCAAATTTCCAGGATTACGGCTTTGACGGTGTCGTCCCCAAACCCTACCAGGTTGAGGACCTGGGCCGGGTCGTCAAGAAAGTCCTCACTCCTGTTTCTTAACCTTCTGTAACTTCTTATTAATGTAACTTGTCCCCAGATTAGAAAACGAAACCGTTTCCTCAAGGGGCTGGATCAATGGATTAATGCAAAAGACTGCTTGTGAGTGTTGTGGTACCTGCTGCCGAAAAGGCGGCCCTGCATTGCACACGGAGGATCGACAACTCGTTGAAGCCGGGATTCTTAAACTTGGTGATCTTATTACAATCCGCCATGGAGAATATATTCTTCACCCCATTTCAGATGCACCTCTGCCTGCCAAAGAAGAACTGCTGAAGATACAGGGAAAGGGTGGCAGCTGGTGTTGTAAATTTTTGGACAACGACTCGTTGACCTGTACTATCTACAATAATCGTCCTCTTGCCTGCAGGCTGCTTAAATGCTGGGACCCTGATGATGTTCTCAAAATTACGGGTAAAGAACTGCTGAACCGTTTCGACCTCATACCCCCAAGCAACCCTCTGTTTAGCCTGACGAAAAAACATGACAGTGAATGCCCGGTACCGGATATTACTTCCCTGGTTGATCAATTATTTGATAAAAAACAGAGAGAAGAAACACTGGCAAGAATGTCCGGGCTAGCAAATCGAGACCTTCAGGCACGGCTATATGCAGCACAGATGTACCATCTCTCCTTGGCTGACGAACTCTTTTATTTTGGCAGGCCAATTTTTCGAATTCTCGAACAGGTTGGAATTTCAGCAAAGGAATCTGTTGAAGGATTAAGTCTGCATTACAACTGCATCTGATTTCATCCACTATTTCCACCATGATTTATGTGAAAGATGTTGCCATACATGGTAATATGATTATTTATTTCAAACTGTAACAAATGGCTTGTTTCCTTGACCGTTGAACATGACTGTTGCAAGTGAATGGCTATTTTTAGAGGCATGGAGGTAATTGTGGATACGTTGAGAAAAAAACTCTTGAAAGAGCTCGAGGAAATGCAGATGCATACTGGGCGCATGTTTCGCAACATGTCTCTTGCCCGGATGATGTCACCTGAATCCGGGAGCATGTACCCACCTGTTGATATCTATGAATCAGAAGATGAATATTGTGTCTATGCTGATGTAGCAGGGGCAGACGGTACATCTCTCTCTGTAATTGCCGCCGAAACGCAGGTGAGAATTCATGGAAGAAGAAATCTTCCTGCCAGGAAATCCATTGATTGCGTACACCAGTTGGAAATAGAGCTCGGATCATTTGATCGAACAGTTAACCTTCCCGGAGCTGTAGAGATCGACCAGGTAACTTCTTCTTATGTCGACGGTATACTGACTATTGTGTTGCCCAAAATGAGAGGAAGAAGCAAGGTTAATATCACAATATCCACCGGAGAATAATAATGGAGAACCAGCAGACCACTCAGGAAAAAAATATTGATCCTCAGAGCCTGCCTGTCCCCGAAATACTTCCTGTTCTGCCGCTTCACGGTTTCGTTTTCTTTCCTGGTATGGGCTTTCCGCTCCAGGTTGCCAGCGATTCGTCCAAGAAGCTCATTGATGATGCTCTTCTGGATCTAAGAATAATCGGCCTGGTGTCCAATAAGGACGAAAAGGTTTCAAGTGACCAGGAAGTCACTGAAGATACTTTGTATCGCACGGGTGTGCTTGGCTATATTCATAAATTAACAAAAATAGATGAGGGTTATTATCAGGTCCTTGTCAGTGGTGTGAAAAAAATTGAAATAGAAGAGTATGTTGATAAAGACCCATACCTTAAGGCCAGGGTCAAAGAAGCTCCAATGGAACTGGTGGAAGACAAAAAGATTGACGCCCTGATCCTGAATATACGAAATCAGTTCAAAAAACTTGTCAAGCTTATCCAGCTGCCCCCGGAAATGGTTGTAACGATAAATTCAATGGCTAATCATTTCCATACAGCATATATGGTTATTTCACAGCTGAACCTTGATGTTGTTGATGAGCAAGAGTTGCTTGAAATCAAGCCTCTTCATGATCTGCTGCACAAGACTGCCAGGGAACTCAACAAGCGAATTGAGACAGCGGAGATGAGCAACAAGCTGCAGGAGTCATTTAAGAAGGACATGGATGAAAAGCAGCGTGAATTCTATCTGCGCCAGCAGCTGAAAGCCATCAAGAAAGAGTTGGGTGAGGATCAGGACGATAAGGTTGAAATAAAAGAACTCCGTAAACGGGTTGAAGAAACCGGTTTGACCGAAGTGGCCCGTGCTTCTGTTGACAAGGAAATGGACAGGTTGGAGAGAATACCCCCTTCCTCCCCTGAGTATACTGTTTCCCGCAACTATATTGACTGGATTCTTGAATTGCCCTGGACCGTTTCAAGTACGGATACCATTGATCTTGACAAGGCCCAGCAGGATCTGGATGAAGATCATTACGGGCTGGCAAAAATCAAGAAAAGAATCATCGAATTTCTCGCTGTGCGAAAACTGAAAGATGATGTTCACGGACCGTTGCTCTGCCTTTCAGGGCCTCCCGGTGTGGGTAAGACTTCACTCGGACAATCCATAGCCAGGACCATGGATCGTAAGTTTGTCAGGGTGGCACTCGGCGGCGTTCGAGATGAAGCTGAGATAAGGGGACACCGACGGACGTATATCGGCGCATTACCCGGCCGGATAATCCAGAGCCTGAAAAAGGCTGGAACAAATAATCCTGTATTTCTACTGGATGAAATTGACAAACTCGGCAGTGATTTCCGTGGTGATCCATCATCAGCTCTGCTGGAGGTACTTGATCCTGAACAGAATTCGACTTTTACAGACCATTATCTGGACATTGAATTCGACCTCTCCAGAGTAATGTTCATTGCAACAGCCAATGTTCTTGATACAATTCCCGGCCCCCTCAGGGACAGGATGGAAGTGGTTGAATTGCCAGGGTATACCGAGCATGAAAAGGTGGCAATTGCAATGAAGCACCTTGTCTCCAAACAGCTTGAAGCTCATGCCTTGAGCTCTGAGGACCTTGAAATTGGTGAAGAGGTCATTCACCATCTTATACAATCCTATACCAGGGAGGCTGGTGTTCGTAACCTGGAACGAGAAATTGCAGCTATCTGTCGTGGTGTTGCAAGTGAAATTGCCCGTGGCAGGCAGGACAAGGTCGTGGTCACCACTGAAAATCTCTATGATTTCCTTGGGCCCATCAGGTATTTTCCTGAAATGAAGGCTCGTACCTGGGGCCCCGGTCTCGCAACCGGTCTTGCCTGGACGCCGGTGGGTGGTGTGATCCTTTTTATCGAAACATCGCTCATGAAAGGAAGGGGAGGCTTGACCCTGACCGGTAAACTTGGTGATGTCATGAAAGAATCTGCCACGGCAGCGCTGACCTATATCAAGTCGCATGCAGCAGACCTGGAAATTGATGAGGAGAAGTTCGCAGAAATTGACCTGCATGTTCATATCCCTGAAGGAGCCATTCCCAAGGACGGTCCATCAGCCGGTGTTGCCATGGTATCTTCCCTGGTTTCCGTCGTAACCGGAAGGGCAGTTCGCAGTGATGTCGCCATGACCGGCGAGATTACCCTGCGAGGGGACGTTTTGCCGGTAGGCGGTATCGGTGAAAAGGTTCTGGCAGCTCTCCGGGCAGATATCAGGGAACTTATCCTCCCGGTACTTAATGAGAAGGATGTAAACGAAATTCCTGAGGATGTGCGTGAAGGAGTACAGTTTCATTATGTACATACCATCAGTGAAGCACTCGACATTGCTTTGGAGGAAAAGGTAACTGCATAATGCTTGGCTGGTTTAAGAAAAAGACTGAGAGTAAAGAACAACCGGTTGCTGACATCACGGACAATGAAACAGATGGCATCAATGTCGCTGAGAATCATGATTTCAAATCAGTTGATGTGGACAGCGCTGCCGGTTCAGGAGAAATTGGAGAGGAAATACAGCTCACCGAGTCGTATGATACCCAACCCCAGGATGCCATCGAACATGAGATGGAACCTGTTTCTGTTCCGACTGAAGAAATTCCCACACACGAACCGCATCAACAGAATAAAAACAGGGCCTCACTATTCAGACGTCTGCAGCAGGGACTGACTAAAACAAGATCATCGCTTGTTTATCGGCTGGATACTCTATTCCTCGGTAAAAAAGAGATCGACCAGGAACTCTTTGACGACCTGGAGGAAATACTTATTACTTCTGACTTGGGTATTGTGACGACCCATGACCTTCTGGATGATGTGAGAAAAGAGGTCAGACGTAAATCACTCAAGGATCCACATACACTTAAAAACCTGCTCCAGGAAAAAATATTCGCCTATCTGCAGGAGTCTGAAAAACCGGCGGAAATGGTCATGCCTGAGTCCGGACCATTCGTTATCATGGTGGTTGGAGTAAATGGGGTAGGGAAGACTACCAGTATCGGAAAAATCGCTGCCAAGTTTGTCAGGGCAGGCAATTCCGTACTGCTTGTTGCCGGTGATACATTTCGGGCAGCGGCGATCGATCAACTGAAAATCTGGGGTAAGCGTGCCGGTGTCGAAGTTGTGGCTCAAAAGCATGGGGCAGACCCATCTTCTGTTGTCTATGATGGCATAGAATACGGCACTGCACGGGAATTTGATGTGATTATTATCGATACAGCGGGACGCCTGCATACCCAGGTGAACCTCATGGAAGAATTGAAAAAGATTAAACGGGTCATCGGCAAGAAGCTTGAAAATGCCCCCCATGAAGTCATGCTGATTCTCGATGCAACGACTGGCCAAAACGCAATTTCACAGGCTAAGCTTTTTAATGAAGCTGTTGAAGTTACAGGACTCACCCTGACCAAACTCGACGGTACTGCAAAGGGTGGGATCATTGTGAACGTCTGCAGGGAATTACATATTCCTGTCAGGTTTATCGGGGTCGGAGAACAGGTGGATGATCTGCGCGATTTTAACGCGCAGGAATTTATAGATGCCTTGTTTCAGGAAAATGACACTGAACTTCAGGAGCCGGTGAATTAAGATTACGGAGTCAGACACGATTTTTACCGGCTAACAGTTTTCTCCTCATAACTCTTCACATAATATCAGATGGAATACAGGCAACACAATCAACCCGGATGTGGCGGGTGTTTACTCATAGTAGGAATTATTGTCCTGGCTACAGGAGGTGCACCGGCCCTGCTTAATTTTCTCGGCTTTCTCTTTTTTTCCGGTCTCATTGGTATACTGATACTTGTCGCCGCCTTCTGGGGCTTCAGCTATTATATTAAAAGCCGAATAAGTACGTACGAAGCCTCACAGACCGAGTCTCACAATCGTTTTGTTTATCTTCTTGTCAATGTTCTTGTCAAAATATCGCAGGCTGACGATCATTTCACAAAGGCCGAACTGCAGACAATCCTTAATTTTTTTCAGTACAACCTGCGTTATAACCAGGATCAGAT
>CAMYLK010000032.1 GCA_947259225.1 uncultured Desulfobulbaceae bacterium | reverse complement strand
TCCAAGTATGATGACGCCGAAGCTTCATTTTTTATGGGGTTTCGGCGTTTTTCTTTTTTCATAATCTTTATCCTCGGCTAGTATAATTTGACTGAACAATGGCATTGTTTTACGAAAAATTCCGCCTAGAAATACGCCTGAAAAATGGGAAGGATAATTCACAAGCGCAAGAGGAAAAACAATGTTTATAAGGCTAAAATACGTTTAGAGGTCGTCTACTGACTGAAAAAATTATGAACGCTTTAAACTTTATTTTTGCTGCCAACCTGTCCAAACAAGAGGGGCCACCTCTTCTATTTGACTTGGTTCATTTGAGCCTTCCTAGTCAGTACATTGTAAATGCTTGCTTCTTGACAAAATTCAACGAGTGTTGTATTTTTACATACAATAAATTGTATCTTTTAGTAAAATAATATGTATGAAATTGTACAGTGATATGTATCGTCTCGATAAGAAAGCTTTGCTGGATGTGTTAAGGCAATGGAACGGTTTCCTCAAGCGAAAGATTCATCTCATTGCTTGTGGGGGCACCGCACTAACTTTATTGGAAATTAAGCCATCCACTAAGGATGTCGACTTTATTGTTCCTGATGAGTCTGAGTATGGTTACCTGGTGAAAACTTTGTAAAATCTGGGGTATCGTCAGGTTACTGGCTGGGGATGGAGACGAGAGGGTGAGGCATTCATATTTGATCTTTTTCCCGGAAAGCGTATTCATACAACAGAATTACTCCAGTCACCCCTGGAGACTAACAATCATGAGTTTTTGTATGAATTATCCAGAATCTATATTGGGATATTAAACGAATACGACTTGATTTCCAGTAAACTTTTTCGTGGTACCCGTGTCGACTTTGAAGATTGCCTCATGCTGTTAAGAGCACGGCGAGACAAAGTAGACCTAAAACATCTTGAGCAGCATTTTAACGAATTAGCCAGTTACGATATATCTGAAGATCGTCTGGGGCAACATATCGAACATTTTCTTGATCTCCTCAAACAGGAGGGTCTTTATGGTTGAAAATAAGTTGATGGAAGATTTGAATCGCCTTGGTTTCCCTCTCATGGAAGTAGTGTCTGATTTTGATGTGAACGAAACGCTGGCTGATGTTGTTCGGAGTCAGGATACCCGCTTGTGGGAAGGATTTCCCGTTTTAGTGGCTAACGCTGCTCAGGATTATTCTTTCGATCTCAACCAGGTATTACATAAATTGAGTAATAAAGCAGATAGGAAGAACTTGCACGTCTTGATGCTTGTTTCCCTTACTATGTACAAATATCATCATCTGTCTTTTTACTGGGCGAAACAATTTGAACAAAGCTTATCTGAAAAAGATCTTGAGCAATTGAAAAGTATGAGGAATGCCTTATACCATGATCAATCTCTGGGGTTTGAGCAAATGTCTCTAGATTCTGTTCGCCTCAAGGAAATGTTCAAGAGATATTTTGAGCAGAATGTTGTGAAAACAAAGCAACTCAGAGAGACACATGATGAGTTGTCTCTGGAATACTCATTGTCCCAGGTTTTTTCTCCGAAGCAAAAAGAATTGTTCAAGAAGAAATTGGACGGTTTGCCTTTAACGAAGACCGAAAGAGAATACTATTCGAGAACTGTCAGGAAGAAAGTTTCTGCCCTGGCTAATCCTGAATTGCATCGTCTTGCCCAGAAGTTATTGAATTATTGATGATTTTTGAATATCTCGTCCTTCTGAAATCGTAATCGAGTCTATTGCGCCTAAAATTACGCTTAATGTGCACATCTATTTGATATAATTAAATTGTTCAAGGATTCCTAATCCTTGCGCGCAGGTTCGAGTCCTGCCGGGGGCGCCAAGTTTTATGGCACCGAAGTCTCATTATTTATGGAGTTTCGGCGTTTTTCTTTTTTCATAATCTTTATCCTCGGCTAGTATAATTTGACTGAAAATGGCATTGTTTTACGAAAAATTCCGCCTAGAAATACGCCCGAAAAATGGGAGGATAATTCACAAGCGTAAGAGAAAAAACAATGTTTATAAGGCTAAAATACGTTTAGAGGTCGTCTACTGACTGAAAAAATTATGAACGCTTTAAACTTTATTTTTGCTGCCAGCCTGTCCAAACAAGAGGGGCCACCTCTGAGTGTCTTCACCTCCTCCAAACTGGACCTTTCAATATGAAGACTGGAATAAATTTTGAAAACTCATTTCAGCAAACCGTAATTGTTTTTTCTTGAAAGACTGAGCTAGTATTCAATTTTCTGGGAATGTAATACTTTTTTTTTGCTGGATCATCAATTATATACCTTTACCACTCCTCGTAATCATTTTTCTTGACAAGTGCCAATATTTAACGATATTTCTTGTATCATAAACGTTTTTCCAGGGAAAGTGATGGATGATAATAATCAGGATAAATCAACGAACAGACTCGCAGGATATGCGGCACTCATTGACCGGTACAGTTTAGAAGTTATCCCCAACTGGCACAGATCCTTTGTTACGACCAGCGGAATACACCGTATCCATTCAAGCGGAGAGGTGATCGAGGAAGTTTACCCGGCTAAATACTGGCCGGGAGACTCAGTAGGTGATCATCTTGAGTTTGCTCTCAAGTATGATGGGACAAATCTCGCTGTTCTCGCTATCCTGTTTCAGAAAGTCGACGTAAAGCAAATTCTCGAATATGTGCAATCTAAACCGACCGGTAAATATGCTCGGCGGCTCTGGTTCCTGTATGAATTTTTGACAAGTGAAACACTTCCGCTGGATGATCTGAAGCAGGGCAACTACATTGACCTGCTCGACCCAGATGAATATTACACTATCACCCCTGCATTACAGATTAGACGTCAACGGATTAATGATAACTTGCTGGGTGATAATCGGTTTTGTCCAACGGTCCGCCGTACTGAGACCATTAAGGAGTTTGAAAAGGCAGATTTAACTGAGAGATGTCGCCAAGTAGTGTCTGTTTATTCTCCTGAACTGTTGAAACGAGCACTTGGCTATCTTTACGCAAAGGAGACGAAATCTTCTTTTGAGATCGAACACGTCACACCCAGTTCGACCAGGGCCGAACGTTTTATTGCACTTCTTCAATTAGCCGAAAAGGAAGATTTTTGTGTCAAAAAGCAATTAATTGAACTGCAGAATCGGATTGTTGATCCTCGCTTTTGCGATTCTGATTACCGATTAAACCAGAATTATGTTGGTGAGACAGTTGCCTGGCAGCGGGAAAAGATTCATTTTGTCTGCCCGAAACCTGAAGACCTGACCGATTTGATGGAAGGTTTAATTGCTGCCAACCAACGTATGGAAAAAGGCAATGTGTTCGCAGTAATCCACGCCGCTGTAATTGCCTATGGTTTTGTTTATTTCCATCCATTCGAGGATGGTAATGGCCGGATTCATCGCTTCCTGATACATAATATTCTCGCCCGTCGGGGTTTCACGCCGGATGGTATAATGTTTCCAATTTCAGCATACATGCTGAAAAATAGAAGCGATTATGATGCTTCTCTGGAAGCGTTCTCACGACAAGTCATGCCCCTGGTGGAATATTCAATTGATGAAGAAGGGCACATGACCGTGCATAATGAAACGGCAGGTTTGTATCGTTGTATAGACATGACTTCCCAGGTGGAGGAACTTTTTCAGTTTATCGAAAAGACTATTGAAACAGAACTTGCCCAAGAATTGGTATTTCTTGCAAATTATGATGAAACCAAGAAAGCCATACAGGAAATTGTTGATATGCCTGACCGAAAGATCGACCTTTTTATTCGCCTATGCCTACAAAACGATGGCCGACTTTCTGCTCGAAAACGCACGAGTCATTTCAAATTACTGACAAACGACGAAATTGGTCGCATGGAAGAGGCAGTGCAAAACGCCTATGGATTAGATAAGAGGTAATAGACACAGTTACTTGTTTCGTCCTGGATATACGCCAAGCATTTTTGACTGCGCTTGAGATTACACTTAACTATTACAACTTATTGATATAATTATATTACTCAAGGATTCCTGATCCTTGCGCGCATGTTCGAGTCCTGCCGGGGGCTCCAAGTATTATGGCGCCGAATCCTCATTTTTATGGGGTTTCGGCGTTTTTCTTTTTCCTTAACCTTTATCCTCGGCTAGTTTAATTTGACTGAAAACGGCATTGATTTACTAGAAATTCCGCCCAGAAAAACGCCCGAAAAATGGGAAGTGTAATCCACGCGCGCAAGAGAAAAAAGTATTGTTTATGATGCTGAAATATGTCTAAAAAGTCATCCAACGGATAGCAAAATAATTTAAAAGCACTCAATCTTCTTTTACTGCCAGCTTGCCCCATCAATAGGGTCCAACTCTTACGCTTCAATGAGGGATGGAGCATAAAATTAACTTATCGATTACTTTTCTCTTGAATTAATTAATCAATGGGTTAATAATTGTAAAAAATAATTAAGCAAAAGGTTAATAAATGAAGATTTCTCGTAAACGTTTGATTCAGGAACAGCTTGACAAGACCTTGGAGCATCTTGCTTGTGTGAGGGATGTACAGCGTCCGACCAAGGGTTGGTTGCGTGCTGTTCGCGAGGCCTTGGGGATGTCAGGGAAGCAATTTGCACAGAAGCTGGGTGTTTCTGCACCATGGATATCAGCTCTCGAAAAAAAAGAGTTGTCCGGTTCCGTTACTATTAAGACAATGCGTCAGGCTTCTGAAGCCCTGGATTGTGTCTTTGTCTATGCTATTGTCCCCAGAAAAAGTCTGGCTGATATTGTACACAGACGTGCTGAAATTGTAGCAGAGAAGAAACTTAGACGAGTCTCGCACACAATGCTGCTTGAAGCACAGCAACTTTCAAAATCTGAACAGAAGAAAGCGCTTGAGGCGGAGGTGGATAATTTGATGAAGGAGATGCCGAAAGAATTGTGGGAAGACTACAATGAATTATGAGTATCCTCCTGAAGCAACGCCTCTTGATCCTGACGAGGCAGAAGGTCTTCTACTGCCTCATATAACTAATCGCACTGAACTAGACCGTTGGGAGCAGGACAATATTACTGAAGCAGAGACTTGGGCTTTCAGAAGGAAACCGAAGGAATTACTCAGTATCGATTTCGTCTGTCGCCTTCATGGACGCATGTTCGGCAATGTTTGGCGATGGGCAGGAGAATTTCGCAGAAGCGGTAAGAATATCGGGGTAGACAGGTGGTCAATTGGTCCTGAATTGAAAAAGTTGCTTGATGATGTAAAGACTTGGATTGAATTTGATGCCTATGGCCCGGATGAAATTGCAGCGCGATTTCATCATCGACTTGTTTCAATCCATCCATTCGTCAATGGGAACGGCCGCCATGCAAGATTGATGGCGGATTTGCTTTTGATTCATATCCTGAAGCGACCACGATTTACCTGGGGGAGCGAAAACCTGGTGCAGGCAGGTGAATTGCCGGCAAAGATATATTACAGCACTGCAGGCCGCTGATGGCAGAGATTATGGGCCATTATTGGAATTTGTCCGTTCGTGAGGGGGCTCTCGTCAAAAAGTTTCATAGTTATCCCATAAATCAAAATACCTTGTTACGCCTAATATTGCGCTTAATGAATGTATCTATCTGATATGATTCAATTGTTCAAGGATTCCTAATCCTTGCGCGCAGGTTCGAGTCCTGCCGGGGGCTCCAAGTAAACAGGCGCTTAGCAATCGTCAGATTGAAGAAGGTAAGATAGTTCCATCCGCTGTTGCAGAGGCTCGTCATATGACATTACAACTGAGAGGACCAACACTGAATAACTTTACTTAAGTTTTTCCTTACTTCCTTTTTCTTTTTCTTCCGCCCAGATATCTTTTGAGCGCCTCTTGAGATGAATACCAGAGGCGGCCTTCTTTATGGGCCTCAAGTTTCCCGATACGGGCCAGGAGATTAAGGTATTTTGCAGAGAACCTTGAGCCATCTGCCAGTTCCTTTAGAGTGATGAATTTCTCTTTGGCTTTACGGGATGGGGTTAATACATTCAGGTAGATGTCCAAACTTCGTTGAACCGACTGGGCAATGAACATCACGAAAGGAGTTGGATCACCCTTATCAGCTTCTGCCAGTAAGCGGTAATATCTTCTCCGGTCGTTTTTAAGAATCACGACAAGCGGATATCCTTCCCGCAACAGGATAATATTCATCGCCAGACGAGTGGTACGCCCATTGCCATCAAAGAAAGGATGGATAAACACGAGACGGTGATGAAAAATAGCTGCCAGTTCTATCGGATGCAGTTTCTGCCCCTCTTTTTTTGTCCACTTGATCAGCTCATGCATCATCCTCGGTACCTCAATAGCTTCTGGAGGAGCATGTGAGGCTCCGCCGATAATAACATTGCTATTCCTGTATCTGCCGGCCCATTCACGATCGATATCGTGCATGACGATCCCGTTTAACTCCCTGATGATTTTTTCGCTTAATGGCGCCGGGGTTTTCCTGTCAGCCAGGTTGAAAAGATATTCCAATGCTTCCGTATGTCCCTTGGCCTCCAAGTGATCCTTGAGAGGTTTCCCCTTGATCGTCAATCCTTCATTAATCACCAGAAAGGTTTCTTTAAGTGTCAGGCTGTTGCCCTCGATTGCATTAGAATTGTAAGTCATTTCCAGCTCAAATTGTTGCCGGAGTTTACGGACAAGAGATTGAGGCAGGGGGCGTAGCGAATTTAGCCTTGTCAGTTTTTCGTCAAGGCGATTGAGAATTTCAGGGGTAATATAGTTCATGAGGTTTTAATATGGTTTGTTGTGTTTTTCTAACCATACCATATTAGCGAACAGGGAGCCCGTAAAATTTTATTCCATTTTAGGTTAAATACCCAGTGTTAGCCACGTTTTTTTACGGAAAACTGTTGGGGTTGATGCATTACGCCTAATATTGCGCTTAATTAATGCATATATATGATATAATTGAATTATTCAAGGATTCCTGATCCTGGTGGCGCATGTTCGAATCATGCCGTGGGCGCCAGGCAATCACCTCACTTATCACCTTATTATTTCATCACTCCAAAGCTTCTGCAAAAAGAGACGCCACGGCATAATTCTTATGCCACTATGAAGTCGTGCTTCTCTTTCATTGCAAACGACAATGGCATCCCTGGGAGCGTACAGCTCAATAAAGGATTTCATTGGCCGTAGTGCTCTTTTATGAACCATAGATGTGCCTTTTACCTCAACAGCCACCTCCCCACCGCCTAGAACAAAATCCACCTCTTGGCCGGACTTTGTCCGCCAGAAATTGATATTATAATCAAGTTCATGGTATGAGCTGTGGGCCAGCATCTCAAGGTAGATGAAATGCTCAAAAGCATTGCCAAATAACTCTCCTTTTTCCTCTGCAATAGTTCGTTTACAGATGGCACCGGCGACTCCGGGATCAAAAAGATAGAACTTCGGGGCCTTGCTGATGACTTGCCGTTCCTGTCTTTTCTTGAAAGGTTGGACAAAGGTTCCAAGCAAAGTATCCACCAGGATCTGGTAGTACTCCTTGACGGTCTTGGAGGAAACTCCACATTCACGTGCAATATTGGCATAATTAACTAATGAACCATGAGTATATCCAATGGCTTCGAAAAATCTGGAAAAGGCAGGGATATTACGGATCAGGCCTTCATGAAACACTTCCTCTTTCAGGTAATCCTGGACATAACCACGCAATGATCTTTTATATTTATTCTGCTGGTAATGGGCCGGAATCATGCCGTGATTCAAGGCCCTGAGCAAATCCAGGTTCTCTACTTCTTTTGAGACCAGCGGAAATAGCTCAAAACGCCAAGCCCTGCCACCAAGTAGATTGGCTTGCCCTTTTTTGAGTTTTCTGGCAGAAGAACCACATAAGATGAAATTAATCCCTTCATTTTCGATAAGCCAGTGCACCTCATCAAGCACCTGGGGAACTTTCTGGACCTCGTCAATAATTACCGGATGTTGACGTGCTTCATCCTCACGGGCTATCAAGCGCTCCCTGAGTAAAAAGGGAGCTTTTGTAAATTCCATAAAAGTATCAGTTTGCAGGAAGTCTATGAAAATACTTTGTGGAAACTGCTCTCTCAACAGGGTCGTCTTGCCGACTTTCCTCGGTCCCCATAAAAAAACTGATTGGTTGGCTGGCAAATCAATTTTGAGCAGACGCCTTAACAGGTCCATTTTTGAACTGTACTCCATTTTAGTTTAACTTTTTTGAAGTGTAGTCCTTTTTTGAAAAGCAGTCAAGTGGCCTGTTGTTTATTATCACATACGTGAACATTCCAAGCAAAAATAAAAATGTAGGGTAGGTTGGCGATGCCATTAACCTGTCGTTTTTTCGAGAGAAATTGCCAGTTAATAGACATTTTTTTGCATTGCGCCTAAAATTGCGCTTAATATGTACATCTATTTGATATATTTATATTGTTCAAGAATTCCTAATCCTGGTGTCGCACGTTCGAATCGTGCCGGGGGCAACATTAACCATTGTTTTAGCTGATGATATGAAAATATAAAGACAGACGGCTAGATCCCAACTGACTCTGAAGTACATTAGTTGGTTGTTGAGGAGCCTGTCGGAGAAATAATCTTCAAGGCCTTCATTATTTTTATATTAACTTTTTGTTATTGCAGCGTATTTTTTAATTGTACGCTATTTTTTCAATATAAAAATTTCATCACGATCCCGGCCATAAAATCCGGACCAGCTGTTTCTTTTCCCACAGGATAAGAAACAATGGTTAGCCGAGGATGATCTTGTGTATTTCATCATGGATATGGTGAAGCAGCTTGATCTGCGAGAGATTTACCGACCCTATGAACCTGAACGGCGGGGGCAGCCGCCCTACAATCCAGGGATGATGGTAAGTCTTCTTCTCTACGCCTATGCATTGGGGATGACGTCTTCCCGCAAGATCGAGCAGGCTACCTATCATTCTATCCCTTTCCGGGTGCTCTCCGCGAACCGGCATCCAGACCATGATACCATTGCTGCTTTCCGTAAACTTCATCTCAAGGCTCTTGCCGGTCTTTTTGTCCAGGTGCTCCGCCTTTGCCAGAAAGCCGGGCTGGTGAAGTTTGGCCATCTCGCCCTTGACGGGACCAAGGTCCTGGCAAACGCTTCCAAGCACAAAGCCATGAGCTACGGACGCGGGGAGAAGAAGGCCGCGGAGCTGGACAAAGAAGTTGCCGGGCATTGGCAAAGATTTGATCATTCTCGGGACGGTAGATTGCCAATTGCCTTGAGATGGAGCTGACGGCAGGGCAGAGAAATTATCGACATTGCTAGGAACCGGCCCACGCGGATACCTTTGCCTGTCTGTCATGAGTGCATCAAGAAGATATTGGGAGATCGGCCTGCTTTCCTGTCCGCCCTGCCATGCTGAAATGAAGTCATCAACTGCATTGTTCAGCCCGATATGATCATATATCGTGGTGCACCTGGAGCTGTGGGAGGGTTTTTCCCCGTTTGCTATGTCTGGTTAATGACAAGCCGAAGAAATGGTTTGATTTGATAAGGAAAACAGCCTATATAGTGAAAAAAAGCGAAGATTTGGTGCGCCCCTGTTTTTTTAGTCAGACTAAGAAAAGCAATTTCGTATCACCATCACCTCAATGAAATTGTCTCCAGCAACAGTATACCTCTGGTTTAGCTTTGTTGAGGATATTCAAGATGAACAATTGTTGGCTGAATACCAGAATCTGCTGCCCAGAGAAGAATTGGACAGGCTTGGCAGATTTCGATTTGACACCCATAAGAAGCGATACCTGGTGGGACGAGCTCTGATCCGAACTATTCTGTCTCGCTGCACAGGCTTGGATCCCAAACAGATAGTGCTTTCCAGGGAAGAGTATGGCAGGCCGTATCTTTTGTACTCTGGGAGAAACCCACCACCTCAGTTTAGCCTTTCCTACACTGATGGCCTTGTTGGGGTTGCCCTGACCATAGAGTGCAGAGTAGGAATCGATGTCGAGAACACGAGTAGAGAGCTGGACTGCCTTGAAATCGCCGAGAACTATTTCTCACCTGCTGAATACAGGGAACTCAAACAACTGTCTGAGTCCCCGCTGAAAAGGCGCTTTTTTGAGCTATGGACTCTCAAAGAGGCCTATGTAAAAGCGCAAGGCAGTGGTTTGTACTTACCTTTGGATGAAGTAAGCTTTCTTCTCGGTGAAGAGAATACGAATCCTTCAAAAGTGATCTCTCTGATGACTGATGAGGGAAAGCAGTGGCAGTTCGGAACATGTAGACCAAGTGAGCAGCACAGAGCAGCATTCTGTGTGTGCCAAGATACTCAAATTCCCCTGCAGGTTATATGTACAAGAGCAATTCCGCTGGTATCAGAAGACGATCTAACTCTATGTTGAGAATAATAATTAAAAATGTTAATGACAAAAGGTAAGATCAGCCACACTCGCTGTCCGACAGGAAGCGTTAAGTACTGAATTATGTGCCAAGTTAAAAGGGACACAACAGACCGGTTTATCCACACAGCCAATATTCTATTCACCCATCGAAAATACTATGGTCAAGGCTAAAATACGAGAATACATCGTTACCACATTTATGAACGGAGAAGGTGCAATCGCTGACGATCAACAGCTTTTTGAGAGCGGAATCATTGATTCAATCGGCTTCATCAAACTGCTTTCGTTCATCGAAACGACCTTTAAAACCCCTTTGGATATCAGCGAGTTTTCCATCGACTCAGGCACGATCAACGGAATCACCCGGATAGTGAATGACAAAATGGGCTAGTCTTTGAGCTTATGGACCTATCGCTTACTGATCAACAGGAAGAGTCAAAGACCTCTGCACTGGATTTTGCCCGCAGAAAATTAAACGATTCCGTTATAGAAAGGGACAGAGCAGGCGATTTCTCCCGATCCGGCTGGCAGGACTGCGCCGATTTTGGCCTGCAGGGCATTCTTGTGCCTGAGAAATACGGCGGCCTTGGCCTTGACGCGCTTTATTACGCGGCTATCATGGAAGGAATTGGCAGGGGATGCAAGGACAACGGGCTGATTTTTTCGATCAATGCCCATGTGCTCACCTGCATAATTCCCATCCTGCTGCATGGCACTGAAGAACTGAAAAAACGTTATATTCCCGGACTGGCGTCCGGAGAACTCATCGCTGCCAATGCAATGACGGAACCAGACAGCGGCTCAGATGTTTATGCATTGCGAACAACCGCGGTCAAAGAAGATGATCACTATCTGTTGAATGGAAGCAAGACCTTCGTGACTAATGCTCCCGTCGCCGATGTCTTCATTGTTTATGCGGCTACAAAGAAAGGGGCTGGATTTTTTGGTCTTTCCTGCTTCATTGTCGAAAAAGGCAGTCCGGGTCTCCTGGTTGGGCAGAAAATCGAGAAGATGGGACTGCGAACCAGCCCCATGGCTGAACTCGGTTTTAACAACTGTAGGGTGCCTGCAGCAAATCTTTTGGGCGAGGAAGGCGCCGGCGGCATCTTGTTCAGCAGTAGTATGGAGTGGGAACGAGGTTTGATACTGGCCCATTGTCTCGGCGTCATGGACCGGCTACTCGATGATTGCCTGGAATATGCAAACACCAGGAAGCCAGGCAGCCAGGCCATCGGTTCGCATCAGTCGATAGCCCATAAACTGGCCGAGATGAAGATGCGACTTGAAACCAGCCGTCTGATGATTTACAAGGCGGCCTGGCTCAAAACCAAGAGAAAGTCTGCTGCCCTTGAAACCTCCCTGGCCAAGTTGTCCGTCAGTGAATCCTACATCGATAACTGCCGCAATGCCCTGCAGATCTACGGTGGCTACGGCTATATGGTAGAATACGAGCTTGAACGGGAATTGAGGGACGCCCTAGCCAGTTCCCTTTATTCGGGGACATCGGAGATACAGAAAAATATCATTTCATCAATTCTGCTGTAAAAGATTATCCCATGATGCGGTCGCTGCTCACATATCTGTCCAGGAGTTTTGAACAATATCCAGATAAGATCGCCGTAAGGCATAAAACCGCGACATTATCGTATCGGGATCTTGACAAAAAAAGCAGCCAACTTGCCTCCCTGCTCATCCAGGAAGGTCTGACGGCAGGTGAGCGGGTGGGCCTCTATCTGGATAAATCTCCGGAAGCCATAGTCGCCATCTTCGGCGTCTTAAAGGCGGGCTCATGTTATGTACCTCTGGATCCCATAGCTCCTGAACAACGATTGGAAATGATCGTTGATGACTGCAGGCCGGAATGGGTTATTACCGGTAAACCCAAATTACCTGTCATACGGGGCATAGCAACCCGGTTAAAGAGCGTGAAGCATCTTGTGGTTATCGATACAGCCAGGTCGGAGGGCAGGGAAAACTCAAGCGATATTCAGGTATTTTTTCAAGACGATCTGGCACGCGCATCCGCTGCCGCAGTCGAAGTGGCTCGGCAGGTTGATCATCGCGACCTCGCCTATATACTTTACACTTCCGGTTCAACAGGGCAGCCCAAAGGAGTCATGATTAGCCATGGCGCAGCCTGTGCGTTCATCGACTGGGCCCGTAATACTTTTCAGATAGAGAGTAGTGACGTGTTATCCGCGCATGCCCCCCTGCATTTCGATCTCTCCATTTTTGATATTTTCGCTGCTGTTGCTGCCGGCGCCACGATTTGTCTCGTTCCCCAGGGGTGGTCCACCTTTCCGAAAACTATCGCTGAATTCATTGGTAAAAACGGTATCACTACCTGGTATTCGGTACCCACTGCCCTGGTGCAGTTGGTGATGCACGGAGACCTTGAACAATGGGATTATCCAGAGCTGAAGCGAATTCTTTTTGCTGGTGAGGTATTTCCGTCAAAATATCTCAGGCAACTCATGCAGCTGCTGCCGGAAGTAGACTATTTCAATCTCTACGGGCCGACGGAAACCAATGTTATTACTTGTTATCAGGTCAAAGAACCTCCAGCAGCTGAGGAGGTTGTGCCAATCGGAACCCTGTGCAACGATGTCACAGGCTATATGGTTTCCGAAGACGGAACCCTGTCGTCCCGGGGCGAAATCGGCGAACTCTATGTCAAAGGACCGACCCTGATGGACGGTTATTGGGGTGATGATCGGAAAACCAGCGAAGCGCTCATCGAGGACCCTTTTGAACAGAAGGATACCAGTCCGGTCTATAAAACTGGAGATCTGGTGCACCAGGACAGGAACGGCATGTTGATCTACCATGGTCGCCGCGACTCCATGATAAAGAGCAGAGGCTATCGAATCGAACTTGGTGAAATTGAAACGGTTTTAAACGCCCATCCCAATATAAAGGAAAGTATAGTGGCTGCACTGCCCTCGGAAGAGTTCGGCACCACTGTAGCGGCCATTCTGGTTGCGAGATCGGATACCGATCTGGCAGAAGAGGATATTTACCGTTTTTGCAAAGAGAAACTGCCGGCCTATATGATACCGGAACAGATCCGTTTTATCGATGCGCTGCCGCGCACGTCCACCGGCAAGATCGATCGGCAGACGGTGGCGGAATCGATTCTGTGAATTGTGACAGCATCATTAAAATAGCGGTGCGTTTAGCTTTTGTGCCAAGCATAACGGGTGCATGGCCCTCAGGAGAACTTTTTTTATGAACCACCGGCAAATGCTTGAATGGGAAAGGCTTTCCAGGCGCTACGACGAAAACGCCATCCCCCTCTATCTGAGTTATCCGGTAGAGTCATTCTGGAAGCAGAAGAGCTCAGTTGGGCAGCATAACCAGAGCCTCAGATCCGCAGTCGTGTCCTTTCTCTATTTTCATTTTCCCTATTGCAGAGAGATATGCCATTACTGCATGTGCTACAAGGAACCGCTGCAAAATGACAGTGAACTCGACCTCTATCTCGACTACCTGATCAGAGATATGGACATCAGACTGGAGGTCTTACTAGAAAATGGCTGGGAGGGGGCCGCGCACATGCATTGGGGAGGGGGAACCCCAACCCTGCTGAACGAAAATCAGCTCGAAACCATTCATCGGGCTATTACGGAGCGGCAGCTTATCAATACCGATAGGAGCCATGAGCATTCAATCGAGGCCTTCCCAGATCCTCAAATTGTCACCCTCCCCAAGCTGGAACTGCTGAAATCACTAGGATTCAATGTAATCAGTTTTGGCATTCAGGACTTCGACCGGCGCATCCAGAAAGTGATCAATCGAGAACATGATCCCGGGGCCGTCCGCGAGCTCATTGCGATGGCAAAGCAAGTGGGGTTCAGAGTACATGTCGATCTTTGCTATGGACTGCCATTTCAGGGGATCAGCGAACTGGAGGACACCATACAGAAGGTACTGCCGGCCGCCCCTGGAAGAATCTGCATTTTCCCATACGTCCATGCACCCATGGTCTTTCCACGGCAGAACATCATCCCCAGGTCTTCCATACCAAACTCTTTTATCAAGGTGCTGATGGCTGAACGGGCAGACAGGCTGCTTGTCGGCGAGGGGTACACACGCCTCGGTCTGGACCACTATATAAGTGGTGACGATCCCTTCCTCAATGACTTGAAAGCCAACGGCAGTAAGACGCTTATGGGCTATTCCCAGGATGATAAACTGAATTATATCGGCTTCGGCGCCACGGCGATAAGCTTCTTCGATAAAAGTTTCTATCGTACAGTGGCGAGCATAAAAGACTATTGTCAGATGATTGATGCGGGTCAACTTCCTGTGGAATTGGAGAGATCATATCGACACAATGATGACGACCATATACGGAACAAACTTATTCAGGACCATATTCTCACCCGGTTTGAAATTGACATAACAAAATTCGGAAACGAATTCGACATCGACTTTAACTCCTATTTTGAGAAGGAACGGGAAACCCTCGAACAATTTGCTCGGGAAGGACTTGTTGATCTGAGTGACCCCGAGGTAATCCGCGTCACCCGTACCGGACAGTTTTTCAGTCGGCATATTGCCCATCAGTTTGACCGGTTTTACTCCCATAAGTCCATACAATGACAAGGTCCTATCAGCCCTTGGATGGAAAAGAGGAATATCAATTATAAAATACTAAGAAACTGACTCCCATGAACAAATCAGAAATCTTCCACAAGACCGTGCAGCGAGCTTTGATCTTGGCCCATCTGTGTGCCTTCGTACTCTTAACGCAGTCTGCGGCTTTCGGGCACAATCTCGGGCAGAGTTATGTCTACCTGAAAATTTATGACGATAAAATCACCGGCCGCTTTGAAATTATCCTCGATGATCTGAATAAGGCACTGTCAAAGGATATTTCCAGTGTTCCAATCACCAAGGAGAATCTCAACGAACACCTGGTCCAGATTCAGGATTATTTCAACACCCATGTGATATTCAAGGCCGAAGGCGAACGGCTGCCGTTTCGATTTACAGGAGTCGATACCCTCAAGGCCAAAGCCCTGTTTGTCTTGCTGGATTTCAACCTGATCGAGGAGCGTGCCACCCCTGACTTCATCGACGTCGACTATTCGGTGATGTTCGATGTAGACTCTGCGCATACCGGCATGGTGCTGATCGAACAATATTGGCGGGGAAATATATTCAATAACGAAAGTCGCCCGTCCCTGATGTTTTCCAGTTCCAGTCGAAGCCAGCAGCTCGATCTTTCGAACTACTCCATGTTCAAAGGTTTCATGGGAGTGGTGAAGCTTGGCATCAAGCATATATGGCTGGGCATCGATCACATTCTCTTTCTGATCGCGCTTATTCTTCCCTCCGCCATGATCAGAAGGGAGCGTTACTGGGAACCGGTCACCAAGTTCCGGTCAGCTCTTATATATGTGATTAAAATCGTCACCTTATTCACCATTGCCCATACCTTGACCCTGAGCCTGGCTGCGTTCAATGTGGTTGACCTTCCCGCACGACTGGTGGAATCGGTCATAGCGATTTCCATAGCGGTCGCCGCACTTGATATCCTTTTTCCAATCTTCAAGAGAAAAATAGCCTGGGTGGTTTTCATTTTCGGGTTGTTCCATGGGTTTGGCTTTGCCAGCGTGCTTGCCCACCTCGGTGTCCTGGGAGAACATATGGCACTCTCACTGTTCGGCTTCAACCTGGGTGTGGAAATTGGCCAGGTTGCGGTGATCATGGTTATATTCCCGGTGCTTTACATTGTACGGAACTATGCTTTTTTCCCGAAGGTCGTCCTCCGGTACGGAGCGGTTGCCCTCATCATGCTGTCGGCTGTCTGGTTTGTCGAAAGGGCTTTTCTGGATTCGCCGGTAAAAAAATACGTACTGGCCTACGTGAACCAGCTTCTCAGCTAGCCACCGATTTGGCCTCAATAAAATTTCCCGGATTGTTAATGATTTTAATCGGGTAGCTTAGATAATGAACGTCATTTCAAGCACTGCAGCTTATGAAACCTCCGCAACAGATCTGACAGCCAGCCAGTTTCGTATCTGGACCGGGCAGATGCTGAATCCGGATAAGCCGCTCTACAACATGGCGATGGCCTTTCAGATCAAGGGGAGCATCGTTGCTTCGACCTTCAGCACAGCTTTTCAGAAAATAATTGACGAGAACGACGCCCTGCGCACCATCTTCAGGGAGCACAACGGTTTTCCATCCCAACACGTGGTCGATGAACTGCGATTCGATATAGAATTTATCGATCTTTCAGATTCCACTTCCCCGGCTGAAAGTGGTGATCGGTTGCTGAAAGAGCGAGCCAAGCAGCAGTTTACCCTGACTGAGCGTTTGTTTGACAGTGCCTTGTTAAAGCTGGGCCGGGACTGCTATGTCTGGTTTATCAACCAGCACCATCTGATCTGCGATGCCTGGTCCTGTGGAGTGCTGCACCAAAGGCTCGCCCACTTCTACCAGGCTGCACTTGACGGACAGCTTGACGAGGTCACACCTCCGCCACAGTTCCTGGAATACAGGTTAATTGAACATGACACCAGAACCTCATCTGAGGGTCTTGATGCCGCCCGCTATTGGGCGAAAAAATTCGAGCCCGGTCGCTCCGCTCTCGAGCTTTATGGACGACGGGTGGATCCCAGGTCCACCGCAACCTGCAGAATTTCCTGTGCCATCGGGCAGGAAAGATCGGAAAAATTGCGGGCGCTTTCCAATGATCCACCGATCAGATCGATAAGCCAGGACCTATCGCTGTACTATATTTTTTCCGCACTCTTATTTGTCTATATCCACCGTGTGAGCGGACAGCACGACCTGGTTATCGGCAGTCCCTGCCATAACCGTTCGACACCTGCACAAAAACAGACACTGGGACTCTTTGTTGAACTGTTCCCGCTGCAGCTCACCATCGCCCCTGAGGATACCTTTCGTACCCTGATCGAATCCCTCAAACCGCAGGCCAACGATCTGCTGCGCCACGCGCTTCCCGGTGCGAGCAGCGAGGTGCCCGGTGACTGTTTTTCAGCTGTTCTTAATTATATCAATGTATCATTTACCGATTTTTGCGGAATGTCCTCACACTGCTCCTGGATCCACTCAGACTATGGGGATCAGGGGCATGCCATCCGGCTCCAGGTGCATGATTTCAGCTCCACCGGCTCCTTTACCCTGCTGTTTGATTTGAATGAGGAGATATTTCCCCTTTCAATTAGTGACCATGCAGCCGCTCATTTCCTCAATCTCATGGACGCGCTTCTGGCAGACCTCGATACGCGCATTGATAAAGTCCCCTTGCTCAGCGTAGAGGAAACCGAACTGCTGGTCACCACTTACAATGATACGGCCACTGTTCTCCCGCCCAAATCAACCATTCTCGAGTTGGTGAAGGAGCAGGTCGAAAGAGCCCCTGAAGCGATCGCCATCATTGAAAACGACTTGGAATTGTCATACCGGCAGCTTGATCACATCTCGGAAACAATCGCTCTAGGACTCAAGCAAATGGGCATCGGCAGTGAGGACGTCGTGGCCGTCTATATGGACAGATCTGCATCATTGATTGTTTCTCTCATAGCAATCATGAAGGCTGGCGCGGCTTTTGTTCCCATCGACTCCACATTCCCCGAGCAACGCTTCGAATATGTACTGGAGGACAGCGGCTGCCCTCTTGTGCTGACCAGTGGCAATCTCAGAACGGCTCTCCCCGGTACCCGGGCAAAAGTTGTCGATTACGAGGAGATAAGCAGTGCATCCACGGCGGAGCGATCAAAGCAACCTCACCTGGAAGCAATCGAACCTCATTCCATCGCTTACATGATTTACACTTCAGGGTCCACCGGCCGCCCCAAGGGAGTGATGGTTGAACATCACTCGCTGTTGAACTACCTCTGCTGGGCACGCAAGGAGTACATGGCGGATGGGCCCCATGATTTTCCTCTATTTTCGAGCGTGGCAGCCGACCTGACTATCACCTCCATCTTTTTGCCGCTTATTTCAGGCAGCACGGTGGTGGTCTATCCGGAGAGCCGCGAAGGAATCGATCTTTCTATCATGGAGGTGTTCAGTGATGACAGAGTCGACATCATCAAACTGACCCCCTCCCACCTGGCCCTCCTGGATGGTGCCACAGCACCCCCTGCAAGACTGAAGAAGCTGATTGTCGGCGGTGAAGACTTCAAAGCCAGCCTGGCCCGAAGGATTTCGAGTCTTTATGTGGATAACATCATCATATACAACGAATACGGTCCGACGGAAGCGACCGTCGGCTGTATGATTTACCGGTTCGACCCAGAACAGGACTCCCAGGCCTCGGTGGCCATCGGTAGACCAATAGATAATTTACGGATCTACCTGCTGGACGCAGCCCTCAATCCGGTCCCCGTGGGAGTCAAAGGTGATCTCTACATTAGTGGATCGGGTCTGGCAAGAGGCTATCGCAACCAGGCCGGGATGACGGCAGAAAAATTCGTCCAGGACCCTTATCATCCCGGGGAGCGCATGTATTGCAGCGGTGATATCGGCCGCTGGCGCTGTGCAGGAGTGATGGACTACCTGGGCCGTGACGATGACCAGGTGAAAGTCAGGGGATTCAGGATTGAACGAGGCGAAATCGAGGCGGTACTCTGCGAGATCGACGGCATAAATGAATCATTCTGTCAGGTTGTCGAGCAGAGTGGATCGATTGCCGGGGAAACACTGGCCCGCTGCCGCACCTGCGGCCTGCCCGCCAATGTTCCCAAAGCCGATCTCGATGAAAATGAGATCTGCGCACACTGCCGGAATTTCGAAGAACAACGCCATCTCGCCGAGCAGTATTTCAAATCCGAAGAGGATCTCCATCTCATCATCGAGCAGGCTAAAAAAGGCAGCCGAGGGCGTTACGACTGCCTGATGCAGTACAGCGGCGGAAAGGACAGTACCTTCGCTCTGTATAAGCTCGTCGAAATGGGGATGCACCCTCTGGTTTTCAGTTTTGACAACGGGTTCATTTCAGAAAGCGCCAAGGACAATGTTCGCCGGATAGCCGATGATCTGGAACTCGATCTCCATTGGGGTAAAACACCGGCAATGAATGAGATCTTCGTTGACAGTCTCCGCCGCTTCAGCAACGTCTGCAACGGCTGCCAGAAGGTGATCAATACCATGAGCGTCTCTCTGGCCAACGAGCATGGCATCAACTTTATATTCACCGGACTTTCTCGAGGCCAGAGCTTTGAAACGCGGGTCGCCGATCTGCTCAATATCGGGGTGGTGGACATTGGGGAAATCGACAAAGCAGTGGTGGAGGCCCGCAAAGCCTACCATCAGATGGATGACGCGGTTAACCGCCTTCTCGACGTGAGCATCTTTGGAGACGAGACCGTATTTGAGCGCATCCAGTTCATCGATTTTTATCGCTATTATGACGTGCCGCTCGCCGAAGTCCTGAACTTCCTCACCACCAGGACCCCCTGGACCCGTCCCTCGGACACCGGCAGGTCAACCAACTGCCTGATCAACGAAGCGGGGATTTACATCCATAAGAAAGAGCGCGGCTATCACAACTATGCCGCGCCCTACAGCTGGGATGTCCGACTTGGACACAAGCAGCGGGGCAGTGCCCTCAAAGAGCTTGAAGATGATATCGACGAGGCCCGTGTTCACAGGATGCTCAAAGAGATTGGCTACGATCCGGACGAGAAGGCCTTGAGTACTCTCGATCGACGTATCGTTGCCTACTACGTGGGAGAGAGAGAATTTACGCCTGAAGAGTTGCGGAAAGCACTGGCCCGAACAATTCCCGCCTATATGATACCGGCTTTTTTTCTCAGGATGCCCTCGTTCCCGCTCAACTCCACGGGGAAAGTAGATCACCGTGCACTGCCGCTGCCCACGGCCAATAATCAGACCAGGGTAACCGGGTATAAAGGGCCCCGTAACGGCGTGGAGAAGATGCTCACGGAGATATGGCAGCATGTGCTGGGGATAGAGCGGATAGGAATCCATGACAACTTCTTCGACCTGGGAGGAGATTCCATCCTCAATATTCAGATCGTCTCCCGGGCTGTCAAGGCCGGGATTCACATCACTCCGGCTCTGCTCTTTCAGAATCAGACTATCGCTGAACTTGCGGATGCCGCCTCTCGCCAAGAAAAAAGTGCATTTTTATCGCGATATCCTGACGACGGACATCCCGTTCTAACGCCAATCCAACATTGGTATTTCAACCTCAATCTCAACAACCCCAATTGTTGGAATATGTGCATGAGGTTAAACCTTGTAGAAGATGTTGTTCCTGAAATCCTTGAAAAAGCTTTGCAGCACCTGATTGATCATCATCAATCACTCAGGATGCGCTTTATGAAGACCACCACAGGATGGGAACCTGTGGTTATTGGAAAGGATGATTCATTTATTTTGGAGCACCATACTCTTAATGATGAAACGGAACCCACACCTCGAAAATTTATTGATGAGATAGTTCAAAGCGGGAATGAAAGTCTGGATATTCAGAATGGGCCTCTTTTGAAAGCCTTATTATTTGAATGGAGTGATAAAGGGGCTGCCACTTTGGTCATCATCATTCATCATTTAATTGTGGATGGCATATCATGGTACATCCTGCTTGATGATATTCATACTGCATACCAGCGGTTGCTCGCAAATGATCCACCAGATCTGCCTTCGGAAATAACCCCCATAACGAAGTGGTCCAGAAAAATTCTTGCCTACGCCAATTCGGCCCAGGCAGAAAAAGAAAGCGTTTACTGGAAAAGTTTGGCCGGTACCACCGCCCTGCAAATTCCTCGTGATAGAGATTGGCCAGATAACGGGCTACAGTCCTCGGCGGAAAAGGTGGAACTGCGACTCAATCGAGATGAGACCCGTATCCTCCTGCACCAAATGCCGCGAAAAGAACAGGTGTCGGTTGAAGAAGTACTTCTAAGTTGTGTGGTTAAAGCACTGCACGAGTGGACTGGCAGTTCATTTATCAGAATAGACATGGAAGGGCATGGGCGTGAAGAATTATTGAAGAATGTAAATCTGCTTAGAACCACAGGCTGGTTCACCTCCCTTTTTCCGGTCAACATTATTGTACCTGCCGGGGGGGACGTTGAGCAATTTTTACAGGCAGTCAAACAGCAAGTTCGTTCAATTCCTAACCGTGGCTTTTCTTTCGGCCCACTTTTATATCTCAATGAAAATCCTCTGATTAATGAGGATCTTACAGCACATCCCAAATCCGATATTTTGTTCAATTATTTTGGTGACCTGAGCCAACTTCTGGGCCAGTCGTCCTTGTTCTCCCCGGACTCCCCGATCGAGCTCTACCGGGGACCTGATGAGAAACGATGTTATCTCCTGGAGTTAACTTCTTTCGTCTATAACGACCAGTTGGAGATTCATTGGACGTACAGCAGAGATTGTCATAACAAAGATACCATTGCAACACTCACTGATTATTTTCTCAATAATATAAATCGACTGATCAAGAGCCAGACGACGTCTCCGGCCGAAACCTTCAGTTCCACTGCTGGAACCAGCCATATAGTCGACAAGCCTTCACGAATCAAACAAAATGAACATAAGCCATACCCGTTAAGCCCGCTGCAATCGGGGATCCTTTTCCATTCGCTAAAGGAACCTGGCTCTGGGGTGTATATCGAACAATTATGCTGTACCATTGTAGGAGATTTTGATACTGAACTATTTCAACAAGCCTGGAAACAGCTTTTAAGCCACCATGCAATACTTCGATCTAGCCTCATCTGGGAGCAATCGGAAGAGCCCGTACAGTTAATAAGTGATGCCGTAGTTCTCCATTGGCATTGTGAGGACCTCAGTGGTAAGTCGCTCGAAGAGATTACTGCACGGCTGGAAGAATTCCTTTATGACGAGAGACAACAAGGCTTTTCTTTGGCTGATGCTCCGTTGATGCGCTGTGCATTATTCAATCTTGATACAACATCATACCGGTGGATCTGGAGCTTTCATCACATCATTTGCGATGGTTGGTCTACTTCACAGATCTTGGAAGAAGTATTCGATCTCTATGATTCACTTCAAGGAGGCACAACAAAATCTTTTCCTTCTCAACGGCCCTTCAGCGATTATGTTCTTTGGCTTGAAGAACAGGACCAATCTGCTGCCAAAAGGTACTGGCAAAACCATTTGCAAGGATTCAATAATCCCACACCATTATCAATCCAATCCTTTAATGCAAAACGCAGCGGCTATTGCAAACAGGAGCTGTTGTTATCAGAAGAACTGACTCGTTCTCTGATTACGGTCGCCAGAGGTAAAAGACTGACTCTCAATACTGTGCTTCAGGGTGCCTGGTCAATTTTGCTTCACCGCTACAGCGGTGATGAAGACATTATGTTTGGCACCACAGTCTCCGGCAGGCCTCATGCTTTAGAAGGCGTAGAGACCATGATCGGCCTTTTTATCAACACACTTCCATTCAGGATACACATTGAGCCGAAGAAATCCTTTGCTGAATGGTTAGCGTACATTATGGAAATGCAGGTTGAAGCAAGGGATTATGAGTACAGCTCTCTGGTTAAAATACACGAATGGAGTGATTTCCAACCGGGGGTTCCACTTTTTGATTCAATATTGGTTTTTGAGAATTATCCTGCAAAACCAAAAATAAATGATAGTCGACGCAACTATTCGATCAAAGACATTGAGTATCTT
The DNA here is from genome assembly GCA_947259225.1 of uncultured Desulfobulbaceae bacterium. Taxonomy (GTDB): domain Bacteria; phylum Desulfobacterota; class Desulfobulbia; order Desulfobulbales; family Desulfobulbaceae; genus UBA10518. The sequence goes on along the minus strand of CAMYLK010000032.1, from coordinate 4,629 downwards.
GAACAGAGCAACTATCCACTTTCCATTATCACAGTGCCTGGCGAGCGTCTTCGCCTAATCAGCGTTTATGACAAGCGGTTATTTTCCGATAGCAGCATGGTCAGGCTCTTAGAGCATTTGCAGACTATTGTCGAAGAATTTACCAGGGATCCTGACCAGATTATTGATGACGTGTCACTCATTCCACAAGACGAATTGCTCAAGATCGAGAAGTGGCAGGACAGCAGCAATCCGGTGCCGGATGTGGGTTCCGTCCTGCAAATGTTTGGGAACGCGGTAGTTTCAAACCCTGACAAATCCGCAGTTGTATGCCTGTCACAAAAATTAAGTTATCAGGATCTCAATAGCAGAGCAAATCGCCTTGCCCGCTATCTGCTCGAACATGCCCTTTCTCCGGGATCGTTTCATGGAATCTACATCGACCGCTCGGTGGATATGGTCATCGCCATTTTGGCTGTCCTGAAATCAGGTTCGGCATATATTCCTCTGGATCCTGCTTATCCTGCTGGGAGGATAGAACATATGCTGTCCGATTCACAACCGGCGGCTATACTCACTCTTAACCACCTGGCAGGTTCGCTTCCTGAGTCAGATGCAGTTATCATTTCTTTAGATGATGAAGACCTTGGACTTGAATCCTTCATTGACACAAATCCGGATCTCCTCCCGGACCCGGACAGTATTGCGTATACAATCTATACGTCAGGTTCGACCGGGGTTCCCAAAGGAGTCATGGTGACTCATGAGAGCCTGAGTTATGCAACCACCGCACGGATCCACTATTACGCAAAGCGGCCGGAAAGATTTCTATTACTATCAAGTATCTCTTTTGACAGCTCGGTTGCAGGCATTTTCGGAACACTCTGTCGGGGGGGATGCCTGTATATTCCCGACCAGAAAAACTATAAAGATGTAGGCTATCTTGCTGATCTCATTACCAAGAACTCCATATCTCATATTCTGGCAATACCTTCGTTGTATAAGCACTTGCTCAATTTTCACTCAGCGGAGATCGGGTCCTTGCAAACAGTCATTGTAGCAGGTGAAACCTGCTCAAATGATATCATTAAAAAACATTGGTCAAGCTGCCCACACACTGAGCTGTTTAATGAATACGGACCGACGGAAGCCACCGTATGGAGCACTGCATTTGATTGCAGCAGCACCTTTCATTCCAGCTCGGTTCCCATCGGCAGACCTGTTGGGAATGTGCGGGCATACGTTTTTGATGAGAAGCTACGGCACGTACCAGTCGGTGTCCCGGGCGAACTGTATCTTGGCGGTGCCACGATATCCCCGGGCTATTTGAATCAACCTGCCCTCACTGCTGAAAGATTCATCCCATTTCCGAACAAAGACGAGGAGCAGACCATCTATAAGACTGGTGACCTCGTACGCTTTCTCGATGATGGATCTCTTGAATTTCTGGGCAGAAATGACGAACAAATAAAGTTGCGGGGATATCGTATTGAGCTGAGTGAAATCGAATCGGCCATTATGTCTTGCGAGTCTGTTGCACAAGCAGCAGTGGTTGCCAGACGAACCAATGTAGAATCACCCAGGCGGACCACTCCAGTTAGCGAGGAAAAAATTCCATCAATTGAAGGTATTGCGGCCTTCATAGTTCTCCACCACGACGAGGAATTCAATAAAGAAAAAATACGAGCATTACTCGGAATGATCCTGCCCGAGTACATGATTCCTTCAGATTTTATTTTGGTCGACGCTCTGCCCCTTATGCCAAACGGCAAGATAGACCGGCAAAGGTTACCAGACCCGAATTCATATGAAGCTCAGGATTCAGAAAGAGTACTCCTGCCACGCACCAGATTTGAAGAAGAGATAGCCACCATATGGCGCGAGGTTCTCGACCGAGATCAAATTAATATGAATGATAATTTTTTTGAAGTTGGCGGGCACTCTTTGTTGGCGGTCACTTTATTCGGAAGGATAAAGAAAAAAACAGGTCTGGATTTACCGCTTGCAACCCTGTTCAGCAACCCCACCTTGCTTCATCTCATTGAAGCTTTAAATGGCGAGCTCCATGGAGGTACAGATGACAGGGCTCTTCGTGACAACAATGACAAGACTGCGAAACACTCTGCTCGCTCAAATTGGGAGGTGATGGTTCCAATCAGACAGGATGGGGATAAGCCCCCTCTCTTTCTTTTCCACGCTATTGGTGGAAATGTTCTCAACTATTCAGCCCTTCTGCCCTACCTCGACAAAAGCCAACCTGTCTACGGGCTGCAGGCCAGGGGACTTGACGGCCTGTCAGACCCCTTCAAAGACTTGCACCAAATGGTAGAGGAATATGCCGAACAAATACAGGAGATCAACCCCCATGGCCCCTATTTCCTGGCTGGTGGCTCTATGGGTGGATTGATAGCCATAGAACTAGCTCGCCTTCTTCAGTCCAGCGGAAAAAGCATCCTGTTTCTGGGAATGTTTGACACGCTTGGACCTGATAATATCATCCAAAGTGAAAATCTACCCAGCAGCTCCTCACGTGATTTTCTGCCAGATCCTGGAATCCTGTCTCGGATAAATGATCGCTGGCCGAATACTCGAATAGTCAGCATTTTTTCTCACTTAGTCAATCTATCCATGTATCATTGGTTCAAGCTCATCAAACGCCCCCGGCCAGAGGACCTGAGACAATGGCTTCTGGTTTACAGCAATCTTAAAATAATCAATGGCTATGAACCAGAGCCGTATAATGGCGGGATCACGCTTTTTAAATCGTCATATTCAAACACAGAAGAATCATTTTATGGTTGGCAAAATATTGCGCAAAGAGGTGTCGAAATTATCGAAATTCCCGCTCATCACGGTAGCTTCGTTGAATCACCTGAGTTAGGAAAAGAGTTAAACGTATACCTAAAACGATTATGTCTGAATCTGTAACAATTCCCTCTCCACAAGCTAATTCCTGACTACCACCAATCCTCAACCAAATTTACCTGTGGAAATCTTAAGATGTTGATATTATGATGTTAAAGTCATTTGAAGTCTCACTTCGCTCGCTCACTTGCCTCGAGCGAAAGCGAGAAATCTAAACGTTTGAAAGACTAGATTTCTCGCTATGCTCGAAATGACACCATGGTTGAAGTAAGCAAATTAAAGCCATGATGAACTTTAGTGGTAATCAGGAATTAATTTGAATTTGTTTTAAATAAATTATCAGAATCTTTAACCAGTCAAGTTAAAATGAAATTTACATGAATGATATTAGATTGTTAATATCTTGCATTTTGTGTAGTCGGACAAGTAAAAAGATAATATTTTGTACGTAATAAGAGAGAATGGGGACAATTGCAATCAATACATATTTGCGAAATGTGCTTTATGCAGGAGTAATCTGGGATACTATGGGAGGAATAATTTTTCTCTTTGTCCATGGTATCTTCCAGGTACAACTTACCCCTGATATTCATCCATTCTATGCCATTGTAACAGGGTTGTTTCTTTTCTTTCTGGCGCATATCCAGTACATCAGTGCCGCTGATATCAAAGCCGGCTTAAAGAATATTGGTTCGGTAATCCTGTTCAGAGTGTTCTATGGAATTTCAGTTATCTTGTTCTCGTTGTTTAATCAAATACTCCCAAAAGAATTTTTTGTCATCGCCCTTGTCGATATCATCCTGGTTGTCCTGCTCATGTTTTTTGCGACCGTAAGGGGGAATATCAAGGTAAAAGAGCTGTTTTAAACTAAGCATTATGAATTTTGGAGGCGGCATATGAATTCAGCGCAGTATTTTTCCCAGAATAAACTTCCTTTGAAAGAGGTTGTGGCTGGCGCCAGAATGTGGGGGGTCGGTTTGGAAAACACTCTGCTTTCCTATTTCGAGATCGAACCGAACAGCGAGTTTCCCATGCACAGTCATGAGAACGAGCAGATCACCCTGGTGCTCGAAGGAGATTTATTTTTCAGGGTCGATGATCGTGAAATCAAGGTGGGACAGGGCGAGGTCATCGCCCTGCCCGCTAATGTTAAACATGGGGCGTTTACAAAGAAAAAACCGGTTAAGGCAGTTGATGCCTGGTCGCCGGTTATGGAGAAGTACCGGTCATAAAGAATCCCGAATTCTGTTTTGAGACAGTAATTGCAAAAAGAGTTATGGCGTTTGAATTTGACGGCAATAAATACCGAAAGGCATCCACACATCAGCAGGAATGGGGTCTGAAGCTCCTGGGCGAACTTGAATTAAAAGGAAATGAGAAGATCCTTGATCTCGGTTGCGGTGACGGGGCTGTTACAGCGCAACCGGCGGAATCAGTGCCGGATGGATCTGTGCTGGGTATCGACGCGTCCAAAGGGATGATTAAAACAGCCCGGGTACACTATGAATGCGAAAATCTTCGTTTTCAGGTCATGGATATCAATTCCATGTATTTTGCCGATTCGTTCGACCTGGCAGTGTCCAATGCTGCACTGCACTGGGTTAAAAATCATTCCAAGCTCCTGAAAAATGTGCTCATGATCCTCAATGATAATGGCAGGGTCAGGTTCAATTTCGCCGGAGCGGGTAACTGCAGCAATTTTAACAGAATAGTCAGGGAGACAATGGACTCGGAAGAATTTATACCCTTTTTCCGGAATTTTTCTTGGCCCTGGTATATGCCGGG
>CAMYLK010000031.1 GCA_947259225.1 uncultured Desulfobulbaceae bacterium | reverse complement strand
GGCTTCCAGCTTAAACTCTTTAGGATACGTTTTGTAGGGTTTTCGTTTACTGTTCATAAGACACTCCTTGAAGAAACAAATGTTTCTGATTAAAAGTGTCCGTTAAACAGGGGGAGTTTCACCAGGAGTTTCTGCTATAGAAGAATTAATAGGGTCTGACCCCGGTTTATTCTAGGTTTTTAACACTCATTATTTATATAGTTGTTATTAAACTTTCCAGGTTCCATAAGTGCTTTTTTTACTATTTCTGACCACTCTTGATTTCCGATTACAATTGCCAAAGAAGATAATGTTGTCCCCTCATAATATTCATCTGGCCATGTTTCATTCAGGAAAAAATACAATGCTTCTTGAAGTGTTTCATCGTTATGCCAAGTTGTCATAACAAAAGATTCTTCGGAATAACCTAAATCGATAAATGTCTTGGAATCTATCTCATCAATTATGTCATGAACACGTTCACATCCTGGTCCCCATGAGCAGAAATAAGAACATCCGTATTCTAAAAGTGGTTCTGCAATAGATGAAATTTCGTCAACAGTTGCGTTCCATGAATCCCAAACAATCAGGCAGGCAAAATTTGGACTTGAAAGTGTAATATCACTGGGAATTTCATTTAAATCCTTAACGCTGAGAAAATACAAATCTCGTTCATTAATCGGGTCTTTCCCAAATTTTTGCAGATTAATCATCCCCCTCCTCCGCACGAATTTTAGCAAACCGGCAGCGAGTCAGTTCCCGCTGTCTGTGTTTAGCGGTTGGTTAGAAAATTTTTCTTTAAGTAGTTTTTGATTTGGAGCCCAATCACCCTTTCCTAATATCTCTTCAATTAAATAACCCAAACTATTACTATATACACTGCTGGCTGCTGACTCACCTCCGTCTGTATATATAGCTTTATGTATAAACTCCTTAAATGAAGAGAATTCTTTAGATAATGATTGAACTAGAAATTGCGCTAAATGATAACTTAAATATTGGCCTTCGTCGGGGCGACTAAATGCTTCTCCTGACCAAAACTCCTGTATTCTGGCTTCATCCCAGAATTCCAAATGTTCTTTTAACATCACGTGGTCCATGCGTTTTGATTGAGTACCCATTATCATATTTTCGATGTTAACAGTAATTCCCTCGTCTACCCATGATGGTATTTGTAGATGCTCTAAAAGAGCATGGCACAATTCATGCGATGCAATAGACTCAGCAAGTGATATTTCCTGATGTGGAAATACAAAGTGGCCATAACCTTTGTTCAAATATACCCCACCACTAGAAGCAAACTCACCTTCTTCTGGATAAAAATAAGAAATATAAGAGTAATAGTGATCAAGGTTGTCAAATATTAGAACAACATGCTTCCCATATCCGTCATCTAATGCGATACCATTTAATGTCCTTAATATTCTATTGAGTGTATCTTCGAGAAACTTCAGTAGTGAATCAGCATATTTTATATTCTCAGAAGTTAGCAATAAAAAATTACTACTAACGTAAGTTGAGTAATCCGTCGATAGCACTGATTTTATTTTGTTGACCCAAATAATAGCAATTTCACACCAAAGATCATTTGTATCCCTATCGCTGATATTTTTTGGTATTTCGTCATTAATCGTCTCCCAGTTGGGCCTTGGAAAACCTGCAACTATTGTAAAATGATCCTGTATCCAATCCATGTGATTTTTCAATTCTAACAAATTATTATCTAGTTTCCTGATATCTACAAGGATTTCAGGTGGTTGACAATGAAATAGTAAGCATAACTGGTCTTTCTAGCCTGATATCATTCAATAAGTTATGATAATGGAGAACAGGTTAGCATAACAATTCATTAAATTTAAACTCACACTACGGCTGTATTTAAGGCTTTTATTGAATAAAGGGGTGCATGCCGAATAGCTTCAATAGAAACAAAGAGGGGTGAATCGTTTTTTTTCGGTAACTTGTTCATAATGTGAACTAATTTACATTCCCATCAATAAAAAAGGGTTTACAAGATACGTCAGTATCCGGTAAACCCTAATATTTCTGGAGGCGACGACCGGATTCGAACCGGTGAATAAAGGTTTTGCAGACCTCTGCCTTACCACTTGGCTACGTCGCCTTGCTTTTAGTGAGGGCAATTTATACCAAAGTTTCAGGATTTGACAAGGGGAAACCGCTACAGGGAGCTTTCTTCACGGTTTTTTGCAACTTGACGTTTTGTTCATTAAAGGAATTCCATGGAAGAAAAAATAAAGATCAAAGAGCCACCAGTCCTCTTTAAAAAAACACAAAACATTATCAAACAAATTATTAAGTTGCTTGATGCTCCATTTCTTTCATACTGGAACAGCCCTAAAGGTTCTGTATGCGATAATGATGTTATAGCATTTTACGAGCTGTTAGAAAAAATTGGAGAACAGGAAAAATTATATTTGTTTATCAAGAGTGATGGTGGTGACGGAGAAGCCTCTTTGAAGATAATCAATCTTATTAGGCAATATTGCAATCAGATTGTTGCATTAGTTCCACTTGAATGCGCCTCTGCGGCAACAATGATGGCTACAGGCTCCAATGAAATTATTATGGGCCCTATGGCACACTTAAGCGCAGTCGACACTTCTCTAAGGCATGATTTATCTCCGATAGACAGCAGAAACAACAGGAAAGTTGGGGTAAGTCTGGATGAGCTTAATCGTGTAATTAGACTATGGAATGAGGAAAAAAGAGATAATATATCCAATCCATACAGTGAGCTTTATCAATATGTACACCCTCTTGTCATAGGTGCAGTAGATAGGGCAGATAGCTTATCTGTAATGCTATGTGAAGAATTGCTTTCTTATCACATGACAAATGAAGACAAAATTAAGGAAATAGCAAATATATTGAACTCAAAATACCCTTCACATAGTTACCCTGTCCTTAGAGAAGAAGCCAAAAAAATAGGCTTAAATGTTTCAGGAATGAACCAAGAAATACATTCACTCTTGCTAGAATTAAATGAACTTTATAGCGAGATGGGGCAACAAGCAACAACTGATTTTAGTGAAATAAAATCTCACAGTAATGAGATTTTAAACATTCTTGAAACAACTGACCTCCAAGTTTATTTTCAAAATGATAAAGATTGGTTCTATAGGTCAGAGGAGCGTCGTTGGGTAACAATGAACGACAACTCGAATTGGAGAAAAATTGCAAAAAGTAATGGGAAATTGAAAAAATCTATATTTCATATAGCTTGATTCAAAACAACAAAGCTAAAAAACACACAACCAAGGCATCAGCCGGACAAAGAGAGGTAGGTGCTCTGAAAAATGAAGGTGAGTTTACCGTTCCGCTGAGACGTTTTCCGGTAGCCGGTTATAACAATCGTTAACTTTGTATTTGCTTATACGTTACTGAACTACAGGTTTTTATGGCCGCAACAATAAATACGCTCATCCAGGACAACAGCCATCTGCTTGAAGAGCTTCAGGAGCGGATCGGTTACCACTTTAATGATGTCCGCCTGCTTCAGCTTGCGCTGATCCACAGCTCCTTCGCCTTTGAGCGGATGAAGAACGGGTGCCATAATGAAACCCAGGAGTTCCTTGGTGACGCTGTTCTTGATCTCACAGTGGGCTACATTCTCTTTACACGTTTTCCTGACATGCGGGAAGGCAAGCTGACCCGGATTCGGGCCGCCCTGGTTAACGAAGCAGGGCTTGTCAAAATGGCCCGTCAAATTGATCTCGGCAAATACCTTCTTCTCGGGCATGGCGAAGATGCATCCAGGGGCAGGGAAAAACCTTCCATACTTGCCTGTGCGTATGAAGCCCTCCTGGGTGCCCTGTTTCTGGACAGCGGGTATGACGAAGCACTGGCCTTTGTCCGGCGGTGGTTTGAACCTCTGATTGACCGGCATCATGGAGTACTCGTGACAGCAGATTCCAAGAGCGCGCTGCAGGAACTGCTTCAGGAAAAGTATAATGAAGGGCCGGTGTATGTCCTTGAAGACGAAGAGGGTCCAGCCCATGACAGGACTTTCACAGTTTCCGTACTATTTCAGGGCAGTCTTCTCGGCAGCGGCAGTGCTTCAAGTAAAAAAGAGGCTGAACAGCAAGCGGCCGGGGCCGCCCTTGACGATTTGCAGAGCAAACAGGATTAGTATTGCTGCCTAATTCTGAAGTAACCGGACTCTAACTATTTCTTTTCATGCCCTTTGTTATTCCTATATTTATCCCACACCAGGGCTGTCCCCATTACTGTATTTTCTGCAACCAGCATCAGATCAGCGGGTACGGGAGTGAAAATCGCGTTTCAGCCGACGAGGTAAAAAGCGTTGTCAAAAGCTGGTTGGACCGGAGTTCGCACACCACGAAAGGGGAGGTGCAGGTAGCCTTTTACGGCGGGAGCTTTACCGGGCTGCCCTTTTCCCGCCAGGAGGAACTGCTTGATGCTGTTGCACCTTTTATTCAAGACGAAAAGGTCAATACAATCCGACTTTCCACTCGGCCGGATTATGTTGATCCTCGAACTATTGATTTTCTTCGCGGCAAGGGAGTGAGCATAGTTGAACTCGGTGTGCAGTCACTGGATGACAGGGTACTTGAGGCCAGTAACAGAGGGCATTCGGCAGAGCAGTCAAAGGAGGCGGTCCGGCAGCTCAAGGAAGGCGGATTCCAGGTTGGGGTGCAGCTCATGCTTGGACTGCCCCGCCAAAAGACCCGTTCGCTGATGAAAACGGTAGAGCAGGTTGCGGACTTGAAGCCTGACTTTGTAAGGATTTATCCTGTACTGGTATTACGGGGGAGCCTTCTGGCCAGCTTGTATGAACAGGGAGACTTTCGACCGCTCACACTCGGGGCTGCCGTGGCCAGGGCTGCAAGAGCCAGAAGATATTTTGATGATCATGGTATCAGGGTGGTTCGAATGGGACTGCAGGCCGGTCCGGAGCTGGAAGAAAATCTGCTGGCCGGTCCGTATCACCCTGCATTCGGTGAAATGGTCAACTCGCGGCTGATGTTTAAACAGACCAGAAAATTGCTTGCCGGTGTGCCAAAGAAGTGTACAGTGACCCTGACAATTAACGAAAAAGACCAGTCAATGTTTCGCGGTATCAAATCAGTTAACATGCAGAGGCTGGCCGAACTTGACCTGGCTGACAGGTTCGTCCTGAATACAGATTCGGAACAGCCGCGCAACAGTATACAGATGACCCCAGCTCATGATCCTGCAGCCTGAAACCTGATACCTGACTCCTGAACAAATGCTGAGTTTACAAAACCTCAACCTCCAGTACGGCAATAAACATCTCTTCAGGGATGTTTCCGTACAGGTCCATGGCAGTGATCGGATAGGTCTTGCCGGAGTGAACGGCTCGGGAAAATCCACCTTGCTCAGGATCATGTGCGGCCTCAAGGAAACCGATCCAGGTATAGTCAGCCGGGCCTCATGGTTCAGCGTTGCCTATCTTCCACAGGAAGTTACAGCCAGCCTCGGGGACCGTTCCCTATATGAGGAAGCAGAGAGGGCATTTGATGAAGTGCTTGCCCAACAGAAGGAGCTGGATCAGATAAGCGAACAGCTTTCTGCCATGTCATCAGATGATCCCAAGCTGGACACCCTTTTACAGCGCCAGGGCGAACTGCAGCATTTCCTTGAGGGGCGGGATGTTTTCAGGATACGGCCCGACATTGAAAGAATTCTGTTCGGCCTTGGTTTTTCTGCCGAAGATTTAAAAAAGGAGGTCAGGAGTTTTTCCGGCGGCTGGATCATGCGGCTGCTGCTTGCCAAGATACTTCTGCGCAAACCGGCCCTTCTGCTGCTCGATGAACCCACAAACCACCTGGACCTTGATTCGCTTACCTGGCTGGAGGAGTTTCTGCAGCAGTATCAGGGGGCGATAATCATTATCTCCCATGACCTCGCGTTTCTTGACCGTCTTACAACGACAACCTGGGAGTTGAGCCTTGGCAGGCTGACCGTCTACCGGGGAAATTATTCGAGCTACCTCATCGAGAAAGAGGAGCGCCTGGGAATCGAACGGGCATCCTATGCCAATCAGCAGGCCATGATTAAACAGACGGAGCGGTTTATTGAGCGTTTCAGGGCAAAGTCTACCAAGGCTCGACAGGTACAGAGCAGGGTGAAACAGCTTGAAAAGATGGAGCGTATTGAGCTCTCCGAATCGGAACGGTCCATTCGCTTCACCTTTCCGCCCGCCGCGTCTTCGGGCAAAGATGTTCTCGACCTGCAGGATTTGCGCAAGGAGTATGATCAGCAACTGGTGTTTAAAGGGGTAAATATTTCGCTGCAGCGAGGGGACAAAGTTGTGGTAGTCGGTGTTAACGGTGCCGGCAAAACAACCATGCTGAAAGTCATTGCCGGAGCGGAACCTGCACAGGGCACGGTTCGCCTCGGACACAACGTCGTCCTGTCGTATTTCGGCCAGCATCAGGCCCAGGAACTTTCACCTGAACTGTCGGTCCTTGACACTGTCTACTATGCTGCTGCAGACAAGACGGCAACCCAGGTCAGGTCACTGCTCGGAGCCTTCCTGTTCAGTGGTGATGATGTGGAAAAAAAAATCCAGGTGCTTTCCGGAGGGGAAAAAAGCCGTGTCGCCCTGGCCAGAATGCTGGTCAAACCTGCCAACCTTATGCTCCTTGACGAGCCGACCAACCATCTGGATATAAGTTCCCAGGAAGTACTGCAGGAGGCAATGGCCCAGTACGAGGGGACCATCATAGTGGTGTCCCATAACCGGCATTTTGTGAACTCTTTTGTGAATAAGGTGCTGGAAATACGCAATGGGCGGGCAGCAATATATGAAGGAAATGTGGATGACTACCTTGAGCACCGCAAGAAAGAGCAGGAGAAAGCAACAGCACGACCGAGCGGATCGCCCGACCAGGCAACCACTGGCGAAAAAGAAGAGAACAGTCCTGACCAGGTTGTAGACAAGAAAACTCTCAGGCGAAAAAGAGCGCAGGCCCGCCAGGAAATGCACGGGAAAATTAAACCGCTGAAAGATATCGTCAAAAAAGCGGAAGCGCAGATAGAGGAACTTGAAGCCCGGAAAAGTGAACTGGAAACCCTGATGGCCGATCCTGACCTGTACCAGGAGCCGGAAAAGTGGGCTGAAACCAGCCGTGAATACAGCATGGTCGAGCGCAGGCTGGAGCGAAATTATGCACAATGGGAGGAGGCTCAAAGTAAAATGGAGCAGCTTGATGAGGCGAACGGGGAATGACTCCGAAAATCCTTGCTATATGGTACTTTTTTGAGGTAGAAATCATAGTTTGATCTTTTAAGTTCCATATCGGTACCGACACAAAGTGTTTGCGGCAAAATATGGAAGAATTCTCTTCAGGAGAAGTACATGATATTTTTGAATAAAAAGACACAACTCTTTCTCGTGGCACTTATGTTCTGCCTGTTCTGGTCAGGAGTAACACTTGCGCAGGAAGCAAAAAAATCTGTGGCCATCCTTCCCTTTAAACTGAATGCGCCGCCTGATAAAGCGTATCTGAAGGAAGGGCTTCGTGATATGCTCGGCAGCCGGATTACTTCCGAAACCGGTTCGGCTATTGTTCCAAAAGCAAAAGTCGATGCGGCCTTACAGGGATCAGGCGGTACACTTCTCGCCCAGAACATGGGGCCGTACGCGAAAAAAGTTGGAGCCGATTATCTGGTTTTCGGAACCATCACAGCTCTCGGCGGCGGCATTTCAATTGACACAAAGGTTTTCAGCGCGGGTGCATCAGCTGATCAGGCCGTCCAGACTTTTTTAGGGTCAGCCACGGCCAATGAACAGATTATGGGGGCAATAGACAGCCTTTCCTGGGACATCATTGAAAAGTACTTTAACAAAAAACGTCCCGCATCACTGGTGGTTGCCACCCAGGCTGCACCTGCCAAGGGCCAGCCTTCAGGCTTTACCACCGCGCATCCGGATAAAACGTTCATGTCGTCCGGAGGAGGATTCTCCATCCGCGGGGGGCGCAATTTTGTCAAGACCCGCAACTTTGACATGACCGTTACCGGCATAGATCTTGGTGACATCGATGGTGACGGCACTGAGGAAATAGTGCTTGCCAACAGGACTGAAGTGCAGGTTTTTCATCGGGACGGAACCAGGCTGAACATCATTGACACGATTGACATGGGGAACCGTTACATAGTTCACAATGTCAACTGCGCCGACCTGAACGGCAATGGCCGCGATGAGATATACATAAGCGCTGCTGACCCGAAAATTCCGGGATCAAGGGCTGTGGAGTGGGACGGTAAACAGTTCGTGGAATTATTCAGAGAGGCCCGCTGGTATATAAAACCGGTGAATATCCCAAGCATCGGAGAGGTCCTTGTCGGGCAGTCCACGGGTCTTCTCCCCGTTGAACCGGGGCTCTATCAGCTGTCCATCAAAGATAAGGTCCTGGTGAGGCAGGAACGTTTGCCCATACCCAGCGAGGTAAATGTTTTCAATTTTGCCTATGCGGACCTGGATGGTGACGGCAAGCACGAGATCGTTGCCATTGATGAATCCTCCAAACTAATGGTAATTAAAAGCGGGTCCAAGATTTGGAAAAGCGCGGAACGGTTTGCCGGGACCAAACGTTACCTGGGAGGCGATCCTAATATGATGGAGGTCACCAACCCTCTCACGAATGATGAGGTTGATGGAATTGGTGAAAAATATAAGGAGACCTATGTACCCTCCCGTATACTTATCAGTGATGTGGACCACGACGGTGTGGATGATATCATCCTTAACCGCAACCCGGAGACATTAACCACGATCGTACCACGGCTGATTCAGTATCAAAGCGGCACTATGGTCGGCCTGAAGTGGAACGGGATAGGACTCGAAGAGTTGTGGCGAACCAGGAAAATAGACGGATATGTTGTCGACTACCAGGTTAAATCACAGGTTATGAAGACAGGTCCGGAGAATGAAGATGAATTGTTTATCGGATTGATCCTCAATACTGGAACACTTGATGCGCTGGTCGGTGATAAATCCACAGTTGTCATCTATCCATTCCAGTTCGAGCTGCAGGAAGAGAAACAGTAATCCCTTGCCGGCAAAGTCGGAGACAAGAATAGAGGAGTTGAACGAGTGACTTTAAACAAGAAAGAGACTCTTTGGCTTTCGGGGAACGAGGCAATAGCCCTGGGTGCTTGGGAAGCCGGGGTCCAGGTTGCTTCCGGATACCCCGGAACCCCATCCACCGAGATAATGGAAAATCTTTCCACCTATGCCGACGTCTATACCGAGTGGGCACCCAATGAGAAAGTGGGGCTGGAGGTGGCTATCGGAGCATCGTTTGCCGGGGTAAGAGCCCTGGCAACAATGAAACATGTCGGCATGAACGTCGCGGCCGACCCGCTTTTTACAGCCTCGTACACCGGGGGTCGGGGCGGTCTTGTTGTCCTGACTGCTGATGATCCGGAAATGCACAGCTCCCAGAATGAGCAGGACAACCGCAACTATGCTTTTGCCGCCAAGCTTCCCATGCTTGAGCCGTCCGATCCAGCTGAGGCAAAGGTCATGCTCCTTCGTGCCTTTGAACTGAGCGAGGAGCTCGATACACCGGTCCTGTTCCGCATCACCACCAGGATTGCCCACGTCAAGGGGGTCGTTCAAAAGAGTGACCGGGTTGCGACATCTGATCCGTCCATAGAAAAAATGCCGGGCAAATTTGTTATGCTGCCAGGACCCGCAAGGGTACGCAGGGCCGTGATAGAAAAGCGGATGCAGTCGCTCAGGGAACTGGCTGAAACCCTTGATGAAAACAGGGTGGAGGAAGGGACCGTCACCAGGGGATTCATAACCTCCGGAACCTCGTACAACTACGTCAAGGAGGCATTCCCGGATGCTGCCGTCCTGAAGCTCGGTATGGTCTGGCCGCTGCCTGAACAGAAGATCCGTGACTTTGCTCAAAAAGTGGACGAACTCATTATTGTCGAAGAGCTGGACCCCTTTCTGGAGACGCATATCAAAGCAATGGGAATTCACTGCCGGGGCAAGGAACTGATTCCTTCCCAGGGAGAACTGAACTCCTTTATAGTTCGCAAATCCATCGACCCGGACAGCGTTGGGCAACTTTTTGAACCACTGGACCTGCCGATGCGGCCGCCCAATATGTGTGCCGGCTGCCCGCATCGCGGCCTGTTCTACTGCCTGTCCAGGATGAAGGATGTGTTCGTTTCCGGTGATATTGGCTGTTACACCCTGGGTTTTCTGCCGCCTCTTTCCGCCATGGACACCTGCGTCTGCATGGGGGCTTCCGTCACTATTGCCCACGGCATGTCCAAGGCGTTGGGCAAGGAAGGCGAGGGTAAAATGGTTGCCGTTCTGGGTGATTCAACCTTTATTCACTCTGGTATTACGGGCCTAATTAACTCTGTCTACAATGACAGTAATTCTACCGTGATTATCGTCGATAACAGGACAACAGCCATGACCGGTCACCAGCATAATCCGGCATCCGGCTGCAACATTAAGGGTGAAGCTGCAAATGCGATCAACTTTGAAGAACTGTGCAGGGCGGTTGGTGTCAAAAGGGTTGTTGTTGTCAACCCCCATGACATTGATGAGACCCGCAAAGTACTCAAAGAGGAGATTGCCAGAACCGAGACATCGGTTGTTATAAGCCGGGCTCCGTGTGTACTGCTCCCTGAAGAGGTAAGGCGTAAAAAACCTGTTTACTGGACCAATCTGGACAATTGTACAGGCTGCACGGCCTGTATACGGCTTGGCTGTCCGGCGATCAGTTGGAATCCCATCACCCCTGGAGAGTCCGTCGAAAGGGGATACAAGGAAAAACAGAAAGGGTATTCAATGATCAACGAAGTCCAGTGCAACGGTTGTGGACAGTGTGCCGTTCTATGTAAGTTTGATGCGATTACTCTGAAGGAGGACAACTGATGAAACAAAGCGGTAATATCCTCTTTTCCGGTGTCGGCGGTCAGGGCATACTGCTTGCCAGCGAACTGACCGCCTATGCCCAGCTTGCGGCCGGTTTTGACGTCAAGAAAAGCGAGGTGCACGGCATGGCCCAGCGGGGCGGTTCCGTTGTAGCCCATCTCAAATACGGGGAAAAGGTCTATTCTCCACTCATTGACCCCGGAACAGCCGACATCCAGGTTGCTTTCGAAGAAATGGAAGCGGCCCGGTATCTTCCCTACCTGCACAGGGACAGTGCGGTGGTCGTCAATACCCAGAAAATTCTGCCGCCTGCGGTCGCGACCGGCAAAGCGTCATACCCTGATAATATACTGGACGAGCTGAGAAATCGGGGCATTAATGTCGTTGCCCTTGACGCATTTGCTGTTGCCAGGGAAATGGGTGAACTCAGAACTGCCAATGTGGTCATGGTTGGTGCCATGTCAAATTTCCTGGCGGTTACTCCCCAAATCTTTCTTGATGTGATTGACCAGAAGGTGAAAGAACAGTTTCGCGAGGTAAATAAGAACGCATTTCAGGCTGGACGGGACCTGGTTCATGCCTGACAGGGAGAGATCAGACTACGGAAGGGTGATATAAATGAATTTGATGCAGGTTGAAGAGATCGAGAGATTACCCAGAAAGGGCTTGGAATCCATTCAGTTGAAGCGTTTGCAGCGTTTGGTTGCAAGGGTTTATGAGAGGGTCCGGCCCTACAGGGAGAAAATGGACAAAGCCGGGGTCAAGCCTGGAGATATCCAATCCCTGTCCGACCTGCGTAAACTTCCGTTCACCACCAAGGACGACCTGCGCGATAATTATCCTTTCGGGTTATTCACTGTGCCCATGGAAGACATTGTCAGGGTTCACGCCTCATCAGGAACAACCGGCAAGCCGACTGTCGTTGGGTATACAGCAGATGATATCAATACCTGGGCAGATGTAATGGCCCGTTGCCTGGCAATGGGTGGCGCGACCCATGGTGACATGGTGCACAACGCCTATGGATACGGTTTGTTTACCGGTGGCCTAGGGGCCCATTATGGGGCTGAACGTCTTGGAGCAACCGTCATCCCCATATCGGGAGGCAATACCAAACGGCAGATCACCATAATGCGTGATTTTGGCTCATCTGTATTGCTTTCCACCCCTTCCTATGCCCTGAATCTTGCTGAAGCCATGATCGACGCCGGGGTAACTCCGGATGAACTCAAGCTTCGCGTCGGCATACACGGTGCAGAGCCCTGGAGCGAGAACATGCGCGATGAGGTGGAAAAAAAGCTCGGTATTCGCGCTCTAGACATTTACGGGCTCAGTGAGGTGATAGGTCCCGGCGTGGCCATGCAGTGCCCGGAAAGCGATCACGGCATGCATATCCTGGAAGATCATTTCCTGCCCGAGATCGTCGATCCGGATACCTTTGAGCCTCTGCCCCCTGGACAACCTGGCGAGCTGGTATTTACCACCCTGACCAAGGAGGCATTCCCGATTATCCGGTACCGGACCAAGGATATATCCACCCTGTATACTGAGCAATGCGCCTGCGGCCGAACTCTTGTCCGCATGGAAAAAGTGACCGGTCGCACCGACGATATGCTCATCATCCGCGGCGTTAACGTTTTTCCTTCACAGGTTGAACACGTGCTCATGGGCATTGAAGGGGTTGAACCGCATTACCAGATCGAAGTGAACCGGCAAGGAAATCTCGATACGATGAGCGTCCTCGTGGAAGTCAGCGATAACGTTTTTCATGACGAGATCAAAATTCTGGAGGTCCTTACCAGAAAGATCCAGACGGAAATTAAGGATTTACTTGGCGTTACCTGCAGTGTTAAGCTGGTCGAACCGAGAACGATCCAGCGCAGTGAAGGGAAGGCGCAGCGGGTTATCGATAATCGCAAGATATAACGAGAAAAGAAATTTCACGTCGGGAGGGGTAGATAATGAGAGTGGAGCAGATTGCTGTTTTTCTGGAGAACAAGTCAGGGCGCCTGGCTGAGATTGCTTCGGTCCTGGCTGAAAACAATATAAATATCAGAGCATTGTCAGTTGCCGATACGGCTGATTTCGGGATTCTGCGTCTCATTGTTGACAAGGTGGATGAGGCGAAGAGAGTGCTCAAAGAAAACGGGTGTACAGTTGGAAAGACCAATGTTATTGCCGTGGAGGTGCCCGACCGGGTCGGTGGCTTGTCTGGGGTGCTCAAGACGATTGAAGCGGCTGGTCTGAATGTTGAATACATGTACGCCTTTGTGAAAACAAGCGGGGAAAATGCCGTGCTAATCTTTCGTTTCGATGATATGGACACAGCAATAGCAGCCCTTCAGCGGGATAGTTTTACTATCCTAACCGGTGAACAGGTCTGCGCATTATAATAGTTGTTTTGGAAGGAAGCAGGGGTGAGAAGGTTCTTTTTCCTGTTTTTTGTTTTCTCTTCAATAAGGGAGGTTAAGCAGTGATGAATATGTTGAAAAAAGCAGTAGTAGCCGTAGCGGCTGTAGGTATGCTGGCATTACCTGGATTACAGGCTGCCATGGCCGACACCATCAAGATTGGAGCCATCCTGGCTGAGACGGGACCATCTTTTCTCGGTGTTCCAGAAGCGAACACTTTAAGGATGCTGACCGAAGAATTGAATGCCAAGGGCGGGGTCAACGGCAACAAGATAGAACTCATCATTAAAGATTCCGGCGGCAATCCTGAAAAAGCAATATCCTTTGCCAAGCAGCTGATCGAGGAGGAAAAAGTTTTTGCAATCATCGGTCCCTCCACCAGCGGCGAAACCATGAAGATCAAAAATATTGCCGAGCAGGCCGAGACCCTTCTCGTTTCCTGCGCTGCTGCAGCGGTAATTGTCAACCCGGTGGCCAAGTGGGTTTTCAAAACCCCGCAGATGGACAGCGACGCAGTCAAAAAGATCTACATGGAAATGAATAAAATGAACATTTCCAAGATAGCTGTTGTCGTTGGTAATACCGGATTCGGAAAAGCAGGCAAGGGGCAGCTTCTGAAGATTGCACCCGAGTTTGGTATCGATGTTTTGATAAGCGAAGTATATGACAAGAAGGCTACCGATCTTTCTGCAGTAGTTGCAAAATTGATGGCTAACAAAGACATCCAGGCCGTTGTTAACTGGTCAATTGTTCCGGCCCAGTCAATCATCATCAAGAACATACGTCAGGCAGGTTGGGATGTGCCGATTTTCCAGAGTCACGGTTTTGGCAACATCAAATTTGTTCAGGCAGCTGGTGCTGCAGCCGAAGGTGTAATTTTTCCTGCTGGTCGTCTTCTGGTTGCAGACGTACTGCCCGACAACAATGTCCAGAAACCTGTACTTGTGAAATATAAAAGCGACTATGAAGGCAAGTTCAAGGAAGAGGCCTCTACCTTTGGAGGCCATGCGTATGACGCCTTCATGATCCTTACCAAGGCAATTGGTGAGGTAGGTCCTGACAAAGCAAAGGTGCGTGACGCTATCGAGAACATGCAGGGCTTTGTCGGAACTGGCGGTGTGTTCAACTTCTCTCCTGAAAATCATAATGGTCTCGGTCTTGACGCATTCGACATGATGACTGTTAAGGATGGTAAATTCACACTTTACGCCAAATAAACAGATACTGTTGTTATAAATACATAAAAGGAGTGAGGGACATATCCCTCACTCCTTTTTCTGACTGTCGGGACAGTAAGCAGGCAACTGTTACGAATGGAATCTTCTCTTTTTCTCCAATATCTCTTTGCCGGGATCACCTATGGCATTATTTATGCTATTGTGGCCATAGGCTTTAACATTATCTACAACACAACCGGTATTATCAATTTCGCCCAAGGTGAGTTTCTGATGCTGGGAGGGATGATTTCCATATCCCTGCTGCATTTTATGCCCATGCCGCTGGCAATTGCAGTTGCAGTACTCATAACCATGGTTGTGGGGGCGCTTATTGAGATAATTTTTATCCGCTGGATTGATAACCCATCGGTCCTGCGCATGATAATCATAACCATCGGCATTTCCATCCTCGTTCGTGAAGCGGCATTGCATATCTGGGGAGAAAGTGTCCGGGCCTTGCCCTATTTTATCGGTACCGCGGTCACCTCTGTATCAATTCTGGGAACAAGGATTTCCCCTCAGGTACTTATAGTCATAGGGGTGTGCTCCGTTGTCGTTGTTTTCCTCAGCTTATTTTTCAAATTTACGTCCATCGGCAGGGAAATGCGAGCCTGTGCTGCAAACAGAAAGGCGGCAACGCTCTGCGGCATAAACGTAAAAAACATGGTGACATTTTCCTTCATGCTGTCGGCTGGCATAGGCGCTCTTGCGGGTGCGGTCATGAGCCCCATTACCTACAGTCAGTATGACAATGGCACCGGCTTGGCCATCAAGGGTTTCACCGTAGCCATTATGGGTGGGCTTGGCAACAGCCTGGGCGCTGTGGCGGCTGGTCTTATGCTGGGTATTATCGAGGCGTTCAGCATTTCCTTTCTGCCGCTGGCGTTCCAGGATGCAGTGGCAATAGCCATTCTGCTTATTATTCTTTTTATTAGACCACACGGCTTATTCGGCAGCAGAGAAGCGGCACAGTTGAAAGAGTTCTGATGGATTTCCTGAAGCGATATCTCCCCATTGCCGGGCTCCTGGTGATCGTTATCTGTGTGCAGCTGTTGACCAGCGCCACTGATACGGCCTATTATCTCACCCAGTTGACCATGGCCGCCTATTATTCACTGCTGATCATAGGTCTCTGTGTGCTGATGGGGTATGCCGGCCAGATATCCCTGGGGCATGCAGGTTTTTTTGCCATCGGAGGCTACCTGTCTGCCGCATTGACCAGCAACGATTTGTCATCTTATCAGGGAACTGCAGTTATGCAGCTTATGGATAAGGCCGGGTTTTTGATGCAGCGCCAGAGCCTGTACGGAGAAGCTCTCATTAATGTCCAACCCTGGCCGGCCTGCATTATAGCTGTTACTGTCGCTATTGTTATTGCTTTTATTCTGGGCATCCCGGTGCTCAAACTCAAGGGGCATTACCTGGCCATGGCCACCCTCGGATTTGGAATCATTATCTTTCGGATAGTGCTTGCAGCAGAGTTTTTTGGTGAAGCAGATGGTGTTTCCGAGGTGCCACCTTTTCAGCTCTTTCCAGGTGTAAGTGTAAACGGTGATTTTGCCGATCGGATCCATAACTATTATATTGCCTGGGGATTACTGTTGTTTGGGCTTGTTCTCCTGCTCAACCTTATTCATTCCCGGATGGGAAGGGCACTTCGTTCAATCCATGGTTCTGAAGAGGCAGCTGAAGCCATAGGGGTAAATACCGCCCGCTACAAACTCTACACTTTTGTGATCAGCGCTGCTTTTGCTGCTGTGGCAGGTTCATTTCTGACCCACTACAACGGTGGTATCGGCCCGTCAGAAGCAAGTGTCATGAAATCGGTGCGTTATGTGGCTATCGTCGCTGTGGGTGGAATGGCAAACCTTTGGGGAGCCCTGATCATGGGCGTCCTGCTGAATTTCATGTCCTTACGTGGAATGTTCGGAACCTATGACGACGCTGTTTTTGGTGGTATTCTGATCCTGATCATGCTTTTTGCACCCCAGGGGATATTGAGTCTGCGGATTAGAAATATTTTCCAGGCAATGAAAAATGACCCCGGAACAACAAATTGAGCTATGCTAGAATTAATAAAAGTTGATAAATATTTCGGCGGGCTCCATGCAGTCAACGATGTAAGCTTCAAGGTTGAACCTGGTGCCATTAAAGCGGTAATCGGGCCCAACGGTGCCGGTAAAACCACCCTCTTCAATCTCATTGCCGGCGGGCTTGAGCTCTCATCGGGGGCGATTACTTTCAAAGGGCAAGAAATTCAGGGGTTTAAGCCTTATCGCGTTGCCGGGCTTGGTATGGCACGAACTTTTCAGAATATTAAGCTTTTTCATAGCATGACGGCCCTCGAGAATGTGATGCTTGGCCGCCATATTCGCAGTCGGTCGGGATTCCTGTCTGGCATGTTGAACCTTCCCTGGACCTGGAAAGAGGAAAAAGATATCCGCACCAAATCCATGGAGCTGCTCGAACTGCTTGAGATCGATCAGTATGCGGATGTGGATGCAACAAGCCTTGCATTCGGGCAGCAACGGGCTGTTGAGATGGCCAGGGCACTGGCAACCGAGCCGGAGCTGTTATTACTGGACGAACCGGCCGCGGGATTGAATATTTACGAGACAGCAGAGGTCGCTCGGCTCATTGGCAGGATTCGCGATATGGGCATTACTGTCCTGCTGGTAGAGCACGATATGTCACTGGTCATGGATATATCCGATGAGATAGTTGTTCTGAGCTTTGGTGAAAAGATTGCCGAGGATATTCCAGAGGAAATTCAGCGCAACCCTGATGTCATCAAGATATACCTGGGTGAGGACGAGGAGGCGGCTGCCTGAGTGTTTGGGTGGCAATGATAGGATCATGCTGAAGATACGTAATCTTGACTCCGGCTATGGAAAACTGAGGGTTCTTAAGAATATTTCTCTGCACGTTGACGGTGGCGAGATAGTTGCCATGATTGGTGCCAACGGAGCCGGAAAGACTACCCTGCTGCATACGATAACAGGCCTGGTGAAACCGACTGATGGCCGGATTCAGTTCCATGGAGAGGATTGCCGCCGTATGGCTGCCCAGAAGATAGTTGCGAGCGGCTGTTCACTGGTCCCGGAAGGGCGACAGGTTTTTGCCACCATGTCTGTTGAGGAGAATCTCATTCTCGGCGGTTATGTGCTTCAGAAAAAAGAAGGCAGAAAGGCTGTCATGAAAGAATTGCAGCACCAGTACGAGTTGTTTCCGGTATTAAAAGAGCGGCGTAACCAGCTTGCCGGAACCCTTTCTGGTGGAGAACAGCAGATGCTGGCCATGGGCAGGGCATTGATGTCTAAGCCGCGATTGGTCATGATGGACGAACCGTCAACCGGACTTGCGCCACTGATTGTGCGTAATATTTTTCAAGTGATAGTCCGTTTGCGTGATGAAGGTAATACGGTCCTGCTGGTTGAGCAGAATGCCAAGGCAGCCCTGTCCATTGCGGATCGCGGCTATGTCCTGGAAACGGGAAAGGTTATTTTGCAGGGACCGTCAGAAGATCTGCTGGCGAACCGGGATGTGCAGCGGGCGTATCTGGGCCGGGAAAAGATAGAATAGGTTTTCAGGATCTGCTTTCAGATGCTAAAATATAACAGGTATCCATAAACTCACGACGACAACCCTAACCTTGAAAGTCTGACTTATGTATTGGGAACCGGAAAGAGAATGTATGTCCAGGGAAGACCTGGAACAGTTGCAGCTGGAGCGGCTGCAGTCCACACTCTACCGTGTGGGGACGCACGTACCGTTCTATCGGAAAAAGTTTGATAACCTGAAGGTTAACTATGATGATTTCCAGTCTCTTGAGGATCTTCGCCGCCTGCCGTTTACCAGCAAGCAGGACCTGCGAGATAATTATCCGTACGGCCTTTTTGCTGTGCCGTTGCGGGATGTAGTCCGCATTCACTCCTCGTCCGGCACCACGGGCCTGGCCACAGTGGTGGGCTACACCAAAAACGATATCAAGAACTGGTCAAACCTGGTGGCGCGCATCCTTACGGCCGCAGGGGTGACAGCCGATGATGTCATCCAGATTGCCTTTGGTTACGGTCTTTTTACGGGTGGCTTTGGCCTCCATTACGGTGCAGAAAGGCTGGGTGCTTCGGTTATTCCCATTTCAGCCGGCAACACCAAGCGTCAGATCCAGATCATGCAGGATTTCAAAACAAGCGCCCTGGTCTGTACCCCGAGTTATGCTCTCATCATTGCCGATGCCCTGCTGGAAATGGGCATCAACCCCAATGGCCTGTCCTTAAGGGTAGGCCTCTTTGGTGCCGAACCCTGGTCCGAGGCCATGCGGCGCGAAATAAATGAGAAACTTGGTATTGTTGCCACCGACAATTACGGCCTGTCAGAGATTATGGGGCCCGGAGTGGCCGGGGAATGCCAGGAATGCAACGGTCTTCATATAAACGAAGATCATTTTCTTCTGGAAGTGGTTGATCCGGATACGATGGAGCCGGTTGAACCCGGGGAAACCGGAGAACTGGTTATTACGACCCTGACCAAGGAAGCCTTTCCCATGATCCGCTATCGCACCCGTGACCTGACAAGGCTCATCCCGGAGCCCTGCCCCTGTGGAAGGACTTTTATGCGGATGCAGCGTATAATGGGGCGTTCTGATGACATGCTCATTATCAAGGGAGTAAATGTTTTCCCGGTTCAAATCGAAAAGGTGCTTATCGAGATAGAGGATACGGAACCGCATTACCAGATCATCATTGATCGAGATAATCATTCGGACAAGGTGACTGTTCTTGTTGAAGTCAATGAGTCAATTTTTTTTGATGAAATGAGAAAGCAGCGCGTCATGGTTGATCATATTAAAGCAAGACTTGCCGCAGAACTTGGCATATCAGTTGATGTAAAACTTGTAGAAGAGAAAACCCTTGAGCGCTCCGAAGGAAAAAGCAAACGGGTTATCGATAACCGAAAGCTTTAGTATGATAAGTGGTCAGATCCGGCATCTTTGACCACATAAAATATGAAGCACTATGACGTAAAATTATAATTTTGTAATTGGATGGGTATAAGGAGGTTTGTATGAAAACGATGATGAAAATTTTCCCGATAGTATTATTTATTTTATTTGTAATTCCCGGATTAGTCGCGGCAAAAGATATGGGCGGCTGGGAAGAGGATAGTGTCTACAACAAGCTGTACAATGAAGATGAACGAGAAAAAATAAGATGCTGGGTAAAAAGTATAAAGGAAGTTGTGCCTATGAAAGGAATGTCGCCTGGGATTGCTATTATAGCAGATGATGGGGACGGTGAAGATATCATGGTGCATGTAGGTCCAAAGTGGTTTCTCGGCGACTCCATCGGTATCAAGAAGGGCGAGAAATTGAAGATCAGGGGAGTTTGGGCGGAAATTGACGGTAAGGATGTATTTATGGCCTCGAAAATCAAAAAAGGCGACTACTTCAGTCTCAAGGTCCGTTTGACAAAATCCGGCAAGCCTTTCTGGGTTATGTCACCAGAAGAGCTTGAAAAGGAAAGGGCGGCAGCACAGTAATATAACAGGAGATTATAGCAGATTATATCCACTTGTGAAGAACTGCTATTTGGTCGAGGTTTGATTTGGTAACCTCAACTCTCGAGAAAAAAGTCATGTAATGATATATCCTAAATTGTAGTAACTCATACTTTTTCTTACACCCTCTATTGAAAGGCCGAATTTGACCTGACACTCACCTTCATTTTGTATCATAAAATATGAAACCCTCTGTCGCGATGAACGAGGGTAAACAAACAGTGTTCGTAGAGTATACGTAACAAAGTCTGTTTTTTCTATTTATTTTAACCTGTTACATGCGCTTATATTTTTCTGTTCTTTTTGATTAGTTAAGGTTTAAACTGGCAATATTTTGTTTAAGCAACCTGCTCCAAATTTTGAGGCAGGTTGCTTTATATAATTTTAGAACTTGGCAGGCAAATTACGATTTTTGAACGAGCATGCCAGCAGCCTTCCAGTCAGCAAAGATTGCCTGGTTAATGTCTTTGTATCCAAGCTTCATAAGTTTACGGTAAGCATTGTAACTACGCCCACCAGAATTACAGTAAACTATGATCTTTTTCTTTTTGTCCAGAATCTCAGATCGGGATGCAAAAGAAGCAACAGGGATATTGATAGAACTCTGAATATGCCCCTCAGTAAACTCTTCCGGATCCCTCACGTCCACAATCGTGAAAGTATCCGCACCGCTGTTTATGAGCGCGTGAAGATCTTTTGAACTTATTATTGTTGTTTCTATTCGTTTCTCATATTCTGGTCCCGTGTATATCGGCATACCTTTTTCCTCCCAAACAGGCATACCTTCAGCATAGACAGAAATATCCGTATAACCTAAATTAATAACCTTTTGTGCTGCCTTCTTGCTTTTGCCGCATTTAATACCATTGCAGTAAAATATGATCTTGGCAGATTTGTTTCCAGGCAATTCTTGCTGATACTCGGCAAACTTTTTCTCAGGTATATTTATCGCTCCCTTAATATGTACTTCCTGATACTCTTCAGGATTCCTGGCATCAACAACTGTCATTTCAATACCGTCATCGAGCATCCTTTTTAATTCTTCTGTTTTAACTATTTGATAATCGTGGGTTGCGGCAGCGAGTGAAGCAGCAAGCACACAGAGCGAGATGAAAATTGTCAAAGCAAACATATTGTTGGTTTTCATAATTTCTCCTTGATGAAATTATTTTGTTGAAGTGGTGTACGGAATTTGTTTCTACAGGGTAATTAATACATTGTGAATATCTATAAATCAAATAGGTATTTTTGATGAAAGAGCAGCTTCCCATAATAAATATCTTGATAAGCTGGAGAAGTGAAAAATGAAGAATGAAAAGATAAAATCTACAACAGTAATTTACATTAACTCAGAATTGATGGGATTTGGGGATGACAAGCTTGGCGACCTGCTGATGGGTAACTTCCTTTCGACTCTTGGGGATTTTGTGAAGGAGGTATCACATATCCTCTTATTGAATGGAGGGGTCAGGCTGGCCTGTGAAGGATCGGACATAGTAGACACTCTTGTGTCGCTTGAGGAAGCCGGTGTTCAAATACTCTCGTGCGGGATCTGTATAAACCATTTTAAATTAGCAGATAAGGTAAAAGCCGGTAAGGTTAGTAACATGTTCACTATCCTGCAGGAACTAACGGCTGCAGATAAAATCCTTGCGCCGTAATATAATATATCATATGGCAATCCCAACATTGAGGAGATAATTGGGAGTAAAGATTTATCATAATAACCTACAACTTGACTGGTTGGCAATGAGTGTCAGGAAAGATCAAAGACTATTTGATAAGTTGTCAGATCGGATTCCGATTATTCCACCTAAATATAGGAAATGAAGCTTCTGCAAATATTTTTCTATTCAGGAAACAAAGACCTCCCTTCGTTAATTTCCTTAAATTTGGCCATATTTTCCTGTATTTTTTGTTTTATTTCTTCGAGTTTTTTCATATTGGTATTTTCACGCACTGCCCCTATTTTACGGTTCTTGCCGTCATCCTTCATGACAACCATGGTACCGTCACGATCTATCGCATATATATACAACAGGTCTTTTCTCTCATCCGCCCTCATTACTTTTTTATTGACATTGTCAAGGATCCATGTCGACTTAAGCCTCTCCTCTCTGGGTATGTCAATCCGTCCCACATAGGCAAGCACCATATGATACTCTCCCTTTTGCTTGATATTCGCAAAAACAAGACGCAGGTTCTCCCTGGGAATACCAAGTGTCCTGAGCACGATCCACTTGGCAATGGCAATATCCTCGCAATCCCCGCCAAATGATGCGATTGTTTCAATGGGAGACGCCCAGTAGTCGGCTTTTTTCCAGTGCTGTTCATCAGCTATCCAGGGCAGGTTGTTCATGGTGTCGTTGACCAGCCGCAGCTTCTCTTCAATAGACTTGTCCTGGTTTTTCAGAATAATGTCATGGAGTTTACGCATCCTTTTTTCAGAATCCGGCCCATGTTCCTTCTTGATTTCAACAAATACATTTTCCGACCAGGGCTGCAAGTTGGCGGCCGAAACAGGGCCGGCAATAAACAGGAAGATGAATAACGAAGTAAATAAAAATCTGATAATCATAGCGCACCTCGAATAATGTTAGGATTATTAATCCTGGTTAAATTGAGCCTGTTTTGTCAATAACTGATTGCTTTGTACCCGATTTGAAAGAGGAGGAACACTATGATTTGCTTGGCAATCTCAACCTGATTTAGACCCTGTCATGTAGAGATCGTAACAATCAACAGGAGGGAGCAAGGTTCCTTCTCATTTGGAGGTTATCGCAGGGAAGGTTTAGTTTGTTATACCTGGCAACAGTTCTACCTTACCACTGGCAAAATTGAACATACATACCTTGACTGATAAACAAGCTCTTATACGACTGCCTGAAATAATGTCTCAAGGAGCTTCGGGATCAGTTCTCCTATTCCGGTACTCGAATAAATGAAAAGTGTGATTTGGTCTTTTCCATAAACTCTTCTCTCGGCTATGTTATTGATTAATGGTCTGCTGGATTAAGTTCATGCAGATATACCTTATGCTTAAACACTGTAACCTCTTTGTCATCTAGGACCTTTAAGGTAATGAGCGGTGAGGGTTGGGCATCCCATTTGATCTCAACAAGCCCGAAGTTGTTCCCTGAGTATGAACTTGAAATACGAAAAGAGTTGATTTTCGACTCCAGGCCTGTCTCTCCAGCAGGCAGTTGGGCTAAGGGTGAAGATGTAAAGTCGTAAATCGTATATGGTCCTTCCTTAGACTTTGAAATTTCCGCAAAGTGAGCATCACCGCTGAGAACTATGACGCCGGCAGCACCTGTGTTCTTAATGAGGTCATAAAGCCTGCGGCGTTCATGGGGAAAGTTGCCCCAGCTCTCAACACTTTTTTCACCGGCTACAACCTGGATGCTGGAACCGAGCAGCCGCACCTCGGCTGGTTTGTTTAACTGCTTTTCCAGCCATTGCCACTGCTGTGCGCCCAGCAGGGTAGTAGTGCTGTCTGTGTGGGGAAGAAACCGTCCGATAATATTCTGTTTCTCCGCTTCTTCCTCGCTGATTGTCCCCTTTACCAAAGGGTCCCGAAAAGAGCGGGTGTCGAGCATGATGATCTGTACTCGTTTGCCTGGGAGCCCATATATGGCGGCGTTATACACCACCCGGTCCTGGCGCTGGGGTGAGTCGGCAGGTAAATCGAGGAAATCGAAAAACAGTTCGCGGGACTCATTTTTGAGTTTAAAGTCACTGCCACCGTCATTTCTGCCAAAATCATGGTCATCCCAGGTGGCCATGAAAGGTATGGTCTGTCTCAGTTCTTTGAAACCGGGCTTGTCTGCAAGCAAGGCGTAGTCCATCCGCATCTTTTCAATCAGATCAACATCTGCATCGATTGGCTTGTTTCCGGGCGGGGCAACATCACCATAGATAATGTCTCCGAGGTGGAGGAACAGGTCAGGTCTGGAACCAATTATCGCCAACCAGATCGGCTGGTCAAGGTACTGGTTGGAGCAGGAACCAAAGGCAATACGCTGAACAATTTCGGAAGGTGTGGAAGCAGAGGGAATCTCGCTGGCGCATGCGATGAAGAACAACCCCGCAAAGAGGAGCATGAGAACCAAAAAAAGATGTTGAAGCTTAACCATCGTTTTCCCGATCGGGCAATTGAGAATCGGAGCATTAACAAACGATATCTTCAATTATCCACGCACAAAGGTCAAGACAAGATTTGCAGAGGCGGACAAGGCCGAGAGCCCGGTTACCCGGAGCCGCTGTTCTTCAGCTCTTCCAGCTCCTCCCACCGCCGGTAAAGGTCGTGGATTGTGCTGCGGACATTTTCCAACTGTTCCCAGCACTCATGCAGTCTTTCCGGATCGCTTGCTGTGTCGGGATCATCCATGCGCTGCTGAAGTTTTTGCTCTTCCTCCTCAGCCAGGAGTATTTTCTCCTCCATGGCATCGTACTCACGCTGGTCCAAGTATGAGAGGCGGCCTTTCACGCGCTTTTTATTTTTATGCTGCTTTTCGGGTGCGGCAGGTTTTTCGGGCTCTGTTTCTTTCAGGGATGATATCCACTGTTCATAATCGGCAAAATAGGTAACCTTGCCCCTGCCGTCAAAACCAAGAACGCTGTCACAGACACTGTCCATCAGGAAACGGTCGTGAGTAACCAGGACCACTGCACCAGAAAACTCAAGCAGGCTCTCCTCAAGGACCTGCAGGGAAGGAATATCAAGGTCATTGGTCGGTTCGTCCAGCAGGAGAATATCGGCAGGTTGGCGCATAATATCGGCAATGAGAATTTTGGCCTGTTCTCCGCCGGACAGGTTGCCAACCGGGGTATCAAGCTGATCAACCGTGAACAGGAATTTTTTTGCCCAGGTTACTATGTGGAGGGATCTGTGCCGGTACACAACTGTTTCTCCTTCAGGGGAAAGCGCCTGTCTCAGGGTTGAGGAAAGGTCCAGCTGTTCACGGTTCTGGGTAAAACTGACAATTTTAACTTTATCTGCTGTTTTGATGCTTCCGCTGTCCGGCAAAAGGCCCTTTTCGCTTCCTGCTCCGGCAAGAATGTGCATCAGGGTGGACTTGCCACAGCCGTTGGGGCCAAGCAGTCCGAGACGTCTCCGTGGAGCGAGGATAATATCAAGTCCACTAAAGAGCGACCTGTCGTCAAACGACTTGGACAATTTCCTCGCTTCAAGCAGCTTTTTTGTCTTGCGGTCTGTGGTCGTAAAATCTACCTGGATTTTTTTCTTTTCCCTGTTGCGTCTTTTTATCTGGTCCAGTTCACTGTGGAGCCGGTGGGCTTCGTCGATCCGGTATTTTGCCTTGGTGGTCCTGGCCTTGGGCCCTCGCCTGAGCCACTCGGTTTCGCGCCTGGCCTTGTTGGCCAGACGGGTTTCAAGCTCTTCCTGCTGCGCAAGAAACTCTTCTTTTCGCTGCAGGAATGTGGAGTAATTTCCATCAACAGTGAAAATACCGTCAGGGTACATGGGTGAAATTTCCATGATCCGGTTAGCCATATTTTCCAGGAAGACCCGGTCATGACTTACCAGGACAAACGCTGCAGGACTTTCGGGAAAGGGACTGCCCAGGAGTTTTTCAAGCCAGAGGATTCCTTCAAGATCAAGATGGTTGGTTGGCTCATCCATGAGCAGGATGTCCGGTTGGCGGACAAGGGCACTGCAGATGGAGAGTCGTTTACGCCAGCCTCCGGATAGGGGCTGGACAGCACTGTCGGGACTGCTGAATTCCGCCCGGCTGAGCATGGAGTGAACCCGGTTATACTCTTCGGTATCGTCAAGTTCAAGGTCGTGGAGGCTTTCATACAGAACATCACCAACAGTATCGTTCCCCCTGAAAACATCGCTCTGGGCAAGGTGCCCGGTCCTGATATTTTTTGATAAGGTTACCTTGCCGCTGTCAACAGAGTCCATACCGCTGAGGATACGGAGCAAGGTTGTTTTTCCTGTTCCGTTGGCCCCGATGATCCCGAGCCGTTCTCCCCGGTTGACGGTAAAAGAGACAGAATCAAAAAGTGATCTGGGGCCGATGGCTTTGCTCACGGCCTGGCAGTTCAGCATGAGGTCCATAATAAATACTTGCAGAAAGTTGTAGTAATAAATATGTAATGTTTAATAATAGTAAACAGTTCAGGTTAGGAGATATGTGCTTCGAGATTTCCTCTTATCCTGGTATCAGGCAGTTTTTCTCCTGTTTCTCTTGAAGGGTGCACCACAATGTGGTAAATAATATCTTTTGAGTTTGAGTTGATACTTTTTACAGTTATATGATTCGCTTGTACAGGATTTTGACCGGTGCAGAGTAAATCGATGAATATATCAGGCATACTTACAGTGACGAGGTGACACTATGAAAAACCTGAAAGCCGAAACGGTTGTTCTCCATGGCGGGCATGTACCAGACCCTGCAACTCGAAGCAGGGCAGTACCAATTTACCAGACGACCAGTTTCGTGTTTGAGGATACTGAAGATGCGGCCAGCCTTTTCGGTCTGAAACCGGAAGTATGGGCTCCCAGGCTCAACCTGGACCAGGAAGGCCTGCGGCCGGAGGATTTTGCCCCGGAAGCGACCGGCAACATCTATACCCGGATAATGAACCCGACAACGGATGTGCTGGAGCGCCGCATGATGCAGCTTGAAGGTGGGGTCGGTGCCCTGGCAACAAGCTCCGGTTCGTCAGCTATCACCTATGCGGTTCTCAACATCTGCGAGCAGGGTGATCATATTGTATCTTCCTCAAGCCTGTATGGTGGTACCTACAATCTTTTTCACCACACGTTACCCCGCTACGGGATAACAACCACCTTTGTTAAAGGCAATAAACCAGAAGATATGGCAGCAGCCATTACAGATAAAACAAAGTGTGTGTTCGTGGAGACCATTGGCAATCCGGGGCTTGATACACCTGACCTGGAAAAAATTGCTGCTGTTGCCCACCAGGCCGGGGTCCCGCTCATCGTTGACAACACGGTGCCGACACCGTATCTGTGCAGGCCTTTTGATTTTGGAGCTGATGTGGTGGTCCACTCGCTGACAAAGTTCTGCGGCGGGCACGGCAACTCGATTGGCGGTGTTATTGTCGATTCCGGGAATTTTGACTGGAAGGCATCAGGTAAGTTTCCCATGTTTACAGAACCGGACCCGTCCTATGGCGGAGTGGTCTGGTCTGATGCTGTCGGCAAGGCCGCCTATGTTATTCGGGCCAGAACGATACTCCTCAGGGACACTGGTGCCTGTCTCTCGCCGTTCAACAGTTTTCTTATTCTGCAGGGCATTGAAACCCTGCCCCTCAGGATGGAACGGCATAGTGAAAACGCTCTCGCCGTGGCCCGATATTTACAACAACATCCGAAGGTGGAATGGGTACTGTATCCCGGTCTTGAAGACCATGCGACCCATGACCTGGCTGCAAAATACATGCGGCACGGCTTTGGTGCCCTGGTCGGGTTCGGCATCAAGGATGGCCTTGAATCCGGGAAAAAATTTATTAACAGTCTTAAGCTGTTCAGCCACCTGGCAAATATCGGGGATGCAAGGAGTCTGGCCATACACCCGGCCTCGACTACCCACTCCCAGTTGACCCCTGAAGAGCAGGCTTCGGCTGGAGTTTCACCCGACTTTGTCCGGCTCTCTGTAGGTATCGAACATATAGAGGATATTCTCGGCGACCTGGGCCAGTCCCTGGAGGTAGCCTGAAGCACGGTTAAAGCGTTATCGACAAGTGCTTGAATTTTGATTTTTTGTTCAACCTTATTGTCTTGACAATGGGCTGAATAGTAAAGATAATTAAGATTAGAAGAAGAGCTTTTCAGGGAGTTCTGTAAAAAAACATTTTATATGGTGTTCGGCTTGATTATATTAATGATATCATCCGGACAACATATATGGTTTTAAGCTTTGCGGGAGGTTTAAAATGGAATTTCTTCTTCAGGAAGACGGCAGGGGAAGTAATCGGCATGATACTGTAGGCCTCATGTCAAATATTTCCGACGGCAAATCAACATACGTAGGTATTGTTGAAGACATTTCCACCAGCGGCTTGCGTGTATCCAAGGTACCGGCAAGTTTCGACGATACTGTTGATTTGTGTTATTCTGTCGTCAACGGGCCCCAAAACGATTTTATCATTACACTTCAGCCGAGGTGGGTTCGGATTACCAACAACGGCATGTACAAGATGATCGGTTTCCAGATTGAAGCTCCCCCGGCAAACTGGGCATCATTTGTTAATGATCTCGACAACAGTAAGGATCCCTTCAGTTTACTCGTAACCGACCAGACCCTAGAAATGTAAATCCAGTTTTTCTGTTCCTGCTGTACAGCCAGGGGACAACGCAACCTGATTTTTGCTCATACTGGTTCAAGTATAAATCAGCAGTTCCAATTCGGTGTTTTTCACAAACTATTTTCTCTCTGAAGCGCAACACAAACAGTTTTTACGTGAGTTTTCTTTTGCTCTATCATAGCAAAAAGCCGTGATTGTACCTTGACATCACTTGTTGAAATATTGATAATTACAAAAGAGTAACGGCTTGTTCTGGTAAAGTATTTATTGATAACGATACTCTCGTTATTTGTTTGCCTTCCTATTCACCACACTAGGTATAGCTAGTATGAGGCATCTCTGATAAAAGGATTTTTTCATGAGCGAAGAACGAAGGAGAAGTGAGCGCTATAAAACACCTGGGCTTAAATCAAATATTTCAGATGGGAGTTCAGCTTTTCTTGTCGTGGTAGAGGATATATCAAAAACCGGTGTTGCCGTGTCAGAAATCCCCGCAGGTTTTGACGAAACAGTTCAGAAATGTTTAGCAGTTATCAACTCACCACTGAACGATTTTAAGTTGGACCTCCACCCCAGGTGGGTTCATATGTCCGGTAAAGGGAAGTATAAAAAAATCGGTTTTCAAATTGATAACCCTACAGCCGAGTGGATCAATTTTGTGGAGCAGGTAAAGGGTGATCTTGATAAGAAAACCCCCAGAAAAGACTCTCGCCATAGGACCCAGGGGGTTATGGCAGTTATTTCTGATGGGAAGTCAACATATATAGGCGTTGTCGAGGAAATTTCAGCAAACGGATTACGGTTGACACAAGTGCCGACAGAATTTGATGATTCTGCTGGTGAATGTAAGGCAGTTATCCAAAGCCCCTCGGGTGATCAGAAATTTTCACTCCATCCCTGCTGGGTAAAATCAACGAACAGGGGGATGTACAAGACCGTCGG
>CAMYLK010000030.1 GCA_947259225.1 uncultured Desulfobulbaceae bacterium | reverse complement strand
GGCCGAGAAGCTGGGGGTCAGGGTGGCCAATTATTAGGCAGTAATACATGCGAGAAACAACTATCCGATGCGTATGCTAATATTATTACCCATTAATTTCGGCAAGTTGAATGGTTAAGTTGAAGTTAGTGTGATACTGGCATTTATCATGCTTTTTGGGAGGAAAGGGAAAATCATTTCCTTTTGTTCGTCATGGTAACTGTAGAGAGATGTACTCAAGGATAGCTCAAGCTAAAAGGTATATACCCGAATGCAGGAAAAGCGCTCCATTTTACCCAAAACATCCCCTCCAAGACGGGTTTCAAAATCTGCCCTGGCGATTATTGTCAGCAGCCTCATTCTGGCGAGCCTCCTTGCTGTTTCCACTGTGAGGAATTTTAACAAGGAAGAACAACTCATAAAAAACCTTCTCCTGCACGAAGCCCTTGCTCATGTTCGTACCTTTGAGGCCGGAGCACGGACCACGATGCTGAATTACATGAAGGGTCCAAACCCCCTTGTCATGCTCGTCAATGAAACGGTGAAGGAGGACTCGATATCATATATACGAATTGTGGATGAACAGGGCAGGTTCATTGCCGGTGCCGGTGAGTGGTTTGAATATGAGTACAGGCCGGAAACGACTCAGATTCTGGAGGGGAAGGAACCGGTCATCACCCAGATAAAGGATCAGAATATTTTTGAGGTTGCAACAATATTTAATCCCCTGTCCGGCCCTGGC
Organism: uncultured Desulfobulbaceae bacterium; assembly: GCA_947259225.1. Taxonomy (GTDB): domain Bacteria; phylum Desulfobacterota; class Desulfobulbia; order Desulfobulbales; family Desulfobulbaceae; genus UBA10518. The sequence goes on along the minus strand of CAMYLK010000030.1, from coordinate 30,412 downwards.
TGCCAGGGAGCAGCAACACAAAGCCGCTTACGATCGGTATGCTCCATGGGCGGCACCCCAAGTAATAAAGAGATCAAGCCGGTAATATTTATCGGGCTCAGGACGGATGAACTGGATGAGGCCCGCCATGAGGATATGCACCACGCGTTCTTCATGTATGGAATTCTTTTTCTCCTTGGCAGTACCGGCCTCTATTTCCTGTTTCTTTATCAGAGAATGCAGGTGTTCAGGACGACCCTTTCCAACATGCAGCTCTACACTGAGAACGTAATAGAAAGTATGCCCGCCGGTCTTGTAAGCCTGGACCCGGATGGAAGGATCGTATCGTGTAATTCTCGCACCGAAGAACTTGTGGGAATTTCTTTCCAGGAAATGGAAGGGAAACAATTGACAGATATTTGCCCTGCATGTCCTCTGGGAGATTTTGACCCGCAGAAAACCGTTCTCGACTGGTCTGTTGATTTAACCCACAGGGATGGGAGCATGATCCCGGTCAAGATCAGCAGTTCACAGATGAAGGATCATGCCGGCGAGGTTACCGGGATGGTGCTCACTCTGAGAGATATGCGGGAGATCAGGAAAATGGAACAGAAACTTGAGCGCTCCCGACGTCTTGCAGCGCTCGGGCAGATGGCTACCGGAGTGGCTCACGAAATAAGGAACCCGCTGGGTACGTTGAGAGGATTTGCACAGTTTTTCCGCTCCCAGGCGGAAGAAAACTCAGAAAGCCGCCAATACGCTGACCTGATGATGAGTGAGGTTGACCGGCTCAACCAGACCATTTCAGGTATGCTCCAGTTCTCGAGGCAGCGGGAGCCTGATTTGGCAACAGTCGATATGAAAGGATTGCTGGATAAGACTGCCAGTCTCATGGAATCCGATTTCCAAAGTCATAACATATCGCTGCACGTGGAAATTGAGGATAATGTTCTAATAGAGGCGGACCAGGACATGTTGCTCCAGGTTCTGCTTAACCTGCTCCGGAACAGTATTGATGCCACACAGGGTGGAGGATCGGTAACTGTATCGGTACAACGTTCCGGGGAAATAGTACGTATCGAGGTCAAGGATACCGGAAGCGGGATGACGGAAAGTGAACGGGACAAGATGTTTGATCCGTTTTTTACCACCAGAAAAAAAGGGACCGGACTGGGGCTGGCCGTCAGTCACCAGATAGTTGAGCAGCATGATGGTCACTTTGAGACCGAAAGCAGCCCCGGTGAAGGAACAACAATAACTGTTGTTCTGCCACTTTCAGCAGGCGGACATGATTATGAATAATAATAACTCCCGGACGATCCTGATCACCGATGATGACACTGCGCACCGGACCATGATGAAGGTGAATCTGGCCGAGTCCGGGTACACTCTTCTGGAAGCGTCTGACGGTGACGAAGTGCTCCCCCTTCTCCAGCAGAATCATGTGGACCTGATACTGCTGGATATGAAGATGGCACGGATGGACGGACTTGCTACCCTCTCAGCTCTTGCAGAAGCCGGATATGAAGTGCCGGTTATTGTTATCACTGCTTTTTCTTCTGTGGAAACTGCCGTAGAGGCGATGAGAAGGGGTGCCTTTGATTATGTTGCCAAACCGATTGATATCGATGAACTCAATATAGCCATTAACAAGGCACTGGATTTTCATCGGCTGCACGAGGAAAATGAACAGTTAAAAGATCGTCTGCAGGAGCGTTTTTCTTATAGCAATATCATCGGTAACAGCCAGGTCATGCAGGAAATGTTTTCCACGCTTTCCCTGGTAGCCCCCTCTGACGCGACTGTCCTGCTCACCGGTGAGTCCGGTACCGGAAAGGAGCTGGTGGCCAATGCATTGCATGAGAACAGCAGTCGCAGGGATTTTCCTTTTATCAAGGTGAATTGTGCAGCCCTGCACGAGAATCTGCTTGAGAGCGAATTGTTTGGCCATGAAAAAGGGGCCTTTACCGGGGCAAGCGAACAGCGTAAAGGCAGGTTTGAACTGTCCCATAAGGGAACACTCTTTCTGGACGAAATCGGCGATATGAGCCTGCAGACCCAGGCAAAAATTCTTCGGGTTCTGCAGGAGGGTGAGTTTGAAAGACTTGGCGGCAACAGGACAATGAATACTGACGTACGCCTTGTTGCGGCAACTCATAAAGATTTGCAGTCCATGGTTGGAGAAGGGACTTTCCGGCAGGATCTTTATTTCCGGCTTTCAGTGGTGCCCATTGAGCTCCCCCCGCTCAGGGAGCGTAGCGGTGATTTACCGGAACTGTCCAATTACTTTCTGAAAAAATACGCGAACAAAAATAATAAGGATATTAAAGGATTTCATCCTGAAGTTCTGAATCATTTTATCCGCTACCAATGGCCCGGAAACATCAGGGAACTTGAAAACACAATAGAACGGGCCGTCATTCTCTGCCTTGGAGAGAATATAACTGCCAGGGAACTTCCGCATAATTTATTTCCAGAAGGAACGAAGACTGCTGTACCGCCTCTTCCGCAAGAGGGATTTACCCTGCGGGACATGGAAAGAGAGCTGATCCGATCAACTCTGGACCGGGCAGAAGGAAACAAGAGCAAGACTGCAAAGATACTCGGTGTTGCCCGCCAGACCCTGCTCAATAAAATAAAAGAATACGGTCTCAGCTGAGCTGTCTCAATTCTGGGCACTTCATATAAGAATTCATTCTCAACCTGTCTGAAAATGAGACAGAACAAGTCTGCGAAAAAATATATCCCGCAGAATATATCCAGATTTTTTTCTATTGTTTACAGTACGTTAATGTGTTTGCCGGGAGGAATTCCATAGTGTGGCACGTCCCATGCTAAGTGTTATGATATTCAGTCAAACTCAGTAGTAGGGTAATGAAATGAAAGTAAGACCGGGACCGGATCCCAAGGGCTATATCGTCTCATCTACAGTCGTAAGAAAAGAAGGGGCAAGGGCCGGTGTTATTGAAAAATTTGGCTTGATAGCTGCAATTGCCATCACATTGGTCATTGGTTTGTGGTTGATTTTCGTTATCTATTAAGGCTGGAAATCTCGACTCTTTCTCATCCGGTTTGAAAAAAACTTCTTCCCTGGAAATAATCACCAGGATCGTTACTTTAATTCATACAGTTTGTCGTCTCGAGCAGGGGGAGGTGGGCCGGAGCGAACCTTTTTTTTCATCTCCTCAAAGGAGAAGGTGTCGTCTCCATCAAGCAGGCCCCCCATTTCTCGCTCTACCTGATCCGGATCTTCGCCCGCTTCCAAACGGGACAGAGCTTCCTCCATCTGATCTCCGAGTGAAATTCCGGTCCTGTTCGAGAATTTACGCATGAGGCCAGCCATTTGTTTAGGATCATCCTCGTTTATGTTTTCAGCCTCTTTGAGCAGCCCTTCAAAAGCCCGCTCCATCTTTGCCTCATCCATGTCCGCTAATGGATCGTTCTCCTCGCTGGCTTTACCGATGGTGGCAAAGGTTGACATCATCTTTTGGATTTTTTCGCGGCCGCACTTTGGACAATCCGGCTTTTTGTCAGTGTTTATCCGGCGGGAGAAGAAGTTGAAGATGGTGTTGCAGTCAGGGCAGAAAAATTCGTAGATGGGCATATCTTAGTCTGTAGGTTGTTTAGTCTGTAGGCTGTTAGTAAGCAATAATAGTCAATTAGTTTAGTGGCTATTAATGAAACTCAGCTGTTATCTTCCTGGACTCCCGCCTACGCGGGAGTGACGTTACTTTTTACAATGTCATTCCCGCGAAAGCGGGAATCCAGCATCCACCGGCTGTCGAAGGAGTAAAAGGTACTTCTAGCTGAGTTTTCTAAAGAGCCACTATTAGTTTTAATGACAAATAGTCTCCAGTCTATGAAGCTTTTTTGCGCATTGATCGAAGTAGAGCCCCCAAAACTTTTTCTGTCTCCATAATTTTGGATTTACACAGAGAAATGTCATGGCCGTTAGAATACCCAAGACATGTTGACAGGTCAAATTGGTAGTGCAATTCCCTTAAGGAACCGAAAGCAATTTCAAGAAAACGGAGATAATCAGTCTTGCTCTCACGAGCACATCCCTCGACAATGTTAGATGGTACTGAAACAGCAGCTCTTCGCAGTTGGGAAGTCAAACCATAGAGTTCTTGTTTAGGGAATTCTTGTGTCAGTTGATATATGAGCAGGACCACTTCATCGGCCAGCTCAAACGCTCTCAATTTTGTGTGGTCACGCATACTTTATCCCTAATAGCCTAAAACAGCTTCAGCCTAACTAGCTAAGCTGAGTACAGCGTCAATATCGGCTTCTGCAACCTGGTCGGTGACGGCAACCTCACCTATCCGTGTGGGAAGAACGAAAAAGACCCTGCCGTCGACGGTTTTCTTGTCTGTCTTCAGATATCCCTTGATCCGCTGACGGTCCAGTCCTGGAGGGATGGTGTGCGGTAATCCAAAATCCTTGATCAGGTCTTTCACTCTCTCGCAGTCATTTTTGTCAAATAATCCTGTAAGTACGGCAAGATCTGAGACAACACTCATTCCAATGGCGACGGCCATGCCGTGGATAAGCGTAAAATCAGACGCTGCTTCTATGGCGTGGCCAATGGTATGGCCGAAGTTAAGTATACGCCTTAAGTCACCTTCACGTTCGTCCTGTTCCACGACCCAGGCCTTGATTTCGCAGCAGCGGGCAATCATGCTTGAGATAACCTGTTCGTCGAGCCGGAGGATTTTTTCCCGCCGGGCTTCGAGAAACTGAAACAAGTCGTCATCAGCGATGACACCGTATTTAATCACTTCCGCCAGGCCGCCAAGGAGTTCATCCTGCGGCAGGCTCTGCAGAACATCAGTGTCAATATATACGGCTCCCGGCTGATAAAATGTACCGACCAGGTTTTTACCCTCCGGAATATCGACCCCGGTCTTGCCGCCCACCGAGCTGTCAACCTGGGCCAGTAAGGTTGTGGGTACCTGAACAAAGGGAATGCCCCGCATATACACTGATGCAAGAAAACCGGTAATGTCACCTGTTACCCCTCCTCCCAGGGCAATCAGCCCATCCTTACGGTCAAAGCCCTGGTCGGCAAGCATGCTGGAAAGAGTGGCAATGGTCTTGAGATTCTTGCTTTCCTCGCCACGGGGAAAAGTGATTAAATCAGCGGACAGACCGGCGGCAGCGAGTGATTCCATCACATGACTTCCGTAGAGGCTGGCAACGTGGTCGTCGCTGATCACACCGTAATGTTTGGCAATATCCCGGCTTGCCAGGTCAGGGCCGATTTGTGCGAGGAGCCCCTGTTCGATACGAATGGGGTAGCTCCTGTCTTCAAGTCCCACCTCGACAAGAATTGGGCTTTTGTTTTCAGTCATACCTTTACCGTTCAATAAAAAAAGGAGACGCACCGCTTAAGCGGAACATCTCCTTTCCAATGCTCTAACTCAGCTGGACTGAGTTGAATTACATATTCTCAGCAGAAGCAGCGCCCTGCATCTTGACCTCTACTTTCTCGGTCAGACCAGCGTAGTACTCGCGGAGGATAACAAGAACCTCGTCGCGGCCAAAGTGATCAACAACCTCGGCACCCTCGGAAAGGGCCTTACGCAGTTTGGTTCCGGAAAGGATAACGCGGTCATCCTTGGTATGCGGGCAGGTCCTCAGGGAAGCCATACCGTCACACTTGTGGCAGTAGAAGGTCCAGTCGATCTTCAGCGGCGTGCACTGCAGGGCTTTGCCCGGATCGGCAGGAGTCGGAATCTCGTCGAAGATGGTCTGCGCTTCGAACAGGCCGTAGAAGTCACCAACACCGGCATGGTCACGGCCGATGATCATTTTGCTTATACCGTAGTTTTGGCGGAAGGTTGCATGGAGCAGGCCTTCACGGGGACCGGCATAACGCATGTCCAGCGGGTAACCGCCCTGGATAACGTTGTCGTTAACAAAGTAATGCTCAACCAGGCAATCGATAGCTTTTACACGAACGTCAGCCGGAATGTCACCTGGCTTGAGGTTACCGATCAGAGAGTGGATCAGAACGCCGTCACACACTTCGATGGCAATCTTGGCCAGGAACTCGTGGGAGCGGTGCATCGGGTTACGCAGCTGCAGGGCAGCAACGTCTGACCAGCCGCGCTCTTCAAACATGGCACGGGTCTCAGCAGGGGTCAGGTAAACACCTTTGTACTGATCAGGATACTCGCCCTCGGAGAGAACCTTGACCGGACCGGCAATGTTCACTTCCTTCTGCGCCATAACCATCTGCACGCCAGGGTGATCTTCCATGGCGATTTTCCAGAAGACGTCATCAGCAGATTCTTCGCCGTCACCTTTGAAGACTTTTTCACATTCCCATTTTTTGTCGGCTTCGCTCATTTCCGCTTTTTCGCTGACCTTCATGGTGGCGTAGATGACGCCCTCATGCTCCAGGGCAATCTCGTCACCAACATTGATATCTGCAGCATCAGCGGCTGAAATATCCAGGGTGATCGGTACAGGCCAGAAAGTGCCGTCAGCCATGGTGTAGTTTTCGCAAACGCCTTTCCAGTCGGCTTTGGTCATGAAGCCATCGAGCGGGCTGAAGCCGCCGATGCCCATCATGATAACGTCGCCTTTTGCGCGGGCGCTGATCTGAATTTTTTTGAGTCCTGCTGCTTTTTCCTGTTCAGCTACAAGTTCGCTGCCATGCAGCTTGCAACATACCAGGCCTTTGCCTCCATGAGGGGGGACTAATTTCGACATGTTTCCTCTCCTTGGTTGAATAATTTTTTGAGAAGTTAGAACGTTATTAACAGTGAACCGGATCTGATCAATCCCTGTAATTTTCATGAGGAATCAAGAATAACTGAACCGGTATTCAGCATATAAACAATGATATATATAGGCCCGAAAGCTAAGATGTCAAGAAAAAAAATATTAATTTTGGGTCAGGAAATTCTATTCTGCGGGAGCAAAAAAACGAAGACGCAGGGCATTGGTCACAACAGAGACCGATGACAGAGCCATGGCCCCTCCGGCAATCATCGGGTTCAGAGTCGGGCCGCCGAAAATATAAAGGAGGCCGGCAGCCACCGGGATGCCGATAACATTGTAGGCAAAGGCCCAGAACAGGTTCTGCCTGATATTGCGCATGGTGGCCCGGCTGAGGGAGATGGCGGTAACCACACCGTCGAGGTTGCCCTTCATGATGACTATGTCGCCCGATTCGATGGCAACGTCAATGCCGGTGCCCATGGCAATGCCGACATCGGCCTGGGCCAGTGCAGGGGCATCATTAATGCCGTCACCGACCATGGCCACCCGCAGATTTTTTTCCTGTAACTGCTGCACCCGGGAGGATTTTTCTTCGGGCATGACCTGGGAAATGACCTCCTTGATTCCCGCCTGACGGGCAATGGCCCGGGCTGTTTTATCATTGTCACCGGTCAGCATGATGACATTGACATCCATGTTGCGGAGCCGGGTAACTGTTGCCGGGGTTTCATCCTTGATCCTATCTGCAACCCCGAGAAATGCTGATAATTTGTTTTCCACCGACAGAAACAGGACAGTTTTACCCTCGTCCGACAGAGCATGTACTTTTTGAAGTTCCTCCGGTGGTATTTTGGTTCCGGTTTTCTCTTCGATAAATTCCTGATTGCCCAGGGCAATATCGTGTTCCTGTACCCTGGTTATTATTCCCCTGCCCGGTATTGCCTCAAAAGAGGAAGGGGTATGCAGGGGCAAGTCTTTTCTGATTGCAGCACTTACAATAGCTTCGGCCAGGGGATGCTCGGAGTGGCTTTCGGCAGAGGCGACCAGGGTGAGCAGCGCTTCTTCTGTAAATCGGTCATCAAGAAGGATGAGATCGGTCAGTTCCGGTCGACCATGGGTGAGGGTGCCGGTTTTATCAAAGACGATTGAATCGACTTTTTCCGCCATCTCAAGGGCGGTGCCGCTTTTTATGAGCACGCCAAGCTGGGCCCCGCGGCCGGTGCCGACCATGATGGCCGTCGGGGTTGCCAGTCCGAGCGCACAGGGGCAGGCAATGACCATCACGGCAATGAAAAACCTGAGGGCCTGGGTAAAAGGCACCCCGCCGATGAAGTACCAGGCCAACCCGGTGCACAGGGCAAAGGCCATGACCGACGGGACAAAATAAAGGCTGATGCGGTCGGCCAAACCTGCTATGGGGGCTTTTGAGCCCTGGGCCTGCTGCACCATCCTGATGATGCGCGACAGGGTGGTGTCCTCACCCACATGAATGGTTTGGATGGTGAGTACCCCGTTCTTGTTCAGGGTGCCGCCGGTAACATTGTCACCCTTTTCTTTGTCAACCGGCAGGCTTTCACCGGTAAGCATGGATTCGTCAATACTGGAGCGGCCGTCTACGATAATCGCGTCAATGGGGATGCGTTCGCCGGGTTTGACCAGCAGGATATCACCCACCTCGATCTCATCAACCGGGATCATCTTCTGTTCACCGCCCACCAGGAGGGTTGCCTGGTCCGGTGCCAGCTTCATGAGCTGGCGGATTGCATCAGAGGTATGTGATTTGGAGAGGGTCTCCATGTATTTGCCCAGTGAAACCAGGGCGATCAATACGCCGCCGGATTCAAAATAGAGGTCCATGGCCCTGGCCTGGGGATCGATCCCCAAGGCAATTTCCACCAGGTTCCAGGTCGAGTAGATAAAGGCGGCCCCGGTCCCGACCGCGATGAGCGAATCCATGTTGGGTACCCGGCGCAGGAGGGCAGGGATGCCGTTGAGGTAAAAATTCCGGCCCAGCCACATGATGGGGAGGACCAGGAGGAACTGGACCAGGGCATAACTTAATGGTGAGTGGTGCGGATCAAGGAAGGAAGGGAGCTTGAGGCCCACCATATCGCCCATGGAAATAACCAGCAGGACAAAGGCGAACCCCAGCATGGCATACAGGTTTTTTTTCATGGAGGCAAGGCGGGCAAGGGTATCCTGCTGCTTTTTCTCGAAACTGCCGTCACCCCCAGTGACAGGCACTGCTTCAAAACCAAGCTTTTCTATGGCATCACGAATGGCTCTGCGGCTAACTATTTTCGGATCAAATGAAAAAACACCGGTTTCAGCGGCGAGATTAACCTCGGCCCGGGAAACTCCTTCCAGGCCGGATACTACCTTTTCAATGCGCGTGGAGCAGGACGCGCAGTGCATGCCTTTAAGCGCCATTTCAATGGTTACAACCTCAGGACTTTCCTCCAGTACCATTTCAAAGCCCAGGTCTTTGATACGCGTGGCAATATCTTCCGGCTCAACTATTCCAGTATTCCAGCTCAACTCCATGGTCTCGGTGGCCAGGTTGACACCAACAGATTTAACCCCATTCATGTCACCGACCACTTTTTCTATGCGGCTTGAGCATGCCGCGCAGTGCATGCCTTTTATCGGGAATTGATGAGCAACGGTTTTGTCTTCCATCTTATTTCTTATACCTTCAGCCTACAGCCTATAAACCTTCCTCACAAAAAACAATAAGGCTGCCGCGGCTCTTATGCAAGAGCCGCGACAGCCTGAATGAGGTTACAGATTACTTGTTGTTACGCAGAGAGAATCAGCGGTAGTATTCTTTCCACTTGGACGGGCCAGTCCGGAAGTTAACCGGCATGTTGTCCTGCTGGATTTCCATGATTGCACCGGTACTTGTCTGGATGAAAGCTTTCGGGCCGTCATGACCGCCATCATCGCTCCCGGAACCGACATGGAGGTTCGGGGTGGTTGCAAGGCCCCGGCCGAGATCCAGCTTGTCCTTGACCCGTCTACCGGAATCTAAACCGAGTTCACCAAAGATATTTTCATGCCAGGCAGTCCCGGTCCGGTAGTAGACCGCGTACAGGTAGGCATTGCCTTCGGCCCGGCACACATCGTTAAACGGCTGGTAGGTGGTAAAGGTACACAGACCTCCCAGCAGGGTTGCCTGGCCCACGTTCCTTTCGCGGTTCGCGTAGGGATGAAAATCCTTGTACCAGCCGTCGGAGCAGCCGTTGTAGTCCCAGCAATCTGTAGTGGCTAAATCTATCGGATTCCCTGAAATATCGACAATTACTCCACCGCTTTTTCTCTGCAGCTTGGTCCCGCCAATAAATTTTTCCAGGGTTTTCAGGGTAGGATCTGTGCTTGCCACGAGTGGAGGCAGACAGATATAATCCGTCGTATCTGGCAATTTACTTCGGCAACTCAATTCCGCATTTTTAATGAATGCGTTTTCCTTGACAAGGATGTCATCAACGCGCGTCAGGCCAAGGTTGCCGGTAAAGCCCGTACCAGTAGGATTCACTGCTGTTTCGTACCACTTCAGGTATTTTTTTCCTTCGTGGATCAGAATCGGCTCCTTGATACCATAGTAGGTCTGTTGCGTGTTATCGGTCTTATCATCCGCGTCATAGAATCGGCCGGTACCGAAATAGACCCAGTAGTTGAAACCGTCCGTACCGACTGAAGCGGCCGCGGTGATCGGCTGGGGATAACGGGTATTTTCCGGATCTGGCGGGATTGCAGGATTCGGGTGCCAGAAGTTGTTGCCATCAAGCGTTGTGGTGGTCAGGTCAATCAGCGGCATGACAAGCCATTGGCCTGGTTCGGTCGTACCTTCCGTTGCCCCTAAACCGTATTCTGACCAAGGTAGGCCGGCGGGTGTAACTATCGGCTTGGTAATGAGGCGATACATCTTGCCGCCGCCGTTCCAGAAAGTTGTCCCGTCAGCCCTGGTGCCAAAATCACCCTCCACCGTACCGAAGTAGACCACGTCGGATTTGTACTGCTCATAGCTCGGGTTGATATCAAAGTCAACGGTGATCATATCAGAGGTAAAACCTTGACCGCCAAAGCCTAAGTCGAGCGACGGGAGAACAAAGGTTCCAATTTGTGATACTCCGGTCACCGGAGGGGTGACCGGTATCCTGAATGCGTCCCTTCCCGGAGCAGCCTGGACGACGTCATTTCCGCCCGCATCCTGGACGGCGGCCGGCCTGTGGACAAGTCTGTCCATGGGCAGGATGGCGATCCTGGCATCCTGGTCACTGACACCTTTCATGGCATCCGGACCATGCGGCCCACTGCCGAAGATAAGATACATTTCCACGTCATTGGTATCTTTCATGCCGGTCGCTGCCGGTATGACTGTGGTGTAACCGATATCCACCCAGTCCTCGACACCATCAGAAGGTGCAACATCCTCGGTTGTCCTGGTGAACTCACCCAGAAGAACCGGCGGATTTTCAGGATCGGTTATGTCAAAGATAAAATACGATGAAGTAAACTGCCGGAGATCAGCAGCATCTCCGTTCAGGTCCACAGCGTCTATCGGAGCACCGCCGAAGCGCATACCGCCGACCAGGATAGTGCCCCAACCGTTGGGATGAATGCAGCCGGGATCATCTATATCCACTGTGCAGGCAATCTCCTCGGGAAAGATCTGCATGTCAAATATCCTCGGCCGCTGGTCAATAAAGTACTTGTGAACATAGTTCGGATCATCCAGGCACTTGAGGTGCGGCAGCAGGTTGTACGGCACATAGGCCCACATCTCGGTGCCAAGAGCGGGGTAAGAACCACCGCCGTCAGTGCACGTCCCGTCCGCATTCAGCGGAGCCAGGCAGAATTTCTTGTCCACCGCGCTGTAAAAACCGGCGTTCACAGCGTGGAACATGCCGTCACCGGCCCCGAAGTACACCATGTGGCGGCGGTCCAGATACTTGGAGAGGAACTGGGCAAAGGTGAAGTCATTATAAATGAGGTGGAATCCCTCGGCCGGCGACGTGACCGTCATGGGGGTGGAATGGATAATATCACCCAGCCGCCAGGTTATTAAATTGTTGCTGCCTGCCGGTTCCGGGAGCTGCCGCAGGCGCTGGGGTCCGCGTAATATCCCGTCACCATTGATGTCGCCTGGTTCCAGGGGGTCGACGACACCGTTGCCGTTTGGATCTTCAGGGGAGAGGTAGTCTTCACCGCGCAACCAGGTAATAAGGTTATCGATCTCAAAATCATTTGTCAGGTCGAAATCACTGGCAACCGGCCCGCGACCCGACGGAGCAAAGTCACCGTTATCTAAGCCGGTGTTGTCACCCCAGTCCTTCGATGCTACAAACGGTATGTATTCGGAGGCATGATCGACAATACCGTCATTGTTGAGATCGTTCCAGGTGTAGATATATCTCCTGTCCTCGTTGGAGATATAGACCGCCCGGTTGTCAGCAGTGTTCAATGCCCCGCTGGAACCTGTTGCCAGCCATTCAGCTGCCGACCACAGAAAGTTGACCTCGCTCAGTTCAACGAAATCATTACAGGTTCCGGCAAAGAATATGGAGGTGTTATAGCACGCCATTGACCGGCCAAGGAGTTTGTCAAAATAGACAATGATCCTTCTGTCGACCCCGTTCAGCACGCCGTCCCCGTTAAAGTCTTCGTCTTCGTCACGGTGGCCGTCACCGTCAAGGTCAAGGAACGGGTCAAATACGCCGTCGTTGTTCAGGTCTTCCGTCAGGTCGAGGACCCCGTCACCGTCGATGTCTTCACCCGGGTCAAGGAAACCGTTCATGTTGATGTCCTCACCGACGTCGAGATTACCGTCTCCTTCAGGAATACCGTCACCATCATAATCATCTAGGTCTTCGTTGATATCAAGGGTTCCGTCACGGTCGACATCCTCATACGTAGAATCGAAATTCCCGTCACCGTCAATGTCTACATCCTGGACACCATCGCCGTCCAGGTCTTCTGTAAGGTCGAGGATCCCGTCACCGTCGAGGTCTTCACCGACATCGAGTATACCGTTGTGGTTGACGTCCTCGCCGGTGTCCAGGTAGTTGTCTCCGTCCACATCCTCAGCAACATCGAGGTTTCCATCGCCGGAAACATCTTCATACACATCATCAAAATAGCCATCTTCATCAAGGTCTTCACCAATGGATTCATTGACATCAAGGTTGCCGTCCCCGTCTATGTCTTCGAACGGTTCCATGATCCGGTCGCCGTTGGTGTCCTCGAACATGAAGCCCCGGTTGGTGAGGAAAAGGCCGTGGACATCTCCTGCCCAGTCAACTATATATTCAACGTCGGCAATATCCATCCTGGACAGTTCTGGCCAGAAAATAGCCTGGTAAATGGCACCTTCGCCACCACGGGCAGAGGAGATAACCGAGGCTGCCGACCCGGCAGAGGCCCTTTGTCGCAACTCGTTGAAGAATTCGAGCAGACTTCGCTCAAGTTCATCGGGATTTTCTCCGCGGAGCAGGGAAGTTCCGCCGTTAGTCGCCGCCGCCTCAATGAGGGTGGCAGGGTTGCATTCCTCCGCGCCTGCATCCCGCAAAGCACCCGCGACCACAATATGGGTCGTGATTTTTTTCTTGGCTGCCGCATCAAAGGGAAAGTCGCCTTCCGGCAGGTTACCGTTATCATACGGCAGGGAACCGGTAGCACCATCCGGGAATACAGTAAAGAGATCATCCGGATCATTGGCAAAGTAGGTAAGATCATCCAGGTAAGTGCTTCCCTGGAGACCATCAGTACAGACATTGTCTGCAGCCGTATCGGCAGGGTCCGCAATTGGCACCGTATTGTAGCTGCCCGCAGTCGCGTTGACAAAATCTGCGACCTCTGAGTGAATGTCAGCAGTTGAGGCACCCTCGGTAATGATCAGGACGTGGTTGTCCTGGCAGGGGTAGGCAATGGGGTCAATAAGCGGTTCCCACATAACACCCTTATCATAGAGGGCTCCTGCGTTAGGGGCACCGCCTTTGAGTTCAGATGTTCCGCCAGAATAGGTAATAAAAAGCTTGTCGCCATAGGTTGGGTCGTTTGAACGAATGATATCATACGCATCATATGGAGTGTTATTCTGCCAGTTGTTTATAGTTCCGAGATCGTTCCAGTCCACACCGGTGTCCGAACCGCCGGCCAGATTTGATGCATCTCCTGACGACAAACCGCCGAATGTGGTCTGGTAGAGGGTTCCTCCTTCAAGAATATAGGCGCTTGGCGCATAAACGTGGTTATTCTGCCAGCCCGCGATAACATCCACATCGGTAAGGAAGTCGGTATCGTTTATACGGACATCAGGGTTCTGGGTGTAGTAGCCGATGGCATTGTACATGGCCTCGCCCAGGGGGGTCCATGATGTAGCGCGGACCATGTTAAGGTTATCTACAAGAGTATCAACCTGCAGGACATCGGCAGGTGAAAAGATACCGTCGCCGTTCAGGTCTTCGCCCGTGTCGAGTTCGTTGTCACCGTCAAGGTCTTCGCCCGGATTAAGGACTCCGTCTCCGTTACTGTCCTCATTAATACTGTCAAAATACCCGTCATGGTCCAGGTCCTCGTTTTTATCAAATACACCGTTACCGTTTCTGTCCAGCGCCAACAGGCTGCCAAGCCTGATAGGTTTTATGACTTTGGCTCCGTCCAGGCTGCCTGCCGGACAATACTTTTCAATGACGTCGGTCCTGTTGTCCGTCAGGCACTCTGTATAAGCGCCGTTATCGTTGAAAGCCATGGCACCGAGTCGCAGGGAATCGGCTGTAGTATGCAGTACGCCGGTGGGGCGTGCCTTTCTCGCAATGTATCCTTTCATGACAGCGAGAGGATGGCCGAACTGGGCCTCGATGGCCATGTCGACCAGCATGCCCGGAATGCCCCAGAAAGTTGAGGTTGCGCTGGCCTGGTCAGAGGGATCGATACCCTCGGCGATGCGGAGGGTGCCGCAGAAATCGTTTAATGCCTGTATCTGGCATACATCCGGCTGAAAACATTTGCCGGCATCTATATTCAGGCCGGCACAACGGGTGGCATCAAAGGCGTCATCGGTCCAGATTGCAGGAGACGAGGGAAGTGCGCAGGCACCGGGAATAATCTCTGTCTCCCTCGGGATCCAGGGTTTGCCGCATATAGACTGGTTTTTATTGGGGTTGGGACGAAATACGCCGGAACAGTCATTCACTACTCCAGCAATACACACCGGATCATGGTATGGCGGGCTTGCGGCCTGAGGCAGGACGTCGACATCATTGGTCGGGTCCCCGTCACCATCCGGATCATTACAGGGGACTGGAATACAACCGACAGGGAGAATCGCCGGTTCATAGCAACGCCCCAGGAAGCCCTCTCTCAGCCAGTCATCGGGCTGGGTCGCGTCATATTCTCCATAGCACACATAGCCACGGTCCTGCACGTCAATAGTTGACGGCGGGATGCCGGCATTGTAGATGGCCTCACAATCGTTGCCGATCTGGTTGACCTTACCTCCGGCCTGGGGTACCTCTCCGACCGGGTCATCATACAGTTCCAGGCAGTACTGGATGGAACCGTTAAAGGCGGGCAGGGCACTGGCTGCCGGTGAGGGGACATTGGCCCCGTATTCAAGGCACTGGTAGATGGGGTTCCCTGCAGAGCCACCGACCAGTCCGCCCGGGTTGCCTTCCTCTACCTCTTCAAGCGCTTCCTGGCAGCTGTCGTAGTTGGTAAACCCTTCATTGGTGATCCCCAGGATCTCGAACCGGGTCGTGTTGTCCACGTGGTCGATCCGGTTATCATCGGTAGCACCTTTGACGGCAATGGTTAAAATTTTGCCGTTATCCAGGTCAATCTCCTTGGTGAAGCGGTTGTTTGTGCAGCCACGGCCTTCAGATACCAGCCGTTCGGCCTCCTGGATGAACTTGCCGCCGGTCAGAATTTCCTTTTCCACGTCAAACTTGGAAGACAGGGCCCAGTTGAGAAAATTGCCCCTGGCGGCAAAGGATTGAATATCTGAAAAAAAGGTGCTGGGAGCTCCACTGGCATCCAGAATCGGGGCTCCGCCTGAATCTAACAGGGGTTCTTCTGTTCCAGCAACACAGACATCAGTGTGAAAACGTTTTGTTCCTCCACCGTTGCAGAAATCAGCCACCGAGGTGAGGGTTGTGGATTTCTGGAAATATCCCTCGTCTTTCCTTTCCCATATGGTGTCGTCCCAGATATCGTCTCCCACGGCAGGATCGGCAATTGCTTCAAACAGCATCGAGTTATGGGTAACAAGAGCGTCCAGTTCATAGTTGAAGTCATCGCGCCAGGTGTTGTGGGAGATCAGTTGCCAGGCGACACCCACATCGGTATCAATAAAGACCCCGTCCGTATCATCCGGATCATTTGAGGTTCCGCCGGTCTGAGTATAATACAACTGTCTGCCGGAAGTTACAAACGTCAGTGCCGCGTAGGCAGTATCATCCGCCCATTCAGCAACCGGCACCCAGGTGACCCCCGCATCATCAAGTATGGTTACCCCATCCGTGTCATCAGGATCATCGGAGGTGCCGCCGGCAATCGTATAATACAGCTGGCCCGCGAATTGAACAAAGGTCCCGGACAGAAAGACGGTATCATCTTCCCACAGCGCGGGTTGATTGATAGGCCGCCAGGTGACCGCCACATCATCCTCAAGATATTCCACCCCGGCGGTAGAAGTGCCGCTGGTGACAGCAACGTAGATGATGTCGTCCTGGACAGCAAGATCACCGGCAACGTAGGCAGTATTGGGCGTCCATTTGGCAATACCATCCACCCACTCATACCAGGCCTCTCTTTCAAAGTATCCCGCATACTGCAGGGTGGGGTCGTCCGTGAATGTCCTGGTGGAACATTCCGGGGTGGTCGCATCAAATTCGGATGTTTTCAGGTAGGTATTGTCATAGCACGTCTCGCATTTCAGGTCGTCCATGCCACCCGGAGCGTTCGGATCCAGGTCTTCATCAATATAGGCGGGATCCAACATCGAGCCGGAGTTATCGATCAGCAGCAGCAGGTTCGAGTCAACACCGTACGAGAGAAACGGGGGTTCACCGAGACCCTCAGAGCAGACATCGACTGCTGCGAATGTTGCACCTGAATAGCCAATAATGGCTGATACGATGAAGAGACTGATAATAAAGTTTTGTCCTAGCCGTTTCATAGCGTTCACCTGCGAAATTTGAAAAACATACATGGTTGCGAGAAATTGATTAGTATTTGAATTCACGTTTTTCTCATTTAATTATGGAAAATCACATACCGGGTTCAGGTTCCGGGCAAAATGGGTCCAGCCGAGCAGGATAAAGGATTCGCTGCCCAAAGGTCCCCTGCGCTGCGAGTAAATATCCATGACTTTGGCGACACCGCCACCGGCGCCACTTTTTCCTTCCCGCTCATATCCACTCCAGATATTGATGTTTCCTCCGGGAATCAGGCGGCTGCCGCCAGCAATATAGAGATAGGTTGTGTCGGGTGCATCAACGGGCTGTCCGGCTCCGTCTATATTAGCATCCGGTCCTGCCGCTCTATAGGGAAGGATGACATCAGCCTCGCTGAAGTTCCCCACATAGTAATCCGCATGAGTTGGGTCGAGATTGTCATCAGTAAAGTCAAGGTTGTAGGACAGGATGATGCTGTTTGTCCCTTTCGCGGGGTCGCCGCGTTCCTTGTCCCGTTCATATACACGAATTGATGCATTCTCACTCCAGGGATTCCCCCCTGTCGGTGGAAAACCGGCGATACAGTTAAAGTTCAGCTCCATTATCTCCGTACCCAGGATCGCCCCGGCCTCGGCATTGTAAAATGTTTCCTTGTGAAGCCTGTCGTTACCGGCAATCTGCAATTCTATGGAAGTATTGGTCGTGGCGGCAATACCGAGCAGGGTCAGGACCACAAGTATCATCAACCCGGTGACAAGGACAAAACCTTCTTCATTATGCAATACTTTCACTCGTTTCCTCTCTTAAGTACAGAAAGTTAGACGTTTGGTGATTTCATGTAATCCATGGTCACCGATTTCATCACACCTCGTTCATTTCGTGTCACGATAATTCGGATAGTCTTTATGTTATCCATGGGTACATCATCAGCAACGTTCCAATAAATAGTGTAATTGTTGTCCGGGGAGACAGCATTACCGTCTGCAGGGGCAACATCGTCCAGGCCCGCTACACCACCATTTGTACCAGCAGCATCAACCAGGTTACCATCGTCATAATCCATTCCGAAAATCTGCTCAATCTGGTCAGCTGCCCAGGTTGATGCCGAGGTAATGCCGCTGGCAGTATGGTTCCCGCGGACCGATACAAGCTGCATAACATTGACGGACAGGATGCCGACGGTAATAATGGCCAGGGCCACTATGACTTCAATGAGGGTGAATCCGTCCTGGTTAAGGCCGGGAATGGGTTTTTTTTTCTTTTTCATTTTTTATATCCCTGGGCTTGTCATTGCCATGTTTCTCAATTCTATGGTTTTCGATAGTAACCGACGGCGGAAATTATCGCCTCCTCCCTGCCATTGCAAGCCGGACCCACGGTCGTAAAATTCGTTGTTTGTATAGTTGAAATCAGGATTTTCAGCCCGGGCAAGGATTGTGACCTGGACGGCCCTGACATTTGCCAGCTGACCTCCCGGAACATCCAGCACTCTATTTCCGTTAGCCAGGATATAGACGAAATCAATTTCCTCAATATTTTCTGCGACCGCAGGGCCGCCTGCAGTTCTCTGCAGCTCCATCGCCAGACCGTCACCGTCGGTGTCAGCCAACTGGTACTGATAGCTTTCAATAAAGTCCTCCCCAATATAGAGGGGGGGGCTTTCGGGGCCGCAGGCAACCCCGGGCGCATTCGGTTCTTCACCGTCTTCGCACAGGTCGGCGTCAAAGTGGAACATGGTATTGGTTGCGGTAACTATATTGTACTCATCGGAATTTTTAAGGTCGTAGGCAGCCATTTTGAATTCACTTGACATCATCTCCATGGCAGCCCGAAGATTCTGCTGCATTACCGTGACCTGCGATTGGGCTGTCTGAGCGCGCTGCTGTACCACAGACGACGCAACAAAGGCCGCAGTGACGATAAAAGCAAGCACTACAGTTACCATCAGCTCAACAAGGGTGAAACCAGCCTGATTGCAGCGATTTTTTCTTTTGTTTATCATGTTCTCATTTCCAATTTGTTCCGTTGTAAAACTGTGTGCTAACTCCTCCCGCTACCCTAGCATCAACGGCATAACATTTTGTTGAATTGACAGCGTCAGAACCAACATAATCCAGAAATACACTTGAGTCGGCAGGATTGATTGTCGCCAGGCCGCGGCTGTTAAAACTTATGTCTGTGGATTGATCACATGCCACTCCCGGGGCACATCCAGTGCCGGTCCAGTCAGCGGCGACACTGCCGAGGCCATATTTAATGCCGTAATTCGTGTCCAGTTTACCATTCCCATCAAAATCTTCCCCGGCGTCAAGCACACCATTATTGTTCAGGTCCTCATCAAGTATCACCCGGGGTTCACCGAATGTGTATGCAAGGTCTCCGTTTTCATCGATGTAGTAAAACCCCCCCCCTGGGGTATCGAACCGGACAGTGACCGTTCTGTTTTCCTTGACAGCAGTTGCCTTGGCCCGTTGCATAAACGAATGAAGGTCTTGAGCTGCAGATTTCAGGGCCATATCCGGAGCCATGGACAAAAAAGCCGGTGCGGTCAGGGCGGCAACGATAGCTATAACAACCAGGGTGACCATGATCTCCATCAAGGAGAAGCCTGATCCGGATTTCAAAATATTATCAATAGCCTTTTTTCTCATAGTCACTATCTCATTCAATTCGTTTACGTTGGAATAATGCAATTTTTCTGCCATTTTTAGGTGTACGATTTTTCTTTCAAGTATTCTTTTTAATTCCAATATGTTAGGTTCTTTTGAATCGGTGCTCTCAAAGAGGTTATCTGTTTTTCAGGGGTATGATTATAAAAAATATTAACAGCACATGTGCCAAATGTAAAAATTTTTTATACAATGTCACTAAGTATGCTGATACTGAATTGTATAGAAAGACAAAAGGAATGTAAAGGAAGGGATATTCGGGATTTTAGAATTATGCTTGCAGATTTTGGATTTAAATCGGTAAGCGGGCAGCTCTAATCTAAAATTAACAATCTGAAATCTAAAATAATGAGCTGTAAGGCTGCAAAGAGCTTTTTCTTCAGGTCAGCTCAAAACAGGCAGGGGGTTGGTGTATCCCTTACTGCTCCCTCCAGGAGAGTTTGCCGGTTCGGACCGGTGTTATGGCTTCCACCTGTTCGCGGATAATATCACCGGTGGAGAGCTGGGTAAACACACTTAAGCCTTCGTCACCGCTGCCGGAACCGGAGTGGATTGCCGGCGCGGTAGCCACACCAATGCCAAGGTCCAGGTATTTCAGGGAGCGCAGCATGACATTGCCGTTTCTCTCTTCCGGGCTTGAGCCGAAAACAGTGGGGCCGGGATAGGCCGTACCTGTCTTGTAATACAGGCCGTACAACCGACTCAATCCTTCACCGGTGCAAGGGTCTTCACTGGGCTGGAAAACAGACGTGAAAAGAACACCGCCCAGCAGGGCCTGGTCTGTTATGCTCCTGGTCGAGGGAACGAGTCCTGCCGCACCGATTATAGGAGGAAGGTCAAGGTACCAGCCGCTTGCAAGGTCATCGATCTCAGCCTCCAGTTCGTCAAAGTTGGTAATAGGGTCCCCACTGACTGGCAACGGTGGATCCGTGATGGACCTGTCCGTGTAGATCTCGGTATTGGTAACATCGAGGAGTTCGAAAGCGGCAACGGTTGTTCCGCTGCCATCATCTTTTATGCCGTACAGGCTCTGGGTTGCCGTGCTTGTTTTGTCTCCGAGTGCCTTGTATCTGCCTGTTCCGAAATAGACCCACTTGTTAGCGAGGGTATCAATAGCCGGCAGCGGCTGGATGGAAACAGGCTGGTTTGTCTGAAAGAAAGTGTTCATGGGTGACCAACTCCCCGGATCGACTTCATTGTTGAACGACATTCTCATCAGGCGGCCGAATGCAGCCGACTGGTCTCCAACCAGTCCAAAATAGGAGGTGTCAGCATAAAAGTCCAGGTCCCAGTCGACAACAACCGGGGTACCCATAAAGGTCGACCCCACACCGGTGTCACAGGTAATAATATTCACTCCCGGTGAAATAACGTCAACAGCGCATCCGGCAGGAACAGGGTCATTAACGTCTGGCCGGGCAGCAGCTGTTGTGAGCTGGGAGAGGTCAAAAATGTACATTTTAGCAGTCTGGCTGCTTTCAGCAGTTGTCAGGTTGTTCGGACCGGTACCGAATATCAGGTGCCAGCTATTGCACTGGAGGGTACCACCATTACAGTTCTGGACGGTTCCGGTATCCCTGAAAGCAGATACTGCCGGAAAAACTGTAGTGTAGCTCCTGTCGGGGACCTGGATTTCACCGAGCAGCCTGGGCGCTACCTCGGGATTTGTAATATCAAAGATAATATAGGCCGAGCGGGTAAAGATGTTGTCAACAGTGCTGCCGGTTGTATGGTCGTCCGCGGCAGTATCTATCTCCATTTCACCACCGCCCATGTTCATGCCGACAACAAGGACAGTTCCCCAGCCGTTGGGATGGTCACCGTCCGGCGTAAATACGTTGGCATCGAAAACCCGCGGTATGCCGTCAACATAGAAAACATGACTGCGGGCATAATTAGGATCCTTCAGCCATTTCAGGTGGGACAGCGTGTTCTTTGGGGCATAGGCCCAGATTTCGCTGCCAAGGGGATGGGCAACGTCTAAATTATCTCCGGATGCATCCTTTCTTGACACTGCATATTCGATTGTTTGATTGTCAAAGCCGTCATCGACAACATTAAAAAAACCGCCGTTAAAAGCGTGGAGGAGACCGTCGTTCCCTCCGGCATAAACGACAGTCCTCCGGTCCTGGTACTGCTTTCGGAAAAGAGTATAGCTATGATCACTGTACAGCAGGTTGAAGGCTTCCTGGGGGGAGCCGACGACTGTTGGCGTGGAGTTGACTATGTCCCCGAGACGCATGACATTTTCAGTTGCATCTGTGTCGGAGTAGCGAATGGTCCTGCTGCGGGTGCCGGGGACTTCGATACCGCGGACATAGTCGACAACCGTTTCTGCTTCCGCCTGGGTGTCAACATCCAGAAAGCCATGGCTGACACCGGGAAACATGGTTTTCTCAAAACTGCGGTACTCTCCATTATCAACTTCATTGTCAAGGTCGCTGTCAATCCAGGTTGTGATATACCGGCCCAGTGATGCCGGAGTGTCATAAAATCTGTTGACACTCAGCTGCGGGTCAGGAACCGTTCCGAGATAGAGCTGTTCCCTGGCATTCCAGATGTAGCTCAGGGAATAGAGTTCCTTGTCCGTGAACTGGTAGTTTGAGAGCATGACCCTGTCGCCTGGCTTGAGCCAGGCAAGAGTCGGGTCTACAATGAGGCCGAGCGGGGCCCCTGCTTGTGAACAGGAAGGCTCCGTCAGCGAGTTAACCAGGGAGAGCGGGGTGGTGCTCGAACCATGAACACCGGCACTCAGATTGTTCACGTCCCAGGAACTGTAAACGTCACAGGGGTTGCCCTTCAGGTTAAAGGATGAGATCCTTGCCATGGTGCAGGGGGAGAAATCTGCTGTTGCGTTTTCTATGACAAATACTGCACCACCCCAGTTATGTAAGGTGACAGGAAAATTAATTATTTCCCCTGCAGCACTTGTACCTCTTGCACATTCAACCGACCAGTTGGGGAAAGCATCCCCAGCCTGGCCAACCATGCCCTGCGTCTCCAGGGTCAGAATATCACCGACTGCCACCCAATTTCCAGCGGGATTGATGGTCAGGTTGAAGGAATTGAGTTCCATGGTGATCGGGTCACTGCTGTATCCGAACCCGGGTCCGCCTGACGTCCGGATGCGCCAGCTGTCAAAAGTCTGCCCGTTCGGACCATCCCATTCCCCGGCAGCGACTGAAATTGTTGTGGCTCCTGTAGCGGGGTCATATGCGGTGACAGTTCCTCTTACCTGGTAGGGTGAAAGGATCATCTCCCGTGTAGTGGTGTCGAAGGTAACCGTACCCTCCATCGAGTTGGGGACAATGGTTACATTGCCATTTGTGTAGGTTTCCACGACCCCCTGCATTGAGTATGGTTCAAAGGCGTGGGGATCGTTGCTGTCATAGACCCGCACCCTGGTCCGGCCCTCGAGTTTATCGTAGAAGGTTTCAGTCATCTGGTCGATGCAGTAATTATCGAGCCTGCCGTTCGGGAGACACGGGCCGACAGGGGACACACAGGAGTCGCTGGCAGCATCGTATCCGCGCGGCGGAGAACAGTCCTGGCGGGTGTAGCCGAAGTTGTCAAGCCACAGGGCCTGGACAGTTCCGACCCAGTTTGCTTCACGGCCATTGTCCATTTTCAGGGGTTCGTAATAGGCCTGATACAGGGCACCTTCTCCGCGGACGTTACTGGATACAACTGCCGCGGCCGTGCCGGAGGAATTCCGTTCCAGGATGGCCACCAGAACCCTGTTAAGTGCGTTTTCCAGCTCGCGCGGCTGGGTGGCGTAAAAGTAGGTGTCCGGTATCCCGTCCTGACCGGTCAGTCCGGTGGCGTTAATTTTCCTGTCCCATTCTTCCACAAGGTCCGGGAGATCGTTGTCGTTCTGGTCCAGGAAGCCGCCCCACTTGGATGCATACCAGAGCGGGTCTTTCAGCAGTTCTGCCTGTGAGGAGCCGAGATCGTAGGTTTTGCTTGAGGAACCATCGCCAGGGTTGCAGCCCGAACTACAGCCGTTTCCGGTAACATTCGCTTCTGAATAGGTAAAACCATTCGCGCCGGAATGAACATGAAAACCGTCATGTGTTGTACCCCCTATGGCATATCCGAATCCCAGTTCAAAAGAAGTGGACTCAGCATAGACCTCTGTTGCAATGGTAACCGTATTGTTGTTTCCATCGAGTATATATTCAAGGATGCCCCACATATCCTGATCGTAGTCACCACCCTGTTCACTGTCTTCCCAGTTGATATAGATTTTCCCGCTGCCAGTGCCGGTGCCGTCATTGGTGACCAGTTCGACAATTTTATAGTCAACAATGGCGCAGTTGCCGTCCGGGTCAGGTGAGATATTACGGCAGGCCGGCATCAGGTTGACGCTTACCTCCCCGGTGATTGGATGCACTATGTCGAGTACCGGGAGAGCAGACGACATGGCTATCGAGTATGTGTCAACTTTCTGAACACCCTTCAGCTTACGGCTGTTGTCGCTGTCCGGACGGATATCTTTTGTGTGAGCGTAGTAGGCCAGGCCGGCAATCCGGTAGGATCCATTCAATCTCGGTGCTTCGGGGCACAGTCCGCCGACGTCGCCAAGACTGTTGACGGTTTTCGCGGTGCACAATTCGTTCCCTGAATTACTGTTTATATCAGCCAGGCCAACGTAATAATCATTGCCGTGAATTCCCTCGTTGGCCCCGATTATATTGGTCATGGCACTGGTTGATTTGTTGCCCGGCAGATCGCTGGGGTCCCAGACGGTTGACGGGCCGTAGCTCTGGTGGTCGAGTTCGTCGTGGTCGTATGAAATGACACTGGAATTCAGGTTTATTACACTGAGCTCTGCGCAGTAATTTGCAGAGTCAAGAGGATCCTGAAAAGGTTGCGGGGCCGGGAGGCCAGGAATGCCGGTGGATGAATTGGAGCGGTAGGGGCCAATGACTCCATTGCCGGAGAGATAGTTGATCGACTGGTAGTAGATCTCGGAAAATGGATTGCCCCAGTTCCGGCAACGGTTGTCTGATGTTACAATAGCAGGATCGGTCAGGTTCCAGGTGCAGTCATCGCCATTATTATAAGTGCCATGGTCATTATCTGCGACACCATGGTCATAACCGATGATGCGGAACAGACTCCAGGCGTTGACTGCACCCTCGGCCTGGTTGTTTCCCGTGGGGCCGCCGGCAAAATTTGCTACCAGGGGAAAGGTGCCGTCAGTGGCAACATTCACCTCATCGTTGAATGGTCCCATGTTGCGGATTATCACACCGCCGGAGGCATGCTTGTTGTAGGATCCTGCCACCATGCCGAATTCAATCTGGTTGTCGTCCCCGTAAAACTGGAACAGGCCTATGGGCTTGTAGTTATCGTCTGCGGTCCCGAATGTTCCGTCAGGGCCGGGATAGAGTTTGCATTTTTCACTGCCAATCAACCCGTCCACACAGGCCTGGATGCGGGCGATGTAATTTTTTTCACCGATGCCCTGGGTCCAGTCAGGGCTGGAAGAGTAGGAGTAAATACCCGAAAGGGCAGGGTCGTTGCCGTTATTTCCATTATGGTTGTCAAATGGCGCACCCGACGCCCATGTGATCTGCCAGCGCTCGTTAGAAGCCCACAGCGAGTAGTTACCCTTGACGACCTTGATGAGAGGCGGTTCGGTAACCACCTGTGAAAATTCATTGCTTCCATAATTGTCCGTGTCGACATCAGTTGTGTTGCCCAGGGTGATGCCCATTTTCTGGTATTCAATGATTGGCAACCCATCAGCATCCAGCACGGGCATCCCGGTTGCAGGATCTATGAGCGTACATCCTGTAAGGTCCCCCAGGTCGCAGTCGTAATCGACACCCCTGGTAAAGGGGGTCAGCTTTTCAATGTCCGGCCCGTCGTAGTATTTTGCCCAGCTGTGGGCATCATGTGGGAGATAGGACCTTTCCAGTACGGTATCGGTTGAGGTGTCTACCCGCCGGTGTCCCCCGAAGAGGATTTTCCGGATGACATCGATACGGGCCATGGCTGCCCAGTTAAGAAAGTTGCCGCTCCAGTACGGGGCCATGGTGTCCTGGCAGTAATGGCTGCTGTCCGACATTCCCACCGGTTCAAAGCGTTCAACGGTGGTGTCGTATTCATAGCACTTGGTGCTGTCAAAGTAGCCAAAGTAGTCGATGAAAGTTTTGTACGTCGTTTCAGCCACACCATCATAATCAAGGTCGGAGTAATCGTTATAGACCTTGAAAAAGAGCTGGTGGTCGTTGGAGGCGTTGATCATGATCTGGGGAGTTGTTGAACCCTCTATGACACTTGTAGGCCAGGACTCAAAATTTTTAACAGTATAGTTTGGATTGGCAACTGCCAGAGAGACTGACAGCAATATCGCGGCGATGATAAGAGAAAGCTGCCGTCTGCTGCATGTAACAATAGGTAGAATAAAAGAAAACATAAATGGCCCCCCACCATTTTTACTGGAACTTAATCCTGACCTGAATAATCAGAGTCAATATTTACAGTCAAAAGAACTGGCACTATTGATAAGATGTCCGCTCAAACGCCATTCGAGGGTAACAGTCGACTGGCTGCTGAGTTCACCGACGCGCTGTGCGTTAATGGTATACCGAACATGTGACCCACCCGCGGCAGCCCCCCTGCCAAGGTACCGGTATCCTGAAACCATATGCAAACCGCTGCCGGGTGTATATTCTGAAACCCCGTTTATGGTAAAATTGGTATGCGGCCGGGAATCATCACCCATCGCGGAATAATACACTGCATCACGAACAGCTGGGGGCCCGTCTGACGGCGTGACCGTTGTCCCTTGTCCAGGCTCGCTGTAGGACAGGTTTGATACCCGTATAAACCCTATTTCAGCCTCTCCCGGAGTTCCTCCTTCGTTGAAACCCCCGGAATTGAGACACAGGGCATTCTCATAAGCAAGTACCAATCCTGTTTCCGTGCCGCCATCAGCCTGGTAAAAGGTTTCTTTATGTAGCCGGTCGTTACCGGCTATTTTTATTTCAACCGTGCTGGTCATTATACCTGCAAGACCCAGGAGGCTGAGTATCACGAGAAATATCAGCGTTGTGACAAGTACAAAACCATCTTCTTTGGGGGGTAATCCATCCATTCTGTTGCCAGTCCTTTTTTAAAGAGCTGCTGCCTTGAAATAATCAAAAACAAACTGCTGTTGATCAGCCTGCCGGACAATTATTATCCGGAGGGTTTTCATGTTCTTTACAGGCAGATCAACGGCAACGTTGTAATGCATGGTGAAACCCGGGAGTTCAGTGCTGGTGAAGTCAGCGGTAGCGGTTGTGCTTTGGTCCAGTCCGAAGTTTGATATGGAATCAACGGGCACTCCTTCGTCATCATCGTCAATGCCGTTGAGGTCAGCGTCCTGGCCTGTCCCGTTATCGTTGGTGTCTGTCATGAGGACATCGTCATAACCCAGTCCATTAAGTCGTTCCATCCTGTCCCCGGCCCAGGCAGATGCAGTGGTAATCTGGATCGCCCTTGCATTGCCGCGGACCGCACCTGTCTGCATGAGACTCACCGATAAAATTCCGATGGATAAGACAGCAATGGCAATCACCGCCTCTATCAGCGTGAATCCTTCCTGGTCTGTTGATTGTACAGGCTGATGCGATATGGATTGGTTAAACATAAATTATATCCCCATATTTCTGAGCTGTATAGTGGTGTTCAGCATGCGTCTTCTGAATTTATCATCGAAAGGACCGTAGTTCGTACCGGCGGCGGAGGTGTAAACAGAGCTGTTATTGTAGAAATGGTCTTCTTCTTCAGCACGGGCAAGGACGGAAACCTCGACCGTAACAATCTGGCCCAGCTCTATTGCTGTCGGAGCCTGAGTCTGGGTCCCGTCCTCAAGGGTGTAGCGGAATTCGAGCTGTTCTATGTTTTCAGCTATGGCCGATCCGGCTGGTGTTCTGCGCAGGGAATCATTAACGCCGTCACCCGACGAATCATAGAGTTCGTACAGATATGTTTCGGTAATACTTTCTCCGCCAAGTACACATTTGCCAGGATCACCGCCGTCGCTGCACAGGTCAGCGGTAAAGTTAAAGGTATTGGCATTGGCGGTAACGACGCCGTACAGGTCTGAGAAAGACGGGTCGTAACCTGCCATTCGCATTTCTCTGGTCATAATGTTGAGACCGGTACGGATGTTCTGCTGTATCAGAATAACCTGTTCCTGGGCAGTATAGCTTCTTTGCTGAATTATATACGACGCATAGGCAGCGCCGGTGATCAGAAAGGTTATCACCATGGCAACCATGAGTTCTACGAGGGTGAAGCCGGACCGGTTATTTATATGACATACTCTGTTCATAGCTAATCCCAGTGAGCCTGGTTAAAGGGAGCAGTCCCGTCATATTTTCTTGTTTTGATGGAGCCTGCTGTCCGTACGGTGACGGCGAAGCTTATATCGTTGTTTTTGTTTTGCAGAAACACGGTTCCTGTCCCGCTTGTTCCACGGCTGTTGAATGTTATGACGCTCATCTGGTTGCAGGCATTGCCATTCCAGTTTTGCGCAGCATTTCCGGTACCGAGGTTTACTCCGTAATTATAATCAGTAAAACTGGTCGCAATTTCTCCTGAATAAACACCGTTTAAATCAAGGTCACTAAAGGGCTCGCCGGCAGTATAGACACCGTCGCCGTTTGTATCGGTGAAAGTGTCAGTAAGGGAAGGCGTGTATACACCGTCGTAGTTAAGGTCGATATAGTAATATGTCCCGTTAAAGCGAACGGTGATTCGCCTGTTTTCTTTTATGGCAAGCATTTTCGCTTCCTGGAGTTTTGAATAGAGATCCCGGGCAGCTGCTTTGAGGGCCATGTTCGGGGCCATCATAGTAAATGCAGGAGCGGCAACAGCTGCAGCAATGACGAGAACAGCAAGGGTGACCATGATTTCAACAAGAGTAAAGCCGGTACAAGGCTTGATGGTTCGATGTGTTAAGGATTTTTTCCTCATAATGGGTCCTGGTCTTATTAATCCCCAGGTTTAGGGATGTATGTTATCGAATGGCGAAATTTCGCATACGCTTGCTGAAAAAGATGTGCGGTTACACCTTAAAGATAATTATTCTTGTTGAGTAATAGTATTAATTATTATTTTATGAATTAATATTTAATATTAATTCATATTAACAGAACAATGAGTGAATAAACATTCATTCATTGTTAAAATTTTTCGTCTTATATCACCTGGATAAAGGTGTTGTCAAGACAGATTATATTTCTTTATTTTGGCAAGCAGGGAAGGGTAACTGATTTCCAGGAGTTCTGAGGCACGGCTTTTGTTGCCGCCTGAAGCGTCAAGGGCACGGCTGATAAGATTCTTTTCCATCATTTGACCGGCCTGTTTGATCGAGTACGTATTGAAGTAATCGGTGAGTCTCCGGCCTTCTTTTATTTCCCTGATGGTTGGCGTCAGGTTGTCAGGAGAGATGGATGATTGATCCGTCATGATGACCGCCCGCTCAATTGTGTTTTCAAGTTCGCGGATATTTCCAGGCCAGGAATACTGAAGCAGCATACTCATAGCCGAGGAGGTAATGGAATCAACCCCGGTGCCAAGTTTTCTGTTTTTTAATTTTAAGAAATAGCGAGCCAGCAGGGCAATGTCGTCCGGTCGTTCCCGTAAAGGAGGAATATGAATTGCGAGAACGTTGAGCCGGTAATAAAGGTCTTCCCGAAAAGTTCCCTTTTCGACCTCCTGCGCCAGGTCCTTTGCTGTCGCGGCAATAATCCTGACATCAATTTTCTGACTTCTGGACGACCCGACCGGCCTGATTTCGTTTTCCTGCAGAACCCTGAGAAGCTTGACCTGGAGGCCAATGGGCAGTTCCCCGATTTCGTCGAGAAACAGGGTACCGTTGTCAGCCTCGGCAAAAATACCTTTTTTGTTTGTATCAGCCCCGGTGAAAGCGCCTTTGAGATGGCCGAAAAACTCACTTTCCAGTAAATTTTCCGGAATTCCCCCACAGTTTATGGCAATAAAGGGCATTTCAGCCCTTGGCGAATGGGCATGCAGCCCCCGGGCGACAAGTTCTTTGCCGGTACCTGACTCCCCGGTAACAAGTACAGTGGTATTGAAAGAAGCAACTTTTCGGGCCAGCTGAAACAGAGAAATCATTGACTTGGATCGGCCGACCATAGCTCCGAAATCGGATTCACTGCGGACGGCTTCAATTTCTTCCCTGAGCATTTTGTTTTCACGGCGCAGGGCCTCTCTTTCCTCTGCCTTTTTGAGGGTAAGAAGTACTTCGTCGGTCTTGAAAGGTTTGGAAATGAAATCATAGGCACCTGCCTTGATCGCTTCGAGCGCAGTATCAAGACTGCCGAAGGCGGACATCATGATGACGTTTGACTGTTCAATATAGGGTTTGGCTTCCCGGAGGAACGCCATGCCGTCCATCTCCGGCATTCTGA
This sequence comes from uncultured Desulfobulbaceae bacterium, assembly GCA_947259225.1. Lineage (GTDB taxonomy): Bacteria > Desulfobacterota > Desulfobulbia > Desulfobulbales > Desulfobulbaceae > UBA10518. The sequence goes on along the minus strand of CAMYLK010000030.1, from coordinate 421 downwards.
TATCGCACAGAATATAGTCGAAGAATTTCTGCTCAATTTGGCGCAGTGCCTCCCTACCGTTGCCGGCAGTTTCAATCCGGTAGCCATGGTCCTCGAGGAGGGACCGGAGCATGTGACGCATGTTTTCTTCGTCGTCAATGATCAGCAGGTGTTGAATTCTGTTCGTCATTTAAGTGTCCTCAGGAATTTCAGTCCGGCGGATTTTTTCGGAAACCAGGGGAAGTGTAATGAATATTTCCGTTCCTTCCTCCCCAGAGCTTCGGGCATCGATCTTTCCACCCGCAGCTTCCACGATGCTGTGCGATACGGAGAGCCCCAGACCTGTACCCCTGCCCGGTTCCTTGGTAGTGAAGAAGGGATCGAAAATATTGTCCAGGTATGAAGGGTCGATACCTGTGCCATTATCCCTGCATGTATCCTT
>CAMYLK010000029.1 GCA_947259225.1 uncultured Desulfobulbaceae bacterium | reverse complement strand
ACATCAGGTAAATGGACAGGTCAGGTCTGCAATGGATTTCATATCCATGTGAACGATGCCCATGCGTACCGGCCGTATCGTACCAGTTTGGCAATGCTGCAGGCTTTGCTGCATCTCTACCCGGACGATTTCGTTTATAAGGATCCACCATATGAATATGAATTCACCAGACTGCCAATGGATCTGATACTGGGTGACCAGGATGTCCGTCTATCACTGGAGGCTGGTTTAGAAATTAAAGAATTAGAGCGATCCTGGCAGGAAGATCTTGCACATTTCAGCGAGCTGCGAAATGGAGTTTTACTTTACGATAATAAATGAATAGACTATGGTCCCATGCCTTTATTGAATTAAAGATTAGTTTTGTAATAATTTTATGGAAAAATCGTTCACATTAAATGAATTGGCTGTTCTTGTCGAAGGCGAAGTAGTTGGTGACGGGAACCTGCAGATAAGTGGTTTGAACGGCATAGATTATGCTGATGCCGGAGAAATCACTTTTATTACCAGTGCAAAAAAAACTGGGCAGCTTGCCGGCTGTAAAGCTTCTGCCTGTATCGTCCCGATGGAATGTGCCGATCTGGATCTGCCCTGCATAAGAGTTCAGAATCCTGACCTGGCTGCGGCTGTTATTCATAACCATTTGCTTGAAGTGAAATTCGAAGCGCAGGGAGTTGTCCAGCCAACGCATATCGGGAACAAGTGCTCTATACCGGATGAGGTCACAATTGGTCCCATGGTCTGCATCGGAGACCGTGTGACAATAGGCGAACGGGTCTTAATTTATCCAGGTGTTGTCCTGGGCAGTGATACAGTCATAGGAGACGATACCGTTCTGCATGCCAATGTCAGTGTCGCCCAGGGGAGCATAATCGGCAAACGCGTTATGATCCATGCCAACGCATCCATCGGCAGTGATGGTTTCGGATATGCAACTGATCAGAGCGGCAATCACGTGAAAAAGCCGCAGGTCGGTAATGTACAGATTGATGATGATGTAGATATAGGGGCCAACAGTTGTGTTGACCGGGCTGCTTTCGGAACAACCCGCATAAGGCGCGGGGTTAAGATAGACAACCAGGTCATGGTCGCCCATAATGTTGATGTGGGAGAGAATAGCATCCTGGTGGGCCAGGTGGGAATTGCGGGCAGTACTTCGTTGGGCAGAAATGTTGTGCTGGGAGCAAAGGCAGGACTGGCCGGGCATTTGAAAATTGAGGACAGGGTCATGGTGGCTGGAATGGGTGGTGTTCACACCAATCTGAAAGCTGGGACGGTTGTTGGCGGTGTCCCGGCGATTGATATCAAAAAATGGGGTAAAGCAACGGCGTCTTATGCCAGGCTGCCTGAAATGAGGAAAGATCTGAAGAAGCTGCGCCGGGACGTCGATAAGCTTCTGGATTTTATAAATAATTCAGGTGGGGAGACTGACAGAGAGAGGAAGGAAGAATGAAACCAGAGACTTCAGGGAACGGGATATCAATTGATATCAAGGGAATTCTTGACATACTGCCTCACCGGTACCCATTTGTGATGGTTGACCGGATACTTGAATATGAGGAAGGAAAATACATTACAGGGTTGAAAAACGTAACCCTGAATGAACCCTTTTTTCAGGGACACTTTCCCGGTGAACCTGTTATGCCCGGAGTACTGATTCTGGAAGGTATGGCCCAGGTTGGCGCAATTCTGGCATACAAATCCATTGAGGGATCAATAGGCAGCAAGCTCGTTTATTTTGCCGGATTGGACGGTGTGCGTTTCAGAAAGGTGGTGCAGCCGGGCGACCAGGTTATATTCAAGCTCGAAATCATCAAGCTGAGGTCAAAACTGAGCAAAATGTCCGGCAAGGCGTATGTCGATGAACAGCTAGTTGCTGAAGCCGAACTGATGGCCTCTTTTGTTTAATTAATTTTACAAATATACCAATACAGTGAGATAACCGCGTTTAACGCGTAACAGGAAATAATATGGCAATACACTCAACCGCTGTGGTTGACCCGCAGGCAAGAATACATGAAACTGTTGAAATAGGCCCGTTCAGCGTTATACAGGGCGATGTTGAAATCGGGGAAGAGACCACGATTGAATCCCACGCTTCTATTTCCGGGCCTACCGTCATCGGAGCCCGGAACAGTATAGGACCCTACACTGCGATTGGTGCTCCGCCCCAGGATATGAACTATAAGGGTGAGCCGACTGAGTTGATCATCGGAGATGACAACCTGATACGGGAGTACGCATCCATTCACCGGGGCACTGTCAACGGCAATGGAAAAACCGTTATAGGTAACGGCAACATGCTCATGGCGTATACGCATGTCGCGCATGATTGTGTAATTGGCAATAAGGTCGTCATGGCAAATGTAGCTACCCTGGCCGGGCACGTTGAAATCGGCGACCATGTCAACCTTGGAGGGCTTGTCGCTATTCACCAATATTGCAGGATTGGTGCTTATACTTACGTTGGTGGGCTTTCAGGTATCAGTCTCGATGTACCTCCCTATGTTATTATCAGCGGTACCAGAAACAGGATGCGGATAACGGGAATCAACAAAATAGGCATGCGGCGCAGCGGAATGAAAAGGGACAGCATCGCAAGACTGGATCAGGCTTTCAAAATTATTTTTCGTTCCCCCCACATCCTCCTGAAAGATGCCCTTGTCATGGTAAAGGATGAAATCCCTGATTGTCCGGAAGTCGATGTTTTGGTTGATTTCTTTCATACTTCCAAGCGGGGAGTTGTCAAGAGAACAATAGATTGATTTTTCACCTGGATAATAATAATCAATGGATTTACCTGTCGGATTAATTGCCGGTGGAGGGCAATTCCCACTCCTTTTCGCCGAGGCCGCCCGTTCAAGGGGCAGGAGGGTGGTTGCCATTGGTCATCTCAGTGAATCCCTTCCTGAGCTTGAAGACGCAGTCGATGCCCTCTGTTGGGTTAAGCTCGGTCAGCTTGGTAAAATTATCAGTTTTTTTCAGAAGCAGGGCGTAAAGGAAACCGTTTTTGCCGGCGCTATAACAAAAACCCGGATTTTCCGTGATGTGCTTCCGGACCTGAAGGGTTTAAGTTTGTGGAACAAAATAGATGTTCATCAGGATGACGCCATTTTGCGAGCTGTAGCTGAAGTTCTGGAGAACGAAGGAATCCGGGTCGTTGCCTCCACATGTTATCTTGAACACCTCCTGTTTCCCAGGGGAGTGATAACCCGAAAAAAACCAACCGCTGAACAGGTTGAGGATATTCGATTCGGCTGGCAGATGGCTCGTGAAATAGGGCGTCTTGACATTGGTCAATGCGTTATTGTACGTGATCGGAGTGTAGTGGCTGTTGAGGCTATAGAGGGAACAGATGCCGCAATACGCCGAGGCGGTGAACTTGCCGAGTCCGGTGCGGTTGTGGTGAAAATAAAAAAACCGAACCAGGATTTTCGGTTTGATTTGCCTGCCACCGGGATACAGACAGTTGAAACACTGGCAGGCGTTCGGGGGAGCGTACTCGCGGTGGAAGCGGGTCAGTCACTGATTTTTGATAAGGATGAAATGATCAGGGCTGCAGACAAAGCAGGAATTGTAATTATCGGCATATCTGAAAACGAGCAGGGTCAACTCGAATATTGATCCCTCTTGCTGTTCTTAGCTGTTCAATACCATTTCATTCAAAAATGCGGACTATATCCGCAGATAACTCACCAGGCTCAACACAAGATATATTACCAGCCACAAGCTGATTAATCCAACATAGACCGCACGTCGTCCACCCTGATGTGGAAGGTAGAGGAGGGTGATTATCAGCAATCCCGGAAAAATCACTCCGGCCCAGAACGGGTGAGCGTACCGCAACAACTCCTGCAAGCCGAGGAAAAACCATGGACCGGCAATATGCAGCAGTCCGAATCGTTGAGGCTCGATGGGTGTTACCATGAAAACAGAGAGCAACAGTAGAAAACAGATCAATGGAAGGTGGAAGCGCCAGCGCGTTGAATATCGCCTAATGTGGGGCCAAATACAATAGGCTCCAATTATCATGAGACCTGCCAGGTGATGAGTATATACCCTTTTGAGTCCGCCTGACGAGATTGCCAGGAAAAAATTGTTGAGCAGGTCACCGACCAGGGGAATCGACAAAGTGATGTTTTCCGCTATCAAACCTGCAGCTTCCCCAGTGGCATCATCACGGAGAATGTAACCCGTGAAAAGAAGCAGAAATGTTATCGGAATACTTAAAGTCAGCCTCAGCCATGGAGCCCGCTCGAAATAATGGGTGTTTTCCCAGGCAACAGCAATAAAATGAATAATCAGCAGGAAGAGAAATGCCTGGCTCGAGTAATAGTGAAGAGCTCGCCAGAAAGAACCGTATGGAACCAGGAGCTCGATAGAGGATGTGGAGTAAAACGGTTCCGCCGGAGTGTATTGCAGAGCAATTATCACCCCTGAAACTACAGAGATATAAAGGCTGATCAGTGCATTGCCGCCCCAGCCGACTGCGAGGAACTTCTGCTTGAGAAGACCGATAACTCCTGTCTCTGATCGCAAGATGTTCATATGGTCACGACGTACCCTGTGATTTCACCCTGTTCGTCTTCCATTGTCTTGACAGCATATGTAGGCAGGTCGCCTTTGGCAGGGCCAGCCAGCCTGGTCCCCTTAATTGAAAATCGACTCTGATGACAGGGGCATTCTATCTGTTCAAGTTCCTGTCGAAAGTTGACTCTGCATCCCAGGTGGGTACATCTTCTGGATACGGCAAGCGGGCCATTCTCGAGTATGAATAAAATGAAGTCCTGTTCTGTATGCACAGCGCCTGGAGGAAGGTTTTTACTAATGGTGATATATCGGGGTTGAGGCTTGACGGTGTAACCGGTGAAACGGAGAAGTGGATAGAATAGTAATATCGAGGTGGCAGCTACAGTCCAGCGGAGGTAACTGAACAAAAAATGTCTGCGGCTTTTTTCCAGGGATACGTGGTCGGTGGCCATAACATAAGACGAAAAAAACTGTCAGCTGAACTTTTTTTTCAACGCTGCTTTAACGTGGGCCGGAACTACTCCGCTCACATCACCGTTGTGTTTGGCAGCATCCTTGATGATACTTGAACTGATAAATATCCATCTGAATCCAGTCATCAGGAAAACAGTCTCAACTCTTCGTTCAAGTTTTCTGTTCATTAAAGCCAGCTGAAATTCGTAATCAAAATCGGAGACTGCACGCAAGCCACGAACTATGGCCTTGGCATTTTTACTAATAGTGTAATCGACGATAAGACCGTCGGTCATATCAACCTCAATGCAATCAGAACTGTTCGCAAAACATGTGTTTATCATGTCGATTCGTTCTTCCAGCGTGAAGAGAGGCTTTTTTTCCACGTTGATGGCAATAACAATGATTATTTTGTCAAAAAGCTGCAGAGCCCTTTTTATGATATCGATATGGCCATTGGTGATGGGGTCAAAAGTACCAGGGTAGACCGCTATCGAGGGGTGTTGTTTTCTTGACTGACAGGTTTCTTTCGGAACGTGTTTCTCAGGCATGGTTCACACAATGTTTATTACTGTATTAAAGTGTTGTATCAGGCTTGTATATCCAGATTCCTGTTTCGCCGTAGCGACGTTTCTGGTGTAACAGGAGGAAACCAATTTTTTCAGGCAGAGAAGTATTCCATCTCTCTTCCGCCACTAATAATCCCCCGGGTGCCAGTAGTTCAGTTTTTTCTACCATTGTCAGGGCTATTTCTGCCAGTTTTTTCTCATATGGAGGGTCCATAAATATAATATCGAACCTGTTTCGCTCTGCAAATCGTTTCCTGAGAGTAAAATACGAAGACTCCTGGGCAAGGTTCAAACGGACGATTTCAGCCTGAATGCTTTCGAAACAGGTGAATAGGTTTCGGCGGACAATATCAAGAGATAATATTTTCTGATCAACAAAGACAGCATGGCTCGCCCCCCTGCTTAATGCTTCGATACCCAGACAACCGGTACCGGCAAATAAATCCAGGACTCTCGCATCCTGTACGTTTTCTCCAAGAATACTGAAGAGGGCCTCTCGAACACGGTCACTCGTTGGTCGAATATTTTCCCTACGCCCTGATCGGGGAGTAAGCAACTTTCGATTTTTTGCTTTGCCGCCGGTTATACGCAATTGAAGAGTATCAAGTGGAACAGGGCAACAGCCCAGTTTATATGTGTGTCAGTTCAGGAAGTCAGGTTATTTTTTTTTTAGATGTCAACTTGTCCCTGGCAAGAAGTTTATGTAGTGCCAGCACAGGTCCTGATAAGACATAAACAAAGGCGACTACAAATAATGTTACCGGTGGTTCTGTTGCGACAAGAATAAGGAAAAGCAGCATGAAAACAACGAGCTGGAACTTTTTTTCTTTTTTTATTTTTACCTGTTTAAAGCTGAGATAGCGATGGTTGCTGACCATTAAATACGATAATATATAGATCAAGAGCAGGATGGAAACATGTTTTACAGTTTCTGTTGCACCAAGAAATCTGCTGAACATAACTGTGGATGCAACCATCATGGCGGCCGCGGGACATGGAAGCCCGACAAAATCAGAACCTGAAGCAGTCTCCTGGGTGTTAAATCTTGCAAGCCTGAGGGCTGTTGTAGCAACGTAAAGAAAGGCCGCCAGCCATCCGTAACGCCCATAAGGTGTCAAGGCCCAGAGGTAGGCCAGCAGGGCCGGGGCGACACCAAAAGAAACAAGGTCGCACAAGGAGTCAAGTTCTTTGCCAAAGGCACTTGTGGTAGCAGTCATCCTGGCAACGCGGCCATCAAGACCGTCAAAGATCGCTGCAACAATAATTGCGACAGCACCTGGAAAAAAATTGCCGTTAATGGCGGCAATTATGGAATAAAATCCACAGAACAGACTTGCGCAGGTCAGCAGGCATGGGAGCGGATGAAATTTTGAATCAGCGTTCGTATCCATAAACTATTAAGTTAATTATAAAGTTACTTGTATATTTAATATTAGTATTATACTTGCGTGGAGTACAGATAAATCTACAAAATACAGGATATTAGTCCTTTTGGTCGTCTGCTTGCAGCATGCCCAGAACCGATTCTCCCGCCCGCACCTTTTCGCCTTTACTCACAGCTATTTTTACACTTAACGGAAGGTAAAGATCTACACGGGAGCCAAAGCGGATAAGCCCGTAGCGCATACCGGTTGTCACCCGGTCACCCTTTTCGGCCCAGCAGACTATGCGGCGGGCAACAAGCCCGGCAACCTGGACAACTCCGTATTTTGTTACGGAATCTGAAGTGACGGTCATGGCACAATATTCATTGTGCAGTGATCCTCGATCCGTATCAGCCGAATAGAATTTACCTGGCTGTAAAGTTATTTCCTGAACGGTTCCCGGATAGGGAATACGATTGACATGAACATTAAATATATTCATGAAAATCGAAATTTTATGTACGTCCATGTGAGTGAAACGGTCGTCGAATATTTTTTCGACAAGGATGACCTTACCGTCAGCTGGGGAGACAAACGTACCTGATTCATCAGGAGTGGTCCGTACAGGATCACGAAAAAACCAGGTAACGAATCCGCTAACAACAATACCGCAGGCTGCTGCGATTAACAGTTCAAGCTGTCCAAGTATGAGTGTTACAAAAACACAGAAGAGTATAAAGGGATATCCTTCAAGAGCAATTGGAACCCTGGGGTCTTTCATACGGGGTGCCTGCCTGGCAGTTGTTTTGAATAAGAGGGTTTCGAGAAAAAAGGGATAGCCTGGGCCATGCCTTTTTGCATTAAATCACTAGCAATCTTTCTCTTACTTTTTAGGTGCTCTCACCATGGCAATCGTTCCGGTCCGAATTATTTCCTTAATGCCGATGGGTCTCAAAATATCGATAACAGCATTGACCTTGCTTTCCGGGCCGGTTATTTCAACAGCATATGAGTTGGGACTGACGTCAACCACCTTGCCTCGAAAAATATCTATGGTGCGGAGAACTTCAGCCCGGGTTCCTGCCTCGGCCTTAACACGGATCAGGACCATTTCCCGTTCAACAAACTCTCCTTCGCTGACATCAGATACTTTGAGGACATCAATCAGCTTATGGAGCTGCTTGGTGATCTGTTCGATTATATTGTCATCTCCCCGTGTGACAAGGGTCAGGCAGGAAACCTTGGGATCCATAGTTTCCGCAACGCACAGGCTCTCGATGTTAAACCCTCTGCCGCTGAACAATCCTGTAACACGGGAAAGCGCACCGGGTTTGTTCAGAAGTAGAACTGAAAGTGTATGTTTCATTGAATTTATCCTATAAAACGCTAGTGTTAGATTCTAATTCTAAGTTATTATTCAATAATTTCTCGATTAAACCAACAGCATTTCGGTCGTCGCTTTCCCGGCCGGAACCATTGGATAAACACCCTCCTCTCGACTGATCACGAAATCCATGATAACTAGGTTGTCGGTTGCCAGGGCTTCCTTGATGACCGGTTCGACTTCATCCTTTGTTTTTGCGCGAAGGCCTACAGCGCCATATGCCTTGGCCAGCTCGACAAAATCAGGCGTTACTTCCATTGGTGTTGCTGAATATCGCCGATCATAAAAGAGTTCCTGCCACTGACGAACCATGCCGAGATAATTGTTGTTGAGGATGGCGACCTTAACAGGCGCTCCCCATTGTTTGGCTGTGGCAAGTTCCTGGATGTTCATCTGGATAGAACCGTCACCGGCAATATCTATTACCGTTGCATCGGGAAATGCCATTTTTGCCCCTATTGCAGCCGGCAAACCATACCCCATCGTGCCGAGACCTCCTGAGGTAAGAAGGCGACGCGGTTTATTGAATTTATAAAACTGTGCAGCCCACATCTGATTCTGACCGACCTCGGTGGTAATAATGGCATCACCGCCTGTCAGTTCATTGATTTTTTCAACGACATATTGGGGCTTGATGATATCACCTTCTTCACGGTAAGTCAGGGGGTGCTTTTCCTGCCATTCTGCGACCTGTTCGAGCCAGGGTAAATGCTTTCTGGCACTGTCCTTGGGATCAAAGTCAGAAGATGAATCAAGCCATTCATTCATGGATGTGAGAGCGGCTTTGCAGTCAGCAACTATTGGTATATCGACCTTGACATTTTTACTGATAGAAGTCGGGTCTATGTCAATATGGATTATTTTTGCATGCGGAGCAAAAGCATCAAGCCGACCAGTTACCCGATCATCAAAGCGGGCACCGACTGCGATCAGAAGATCACTTTTGGCAACAGCCATATTGGCCGCATAACTGCCATGCATGCCAAGCATGCCCAGGGACTGAGGACTGGTTCCTGGAAAACCGCCCAAACCCATCAAGGTCATGGTAACAGGTATGTGGAGTTTTTCTCCAAGCTCAGTCAACTCCTTGCTGGAGTTGGAAAGGATAACCCCTCCACCGACGTACAGAACAGGTCGTTTTGCTCTAAGAATAGCCTTGCAGGTTTTTTCGACCTGACCCGGATGGGGGACATAGTTTGGCTGGTAAGTCGGCATTTTGATTGTCTTTTTTTCCGGAAAATTGACCATCGCAGCGACAACGTCTTTGGGAAGATCTATCAATACCGGCCCCGGACGTCCTGTGGACGCAAGATAAAAAGCCTCACGAATGGTCGGCACCAGGTCCTGTGGTCTGTTTACAAGATAATTATGCTTGGTACATGGACGGGTTATGCCGACAATGTCCACTTCCTGGAAAGCGTCATTACCTATCAGGGCTGTAGGTACCTGACCGGTCAAAACAACAATGGGGATAGAATCCATATACGCGGTGGCAATTGCTGTTACACCATTGGTTGCTCCCGGACCGGAGGTAAGAAGAGCTACGCCAACCTCACCGGTTGCCCTGGCATATCCATCGGCGGCATGAACAGCTCCCTGTTCGTGGCGGACAAGAACATGTTTGATGTCTGAATTTAACAGTTCATCATACAGGTCAATAACAGCGCCACCAGGAAAGCCAAAAATCGTGTGAACGTTTTCTTCTTTCAGGCACTTGATAATTGCCTGCGCTCCAGTTATTTTTTTCATTGAAAATCCTTCCTCTTGATTGAAACTGTCACTGCCCGTGGCAATGAAAATTAATACGTTATTAAATTTATTAATTATGGGGCTGAATTTTGAAATATATAAGTGTTGCTGAGGCCTGTCAAGCGAGAAACAATAAGAATCAGGTAATGGGAATTTTTGTTCTCAAGGCAGTAGGGTATCAAAATACAGAGAGAAGAGAACGAAATTCAGGCTGATACGAAAAGGTGAAGCTGACATCATCTCAGCCTGAATTGATAAATTTCCTGTCGCTACTTTGATATATCTTCAATCATCTGGGCGACCGGTATGCCATTGGGACCTGTCGCGCCAGGATTGACAATTAATAATTCTCTCCAGGCCTGAACTGCTGCGTTACGGTCTCCGAGGTCGTTAACAAAGACAACACCTTTATTAAACAGGGCTTGTTCGAAGCCGGGCTGAATGACAAGAGCTTTATCAAAGGACTCAATGGCCTTGTCCGGCTGACCGTTTCTACGATACATGACCCCCAGATCTGTGAGAACAGAAGGATTGCTTGGAATGATGGCAAGGGATTTTATATACGCTTCAATTGCCTTGGCCGGCTGGTTGGTATCAAAATAGGCATGCCCGAGCTGAGCCCATGTTTCAGCATTATTCGGATTTTGCTGTACCGCAAGCTGCAGGGAAGCTATTGCCTGGGCAAATTGACTCTGTTGAGGGGCAGGTTGTTGTCCCTGCTGCTGGACTAACTGCCCTCCAGGATCAGGAGAGCGGTCACTGTAAATGACGCCAGAGAGAAAACCAACTAACAGGGAAACGCCGATGCTGATGAAAAGGGTTTGTTTTGAAACGCTATTTCCAGATTCAGACATACTCTACTCCAATTATGATGTTGTGTATAAATCATTAATTCAACAAATAGCCATGTTGAGCTTTTATGTATCATTATTTTGGTTAATTGTACACGAGGATTGACAGTTTTTTGATTTGTTTTGTCATGACTGGGTTGTTTGTTTGACACGAAATACCATTTGATAAAGCTCACCGAATCGTTGCAGAATGAGATAAAGTTATGCCCCGATATATGATTATAATTTGCCAAAAGCATCATGATATCTGATTATACCCCTCTTCCCACGCAGTGATCCATTATTGAGTTCTAAGATCATAAACACTTCATCGGGAAAATCATACTCGGAAGAAATATTGGACTTCATAGATGGTGCAAAACCAAATCGGGGATAATAGCCGGGGTGACCCAGAACAACAATAGCATCACAACTCTCTGCTTTGCTTTGCTGTACGCCTGCCCTGACAAGAGAAGAACCAATGCCCCGGTTCTGGAGTTCAGGAATGACAGCCATGGGACCAAGGCCTGTAATTCTCAAACCGGAAGTATCGCCAATAAGTTCAACTGGTGTGAAGAGAATATGCCCGACCAGTATTCTTTTGATTTCACAGACCAATGAAATATACGGGATGCCTGTCTTGCGGAGCGTATTGACAAGGTTGGCTTCAGCTTCCGAGCCAAACGCTTCGGTATTGACAGCCCATATTTCGTCAATGTCCCCGGGTTGCTCCTTTCTGATAGTTCTATTGTTGTCCATGCCTGAATGGGCTTGATAGATGAGGGTTGCAGGCCTTCTGAGCGCAGGTTTCCTGAAAAGTTAATGAATCAGTGTATGAACGTTGTGGTCGTATGAATTACCAGGAGGCTCGCATACTCCTTTATAATATTATGAGTTCCTCAAAATGTTTCAGGGCGTCACAGTGGTGCCGTTCTCAGGTTTTTTGGGAGGCTCTGGCTGTGTTTTTTTCTTTCGGTCTTTTTTCACCTTTGGTTTTTTGGGTATTTTATGCCAGAGGACAGGCTCGGTAAAATTATTCCACCCCCATTTCAGAATCCAGATGAGGCTGAAAGAAATCCAGAGCGCCCAGGCAAGCATTGCCAGCCGATATACATACAGGGGAATTGAAAAAACCCATGCCTGCGGGAGGAGTCTGTCGCTATGGTCCTGGTACCAGCGCAATAGCCCGCTGTGGGAGCCGTTCCCGATAATATTCATATCCGGATGTCCCAGGAGCCCCTGGCTTATTGCGACGATGAGTGAGCTGACAGCCAGGACAGTCAATAGGCCGATTCCTAACTGCATGGCATTAAAGGTCGATTTGTTCATATCCGGTTTGATCTTCTGTCTGCTGTCCAGCGCTAAAAGCCAACCTGCAACAATAAGGCATCCTGCAATATTACTTTGGCTCATCCCTATGCCGAGGAGAAACCAGTGGCGGAATTTTAAGGGGGTCATGCCGGTTCTGCTCAGACCGAAGGTCACGAGAATAATAATAAATACAACCGACCAGAAAAGCACAGCAGGCCCCAGCAAAGGTCCACCCATAAAGAGAGGCCATCTGTTGCGCGGAATATAGACATCAATATTATCATTCACACTTTCGATTCCGAGGTCAATCTCCGGAGTTTTGAATATGGATGAAATTCCTTCATCCTCAAGCCACTGCAAATGGATTTCCTGTGAACCGGGCTTGATTGGCAGGGGAACCCGGCGACCTTCCTGACGAATGGGCTGCAGCCGGTCGTTAATCTTTACCTCCTGGAGCTGGGCATTTTCCGGCAGGGTAATAGTATGCTGCCCACCCTGGCTGCTTCTGACGGAGAGCTTTATCCTGGTTTGTGTAGCCCTTTGTCCGGGGCGGATTTCAAGATGGGTTTTATCGACAGTGATTGTCTGTCCATCAACTCCTGCAGGCCGGGTTAAGGTGAGTTTGACCTCTTCGCCAGACCAGGGATGCCAGGTTGGATACCAGCGGTCACCCTGTTGGTGGAGGATGACCGGTATGCCGGATGTCTCCATGTGGAAAATGGGACTGACATCCACCTTCCACATCTCGGTCCAGATATCTGTCTCAGCATGTTTCAGGATGATCTCATCGTTTTTATCTATAACCGACTCCCATCGCAGTGATGACTGACTGGAGCCAAGGTTTACCTGGGCCTGATTGTTTTTTACCCGGATCCCCTCTGTCACTATAGATTCCCGCGGCAGGAGGGGGTAGCTGAATACAATCGCCGAGCCGGCAGGGCTGATACGCTGGACGACGGTTTCTATTTTCCAGGTCAGGCCCAGTCGCAGGGTCCGCTCTACGAGAACGAACGGTGGAAGTACACCGGATTGCAGGATCTGGTTTGAGATGTCCTGACCCTTAACTATCCGTTTAAATTGAATCTGGTTGTCCACTGTTCCGTTTTCATGGATGCCTTCAGTGGTCCAGCCCTCTGAACTGAAAGTTACCCTATGCGGTTTAAGGGGCAGGGGAAGCTGCAGTGAATTTTGCCGGGGCACCTTGCCCAGCAGAGAGACCTTGCTGTTTCCCGGCGGCAACAGAATCCATAATTTGTTTTTTATCCTGAACAATCCGTTCACAGGGTTGTTATTGATTTTTACCTCCTGGGGCAGCCAGTGTTTTACATCTCCGGGAAGAGGGACGGAAACCTCGGCCTGGCTGCTGATGTTCAGCGTTAATTGCAGTTTTTCAGGGGTGATAAGGATATCCATTTGACTTATATCGGCACAAACCGGAAAACAGTCTTCTTTCTGGAGCAGCCTTTTCTGAAGCTCCTCAAGCATCTGTGGTGATGGTATTTCCCCTGCCTGGCAGTGAGGGCTCATGGTTACCGTCAGCAGGAGTGGTGATAACAGGAGAGATAAGCGTAGTTGCTTAAAGTTCAAACCACTGCCCTTGTCGTATCGAATTTTAAAAATACCTGACGCAAGAACGACAAGCAGGATAACCTGCAAAAAACAGAGAATGAGGTTTACCGTGGGTCCTAGTAGGAAAAGAGATATGTCCTGGCCTGTATGTACAGGGCCCGACCAGCTGAGGGGAATAGTATTCCACTGCCAGTTTGGCAGCCCCGGGCCGGTCTGGTTGACCATTGCAGGATCATACTGGGCAACCTGGTTACTCGAATAATAGTCATACTTCTTTCTGGACCTGACCGCATTTGGGGCAGCTATCCTTTTTTCTTCCAGTTTCCCTATACGATCCTGTTCCGGACTGTCCATCAAAACTCCCTCTCCCACTGCCGCTTCCTCGACCTGCATTTGCGGCGCCGTACTTGGCTGACGGGCAGGAGCGGAAATCATTGTCTTCCATGGTTTTTCGAGTTGTGGATATAGTCCGGTCCTGAGCTGCTGGATGGAAAACGGGATGGCAATGGCTATGAGCACAATGATGTTAATGACCTGAAAGATTTTGATACTCAGTCTGAATTTTCCATCTGGCAGGTTCATCAACAGGGCCACCCCAACCAGAATTGATAACCATATCCAGCGAGGGGCATTAGGCTCATGGTACATGAGAACCATGGTAAAAAAAGCGAGGACAGCGAGTGGTTTTGAAAAAAGCTTTGCAACAGCGATGGTAAAAATTAGAACTATAAAGAAGTCGAGAAGTGTCCAGCGCTTCACCCATGTTCCATGAATGTTGTCAGCACCAGCTACATTGATCAATCTCCATCCGGGAGGCAGGTTCACTTTTGCACTTACCTGTTGAAAATCATGGTCCCAGCCTGTAGCGGGCAGTTTTGAAATATTTCCATGAACCTGGCTGTCTGCAACAAGGTTGAGCAGTCCTCTCCTCAACTCTATGCCTGTTTTTCCGGAACCTTGACGTTTGGTAATAAACTGTTCCTTGTCGTCGACTGCAACACGGCCGAGCTCGATGGGCGGGTTCATCTCAAGGCGCCAGTTGGTTTTTTTCGTGCCGGAGATAATGTCCTGGATAGTGTAACCTGTACCGTCAAAACGAAGCCATATATTGCGTTGTAAGGTAAGCTGATCCGGAGCAGGTTGCGGGTCGCCGCGTTTAATCTCCTTAAACTTCATGATATCGCCGTCAAGAAGTCTGTATGCCGGATAACTTCGCCAGTTTCCGGGGAGAGATGTCTGGAGGGGGTCAATTGACGTTACACCTTCAATTTCTACAACCCGGAGGTCAGGATGGGAATTGAAAACCCAGATTTCCTCACCTGGCCAGAAGCCGTCATCTGGTCGTGTAAATGTAAGAGAGGAAACAGGTCCTGTATACCTGGACGTAAGGGTTATATTCCATTGGCCGGGGCGTACCTGGACCCGTATCCGGCCATCCGGTTCAAGTCGTGCAGGAATGGTGCTGTTGAGAGACACCGGTATGTTCGTCTGTGTTGACAGAGCGGGTCCTAAAATTATTTCCCTGGCTGCTCCGGCGACGTCAATGTTGAGATTGGTAACAATCCGCATGGGGATGCGATCGTCAATAAACCTGTAGCTTTGGAGGGAAAGCCTGTTTTCAATTTTCTGCTCTTCCTGCTTTTTTGCCTGCAGCCAGAGTTTCCCGTTCGCGTCGAGGTTGGGGAATGCTATTTTTTTGGTGTTTACTTCAAGGTCGATAATACCGGTGTGTTCAGAAACGGTAATGAACTCAGGTATGGAGTCCCAGGAAAAGCTTCCGGTAATCGCATGTTTTCCCTTCAAAACTTTGACCTGTGGAGTCCCGTCTTTAACCATTACCTGCGTTTCTTTGCCGTTAATCAGGACATTTTCAGGCCAGTTTTTATTGTTCCCGGGCAGCTGGATCCATTTCTCACTCTGGACCAGCCATTCCTGACTGAAACGGGCATGTTGATTCGTAACATTCAATATGAGTTTGGATGGCCAGTCACATTGCAGTTTTTTTTCATTATTATAGGAAGGGGAACATAATATTTCTTCTTCATGTCCATAGAGAACCCAGTCAGCCCATGGTTTCAGTTGTTCAGGTATAACCGGTTCAGGAGCAGCATAAATATTCGAGAAGGAAAGAAGGGAGAAAAAGACTGCGAAAATAATTTTGCCTGTTTTGAGCACTGGAGCACCATGAGGTTGAGATTGATGTTATGCAGGATAATGGGTGCATGTCTCCTGGTGGTACACAAACATTTTTGATATTCTATCATACTCAGAAGAGCAAAGTCCAAACAATGATGACAAAGTAAAAGGCAGAAAAGATGAGCTGGCAGTTTCAATGAGTGCGGAAAAGCTGAGGAAAGTTTAAACAGCATATTATGAGCGTTACACTTTTTGTCATAATGACCTTGGCCGCTATTCTGACAGGTCTTGGCATACACCATTCGTTCAAGGCATTACCCGTCGGGCTGTCAAATGAAAGTCCGGAGTTTCAGGTTCGCAACGTTCGTTTTTTAAGGGACCTGACTTGGGTTGAGGGGATGGGAGACAGGCAGCATGACCAGGAAATATTCCAGGCGATATTGGGCCTGGTTATGGGGGGCAGGAAAATTATCCTGCTGGATATGTTCCTGTTTAATAATTTCACAGGATGGGAATACGGAACGCATCGGGAGCTGTCAGGTGAGCTGACAGATGTATTACTAGCACAGAAAACGAAATATCCCGATCTGGAGATTGTCCTGGTGACTGATCCCATAAATACTGTCTACGGCGGTATGACAAATCCATACCTTGAACGTTTAAGAGAGGGAGGGTGCAAGGTTGTCGTTACCCGTCTGGACCGGTTACGCGACAGCAATATGTTTTACTCGCCGCTGTGGCGTTTGTTTATAAGGCCGTTCGGTAATGGAAACGGGACACTCCTGCCGAACCCTCTCGGTCCCGGCCGTGTTTCAATACGAAGTTACCTGCGCATGTTTAATTTCAAGGCCAACCACCGTAAGGTTATTATTGCCGATCAGGGAGAAGACCTGGCCGCCCTTGTTACTTCCGCAAATTCTCATGATGGGAGCAGTTTTCACGGGAATGTTGCTGTAGGTTTTACCGGGGCGGCGGCTCGATACCTGATGGCAAGCGAAGAGGCAGTTCTCAATTTTTCCAGTGAAATTTCTCTTCCTGATTTTTCAGCTGTTACCATAGATAACGTGGATAATAGTGTCAGAATCCGGGTACTGACAGAGGGGAAAATAAAACAGGCGATCCTGGCAGAGCTTGATAGAACGGCCGAGGGTGATTCCCTCATCATGGTGCTGTTTTATCTTTCGGACCGGGATATTATTTCAGCCCTGAAGAATGCCCGTCAGAGAAAAGCCTGTATACAAGCGATCCTTGATCCGAACAAGGACGCTTTTGGCAGAACAAAGAAGGGGCTGCCAAACAGGCAGGTTGCTGCAGAATTGGTAGATGCCGGAATCCATGTGCGATGGGGGAACACTCACGGGGAGCAACTGCATTCCAAGATGATGCTTTTTGAACGGAATGATGGGGAGAGTAACCTGATGCTTGGGTCGGCCAACCTGACGCGGCGTAACCTGAATGACCTGAACCTGGAAACGAATGTTCAAGTGAACGGCAATTCCGGGGAAAGCATTTTCAAAGATGCCCGTGAATACTTTGAGCTTCTCTGGCAGAACAATGATGCAAGGGAGTTCAGTGTTGACTACCCGGAATATGCCGACAACTCCCTTGTCCGGAAAGTGCTTTACCGTTTGATCGAGGCCACCGGCATCTGCACTTTCTAATAACGGGTTTGGGAGTTTATCAGGTTCTTGTGCCTGTTATTGAATAAAACCGACAAGTTCTACGTCAAACACGAGCCAGGCATTCGGGGGTATTGCCCTTCCAGCCCCCCTGGAGCCATATGCAAGTTCAGGCGGAATGATAAGAACCCGCTTTTCTCCTTTTTTCATGGCCAGCAAGGCTTCGTCCCATCCCGATATAACCTGGCCGATTCCTACCTTGAATTCAATGGGTTCGCCCCGGTCATATGAACTGTCAAATTTCTGGTTGGTTTCCAGTAACCGCCCGGTGTAGTGCGCTGCAATAGTATTACCTTTTTTAGGGGAATCGCCCGAACCTTCTTTTTTGACTACATATCTGAGCCCGGAAGGGGTTGTAGTGGTGTCGGGCCATTTTTTGGTGATCAAATCCTCGATTTTATCTATCTGCGACTGCCCCGGGCCAGCCAATGCTGCCTTGAACGCATCGTCATCAGTTTTAAATTCTTTTGCTTCAGTACCAACCCGGATAATTTCTATTTTTTCAATGACATCACCCTGCTTGATTGAATCGACAATATTCTGTCCTTCGACCACCCTGCCGAAGACAGCGTGTTTTCCATTAAGGTGAGGGGTCGGGACATGAGTGATGAAAAATTGACTGCCGTTCGTGTCCGGTCCGGCATTGGCCATGGAAAGAATGCCCGGCCGGTCATGTTTGAGAGAGGAATCAATTTCATCTGGAAATTTATAGCCCGGGCCGCCTGTACCGGTCCCAAGCGGACAACCACTTTGAATCATGAAATCATTGATGACCCTGTGGAATTTCAGTCCATCGTAGAAGGGGGTACCAGTTGGTTTATCTGAAGCACCAAGGGATTTAGTGCCTTCTGCCAGGCCTACAAAATTGATCACTGTCAACGGTACTTTTTTATAATAAAGGGAAAGTACTATGTCGCCCTGATTTGTAATTATTTTTGCGTAAAGTCCGTCTTTTAACTGTGATTCCTTGGCCATTGATGTTTCTCCAAAAGGTAAGATAAGTAGCGTCAAAAGGAGGATAAAAAATATCCTGTTCATATAAACCTCCGCTGAGAGATGATTTATTATTCACGGTTGCTTACAAAGCATATACATGGTTGTCAAGAAAAACTATAATATCCTTTTTCACGGGATCTGTACCATTCACTATTGACTCGGTAGGTCATTCATGTTTTTATTTAAAGATTTATGTTTTTGTTCTCCGCTTATGTAGACAAAACGCAACTGATCACGGGATTAGGCAGACACGCCGTGTTGCCCTTGTGCCCGCCTCTGTAAGCGGTTACAGGACACATCGCCCTGTGATCACTTGCAATAAAACAGGGGAATTTGTTGCTCTTATTTTTATATAGAGTTTTTGGAACAGTATCTCTTCTTCTGTTGTATCTGTTCATTCCTCTTATTGCCCTGGTTCGCCCCGGATTAGGCCGGAGCCTGAATCAGAGAATTGGAAAATTTACAACTGAAGTTGCAGCGAAAGAGAACGAGTCTGCAAGCATATGGATTCATGCTGCATCGGTTGGTGAAGTACAGGCTGCCCGTGTACTCATCAGTGAACTGCTTGCAGGGAGAGAGAAGTACCGGTTTGTGCTGACGACCATGACAGAATACGGTCAGAAAGTCGCGGAACAACAGATGCCTGAAAATGTATTGTGTTTTCTTGCGCCACTTGATGTTCCGTTTACTGTGCGCCGTTTTCTGGAAAAAGTGAAGCCGGATATATATATTGGACTGGAGACCGAGTTGTGGCCGGTCCTGCTGACAGAGCTTGAGCGTGCAGGTGTGACAAAAATACTTCTTAACGGACGGATGTCACCTCGTTCTTTTAAGCGTTATAGCAAGGCCCCAGGTATGATGAACAGATTACTCAGCGGCTTTTCAGCTATTTCGGTAATCCGGCAGGAAGATATGAATCGTTTTGCTTCCTTTGGTATCTCAGCAGATCGCATTCAAGTCAACGGTAACATTAAATATGACTTTTCTCTTGAGGATGGTGAACTTGTACGGGATCAATACCGAACAATGCTCGGCCTTGGAGATGAAAAACTTTTTGTCTGCGGATCAACCAGAACCGGTGAAGAAAAAATACTTGCTTCCGTATTTCAAGAGCTTCAAAAGAATCACGGCAAACATGTTGTGTGGCTTATAGCGCCACGGCACATGGAGAGGCTGCCTGAAATCAAGCAGCTTCTGAATGAACTTAATATGCCGTGCGACCTGTTTACTGAACTGAAAGGCAAAAAGCATGAAAGAACACATTCTGTCATTCTTGTAGATTGCATGGGAGAACTGGCAAGGATCTATAGCGCCGGTGATTATAATTTCTGCGGCGGCAGTCTTGTAGAAAGCGGTGGGCACAATGTTATGGAGGCTGTACGCTGGGGCAGACCTGTTTATTTTGGGCCAAGCATGCAGGATTTTTCCGATGCAGTTGAAATACTTGAAAACAGTGGTGCAGGCTTCCAGGTAAAGGATGGTGCTGAACTTGCCGGAACAATTCTGCATCATATGCATGAAACGGCTGAGTATCATGAGTCCTGCGAAAAAGCTGCAGAGGTCACTGCATTGCAGCAGGGGTCAGCCCGGAGACAGTCCGAAATAGTAAGAAGGTTTCTGGTGCATTGACAGCATTACTCAAAGAACAGAATTTGGATGAAATTAATAGAGGTAAACGGGTACAGGAGTAATTGCGATAATTGCATCGCTGAACCGTTGATTTTTACAACTTTATAAAGTCTACGCTATCTGCGAAACCAGAAAACAAAGAGAGTATACTTTTCCATGAAAGCATTAATCGGGCTTGAGGACGGCACAGTCCTCGCAGGAGAATCATTCACCGGACCTGGTGAAGCTATCGGCGAGATTGTCTTTAACACAAGTATGAGCGGTTACCAGGAAGTGCTGACCGATCCGTCCTATACAGCTCAGCTGGTGACCATGACCTATCCGCTTATCGGCAACTACGGTGTCAATGAAGAGGACATGGAGTCAGCATCTGTCCATCCACGGGCATTTTTGATGCGGGAGTACCAGGCCATACCCAGTAATTTTCGCGCGACAGCATCCCTTGCAGATTTTTTAAAGAAATTCAAAATACTGGGCATAACCGGAATCGATACCCGAAAATTAACCAGGATCATCCGGACCAGCGGTGCCATGAAAGCGGTAATTTCAACCACTGACCTTGACGGAGAATCTCTGGTACATCGAGCCAGAGAGTGGTCCGGGCTTGTCGGCCGCGACATGGTAAAAAAGGTGTCTGCCCCTCAGCCATACCAGTGGTATGATGATGGCCCCAGAGAAGGGCTGGGGTTTCCTGACGAGTCAAATGGAAAATTAAAAGTCGTGGCCTATGATTACGGGGTGAAATATAATCAGCTCCGCATCCTGACCAAAAAAGGCTGTTTCGTGCAGGTGGTACCCGCCACAACACCTGCCGAAGATGTTCTGGCGATGAATCCTGATGGTATCTTTCTGTCCAACGGTCCAGGAGATCCGGCCGGTGTTGAGGGAGTCGTGGAGAATGTCAGGGAACTGTTAGGCAAAAAGCCTGTTTTCGGCATCTGCCTCGGGCACCAGATCCTGGGGCTGGCCTACGGCGGAACAACATATAAACTGAAGTTCGGACATCGAGGCGGAAACCAGCCGGTTAAAGACCTGACAACCGGGAAGGTTGAAATCACCTCCCAGAATCACGGATTCTGTGTAGATCCTGACAGTCTGCCGGATGCAATAGAAGTCACGCACATTAACCTCAATGACGGGAGCCTGGAGGGGATGAAGCACAACAAGCTGCCCGCTTTCTCGGTTCAGTACCACCCGGAGCATGCTCCTGGACCCCATGATGCGGAGTACCTTTTTGACCGGTTTATAGAACTTATTCATCAGGAGAAAGATTAAGATATAAAGTAGATAACCTGGCCCAGATGCTCAGGTTGTTTATTGTCTGATAAATATTCACTCATTATCGCGGTTTCAAGACAATGCCAAAACGAACAGACATCCAGAAGATTCTTATTATCGGTTCCGGCCCGATTATTATCAGCCAGGCCTGCGAGTTTGATTACTCTGGTGCCCAGGCAGTTAAAGCCCTCAAGGAAGAGGGATACGAGGTTGTTCTCATCAACTCCAATCCGGCGACAATTATGACCGATCCGGAGTTGGCCGATCGCACCTATATAGAGCCGATCACTCCCGAATACGTTATTAAAGTCATCGAGCGGGAACGCCCGGATGCACTGCTGCCGACACTTGGCGGACAGACTGCCTTGAATACGGCCATCAAGGTAGCGGAAACCGGAATACTCGAAAAATATAATGTTGAGATGCTGGCGGCCGATATAAGTGTTATTCGTAAGGCCGAAGGCCGCGAAGAGTTCAAGGCGGCAATGAAGAAAATAGGCCTCAAGGTTCCGGAATCTGCCATTGTGCATACCCTGGAGGATGCCATGGCGGCCGGTGACGAAATAGGTTTCCCGATAATTGTCCGCCCCAGTTTTACTCTGGGCGGCACGGGCGGCGGGGTGGCATATAACAGCAAGGAACTCAACGAGATGTCTAAAGCAGGTCTCGACCTGTCCATGACAACAGAGATAATGCTTGAGCGCAGCCTGCTGGGTTGGAAAGAATATGAGCTTGAGGTGATGCGCGACAAGAATGATAACGTGGTCATCATCTGCTCGATTGAAAATATGGATGCCATGGGTGTGCATACCGGTGATTCCATCACGGTTGCCCCGGCCCAGACCCTGACGGACCGGGAATATCAGGACATGAGAGACGCTGCCATTGCCATTATTCGAGAGATCGGTGTGGAAACCGGTGGCTCAAATGTCCAGTTTGCCGTTAACCCTGATGATGGCGAACTGATGATCATCGAGATGAACCCCAGGGTTTCAAGGTCATCAGCGCTGGCCTCCAAGGCCACTGGATTTCCTATTGCGAAGATCGCAGCCAAACTGGCTGTTGGTTTCACCCTTGATGAGATCAGAAATGACATCACCCGTGAAACATACGCGTCTTTTGAACCTACGATTGATTACTGTGTGGTCAAGATACCACGCTGGACATTTGAGAAGTTTCCGGAAACAGAAGACGTGCTCACGACAGCAATGAAGTCTGTGGGTGAGACCATGGCCATCGGAAGGACATTCAAAGAGGCCTTTCAAAAGGGAATGCGTTCTCTTGAAACCGGAAGAATGGGTTTTGGTTTTGATGGCAAGGAGGATATGAAAGATCTGGACAAGGATGATCTTTACCTTGGCCTGACCAAACCAAACTCCAGAAGGGTTGCCTATCTGTTTGAAGCCCTGCGCCGGGGAATGGAGATCGACAAGATTTTTGAACTGAGCAAAATAGATCCCTGGTTCCTGACCAACCTCAAAGATTTTGTAGATGTTGGTGAAGATATCCGGCAGCGAGGGTTTGCGGGCCTGGACAAAGAGTATCTCTACAAGGTCAAGCAGCTGGGTTTCTCGGATGTCCAGCTTGCCTGCCTGACAGGCACCTCGGAAGATGATATTCGCGACCTTCGCCAGAAGAATGAACTCGAACCGGTCTTCAAACTGGTCGATACCTGCGCTGCAGAATTTGAATCATATACCCCGTATTATTACTCGACTTATGAAGAAGAGAATGAGGCGAGGGTTTCCGACAGGAAAAAAATTATGATCCTGGGTGGAGGCCCCAACCGGATAGGACAGGGAATTGAATTTGATTACTGCTGCGTGCACGCCTCATTTGCACTCCGCGAGGTGGGGATAGAATCGATAATGGTCAACTCGAACCCGGAAACGGTTTCAACGGACTATGACACCTCGGACAAGCTGTATTTCGAACCTCTTACCAGGGAGGATGTACTGGACATCATAGAAAGCGAGAAACCTGACGGGGTAATCGTCCAGTTCGGGGGACAGACTCCACTTAACCTTGCCGTGCCCCTTGACATAAAAGGTGTGAAAATTATCGGTACTCCCCCGGATGCCATAGATCGGGCCGAAGATCGAAAACGGTTTCAGCAGTTTCTCCAGAAGCTTGGGTTGCGGCAGCCCGAAAACGATACTGCAACGAGTCTTGAAGAGGCTCTCGAAGCAGCTGGGAAAATCGGCTATCCGGTTGTCATGCGTCCATCATATGTACTCGGCGGCCGCGACATGCGGATAGTTTACAATGAACAGGGAATCCGCGATTTCATGAAAATCCCCGGCATAGCCATGTCCGATCATCCTGTACTGCTTGACCAATTTCTGAAGGATGCCATCGAGGTAGATGTGGACGCGGTATCAGATGGAAAAATGACCGTTATCGGTGGTATCATGGAGCATATCGAAGAGGCTGGAATCCATTCCGGTGACTCGGCCTGCGTTCTGCCGCCCCATACCCTGTCCGAATCCATGATAAATGAGATAACAAGTGCGACTAAGGCCATGGCTGAAGAACTCGGCGTAATAGGCCTGATGAATATCCAGTATGCGGTCAAGAAAGAAACGCTGTATGTCCTTGAGGTTAATCCCCGTGCTTCCCGTACCGTACCTTTTGTCAGCAAGGCCACCGGTGTACCATTGGCCAAGATAGCCACCAAGGTCATGTTAGGCATGAGCCTTGAAGAACTTGATTTTACCAGTGAGAAGAAAATCAGTCACTGGGCAGTGAAGGAGGCTGTCTTTCCATTTGATCGGTTTGTTAATGTTGACACCCTGCTGGGGCCTGAAATGAAATCCACCGGCGAAGTCATGGGAATAGATGTCAGCCCCGGGCTTGCCGTTGCTAAATCTCAACAGGCTGCAGGCCAGCAACTACCCCTTGCCGGTCATGTGTTTGTCAGTGTCCGCCATGGTGATAAAAATGCTGTTGTCCCGGTGGCGCGAGAACTTGTTCAGCTGGGATTCAAACTGATTGCAACCCGTGGTACTGCAAAAACACTCAATAAAGAAGGCATTGAGTGCGAGCAGGTCAATAAGGTTTCACAGGGCCGGCCGCATATTCTCGACAAGCTCCAGGATGGCCAGGTTCAATGGATAATAAACACTTCTTCCGGATCCCGAACAACGGAAGACTCCTACACCATACGCCGGGCAGCGCTGGATTTTCATATACCTTATACAACGACCATCACCGGAGCGTTATCAATGGTCCAGGCAGTAGGGACACTGTTGAGCAAGGAGGTCACGGTCAAGACGGTACAGGAATTTTCCCTTCACAACAGTTGATTTCTTCGAGTTCTACTGGACAATGCCGGAAAAGGCATTATGTTTACAACGTAAATAACTTTAATGGTTGAACGAATAAGTAGCATTATAACCTCTTGTAACGTATAAACCGTCAGCGAAGCGATTTTATGCTGAGCTGACAATAATTATCTATCTTGTTATGGCCGTAAACAAAATTAACAATTCTTCCTCCAGGAGGATTTTTTGAATACTTTTTACAAAAATTTAAGCATGTGGTTGGTGATTGGACTGACCATGATTCTGCTGTTCAATATCTTTAATAAACCTCAGAGTCAGAGCAGCCAGATGACCTATAGCGAATTCTGGTCAAGTGTAGAATCCGGCATTATTAGCCGTGTCACCATCCAGGGTGAGAAAATACTCGGAACCGGCCAGGATGGCAGACCGTTTATGACAGTCACACCCGACGATACAGAACTCATCCCCATGCTCCGGCAGTCAGGTGTCGATATTTCCGTGAAAGAACCTGACAAGGATTCCATGTGGATGACTATTTTTATTTCCTGGTTTCCAATGCTCCTGCTGATCGGCGTCTGGATATTTTTCATGCGGCAGATGCAGGTCGGTGGTAAAGGGGGCGCACTCTCTTTTGGTAAGACCAGAGCCAAACTCCTTGAAGGTGGTGAAACCAAGGTAACGTTCAAAGACGTTGCCGGAATTGATGAGTCCAAGGCAGAACTGGAAGAGATCATAGATTTTCTCAGAGAACCGAACAAATTCACCAAACTGGGTGGGCGCATTCCCAAAGGTGTCCTGCTTGTGGGTTCACCGGGAACCGGTAAAACCCTGCTGGCACGGGCGATTGCCGGTGAGGCAGAGGTGCCGTTTTTTACTATCAGCGGTTCGGATTTTGTTGAAATGTTCGTCGGTGTAGGCGCATCGCGAGTACGCGATCTTTTTAATCAGGGCAAAAAAAATGCGCCCTGTATAATTTTTATTGATGAAATTGATGCAGTCGGCAGGCACCGTGGTGCCGGGCTTGGCGGCGGTCATGATGAACGGGAACAGACCCTTAACCAACTCCTGGTTGAGATGGACGGTTTTGAGGCCAACGAGGGTGTCATTATCATAGCAGCAACCAACCGACCTGATGTTCTTGACCCCGCACTTCTTCGACCGGGCCGTTTTGATCGCCAGGTTATTGTTCCGGTCCCTGATATCAAAGGCCGTGAGAAGATCCTTGATATTTATGCCAGGAAGACCAAGCTGGCTGATAATGTTGACCTGAGTGTTATTGCCCGCGGTACTCCCGGTTTTTCAGGTGCCGATCTGGAAAACCTTATTAACGAGGCCGCATTGCTGGCTGCCAGCAAGAACCAGGAAGAAGTAACCCTCGAGCATCTCGAGCTTGCCAAGGACAAAATACTCATGGGTACAGAACGTAAGTCCATGATCATCAGTGACAAGGAAAAAGAGGTAACTGCCTATCATGAGGCAGGTCATGCCCTGGTGGCAAGACTCCTGCCGGATACGGACCCTATTCACAAGGTAACAATTATTCCACGGGGCAGGGCCCTGGGCTTGACCATGCAGCTGCCCATTGATGAAAAATACACCCATTCCAAGGATTTCCTGGAAAATACCATCTGTATCCTGTTTGGTGGAAGGGTAGCGGAACGCTTAATTTTTAACGAGATTACAACCGGGGCCGGCAATGATCTTGAAAGAGCAACTACATTGGCCCGTAAGATGGTTTGTGAATGGGGTATGAGTGATGAGCTCGGTCCACTGACCTACGGAAAAAAAGAAGAACAGATTTTTCTGGGCAGAGAAATTGCCCAGCATCGCGACTTCAGCGAGGACACTGCTAAAAAGATTGATGAAGCTGTAAAAAATATTGTCATGGAGGCCAGGGACCGTGTCACTAAGCTCCTCAACGAGAATCTTGACATTCTTAAGGCTATTGCTCAGGAACTGCTTGAGAAGGAAACCATTATTCTCGATGACATGGATCGTATTATTGAGAAATTCAGGCAGGAAGAAAATATTATTCCTGATGACGGGCAGCCTGATGCTTCAGGAGATTCTCCGCAGCAATGATAACATTTTAAAATCATTACAAAGGCACAGAGAAGACTCTGTGCCTTTTTTTTTTGGAATGAAAGGGACAGCATGATGAACAGAAAGACAACTCAGATTATGGGGATCTTGAACATTACCCCGGATTCATTTTCAGACGGAGGTTTACTCAATAATCTGGAGGCTGTTGAACGTCAGGTTGATAAAATGATTGCGGCCGGTGTTGATGTTTTTGATGTGGGAGGTGAATCAACCCGCCCTTTTGCTGAACCTGTTTCTGAACAGGAAGAACTTGACAGGGTCATTCCCGTCATTGAGCTGCTTCGAAAAAAAACAGCTATACCTGTGTCAATAGACACAACCAAGGCTTTTGTCGCCAGGGAAGCCCTTGCTGCCGGTGCGGATATTATCAACGACATAAGTGCGTTGCGCCATGACCCGAACATGGTAAAGGTGGTGAAAAACTGCAAAGGGCCGGTCATTATCATGCATATGAAGGGGACACCGAGAGATATGCAGATTGACCCGCATTATGATGATGTTGTTGGGGAAATTTCAGCTTTTTTCCGGAAAAGAATTGATTGGCTGCAGGCAAACGGCATTGACAGGGAGCGGGTTGTTCTGGATCCGGGCATAGGCTTTGGCAAGACCGTTGAACATAACCTGGCAATTCTGAGAAATATAAGGGAGTTCAAAAAACTTGAATGTTCTGTCCTTGTCGGCCATTCAAGGAAAGCGTTCATCGGCAGGATTCTTGACATTGAGGTTGAAAAACGGGACTGCGCAACCGCTATCCTTTCCTATCATTGCATCCTTGGCGGTGCGGACATACTCCGCGTCCATGACGTGGAACTGACAAAACAGGCAGTCCGGCTGTTCGATCACCTGCATGTTGCATAGCTGAGTTGGAACTTTCCAGCTTTCCTGTATTCTCAAGGATGCGTTGCACCCATTTTCCCTCTCATGTTCATAGGAGATGAGAGTTCCACTTCAAACTCAAGTTCCTTGTCAGCGAAAAAGACGTTTTCCCGGAGCACCTTCATAACCACAGTATCTCCTGGACTTTTGTCCATCAGGTGTATTTTTAAATCGGTAATATCTCCTATTGCTTGATCATCCACAGCGAGAATGATGTCTTTCTCTTCAATGCCCGCCTCGCCGGCTTTGCCATGGGGGCTGATCTGTATTATACGCACCATGGTTTCTTCTGAATCTTCACTTATCTTTTCCTCTTTAAGTACAATACCCACCTTTGGTGCCGGCTCAATATCAAAAGAGCGTGTGTAAAGAAAATAATCTACCCCGTAGCCAGTCTCCCTGGCGGGTGTTTTTGGCGTAAAACTTGAAACCACGCTTTGGGGAACATCCATCCGGCGCTTTACACGAAGAGGGATGGCACTGTTTTTATAAACATGTCCGTTACCGGCAATGACAACCATTCGTCTATCAGGATTATTATTAAGGTATTTAACTATGTTGTCTGCCATGGTTTCGTCCCAGATGGACTGGGCCTGAACAAAACCACCCAGTTTTTCAGGTGTGAACTTTTTTGTGTCGTGGGTCGAAAAAGCCCGGGAAAGCCTTTCGCGGTAGCCTGGTACATCAAGGTCCCTTTCCGGCGGAAGCTTCTCTAAAGAGTCTTCCTCCAATCCATCAAGGTTACCCTCCTGAAAAACCTGGCTGACTATGGCCTTGTCGGTATTCAGTGCGACAAGTGGTATGCCCTTTATCCGGGCATAGTTTATTATTTCCCGGTAATACCTGTAGTCAAAACCCCAGACAGAAAAATAATTCGATTCCCTCAGAAATTCCTTTTCCGTGGCAATAGTTCCATCAATGTAATCATCAAGTGCTTTCTGGGATGACATGGGAAACATTTCCATACCGATAGCAATATTGGGGTCTTCCTGGTAAAGGGCCTGGATAACCTGCAGCTGAAGGATATGGGAGCCCATGTCGTTATGTGTTTCACCGACATAGACAACTTTGCTGTTTTTTAATTCTTCGATGATATCATCAAAAGACCTGGTGTCAGAGACCTTTAGCCCGAGAGGTTCATCAAAAAGCTCAATTGAAATGCCCTGGCCGGTCGCATCAATGTTTTTGGTTTGAATCTGTCCATTTTTAAAATGGAGAAAACCGTATTTACCGTAATGCCTCAGTTTTCTCGTGGCCAGAGAGGTTTCCTCTTCGCTTGAAGAAGAGACGAGAACCATGACTTCACTTGGCTTAAGCGGGTTTTTGCGGACATCAAGGGTAAACCCGGGTGCGGGGTGGTCCGTGCGGGCGAACAGGCCCTGACTGTGCTTTGAAGGACCAAGAAAAATGAAACTGCCTTCGTTTAAATCCTCATTATTAATTTCATCAGCCGCGACGACCTTACAGTCCATGCTTTCAAGATAGCCTATCAGTGAAGCATATACCTGTGCCTGATCCTGATCACCAAGAACACAGGATTTATTTTCCGCTCCAAGGAACAAAGACCAGATAGCCGGGGTTTCGATTGGCCGAAGTGTCCGCATCAGGTCATAATCAGGATCGACTACAAGCTCAAAGGGCAGATCGTCAACAGTGATTTCGACAACTGATTTCCGCTCCCTGACTGTAATAACCTCCCGGTGGTCGCCGGTACGGGTTTTTATGACGACCGGTATTGACAGTTCATATGGCTGCACGTTTTTCTGGTTAACAGAAAATGAGACCGTTGACTTGCCCTCTATCTGACTCACATCAATGTCATTGATGACAAAACCAGGAATGTCCCATCTCGACAACCACTGGTCAAAGAAGTCCGACAGATCACTGTTTGAGGATTTTGAAAAGATTTCTTCTATATCATCCCACCCTGCTCTCCTGTAACGCATCGCATTGTAAAACTCAGAGAGTCCTCTGAAAAATGCTTCGTCACCCAGTCGGAGCCGAAGCATATGGAAAATCATGCTTACCTTATCATATCCCACAGCCCGTACTTTTTTAGCCATGGGCTGGGAATCGCTGGCATTGGAAAAATCAAGCGGTGTCATCTCGTTGTCCTGATGCACATACGATGCGTAGCGAAGTAATTGCTCTTTCCGGTGTACACTTCCTTTTCCCTTTTCCTCAGCATACATATGGTCCGCCAGATAGGTCGTTAAACCCTCTGTCCAGTTGCCACCGGGATATTCCTGGAATACGCTGTTACCGAACCAGGAGTGAAGGATTTCATGGCCGAGCGATGTGTCCTTGATAAATGGCAGCCGAACAACCGCCTGACCGAGGAGGGTATAGGTAGGCATGCCATAGCCTGTGGGAAGTCTGTTCTCGACAATGGAGTATCTTGGGTAGGGGAAAGGCCCGATCAGTTCCTCGTAGCGCTTGATGTAATCTGCTGCTTTTTCAAGGTATTCATCGGCCAGTTCGATATCCTCTTTAAAAAAATATGCAGCCAGTTCAATATCATTATTAATCTTTTTGTATTTGACGGTATACGGTCCGGCCGCAAAGTTAATTGAACTGATTGGATGATCGAATCTGGTGGTCAGGTACCTGTTATTGTTTTTGTCCTTACAGTAAAAGAGTGTATCTGCCTCGGAAATCCCTGTAAAATTTGCAGGCAGTTCGGCTTCAAGACGATATACCATGTCAATGTCCGGTATTGGATGCCAGAATCCAGCAAGGGTTATTCCATCTTCACTGATCAGGTTGTTGTCTGTATACGGACTGGCAGCAACCAGGTTCCAGGAAATATGGACAGTCTGTTTTTTGGAGGAGGCGGGTATTTTTATGATATTGTCATCGTCAGGCACCAGACGAAACTGGGACGTCCCCGTAATCTCAAGGACTGAACCGGTTACCTCCAGGGGCCCGCAGTATATTTTCACGTCAACTTCGGGCGGCAGAATGATGCGGGATGTGCCGGTCATGGATGCCTGCCCAGGATTGAAAGCAATGTTTATGCTGTGTTCAGGCAGAGTTTGTAATTCTTCCGATTTTGAGGTAATGGGTTGGCTGAACAAGAGTATCACGAACACCAGGGTCGCAAGGCAGGCAATGAATACCCTGAAGTTTACTGTATCTATGACCATCATTTTTCCTATCGTGTAATAAGCAGGAGTAATTATTATAAACTGCTATTAACCTAACCATTTTTTTCGAAAAGAAAAGGAGAACATGGAATTTGCGGCCTCCTTTTTCTTGACAGGATTGCGATGTTTTTGTAGGTCTTGAGCCGGTTTTCAGTTCACACGTTTAATTACAGATTTAAGAGTTAACAATGGATATATTCCGCATCAAAACAATAGACAATATTGCAGAAGAGGGCCTGGCCCTGTTCACTGACCGTTACCGGGTAAGTCCTGATGAAACAGACCCGCATGGAATAATTGTTCGCAGTTCCAATGTTG
>CAMYLK010000028.1 GCA_947259225.1 uncultured Desulfobulbaceae bacterium | reverse complement strand
AGAGATACTGAAAGGCAAGGTCTTCCAGTTCGCGCTTCATCCAGTCAATACCGAGTCGACTGGCAAGCGGTGCGTACAGGTCCATGGTTTCTCGCGCTGTATTACTCTGGTGTTCCTTTGAAGCAGAATCGAGGGTCACCATATCCTGCAGCCGGTCGGCAAGTCTGACGAGGAGAACACGAATGTCCGCACTCATTGCCAGGAAAAGCTTCCTGATATTTTCTGCCTGGTGCGCCAGCGCGCTGCTGTAGTGGACATTTGTAATACGGGTGGTCCCGTTTACAATTTTCGCGACATCAGCCCCGAAAAGGTCTTCCAACTCCTCCAGGTCGGCAACCCCTTCCTTAAGGGTCCCGTGCAGCATCCCGGCCACGATAGTGTCCAGGTCAAGTTTCATGGTGGCAAGGGTTGTCGCGACCTCAACGAGGTGTTGGACATAGGACTCCCCGGAAGAAGAGTGTACCGTATCGGCATGCCGTTCACTGACAAACTCGAAGGCATGCTGCAGCGGTTTGAGATCTACATCGTGCAGGTAGCCCGATGTTAAGGCAAGGAGTCCCTGGATTGTTGTCATAAAAAACTGTTTATTCTTTCTCCTGAGCCGGTATTACTAATTGCCGACATAAGAAGTAAGTTCACCTCGTACCTTCTCATCAATCATTGCCCCGGCAAAATCGAATTCAACCGATTCTGTCTCACCGCCCTTACGCTGGCGTATTTCAACCTTTCCTTCTTTCTCATAGGTTTTGCCAACAGTTATTCTGTACGGTATGCCGATAAGGTCCGCATCTTTAAATTTGGAACCGGGCCGTTCGTCACGATCATCATAGAGGACTTCAATACCTCTATTCTGCAAGTCTTCATAAAGTTTTTCAGCCGCCGATGAAATCTTTTCATTATTAATCCCCAGGTTCAAAATAATGACCTGGAAAGGAGATACAGGCAGGGGGAATACAATACCATTGTCATCATGATTCTGTTCAATTGCTGCAGCAACAACCCTGCTGACTCCGATGCCGTAGCACCCCATCACAAATGGTTTTTCCTGCCCTTCGCTGTCCTGAAAGGTCGCGCTCATGGCTGTACTGTATGCAGTACCAAGTTTAAAAATATGTCCGACTTCGATTCCCTCGGTCAACCTCAATACCCCGCCGCAAAGAGGACAGCTGTCATCAGATGTTATCTGGCGAAGATCACCGGAAAGCGTCGGTGTAAAATCCCGCCCTGGCTGAACCCCGGTCAGGTGATACTGCTTTTCATTGGCACCGCAGACAGCGTTCGCCATATGCATGACCTCCTGGTCAGCCACTGTCTTTAAAGGCAGGCCCACAGGGCCGAGATAGCCCACCGGCAGCTTAGTCATATCATAGACCGTGGCATCATCTCCCAGCTCCACCTCGGTGGCCCCTAACAGATTTTTCAACTTTACAGGCTGAACATCACGATCACCCCGAACAAGTGCTGCGACCGGCTCACCGTCGGCAATATAAATCATGGTCTTGATAAGGTCTGCAGATTCGACCTGCAGGAATTCGGCAACCCTCTCTACCTTTTTCATGCCCGGTGTCTCGACTTTCACAACGTCCCGCACCTCTTCCCGGGAAGCCTCTTTTTGCTCTTCAAGAGCCACCTTTGCCTTCTCAACATTGGCCGCATAGCTGCACTGTTCGCAGATAACCAGGGTATCCTCACCGGTCTGGGCCAATACCATAAATTCATGGGAAAAGGAGCCGCCTATGGTTCCGGTATCTGCTTCGACCGCCCGAAAATCAAGGCCACAGCGTTGAAAAATCCTGTGATACGCATCATACATCTTCTGGTACGATTCCCCGGCGGTCTCATCGCTCACATCAAAGGAATACGCATCTTTCATTATAAACTCACGGCCCCGCATCAGTCCGAAACGTGGTCTGATCTCGTCCCGGAACTTTGTCTGTATCTGATAGAGGTTTTTGGGAAGCTGCCGGTAGGATTGGAGTTCGCGGCGGGCGAGATCCGTTATGACTTCTTCATGGGTCGGGCCCAGGCAGGACTCTCTCTCATGCCGGTCGGTAAATCGAAGCAATTCGGAACCGTACTTCTGCCAGCGGCCGGTTTCCTGCCACAGGTCAGCAGGCTGAACCATTGGCATCAGCAGTTCCTGGGCTCCGGAACGGTTCATCTCTTCACGGACGATCTGGGCCACCTTCTGGATAGCGGCTAAGCCCAGGGGGAGATAGGTGTATATGCCGGAAGTCAGTTTACGTATGAATCCTCCGCGAAGCAGTAACTGGTGACTGATTACCTCAGCTTCTGAAGGTGTTTCCTTTGTAGTTGGCAATAACATCTGTGAATAACGCATAATATCCTGCTCTATAATCTTTTAGATATATATTTATTTCCCGCTGTCTCTTTTTTGCCGATCCATTTTACTCAGTTCTTCCAGGAAAACCGACAACAGTTCATCCTCTTTCACTTTTTTGTATATTTCCCCTTTTTTGAATATGATCCCCACCCCGTTGCCACCGGCTATTCCGATGTCAGCTTCCCGTGCTTCTCCCGGTCCGTTAACAACACATCCCATGACCGCGACTTTGAGTTTGGTCTCCATGGTCTGGAGATGTTTTTCCACGGCCTCGGCAAGGGGAAACAAGTCTATACCTGTTCGTCCGCAGGTGGGACAGGAAATCATTTCCGGCCCCCTTTCCCTTATGCGCAGGGCACGCAAAAGTTCATAACCGACCCGCACTTCCTCGACAGGGTCCCTGGTCAGGGAAATTCGAAAAGTGTCACCAATACCCTCAAAAAGCAGTATCCCCAGCGCTACGCTTGATTTAACGGTTCCGGCGATCAGGCCACCGGCTTCTGTCACACCGATATGCAGAGGATAATCCGTCTTTTCAGACAGCAGCCTGTACCCGGCTATGGTCGTCAGGGTATCGGACGATTTGATGGAAATCTTGATGTCATGAAACCCCTGTTCCTCGAGCAGCTTTACATTCCTGAGCGCGCTTTCAATGAGTGACGATGGATTTTCCGGAGTTGGATACCCATGCTTGTTTAACAGGTCCTTCTCAATGGAACCCGAGTTGACACCTACCCTGACCGGTACATGGTGAACCTTTGCCGCATCAATCACTCTGGCAAGCTTTTCCGCTCCCCCCAGATTGCCCGGATTAATCCGTATACCCTGCGCCCCGTTCTCCATCGATGCAACTGCCAGCCGCCAGTCAAAATGTATATCACCAATCAGAGGAATAGAAATATTTTCCCTGATTTCTCTGAGGGCTGCCGCAGCCTCCTCATCGAGAACCGCGACACGGATGATTTCGCAGCCGGCCTTTTCAAGTTTGTGTATTTGTGCGATTGTTGCCCGGGCATCACGTGTATCTGTATTAGTCATTGACTGCACAGATATAGGTGCGTCTCCGCCAATGAGAATATCACCCAGTTTTATCTGCCGTGTTTGTTTTCGCTTGATCATAGCAGGAAGGTAAAAGGTTGCTCTTGTTTCTATTGTCTTATTTGCTCAGTCATTTTCTTCTTCAGGTTTACTTCGGCCTCTGAAGCACGCACATACATGGGGGCAGCACTCACCGGGTCCAGGGTTTTGCCCTGCCTGTGTTTTTCTTCAGCAAGTATTCCCACATTCACTGCTCTTGGCTGACCACGAAAATCAGAAAAAATATGCACATGTTCGTTGTTTTGGAAAACATCACTATACGCATGTGCACCCGGCCCGACCAGTACCACTGATTCATTGATATTCAGCAGCAAATCAGAAGGTCGAATTGTCACCGGCGCATCTATCCGAGTTGGCCAGCCTGTTTCATCGGTCCTGTAAAAACAGGCATACACCTCCTGTTTCCTGGCATCGAGCAGGCAGCAAAGCAGGCTGTTTTCGGGAGCTGCGCACATGACCAGTGCGTCAAGAGTTGGTATCCCGACGAGCGGAGTACCAGCTGCCATGGCAATTGATTTGGCAGCAGCCATCCCGATCCGTAAGCCGGTAAAACTGCCCGGGCCCATACTGATTCCGATGGCGTCCAGCTCATTCCAATGCACGCCGGCGCTCTGCATCATCCATTGTATTGAACCCAGAAGACGTCTTGAGTGGGTCATATCGGGCTGGCTTGTACACTCGGCCAGCAGGCGAAAATCGTTTCTGCCACCGCGTGTCAGGCTGACACTTCCACAGCCGGTTGCTGTTTCAATGGCAAGGATCAGGAGCCCATCCATCCCTTAACCAACCGGTAAATATCATTATAAAAGACAAAAACCATCAAAGATACGAGCAAAAATATGCCAACTTTCTGGAAGGTTTCCATTGCCCGGTCACTGAGAGGTCTCCGCCGTATCCCTTCAAGCGTAAGGAAAACAAGATGACCACCGTCAAGGACTGGAATCGGCAGCAGGTTCAAAATACCCAGATTGACACTGAGCAATCCCATAAAATAAATAAAATTCATCCACCCTGCTTCCATCTGCTGACCTGCAATTTCAGCAATTCGAATAGGCCCGCCAAGTTCTGAAGCAGGTATCACACGCTCAAATATTTTAACAATCCCCATTATAGTCAGGTAGGACAGGTTCCATGTCTGAGTAAAGGCAGCACTCATAGCCGTCACAAGTGACGCTTCCGTATACACCACCCCCTCGCTGCGGGTAATGCCAAGCATATAACGTTCACCGACTTCCTCACCGAAAATGTTTTTTATTTTCTGCATTTCAGGGACAGCATGAATGGTTACCCTTTCGCCATTCCTGTCAATGTATAAAACAACTTCTTCCCCCCCGCTCTCCTTTATCTGGTTTGACACATCCAACCATGATGTTGTTTCCTGGCCATTAATACTGAGAATCGTATCTCCCGTAATAATCCCGGCTTTCTCGGCAGCCGACTCAGGCGAAACCTTTCCAATGGATGTTGTGTCCACCGGCTCCGGGAGTCCGGCAAGAAAAAACATGGCAAAGAAAAGAAAAACTGCAAAAAACAGGTTGAATACCGGGCCACCTGCGACAATACTGAATCGTTGCCAGACAGGTTTGTGTGAAAAAGAACGTATCTGCTCGTCAGTTGCGATCTCTTCTTCTCCCTGATGCTCTCCAAACATTTTCACATATCCACCAAGAGGAAATGCGCTTATAAGGTATTCTGTTTCCCCCCATTTTTTACTGACAAGTTTATGCCCAAACCCAAGGGAAAACTTCAGGACGCGAACCCCGAACATTTTGGCAAAAATAAAATGACCAAGTTCGTGGACAAAAACGAGAACACCGATAACAATTATAAATGAAATTATTGAATTCATGGTTTCCTATATAAAACTGAACATTCTAATACTTTGAAATGAGTTCCGATGCTATGCGGCGGGCCTGTGCATCGGCCTGTAAAATTTCTTCAAGATCCATATCATTGCCATCATCAGCCTTTTCAAGAGTTTCCGATACCAGACGGGCAATATCAGTAAAATCAATCCTGCCGCCAAGAAAGGCCTCCACCGCTATTTCATTGGCAGCGTTGAGTACAGCCGGTTTCAGGCCCCCGTGTTCAAGTGTGTCAAAAGCAAGCTGCAGGGACGGGAAACGTTCATAATCTGGTTTTTCAAAACTCAGATTACCGCACTGCGACAGGCTGAGCCTTGACAGGCCAAGACCAAGGCGTTCCGGGTATGACAATGCATAGGCGATCGGAATTCTCATGTCAGGTATCCCGAGCTGGGCCACAACAGAACCATCTATAAATTCGACAAGTGAATGGACTATGGACTGGGGATGGATAACCACACCAATCTGATCTGGCTCAACATCGAAAAGCCACCGGGCCTCTATAACCTCAAGTCCTTTGTTCATTAGGGTGGCTGAATCAATGGAAATTTTCTGGCCCATGTCCCAGTTGGGGTGGTCAAGTGCCTGCTCCGGGGTAACCGATATGAGTTCATTTTTCTGCTTTGTTCTGAAGGGACCTCCGGAAGCGGTCAGTATAATGCGCCCGACATCCTGTCTGCGCCCTGCCTCCAGAGCCTGGAATATCGCGCTGTGCTCGCTGTCGATGGGAAACAGCTTCACGCCGTTTCGCCGGACCGCTTCCATGACCAGTTTTCCCGCCATAACCA
The DNA here is from genome assembly GCA_947259225.1 of uncultured Desulfobulbaceae bacterium. Taxonomy (GTDB): domain Bacteria; phylum Desulfobacterota; class Desulfobulbia; order Desulfobulbales; family Desulfobulbaceae; genus UBA10518. Next base: position 26,769 of record CAMYLK010000028.1, on the reverse strand, counting down.
GTGTTTCTTTATTGGCCAGGCCAATATCCTTGCCCGCGGCTATGGCATCAAGGGTAGGCAATAGACCGACAGCACCGACAACCGCCGATACCAGCATATCCGATTCTTCAATGGTCGCTATTTTCCGGTTGCCTTCTTCCCCCCAGAAAATCCTGTTCCTGAATCCGGCGGGCAGTTCCGCCGCGAGTTTATCAGCGAGCTCTGCGTCTGCCACGGAAATGTACAGGGGGTCGAACTCAACCGCCTGCTGTTTCAGCTCAGCAATGTTTGTCCCGGCTGCAAGGCCTGCTATTTTGTACCGGGAGGGAAACTGACGTATGACAGCCAGAACATTCCGGCCAATGGATCCTGTTGAACCTAACAGGGAAATCGTTTTCATTACACAATGCCGAGAACAAGAATGTAATACAACACCGGAGCGGTAATCAGCATACCATCGATCCTGTCCAGCACTCCGCCATGGCCGAACAGAAGGGTACCGGAATCTTTTACGCCCGCTGACCGCTTGATTACAGACTCGGCAAGGTCACCTATTATACTGACAACTGACAGTATCAGCGCTGCAATAAAAATCAATGCTGGTCTGAATTCGGGGAGCAAAAGCATTCCGACAGCGACTGCCAGGATTGAACCTGCAAGAATTCCGCCGATAGCCCCTTCGACAGTCTTGCCTGGGCTTATCTCGGGACAGAGTTTCCTGCGCCCGAAGTATGTCCCGATATAATAGGCGCCTGTATCGCCGCCTGCTGTAACAGCGGTAAGCAAAAGCAGCCATGATGCCCCTTCCGGGAGATAACGGATCAGCACCATGTGCGCCAGACAGAGACCAATATATAACGCTCCAAAGCTGCTGAACCCCAGATACAGTAATATATGACCGAATCGTTTATGATATTTGAGAGAAAGTAGAATGGAACCGCTCAGGCTCACATACAGTATTGCCATGAAAAGTTCGGGACGCTGAAACACTGCAATCAATACCGGGGCGACACTGAAAACTATAGTCTGAATCAGTCGCGCACCCATGGGGATGGCGATGGTCATTTTATAGTATTCATACAGGCCCAGGACAGCAATACATATTACTACCAGCCAGAAAAGATCAGCAGGGCCGTAAATGAGGAGCAGCACCCACAACGAGGTCATGACTATACCAGGTAATAAACGGGTCACTGTCCTTCACTCCTTGCTCAGTTGGGAGCCGGTTTTGCCAAATCGCCTCTGCCTATCAGCGAAATCAGCTACAGCTTCAAGAAACTGGTCACGTCCGAAATCGGGCCATTTTATATCAGTAAAATAAAGTTCTGCGTATGATACCTGCCACAGAAGAAAATTGGACAACCGCTTTTCTCCGCCGGTTCGGATAAACATGTCCGGATCCGGCTGGCCTGCAGTATACAGGTGATTACTCAGCTTCTGATCATCCAGTTCATCAACATTGAGGCGGCCGTCAACGCACTGTCCTGCCAGTTGCCTGGCAGCTCTGACTATTTCACTTCTGCTTCCGTAGCTCAGGGCTAAATTGAGGGTCATGGCCGAGCACTGGTCTGTTGCATCAATGACCCAATCCATGGTCTTCCGAACATCCGGGGGAAGGCGTTTACGCTGACCAATGCACTTGAGGCGGATATCATTTTTTAGCATGGTCTTGCGCTCTGATTTCAGATAAGAATCAAGAAGGCTCATCAACCCTTTGACTTCCAAGGACGGACGAGCCCAGTTTTCAGTGGAGAATGCGTACAGTGTCAGATGTTTGACCCCTATCTCCCGGGCTGTTTCCACAACAGTTCTGACAGATTTGACTCCGGCCTTGTGGCCAAGCAGTCTTGGTTTTTTACGCTCCTCTGCCCAGCGGCCGTTCCCGTCCATGACGATGGCAACATGAACAGGGATTACACTGGTATCCGGAGGTGGGGCAGAATTCATAGTTAGCTGGCGATGGCAGTGACCTCACACTTCCATGATTTCCTTTTCCTTGCCGGCACTGATTTCATCGATCTGTTTGATAAAGCTGTCTGTCGCCTTTTGGGCATCATCCTGGAGCCGGAACATATCATCTTCTGATATCTCCTTGTCTTTTTTCATGGATTTCAGTGTATCGTTAGCTTCCCTGCGTACATTACGGACAGCAACCTTGAAATCTTCCGAAACTTTCTTTACCTGCTTGACAAATTCTTTACGTCGTTCTTCTGTCAGTTGCGGGATTGTAAGGCGAATCACTTTGCCGTCATTCGCAGGTGTCAGCCCCAGGTCGGAGGACAGTATTGCTTTCTCTATTAACGGCAGCATTTGTGGGTCCCAGGGTTGTATTGCGATCATGCGACTCTCTGGGATAGTAAGGGTTCCAACCTGGTTGAGAGGCATCATTGAGCCATAGGCATCAACTGATATCCCATCAAGAAGTGAAATTGATGCCCTGCCGGTCCTGATTTTGACCAGTTCTCTTTTCAAAGCATCAACACTGCTTTCCATCTTTTCCTGAAGTTGCTCAATCACATCACTGGACATTTTCTCACTCCTTACGTTAGCTTTACCTGTACGTCATACTATTCAGTTATCAGCGTCCCGATATCATCACCGGCAACTGCTTTTACAATATTTCCCGCGACCTTCATGTTAAAGACCAGGATAGGAAGCTTTTCTTCACGGGCCAGAGAAATCCCGGAGGCATCCATAACCCGTAGGTTCTTCTGCAGGACCTGACTGTATGTGAGCGTTTCGAACCGTTTTGCTTCAGGATGTTTTTCGGGGTCAAGGTCGTACACACCATTAACCCTGGTCGCCTTCATGATCACATCTGCTTCAGCTTCAAGGGCCCGTAATACCGCTGCTGTATCAGTTGTAAAATACGGATTCCCGGTACCGGCAGCAAAGATGACAACCCTGCCTTTTTCCAAATGACGAAGAGCCCTGCGCCGGATATACGGTTCGCAGACACTGCGCATGGATATAGCGGACATCACCCTGGTCGGAATACCTTCATTTTCCAGGGCATCCTGAACGGCAAGGCTGTTGATAACAGTTGCCAGCATTCCCATATTATCTGCGGCGGTTCTGTCCATTCCCCTGGATGCTCCGGCCACACCACGAAATATATTGCCAGCCCCGATAACCAGGGCCAGCTGTATATCCCGCTCGTGTACTGTTTTAATCTCCCGGGCTACATGCCTGATCATGTCGGGACTGATCCCGAACGATCCTTCACCCATGAGCGCTTCACCGCTTATCTTCAGAAGTACTCGTTTATATTTCACTTTTCATGCCTCCGGGAGATCTTTCCTGGCTTAAACAGTAGGTTATCCAACTGTTTGAACAGCCTGCGGCAGAAGGAGATCAGGCGCCAACCTGAAAACGCGCAAAGCGTTTGATCGAGATATTTTCTCCCATCTTCGCTATCAATTCATTCAGTATGTCCTGAATAGAAAGATCCGGATTCTTGACAAATTTCTGCTCAAGGAGGCAAACTTCGGAAATAAACTTCTCGATTTTCCCGGATATGATTTTATCAACAATGTTCTCGGGCTTGCCCGAATCAAGAGCCTGTGCCTTGTATATTTCCCGTTCTCTTTCAACAAGTTCAGCCGGCACATCTTCCCTGCTTACAGATACAGGGCTCGAAGCCGCGATATGCATGGCAACATCTTTTGCAAAGGCGATGAAGTCATCAGTTTTGGCTACAAAATCCGTCTCACAGCCTACCTCGACCATGACCCCCAATTTACTGCCGGCGTGAATATAGCATTCGACCACACCTTCACTGGTCGCGCGATCCGCACGTTTCTGCGCAACAGCCAACCCCTTCTGCCTGAGAAGGTCAACGGCTTTTTCAATATCACCCTCGGTCTCACCAAGGGCCTTTTTGCAATCCATCATGCCTGCATTGGTCTTGTCTCTCAGTTCTTTGACCATCTGGCTGGTAATTTTCACAACTCTCTCCTTTCATCCTGTATGTTCAGACATAGAAGAAGGGGCGCAAGGCCCCTCTAGAAATAATCAATATTGAGAAAAAAATTTATTCTTCTGTTTGTGGTTCCTCAGCACTTGCTTCGTCTACCGGTGTCTCTTCGATGGCAGACTGCTCCATCGCTGATTCCATCTCTTCAATATTTCCCTCTTCTTCTCCACGCTGACCTTTTCCTTCAATTACCGCTTCCGCGATTAAATAAGAGATCAGCTTTATGGAACGGATAGCATCGTCATTACCGGGTATAAGATAATCAATGCCATCCGGATCACAGTTCGTATCCGTGAGAGCAATAACCGGAATTTTCAGTTTATTTGCTTCATTGACAGCAATATCTTCTTTTTTGGGATCAACGACAAAGATGGCATCAGGAACAGTTCGCATGTTCTTTATACCACCAAGGTTACGGTCAAGTTTGACCCGTTCCTTCTCCATCATGAGAATTTCTTTCTTGGGGAAGCGGCTGATGGTACCGTCTTCCTGCATTGCCTCAATTTTCTTTAAACGATCGACAGAATGCTTGATCGTCTGAAAATTGGTCATCATACCGCCGAGCCAGCGATGGTTGACATGGTACATACCGCAGCGCTCTGCCTCCAGGTTAATAATTTCCTGGGCCTGGCGTTTTGTTCCTACAAACAAGAGGGTACCTCCATCTGCTACCAGGTTCGTGACAAAATTGTACGCTTTCCTGAACTGCTTCATAGTTTTATCAAGGTTGATAATATAAATGCCGTTCCGCGGACCATAGATAAATGGTTTCATTTTCGGATTCCAGCGTCTGGTCTGGTGACCGAAATGAAGCCCTGCCTCAAGCATCTGGCGCATAGTTACCTGTGTCATAATTCCTCCGCTATTCTGGTTATTCCTCCACCCCTGTGTCCAATCCGTCTGTGACGGACACCAAAGGACAAAATCGGGGTGTGTGTAATATGGCCCTGGCACAGCGCCTGGGCCTGATTCGACTGTAACATTTTTTATTACCATAGTTGTTGGATATAATCAATAGGTTCAGCAGGAAATTTGCAGGATAATATTAATTGTCCAGCATCGGAAAATGTGACAGCCGAACTTGACCGGGTTTTTTCTTCAATTTTCCATAAAATAGTTGGCCTAAACTGAATACAATTTTCAGGGTATGGATCGTGAAATGTAGAAACCATGGGCTTTCTGTCACTCCTGTTAAACCTGGAATCCCGTATGTTCCAGTGACCTGCCTTCCTGCTCTTCGCCTTGGTCAACCTTGAATGACGCAATGCAGAACAAGAAGACCAAGATAACAAAGACGTTCATGGTGCAAACAATCAGCCTTGCTGAGTTTCGGCGGCAACCACGAATCCTTTTATGCTAATATTGCCGATAACGGCGTCTCAATAGCTTGTTATTGCGATACTCCTTCATCCTTGTAATAATAAGGCATAAAACATAACATATAACTATTACGATCAATGACGCTGATCAACGAAGAGCTAATAATGGTAGCAATGCCTGCTGGCCGGGCACTAACCATTGATTATAATCAGGGCTGACAATGAAATACTTACCATCATTAATGAGTTATTTTCTCCAGGACAGGACGACAAAAAGAAATTTCATCCTGCTTGCAAAGTTTTTCACATTCCTTGCATTTATTGTTATCGTATACAGCGTTCTTTTCCATGTAATAATGCTGTATGAAGGAAGGAATTTCAGTTGGATAACAGGCTTTTACTGGACCCTCACTGTCATGTCCACCCTCGGTTTCGGTGACATAACATTTAAGACCGACCTGGGCCTGATCTTCACAATAACAGTCCTTCTCTCAGGTATTGTCTTCCTGCTTATCATGCTTCCTTTCACCTTTATCCGTTTTTTCTACGATCCGTGGCTGGAGGCCCAGAAAAAATCCAGGGCCCCACGTGAACTCCCGGCTGATATATCTGGCCATATCATCATTACAAACCTCGACCCCATTACATCAAAGCTCATAGAGAAGCTGGGCAAATACAACTATGAGTATGTCATCGTTGAAAGTGACATACACATGGCCCTGGACCTCCATGACCAGGGGTTCAAGGTTGTACATGGTGACGAGGATAATCCCGAGACTTATGAACGGCTCCGTATACATGAAGCCGCTATGGTTGTGGCCACACATGATGACCTGATGAATACAAACGTATCCTTTACAATACGCGAAATTACGGACAAAGTTCCGATAATTACTACTGCTGACAATGTTCACTCTATAGATATCCTCGAATTTCCTGGCAACACACGGGTTTTTCAATTCATGAAAATGCTTGGCGAATCCCTGGGTCTCAGGACTTTTGGAATAGACTTGGGTACAAATGTAATCGGCAGATTTGACGAGCTTCTTATTGCCGAATCCTCGGCAATGCATACCCCGCTTGAAGGAAAAACCCTGGCTGAAATCCACTTACGGGAAAAAACCGGCATAACAGTTGTCGGGTTCTGGGAGCACGGAATTTTCGAAGTGCCGACCCCTCAGACAGTAATCAGTTCCACCACCGTCCTTGTCATGGCGGGTACCGATGAACAGCTGAACCGTTTTGACAAACACTATGCCATTTCCTGCGTTGAGTATTCTCCTGACGCACCTGTCCTGATTCTTGGCGGCGGAAGGGTCGGCTACGCTGCTGCGGAAACCCTGAAAGCCAGAAATATCCCATATACCATTATTGAAAAAAGCAGCAGTGTGGCATGCGATAAAAAGGACAACCTCATACAGGGCGATGCTGCAGATAAAAACACCCTGCTCAAAGCAGGTATCAAAGAGGCCCGGTCGGTCATCATTACGACACATAATGACGCGATGAACATCTATCTCACTTTTTATTGCCGACAGTTAAGGCCGGACATCCAGGTGATCAGCCGGGCAACTGCAGAAAGAAGCGCTTCGAAACTGCACAGGGCCGGGGCAGATGTTGTTCTATCCTACGCCGCAATGGGTGCCAACCGGATACTGAACCTGCTGCAACCCGATGATGTATCCGTCTTTACCGAAGGACTCAATGTCTTTAGCAAAACCGTCCACGGTTCACTGGCAGGCAAAACACTTGCAGATACTCAGATCAGGGAAAAAACAGGATGCAGCGTAATCGCCATTAAATCTGAGGGCAGGCTTGCGGTCAGCCCGGACCCGCACATCCCACTTAACGAGAAGGACGAGTTAATCCTTATCTGTAGCCTGGATGCCGAGAAACAGTTTCTGGAAAACTACTAATTTTTTTACGTAAACCGTCTTCGGATAGTGGTGAGGATAGTGACGATCTCCACGTAGCAAATTCTAATCAGGCTAAGATTGCCAGTACGAATCTACTTTTTGAAAATGAAAAGCATTTGTGGCACACTGATTGTCAGACATAAATTCTTTAATACTTTGATAAATACAAGGTGCAAGATGCCCCATTTGCAACCTTATTATCAACTTATTGTGGCGATTCACTGTATGGTAAAATCTGCATCCGAGCTGTCCGAGGCCTGGTTGCCTGCTTTGTCCGTTACGGTCAGGCGTACCCTGACTGTAGTCTGGTCTATAACAGGAAGAGTCCAGTTGTACGGCGAAGCCACCCCAAGGTCTGTGTCAATTGAATCCGGGAAAGATACGCCGCTGTCTATTGAGTAGTCAAGTGTAACCGGGTTTGCCTTGAGGGTGGTGTCAGCAGAAAAATCCCCATCGTTCCAGGTGATGTCCTGGCTGCTTCCCTGGGCAAATACCTCTGAGCCGTTCGGGGAAGTGAGGGTGGTATTGAAAACGTTAACCGGCGGGACTGTATCCAGGGTGATTGTCGCGCTTTGTACTGCTGATGTTTCAGATGCGTTCCTGGTCATACAGTAGACTGTTCTGAGGCCGTCACCGGGAAGAAGGGTGTAGGTATAGGGAGTCGCATACGGACCCCATGGTGTTGCATTCACTGTGAAAGCGTTATCCTCAGCACACATGATCTCCGTGGGAGTGAAAAAAAGACTGTATGGCCTCACGCTGATTTCCGTGTTGTTGGTAAAACCTGCATCAGCCCGTGCAGGGTCGCTGCTGTTATTGTCGGAAAGGGTAATGCTGTTCGGAATCGTTGAAATGTAATACCATTTGGCAGAAGTATTGCCGCCGAAGCCGTGACAGGTATTAGCGCAGCGTCGATTCGGGTCATTAGATGGATCCTGGTCATATGGAGCCAAGCTGGTAACTTCACCATATTGTCCAAATGCGTCAGAACCCCGAACCATCTCGAAGGCACCGATTGTCATCGCAATGGTGGCACTGTTGTCACTTCGCTTGTCACCATGCGGGTTGTGGCAGGTTGTGCACGAAGTTCTTGATTTTCCGGTGAAAGTACCTGGTCCATTGGAATACCAGTTACTACCGAAACCGTTCGCGTCGATAAGATGGTCGGCATGAAAGTTGGCAGGAAGATCATTATCACCGGTGTCGTGACCTTCTTTATGCATATTCCTGAACTGCGTGGTAATGGCGGCCGCGTTCTTGTAGGGGTTGCTCGTGTTGCCGTAGCAGCCATGACTCTTGGTGTCGCTAATCAAAGTTTCCTCATCATGGCAGCTGTAGCAGAGCTTGAAAGCGTCGGCAGAATAAACAGAGTCCAGTTTCGGAATTTGAAGCGGGTCCATTCCGCCTACATCTTTAAGTCGAAATCCCAACTTGTAGGACCTCAGAGGGTCCTGCGTAAAAACATCACCAGTACCTTCCCCATAATAGGTCTTCTGGCCGTCAAAATTGTGATTCATATCAAGGCCGTGACAGGCTCCGCACTCTTCTGTAGCTCCTGCCCTGCCGTGCCCGGAAACATAATATCCATAATTGGTGTTGTCGCCGGCAACATCGGGGGCCTGGCGACCTTTAACAATCGAGGTTCCAAGGTCATGACAGGTTACGCACCATTGTTCGTATCCGGCTTTCAGGGCAGCACCCGTATAGACGCCATTATCCCAGTTGTAGCCGACAACTCCGCCACTACCATACCGGGCGCCGATATCAGCGTCATCCAGCCCGTCAAAGGCCCCGCTTTTACTGTGACATGAATCACAGACGTCTGTTTCCGCCAGATCAATGTTGCCATCGATAGTGATATTATCCGTGCCGGATTTGAAGTACGGCATATTATTGACATCATGGCAACTGTCACAAAAAACGGCAGGCCCGATAAGGCTCTGATTCGGAACATGCGTTACATGACTGCCGGTGTTGTGACAGGCAGCACAGTTGCTGGAATTGTTGCCGCCATGAATGAAGCCGTTATAGTGTTGATGGCATATTTTCGTACAATTTGTTCCTTCGATCCCCCCCCCAACATTTGAATGAAGCTGATCGCTGCCTAATCCATCATTTTTGAAATGAATTGTCTCTGTATGACAAATCTCACAAATACCATCATATGTCGCATCACCATCGGCAAAGGAGTTTGGACCTGTCCTGTTGAATAATTTAACAGTCATGATGCCGCTTTTCGGGTTTAACGGGTCGGTGATTTCAGCAATGTCTATGGAACTCTTGACCAGTTTTCCGCTACTGATGGCAAAGGTATCACCGACACCCACGATCCCCAGATCCATTGGTATATGGACGGTAATGGTATCCGAGGTGTTGCTTGTAATCATGTAGCTTACCATTGGCTGGCTGGTATCTGGAAATACAACCAGTCCGGCAAAGGCGTCCGGTGTCCAGCCCGCACCGCTCCTGATGATCGTGGTCAGGGTGACCCCGGTAGAGGCATCCTCGTAGAGATAACCCGCAGAGGTATATGTCTGGGCTTGCTCATGAAAATGTGGTTCATGGCAGACTATGCATTCAACCGTCCAGCTGCCGTAGTCGTCATCGGCCTGTGAGCTGGAGTGGGTCATAACCCTGACGGCATCGAGGCCGTTATGACAGCTCCAACAGAGAGAATTGAACTGGGTATCGTCGTCAACCGGATCACGATGAGTCCATGGTGGCAGGAGTTGTGGTTCAGTACCATAGACGTAATGACAAGAGTCACATTCGATGTTGTTCTGGAAAAAATGGGGATAGCCGTCTGCAATGGCCAAAGTTGCAAAAAGACAAATCAGAATTATTGTCGCAGGAATTGAAACAATCCCCACAAATGTAGATACGGCCCTCATTGTTCCCCCCCGCTCAGGACTGTTCCGCTCTCATACATACTGAAAAGGTTAAAGAAAGTAATAGCTTAGAGAGAGCAAAAACAGGTTATCACCTTGTAAAAAAAACACCCCTTCAGTTAAAAGATGATTAGCATTTCTTTATATTACAACTCTGTAACTTCTCAAGTCAAGAATTATGAAAATAACGTTCCATTTAATCTAAATAACAAGCATATAGGATACGTCAAGGCTGGTTGCGACGGGAGTTAATTTTCAGGGAGGTTATTCATATGTTGCCTGACAGGAAAGCAGGCAGGCTATAGGTCAGAATATATAATCAGTATTTTACCCTTCTTTTAGACATTATTACCAGTTGGAAGGTCTTTTTGTGCATGAATTGTTAAACTTTGAGATTGTCTGCGACCATAACATACAAAGCAAAAACTGGATAATGGGACAGGACGGGTTAATTTCCCTGCTTGATTTTATAGCAGCACCAGGAACCAGGTAAAATCAATCAGCGTGGCTGGAGGGTGGGACGGCTACCCAGAACAAACTGCAGCCAGTCAAACCCAAACTTAAGCAGTTCCGAATCATCACGTTCAATTCGGCGACGCCGGTCCTTGTCCAGCCGGAATCTCCTGAGCAGATTGTGCTGCTGGGTATAGGAACGAAAATCATCTATATTATAGCAAGCCATAAAAGCAAGCTGCTGACGCGGACCTGCTTTTCCTTCACCCTGCCATGGGTTGGCAGCAAAAAATGCCTCCACTTCAGCCCAGAGATCATTCATCAGGTTATAGTCATGAAGCCCCTGGTCCCTTAACCATTGGCGTATTGTATAGGTGTTCGTTTCATCATGGCCCTTGCAATAGGGGTGCTGCGTCATGAAATAGTGTTCAACCAGGCGGTTATGCGTTACCGATTTTTCTACAGCCCGTTCAAGGGGATAGGTTCTGCACGCGGATGGTCTGTCCTGATAGACGCTACATCCCTCTTGGCACAGAAAAGGGCATTTTGCAGCTTCATCATTCATCATGTTCAACATCATTGCCGGGAAATAGGGATGGCTTCCCTGGGCAATTCTAGCATGCCTGCGAATAAAATCCGCAGAATGTAGACCAAGGGCATTTTTCAGGCGTATTATATCAAACGGATAAAGGTACATGTCCAGTTTCTGACAGCAGGTTGTAAAACAACTGACGCCCTGATGGCAACGAAACTGAAAAGGACCGCTTCCGACTTTTGAACGGTCATCAGGGAGGTGAACTGTTGCGGCAGGATTTTCAGACATACTTGCATCCATTTAAACAAAAAAGCTGATATGACGTAGTCATACCAGCTTTATATCAATCATGCATTGTAACGTTCAAGTCGATTTATTCCTCGTCAGCCCCTTCAGTCTCATCAGCGGCTTCTTCGTATCCAACAAGTTCCAGTATAGCCATGTGTGCGGCATCACCATGACGGGTTCCTGTTCTGATAATACGGGTATAACCACCCTGACGGTCAGCATACTGGGTCTGTATCTCCTCGAAAAGCTTGGCGACTACATCCTTGCTCCTGATGTATGCATAAGCCTGACGCCTGGCATGTAAATCTCCACGTTTGGCAAGAGTGATCATTTTATCGGCAACCCTGCGAGCCTCTTTGGCCTTGGGTACAGTTGTCACAATTCGTTCATGCTCAAGCAGGGAAGTAACCATGTTGCGCAACATGGCCTTACGGTGCGCTGATGTACGGCCAAGTTTACGGCCGGCTTTTCTATGTCTCATGATTCTTTCCTTATTATCCAGTCACAGAAGATGTCTATATCAAAATCACAAAAGGATCATACTGTGTGAATTAATTGTCTTTACCTTCGGCTGCACGTTCATCAGGAGGAACCCATCCCTCGATATTCATACCAAGGTTAAGGTCATGTTCCGCAAGTAATGCCCTGATCTCATTGAGTGATTTGCGCCCGAAATTTTTTGTCTTCAGCATTTCAGCGTCAGTTTTCTGGACCAACTGGCCAATATATCTTATCTTGGCATTTTTCAGGCAGTTGGCAGAGCGTACTGAAAGTTCAAGATCCTCAACGTCCTTATCAAGGAAAGGTGGATACTTGTCCTTATCAGACTCATCACTCTCAACAATATCTGGTTCTGCAGACTCTTCGTCAAAATTAATGAAGATGGTCATCTGTTCCTTAAGAATCTTGGCCGAAAATGCCAGGGCATTCTCAGGGGTGACGCTGCCATCTGTCTCAATCTCCAGGGTCAACCGGTCGTAATCAGTCTGCTGGCCTACTCGAGCCTGGCTGACGACATACTGTATTCTTTTAATAGGTGAAAATGCTGAATCAATCGGTATTACTCCGATCGGCTGATCTTCCCGCTTGTTCATCTCTGCCGGTCTGTAACCCTTTCCCCACTGCACCTCAAGCTCTGCACGGAAAGTTGATTTATCCGTGATCGTACAGATTGGCAGTTCGGGATTCATAACATCCACAAAAGGGGCTCCATTGATATCTCCGGCAGTAACGATACCTGGACCTTTCTTTTCGATGACAACTGTGCGGGTTTCACCATCATTCAACTTCAGCCTGACCTGCTTGAAATTAAGTATAATTTCAGAAAGATCCTCGTGGATGCCGTCTATGGAGGTGAATTCGTGCAAGGCATTATCCACCTTGATCGATGTTATGGCAGCGCCTCGAATGGATGACAAAAGTATCCGACGTAAGGAATTACCTATAGTTGTGGCAAATCCACGTTCAAAAGGCTGGCAAACAAACTTACCGTATTTGTCGGTATGCGTCTCCTTGCTTACCTCAATCCGGTCGGGTTGAATAAGATCGTGCCAGTTTTTGTAAAATGGGATTTCTTCCCGAATTTCCTCTAACATGCGCAATACCTGATCAATTGAGTTTTACTTGGAGTACAGCTCGACAATGAGTTGTTCCTGAATTGGCATTGTTATTTCTTCTCTGTTGGGAAGTGCCTTGACAGTACCCTGAAAGTTCGAACTATCCAGTTCCAGCCAGCTTGGTACACCACGCCTGGCCACTCCTTCCATATTGTCGGTAATCAGATCGTTTTTCCGGCTTTTTTCCTTCAGAGTAATAACATCACCCACATTTACCTGGAATGATGGGATATTGACCTTACGGTTATTCACCAGAAAATGATTGTGTCTGAGCAATTGGCGCGCCTGGTCTCTCGAACTGGCAAAACCCAGTCGATAAAGGGTATTGTCAAGACGGCGCTCAATCATTACAAGCAGGTGTTCACCCGTGACGCCTTTAGCCATGTCAGCCTTGTAGAAAAAGTTGCGGAACTGTCCTTCAAGCATACCGTACATGTATTTGACTTTCTGCTTTTCACGAAGCTGAATAGCATAGTCGGACATTTTCCTGAACCTGTTTTGTCCATGCTGTCCCGGTCCGTAAGAGCGGCGTTCAAAAGCGCATTTATCGGAATAGCACCGATCACCCTTTAAAAACATCTTCAGATTTTCTCGCCTGCACAATCTGCAGGAAGCTCCTGTATATCTAGCCAACGTATTCCTCCGTAACTGCTCGACTGCTCTTTATCCCATTTTCAGGGCAGTATTTTCTATGTATCAAAATAAAACTACTTACACTCTTCTACGCTTCGGCGGCTTGCAGCCATTGTGCGGCACAGGGGTGACATCAGAGATTCGGCTTACCTCTAGGTCAACAGTGGTCAGTGCCCGAAGTGCAGCTTCACGGCCCGGCCCAGGCCCTTTTACCCTGACCTCAACTTTTCTGATGCCGTTTTCTTTAGCCTTTTCAACTGCATCAGTCAGAGCGTTCTGTGCTGCAAAAGGAGTTGACTTGCGTGAACCTTTAAATCCAATTACTCCAGCGCTGGACCAGGATATTACATTACCCTGACGATCGGAAATGGAAATAATTGTATTATTAAAAGTTGAATAAATAAAAACAATCCCCTCGGGAATGTTCTTCTTTTCCCTGCGCTTTGACTTACCTGCGCTCTTCTTTGGTTTTGCCATGTCTGCTCCGTAATATGCTAAACAGGTTCTGCAAGTTTTTCCTGCAAAATGAGTAGATTAAACCTTATTTTTTCTTAACCGCCGGCCCGCGTCGTGGACCTTTTTTAGTCCTGGCATTTGTTTTGGTCCTCTGTCCTCTGCAAGGTAAACCCAAACGATGACGTCGACCTCTGTAACAACCGAGATCAGTCAGGCGCTTTATATCCATAGAAACTTCACGGCGCCTGTCACCTTCGACTATATAGTCACTTTCAATAACCTTTCTGATCTTGGTGACTTCATCAGCACTCAAATCATCACTATTCATCTGGTAAGGCAAATCTGCCTTATCAAGAATTTCACGTGCTGAGGTAAGCCCTATACCGAAAATATAGGTAAGAGCCCTGTCCATATGTTTATTTTTTGGTAAATCTACACCTGCTATTCGTGCCAAGATCCTACTCCTTATACAATAACTGAACGGCGTCCAGATTAACCCTGGCGCTGCTTATGTTTCTTGTTCTTGCAGGATACACGAACAACTCCATTCCGCTTGTGTACCTTGCAGTCACTGCACATTTTTTTTACTGATGACCGTACTTTCATCGTCAGACCTCCTGATCGTTACTATCCAGGTTATTTCCTATTTTTTCCCGCCCTTGGACCGGAAGGTTACCCTGCCCCTGGTCAGGTCATAGGGGGACAATTCAACTGTAACTCTGTCTCCCGGCAGGATCTTAATGTAATGCATCCGCATTTTTCCGGAAATATGTGCAAGCACCTTGTGTCCGTTATCAAGTTCCACACGGAACATAGCGTTCGGCAGCGGCTCAACAATGGTTCCTTCTACTTCAATGGCCTCTTCTTTTGCCATACTCTCCTTCCTTGAAAAAAACGATCAGCACAAAAAATTAATTTATATCGAATATTTTCTTTTTTTTCAACCTCTTTTTACTCAAACAGGCTAAGAATGCAAAAACACTTCATTCTCTCTGTCAGCCAAGACGCTCAATACCACTGGACCATTACTTGTCGCAGCGACTGAATGCTCAAAATGGGCTGATGGTTTCCGATCCGCTGTTACAACAGTCCAGTTATCCTTCAGCACTTTTACCTTATATGTTCCGGCATTAACCATCGGTTCAATTGCCAGTACCATCCCCTCAAGGATCCTGGGGGATGATTTGCTTTTCTGAACATAGTTCGGGATTTCCGGGCTCTCATGGAGGTCAGTACCGATTCCATGTCCTACAAACTGTCTGACAACAGAAAACCCATGTTTTTCTACATGGGTTTGTACAGCGCGTGAAATATCTGAAACGCGGTTACCTACTCTGACCTTATCAATCGCATGTCCCAGGGATTCTCTGGTTACCCGCATCAATGTTTCATTTTTTGGAGATACTTTGCCCACTGGTAGAGTGACAGCTGCATCACCAAAAAAACCGTTAAGCTTGACGCCGAAATCAATGCTGATAATATCACCTTCGCAAAGGACTACTTTTTTGGAAGGTATGCCGTGCACCACCTGTTCATTAATTGAAACACAGAGGCTGCCCGGAAAACCACGATACCCCTTGAAGGCCGGGACACCTTTATGGTCGCGGCAATACTCTTCCGCCCATCCATCAAGCTTAAGAGTTGTCAGTCCGGGTCGAATACGTGTACGGAGCAGTTCTAACACTCCTGCAACTATCTGGTTCGCCTCGAACATCAGCTGAATTTCTTCGGGCGATTTGACGGTTATTACTTTTTCCTGATCCGCCACAGTGCTTTCTGCTATCGTCGCCCTTTAATTCGGCCCGCCTTCAGAAAACCTTCGTAGTTGCGCATAACGAGGTGAGATTCAATCTGTGAGATCGTATCAATCGACACACCAACCACAATGAGCAGGGCAGTTCCACCAAAATAAAAAGGCACATTAAATTTGTTTATAAGCAATGTCGGCATGACACAGACGACGCTCAGGTAAATAGCGCCTACGACTGTCAGCCTGGTCAACACCTTGTCTATAAATTCGGAGGTCTTCTTGCCTGGTCGAATGCCAGGGACGAACCCGCCGTTTTTCTTCAGGTTTTCAGCAACATCGTCAGGCTTGAAGGTTACTGCCGTGTAGAAAAAGCAGAAAAAGACAATAAATCCAACAAACAGAGTGTAATAGTAGATCGTACCGGGAGAGAGAGCTGCAGATACACGTTGTACCCAGTCAATCTGGATAAAACTTCCTATAGTTGCAGGAAACATCATAATTGATGATGCAAAAATCGGAGGTATTACACCGGATATATTGATTTTCAAAGGCAGATGACTGGACTGTCCCCCATAAACCTTTCTTCCCACAACCCTTTTGGCATATTGGATTGGTATGCGGCGCTGGGCAGTCTCAACAAAAATAATAAAACCGACAACACCGAACATCATAGCTACCAGAACAGGGATAAATACAATTGGCAGTTCACCGGCCTTGACCAATTGTGCTGTGTTGGCTATGGCAGCGGGCATCCGAGCGACAATACCTGCAAAAATGATGAGTGAGATACCATTACCGATACCTCGTTCTGTCATCTGTTCTCCAAGCCACATAATAAATGCCGTGCCTGAGGTCAGGGTAATAACTGTCATCAGCTTGAACTGGAGGCCGGGCACAAGCACAATAGCCTCACCGCTGGGACCAGCCATCCCTTCCAGACCCGTCGCAATAAACATGCCCTGGATCAAACTCAGAGCAACCGTGCCGTAGCGGGTATACTGGGTAATTTTGCGCCGTCCTGATTCCCCTTCCTTGGACAAAGCTTCCAGTTGCGGGATAACTACAGTCAGGAGCTGGATGATAATTGAAGCACTGATATAGGGCATGATGCCCAGTGCGAAGATGGAAAAGTTTTCAAGAGCACCACCGGAAAACATGTTGAACATGCCGAAAAGGGTACCGGCATTTTTAGCAAAAAATGCCGCCAAAGCTTCACCGTTTATTCCAGGCGTCGGTATCTGGACACCCATCCTGTATACCATCAACATCAGGAGGGTGAATATAATCCTTTTCCGGAGTTCGGGGATATTTGCTGCGCTGGAAAGGCCGCTCATATAATCAGTCCTTTACGGATCCGCCAGCAGCTTCTATCTTGGCACGTGCTCCGCTGCTGACCTTGTCCACATCAACAGTCACAGAGCTTGTGATTTCACCGTTGGCCAGCACTTTAATCAATCCATCCTTTTCCTGGATTACACCTGCCTCAAGAAGAGCAGTCCGGTCAACTGTTACCCCGTTTTCAAACTTATTCAAAGCGTCAAGGGAGACGATAACAAATTCTTTTTTAAAGATATTTGTAAAACCGCGCTTGGGCAGGCGACGATGCAACGGCATCTGGCCTCCCTCATAGCCTGGTTTGTTTTTGTAGCCCGACCTGGAGCGTGCACCCTTGTGACCGCGGGTTGCGGTTTTTCCTCGACCGCTTCCCGGTCCTCGGCCAACACGTTTTTTCTTGCGGCGTGAACCTTCAGACGGTGAAAGATTATTCAGACTGAGCATTTTCTACTCCTCCACCCGTACCAGATGGCTAACCTTGTTCAGCATACCGCGAATCTCAGGCGTATCTTTTCTGGTAATGGTTTTATACATTTTCGTGAGCCCAAGTCCAACCAGGGTGGCCCTGATTTTCTTGGTACTGCCGATACCGCTTTTTACTTGGGTCATCGTTATTGTTTTACTCATGGTTCAACCTGCTGTATTAGAATAAATCTCAAGCTACCATTTCATCGACTTTGAGACCTCGCAGCCTGGCAATCTCTTCTGCCGACCGCAATCTTCTCAAGCCATCAATTGTTGCTTTTACAAGGTTATGCGGGTTATTTGATCCAAGACACTTGGTCAATATATTCTGCACCCCGGCAGCTTCAAGCACCGCGCGAACAGCTCCACCCGCGATTACACCGGTACCGTCCGAGGCGGGTTTCAACATAACCTTTCCGGATTTAAACTTTCCGTTAATCTCATGCGGGATGGACACGTCCGTCAGGGAAACTCTTTTCATGTCCCTCTTGGCCCTTTCAACACCTTTCCTGATTGCTTCCGGTACCTGGTTAGCTTTACCAAGGCCGTATCCGACCATGCCCTTACCGTCTCCAACCACAACAATCGCACTAAAGCTGAAGCGACGTCCACCTTTAACAACTTTGGCGACCCTGTTGATAAAGACTATTTTTTCTATGAGCTCTTCCTGATTACCGTCTTTAGCTCTTTTATAATCTGCCAAGAAACACCCCCATGATATTACTTATTCTATAGGTATTCTTAAAATACAACATTTAGAAATTAAGACCGCCTTCCCGGGCACCGTCCGACAAAGCTTTGACTCGACCGTGATACAAATTTCCTCCGCGATCAAAAACAACGTTACTGATCCCGGCGTTTTTTGCTCTCTCGGCAATCATCTCTCCGACTTTTTTCGCCTGGGCACATTTATCCTTAAATTCAGAAGCATTAAACTCCTTATCCTTGGTGGACATCGTGATCAAGGTTGCATGCATGGTGTCATCAATTATCTGTGCATAGATATGACGATTGCTTCTGAAAACTCTTAATCTCGGACGTTCCGAAGTCCCGAAGGATCGGGTTCGTATCCGTTTAACACGCTTTCTCCGCGCAATTAATTTTGGACTTGTCTTTGCCATGGCTCTTCCACAGTTAGTTTAATTATTAAGCTGCTGCGCCGGCTTTACCGACCTTGCGGACAATATGTTCATCTATGTACCGGATCCCTTTGCCCTTATATGGTTCAGGTTTTCGAACCTGCCTGATCCTCGCGGCAGTCAATCCCAACAATTCTTTATCAATACCATCAAGGGTGATAACATTGTTTTTATCAACATCAGCGGATATTCCATCTGGAAGTTGAAAAGAAACCGGGTTTGAATAACCGACACTCAAAGTAAGGACAGATTTTGAGATATTTGCTCTATACCCTACGCCCTCAACAACGAGTTTTTTCTGGAATCCTTTATCAACACCAACAACCATGTTGTTGATCAGAGACCTGGTCATTCCCCAGAAAGCCATTACCCTCTTGCTTGTCCCTTTGGGAGAGAGTACGAGTTGATCGCCTTCCTGCTTAATTTCTATCTCGGGCCGAATATCCCTTTCAAGGGCGCCTTTGCTGCCCTTGACCTTGACATTCGTTCCTTTTATTTCAACCTTTATCCCGCTCGGGATGTCGATAGGCTGTTTACCGATTCTGGACATTTTTCTTCTCCTTCCATCAAGCGGGTCTGTTACCAGACCTCGCACAGTACTTCACCGCCGAGTTTCTGCTGGCGTGCTTCACGATCAGTTATAATTCCACGTGAAGTAGTAAGGATTGCAACACCCAGACCACTCATCACCTTGGGTATCCGGTCAGCTTTTTTATACTGACGTAGTCCCGGTTTACTTATACGGCGAATACCGGTTATAATTTTCTCGTTATTCGGACCGTATTTCAAATCTATTTTCAATGTCCCCTGAACACCTTCATCAAGGACCTGATAATCATTTATATATCCCTCTTGCTTGAGGACTTTGGCCACACCAACCTTGAGTTTTGACAACGGCATCTCAATTGAATCAAAATTGGCCATAACGCCATTTCTGATTCGTGTCAGCATATCTGCCAATGGATCACTCATAGACATATCTTCACCATTCAATCAATTGATAATTTTCTCGTTATTATTCAAACAAATATCTCTACAGCGGGTTGTTTACCAGCTTGATTTTGTCACACCGGTCACCGCGCCTTGGGAAGCAAGTTTCCTGAAGCATAACCTGCACATACCAAACTTCCTGATAAAGGCCCTTGGCCGTCCGCAAAGCGGACAACGGTTATATGCGCGAACCTTGAATTTGGGTTTCCGCTCTGCCTTGGCAATAAGGGATTTTTTTGCCACTGCTTCCTCCTGAAAATTATGTTCGTGATCTATTCCGACTCAACGGAAAAATCAGTTATTTTTAAACGGCATGCCCAGTAGTTTCAACAGGGACAAACCGACATCATCAGTTTTTGCCGATGTAACAATACTTATATTAAAACCCCTGATTTTATCGATCTTGTCATAATCGATCTCAGGAAAAATAATCTGCTCTTTGACTCCCAGCGAATAGTTGCCACGACCGTCAAATCCTTTCCGGGATATCCCGCGGAAGTCACGAACCCTGGGCAGGGAAATATTGATCAGCCCGGCGAGGAAATCATACATCTTTTCCCTTCGCAGGGTAACCCGGCAGCCTATGGGCATACCCTCCCGCAGTTTGAAGGTGGCAATAGATTTTTTCGCCCGCGTGACTACAGCTTTCTGGCCTGCTATCCTCGTCAACTCATTGGCGGCATTCTCTACAATCTTCGGGTTCTGGACAGCTTCACCAAGTCCCATGTTGAGAACAATTTTCTCAACTCTGGGAATCTCCATGACGTTTGTGTAGCCGTGAATTTCCTGAAGTTGTGCCCTGCATTCGTTATCGTAAAATTCTTTCAGTGTCCCCATTCTGTGCTCCTGAACAGCAAACTTATTACTTCTTGGCGGTTTCTATGGTTGCGCCGCAACTTTTGCAGGCCCTTACTTTCGTACCGTCTTCCAGTATCTTTTTACTGATTCTCACTGTCTTTGCGCATTCCGGGCAAACCAGCAATACATTTGATATATGAACAGATGCTTCCCTTTCAACAATCTGGCCCGGTTGCGAAGCGTCAGTAGGCTTGGTATGTCTCTTGATCATATTGATCCGTTCGACAATGACCCTGTCCGACTGATTGTCAATCTTCAGGATCTTTCCTACCCTGCCTTTATCCTTTCCTGCGATCACTTCTACTTGATCGTTTACCCGCAAACTTGTCTGTCCTTGCCGCATTATCTTTTCCTTGTTTCTTCAGTCGTATGATACTGTTTCCACTTTTCTCGATGGACTGGACTACAGTACCTCCGGTGCGAGTGAAATAATTTTCATGAAACCCAGAGAACGCAGTTCTCTGGCCACTGGCCCAAAAATACGTGTACCAATAGGGTCACCGGAGTCGGAAAGAAGGACTGCAGCATTTTCATCAAAGCTGACTGTCGTATCCTCCGGACGCCTCAGTTCTTTTCTGGTCCGGACAATGACCGCATCCAGAACATCACCTTTTTTGACCTTGGCATGAGGTATGGCCTCCTTGACGGTCACAACGATCACATCACCGATGCTGGCGTATCGCCTGCGAGTCCCGCCAAGAACTCTTATACAGAGCACTTTTTTTGCGCCGGAATTATCAGCTACATTAAGTATTGTTTCAGTCTGAATCATCGTCTCACCTGATGAACTTCCTGTAATGGTCGTTCACAACTGTTTTAATTACCGTATTTATGCAGCTCGCTGCACTATGTCCCTAACCCGCCAGCGCTTTCTCTTACTCAAAGGCCGACATTCTTCAATAAGAACAATGTCACCAACATTGCAGTCGTTAGCCGGGTCGTGGGCAATATATTTGACACGACGGCGGATAAACTTACCATACAGCTTATGACGTACCTTTCGTTCAACAAGTACAACGACACTCTTGTCCATTCCGTTACTTACGACGGATCCCTGGCGCGTTTTCCTGGTCTTGTTCATGTCACTCATTCTTTCAAGTCCAATGGATGGTTTAACTTTAACCGGCTATTCAGCCTGGGCCGTTTCATTCATTATTGTCTGCACTCTGGCTATGTCCTTACGGAGCTCTGCCAGTCGCGCCGGGTTTTCCAGACGGCGAATGCCGTGTTGAAACTTTAATTTGAAATAATCTTCACGAAGATCTTTTTCCTTTTTCAACAGATCTTCGCTGCTCAGTTTACGTAATTCATTCACCTTCATATGCTTGTGCTCCTCGAGATCACTTTCGTCGCAAAGGGTAACTTGAATCCGGCGAGCTTAAGTGCTTCCATTGCCAATTCTTCGGGTACACCGCTCAATTCGTACAGGACTTTACCCGGCTTGATAACGGCAACCCAGTATTCGGGACTTCCCTTACCTTTACCCATCCTGGTTTCGGCAGGTTTCTTGGTAACAGGTTTATCCGGAAAAACCCTGATCCACATTTTTCCGCCACGTTTAACCTTTCTGTTAATGGCTACACGAGCAGCTTCAATGTGCGCGGAACTCATACGTCCGCACTCGACGGCTTTCAACGCATAATCGCCGAAGCTGATATCAGATCCGCGATTTGCCTTACCTCGCATGCGTCCCTTAAACTGCTTACGGTGTTTTACTTTTCTTGGACTTAACATTTGTTACTACTCCTCATGGAGAATGCATACTGTAATAAATCCGACAGACCGAGTTAAATAATTATCTCTACTACTGCACGGCCTCAGCCATTTCGGCTTCGTCGAGAACTTCACCTTTAAATATCCAGACCTTGACACCGATTATGCCATAGGTCGTTTTGGCCTCAGCAGTACCGTAATCAATATCCGCGCGAAGTGTGTGCAGGGGTACACGGCCTTCCTTGAACCATTCTGTCCTGGACATTTCAGCTCCGCCAAGACGACCGGCACAGGAAATCTTAATTCCCTTGACGCCGAAACGAAGAGCAGAGTTTATCGATTTTTTCATGGCGCGGCGAAAGGCAACCCTTCGTTCAAGCTGCATTGCAATATTTTCTGCAACCAATTGTGCGTCAGCTTCAGGCCTGCGCACTTCCTGAATATCGACCAGGCACTCTCTTCCAAATCGACTTTCAATATCAGATTTCAGCGTTTCAATCTCAGCGCCTTTCTTTCCAATAACGATACCCGGGCGTGCAGTAAAGAGCTTGATCCGTATTTTTTCACCGGTTCGCTCGATAACTATACGGGAAACGCCAGCATGATAAAGACGTTTTTTCAGGTATTTACGAATTTCCTGATCTTCATACAGGTTGTTTGCGTATTCCTTTCCCGCGTACCAGATTGAATCCCATGTACGGGTAATATTGAGTCGCAATCCAACAGGATTAACTTTTTGCCCCAAGGTTTTCCTCCGTTCCCAATAACAGTTTTATATTATAACGGTCTGTTCCCAGCCATCAGGCTTCATCAACCACAACGGTAATGTGGCTTGTTCGCTTCAATATTCGAGTGGCACGTCCCATGGCCCGAGGTCGAAATCGCTTGAGCATGGGCCCACCGTCAATCATAATGCTTTTAATATACAAGGTATCGACATCGACTGTTTCTGTCTGAATCGCGTTGGCGACTGCAGACTCTATAACCTTCCGAAGAATACGCGCCGACTTCTTTGGCATAAACTTCAATGTTGTTATGGCACCGTCAACATCCATTCCTCTGACCACGTCGGCCACGAGCCTCGCTTTCTGCGGAGAAACACGAATATATTTTGCGACAGCCTTAGTTTCCATCGTTCTACTCCTGGTTGATTACTGCAACTGCGCTTATTAGCGGTTGCCTCTTTTGTCGGAAGCGTGCCCGTAATATGTCCTGGTTGGAGCAAATTCACCAAGCTTGTGGCCAACCATATTTTCAGACACATAAACAGGGATGAACTTCTTGCCGTTATGGACAGCAAATGTGAGCCCGACCATATCAGGAATAATGTCTGATCTTCTTGACCAGGTCTTTATGACTTTTCGCGATCCTGATTCCTGAGCGTCTTCAACCTTTTTCATAAGGTGATTGTCAACAAAAGGGCCTTTTTTTACAGAGCGGGACATGCTTAGTTTCTCCTGAAATTACTTCTTGCGTTTGGTGACAATGTCACGATCAGAACCTTTACGGACCCGGGTTTTGTATCCCTTTGTCGGTACGCCCCATGGAGTACAGGGATGACGACCACCGGAACTTTTTCCCTCACCGCCACCCATCGGGTGATCAACCGGGTTCATTGCAACACCACGGACATGCGGCCTTTTCCCTTTCCAGCGGCTACGGCCTGCTTTTCCAAGCTTGGTGCTGCCGTATTCGGTATTGCCAACCTGGCCGATGCATGCCCGGCAATGTTTGCTGAATCTCCGGACTTCACCGGATGGCAGTTTAACCAGCACATGGTTGCCCTCTTTTGCCATCAATTGGGCTGCAGCGCCGGCACTGCGAACCATTTGCGCACCTTTACCGATTTTCATTTCAACATTATGAATAATAGTACCCAACGGAATGTTGGTCATCGGCATACAGTTACCGGGTTTGATATCAATATCTTCTCCGGCCATGACCTGGTCTCCCACAGATAATCCGCTGGGGGCCAGGATATAACTTTTATCACCATCAAGGTATGAAAGGAGCGCAATGTTTGCCGAACGGTTCGGATCATATTCAATTGCTACGACCTTTGCGGCAACTCCGGTTTTATTCCTTTTCCAGTCGATAAGCCGATATTTTCTCTTATGTCCACCACCTCTATGCCGGGCGGTTATTCTGCCATACGAGTTTCTACCACCTGACTTTTTCAAGGGCCTGAGCAGGCTCTTTTCAGGAGCTTTATCAGAAATATCGGGCTGCAGGACTGTTACCTGGTGCCGCTTACCCGGTGATGTTGGTTTATGGGTTTTAATTGCCATTGTTCTTCCCGTTACCTAGCCTTGATATATTGTTACGTATATTCCTGTATTTTCAGTGTTGTCCAACTGCCTTTTACAGTTCGTCAAGGAAATTGATTTCACCTTCGGACAGGGTAATATACGCTTTTTTCCAGTCACTGGTACGGCCGATGGACTTGAGTCCAACTCTTCGTTTTTTACCATGTACCATTGCGGTCTTGACACTCTGCACCTTCACATCAAACAGATCTTCAACGGCGTTCTTTATTTCAATCTTATTGGCCTTGGGGTTCACCTTAAAAACAACCGTGTTATGTACTTCCTGGAGAAGGTTGCTTTTCTCGGTGAGACAGGGCCCTTTGATCACGTCAAACAGAACCTTCATACCATTAACCTCTCTTCAAGCTGTGCAATTGTTGACTGGTCCAGCATGAGTTTTGAATATTTGAGGATGTCATAAACATTCAATCCGGCTGCAGGCAGGACCTTGTAACCGACTGCGTTTCTGGCAGATAAACCGATATTCTTGTTGTCCCCGCTGGTAATTACCAGACAGTTATCAAAATCAAAGTTGCTCATCACGTTGACAAACTCCTTTGTCTTAATTTCCGGCATGCTGAATTCATCAACGACGATCAGATTACCTTCGCTGAAACGGGCGCTGAGCGCCATGCGTAATGCGAGTTTCCGGACCTTTTTGGGGAGTTTATAACTGTAATCACGCGGTTTAGGCCCGAAGGTAGTACCGCCGCCGCGCCAGATAGGTGATTTCCTGGTACCGGCCCGTGCCCGCCCTGTACCCTTCTGGCGCCAGGGCTTAGCTCCACTGCCGCTTACATCTCCACGAGTCTTGGTCGAGGCAGTGCCCCGGCGACGATTTGCACGCTGCATGCATACAACATCGTGCAGTATCCCGGGTTGAATCTCGACTGCAAAAATTTCATCTTTTAATTCAACATCCCCAACCTTTTTGGCGGAAATATCGACTACGTCACAAACTGCCATTTGCTTCTCCTACTACAGCCGGTTAGATTATCCTTTTGTATAGATACTGATGAGGCCGTTTTTTGCTCCGGGGACCGCACCCTCTACAAGCAGGATGTTGTCATCTTCCCGGATATCAACGACTGTAAGATTTTTCTGGGTGACAAGATTGTTTCCCATCTGACCGGGCATTTTTTTCCCTTTAACAACTCTAGCAGGCCAGGCACTGCAACCAATAGAACCCGGGGCACGATGGAACATAGATCCATGAGTTGCTTTACCACCTGCAAATCCGTGCCGTTTAATGACGCCTTGAAAGCCCCTTCCTTTAGCCCTGCCAGAAATATCAACCTTATCGCCGATATTCAAAACCTCTTTCAGATTTATCTGCTGGCCGAGTTCATACTCTTCAAGGTTGGTCACCCTGAATTCACGAACATGATAGAATCCAGCACTGCCAGAACACTTGAAGTGACCGGCCTGAGGACTATTCACCCTTGAAGCTTTTTTCTCCTGAAAGCCAACCTGGATTGCATCATACCCATCATTATCGATCGATTTTTTCTGCAATACAGTACAAGGACCCGTCTCAATAACGGTCACGGGTATAGAGCGTCCATGTTCATTATAGACCCTGGTCATTCCAACTTTCCGACCCAGTATTCCCATTGTCTTCGGCATTTGTCTACCTGTCTTCCATATTCTAAATCAACAGTGACCTTTGAAAAAGGATACTGTTATTTTCCCTTCAGCTGTCAGGGAAGTTTAATCTCAACATCAACCCCTGCAGACAACTCAAGCTTCATAAGTGAGTCTATTGTCTGCTGCGTCGGCTCGAGAATATCGAGGAGACGTCTGTGGGTACGCATTTCAAACTGCTCGCGGGACTTCTTGTCCACATGCGGTGACCGAAGTACCGTATATTTATTTATGCTTGTCGGCAATGGTATGGGACCTGCCACAGTTGCACCGGTACGACGAGCGGTCTCGACAATCTCTTTTGTAGATTGATCAATCAGCTTGTGGTCGTAACCCTTCAGCCTGATACGTATCTTATCTGTCGGGATCATTCTTTTCCTCTTTACTCTATTATTTCGCTGATAACACCGGCACCGACTGTTCGGCCACCTTCACGAATCGCAAAGCGGAGGCCTTCCTCCATCGCGATCGGTGTGATCAACTCGCCCGTTATATGTACGTTGTCGCCTG
>CAMYLK010000027.1 GCA_947259225.1 uncultured Desulfobulbaceae bacterium | reverse complement strand
ATTCCTAACCCAATCACTTCAAATCTCAAATTATATTGAAATTATGGTCGATTGGTTTCTTTTCAAAAAAAAATAACAATCGGCCCGCTTTTTCCTACTATTCAGTTTTCAAAGATCAAAAATCACCAGTAATTGGTGTTTGCCCGTTCACGACGGACAAGTCAAATTATTACTTTTTTTTCTTAAATCTGTCAATAAGAATTAAGGAAAATCGGAACACAGCAAGTGCGCTCACTTGAAGTAACGGAGCGGCAACCTATCGTATCGGTACCTGTATGTCAACGACTTTCTCCGAAAAAAAAAACAGTGATATATGATAAACGTATAAAAAGTAAAAATGGGTAAATGAGCACTGCGCTAATTCGAGTAGTTACAACCTTGAACCTCGGTAGTCACAACTATTTAAGAAACCAACAAACATTTTAATGAAAACCTGTTGATTTTATGATGATTTATTTTTTTCTCGTTGCCAAAAAGTAATTAACTGTCGTAACATTGGTTTGTAAGGTTATATGACCTCCATATCCCTTTAATGACAATACTTATTCTATTATGAAACCGATTGACTCAAAGAAAGAAATCAGAAAGGTCGACCAGGGTGTCCTCAGATCCATACCGGGTGTTGATGAATGTCTGCAGGCACTGTTCTCATTGCCGGACCTCGAAAATGTCCCGATTGTCGTTGTCAAGAACTGTGTTCGGGACATTCTGGCAGAGATGCGTGAACGTGTACTTGGCGGTGAGGAAATACCTCCAGACTCTCTGCAGGTTTCCTCACTTCAGCCCATTATCTGTGAGCGTATTCATAAAGAACAACAACCCAAATTTCGTAGGGTAATAAATTGTACAGGGGTTATCATCCATACCAACCTTGGCAGGTCTATCCTGCCAAAATCAGCCATGGACAAGCTTTATGAAGCGGGTTCACGTTACTCTAACCTTGAGTTCGATCTGGAAACGGGAAAACGTGGAAGCCGCTACAGTCACGTTGAAAAGCTCCTGTGTCAACTGACCGGAGCCGAGGCAGCACTTGTAGTCAATAATAATGCTGCTGCTGTTTTAATCGTACTGGAAACTTTGGCGAAAAACAGGGAAGTCATCGTTTCCCGGGGGCAACTCGTGGAAATTGGTGGGTCGTTCAGGATCCCCGATGTCATGTCTCGTAGCGGCGCAACCCTTGTTGAAGTAGGCGCAACGAACAGGACCCATCCAGGTGATTACGAGAACGCTATGACCGAAGACACGGCACTGCTGCTCAAAGTTCATTGCAGCAACTTCAGGATTATAGGTTTTACACACGAGGTAGACCTCCCGAGCCTTGTTGAAATTGGCAGGCTAAAGGGGATTCCGGTTATGGAGGATTTGGGATCCGGCTGTTTTGTTGATCTCAGTCAATTCGGGCTGGAAAAAGAACCTACTGTTCAGGAGGTTGTGGTCAGCGGAGTTGATGTAGTAACGTTCAGCGGTGACAAGCTTCTTGGTGGTCCGCAGGCCGGGATAATCCTTGGTAAAAAAGTCATCATAGATCGTATTAAAAAGAATCCTGTGAACAGAGCGATGCGTATTGATAAATTTACCTTGTCCGGCCTAGAATCAATCCTGCGGCTCTATCTGGATGAAAAAACAGCTCTTCAGCAAATTCCGACTCTGGAAATGATTGCCACACCGTTCGAGGTTGTAAAGCGTCGTGCAAGGCGACTGGCAAAGAGAGTTCGCAAGGAATTATCAGCTTTGTGCAGGATTTCCACTTGTGAGACAGTTTCGAGAGTCGGAGGTGGAGCCATGCCGGAGCAGAATTTACCCAGCATGGCAGTAGTCCTTGAGCCAGTGGGGATGACGGTAAACCATCTGGAGCAAACACTCAGACAGTTGGAGTTGCCAGTGATAGGGCGTGTGGAGGAGGATAGACTACTGCTGGATATGCGAACAGTGGCCGATGACGAGGTTATACTTGTGGCCGGTTGTCTCATTCAAGCTTTGACCGGATCGACAGGTTGAACTTCACCCATACCATGCACTCTCATATTCACCCGCAAAACAATCTCAAACAAAAAGATTTTTATCTTCTTGCGGGCATGTATTGCAGTGAAATAGAAAGGCTGCTCCCGGTCAAGGGCACGGTCGAATTCTGGGGACAGCACTGGGGAAATGATTATGAAAACGGCTGGTATGGAGACAAAAAACTAACTACCCGTCTAGTCAAAAGGTGTGAAGCCCTGAAGCCCGGTATTGAAAAAGGCCGGCTCGTTTTGCCGATTAACATTGGTGACGGGGAAAATATTGCTGCAATTATTAAGGATGTTGACCCTGGGTTATTGAAAAAGATGGCGGCGGATTGGTTGAAGGAGTTCACTGGTTTGGTTCAGGCCAAATTGCTGGCCAGGAGGGAAGTTGTTGTAGACCCTGCTACCGGTCTTTACAACAGTCAACTGTTGAATACAGTTTTGCATGATTTATGTCGAAAAAAGTCTCCACGAGCCCTGTTTCTCGTTTGTGCAGAGTTTAAAAGCAGAGGGGGCACAGCTCTTTTTCAAAAAACAGTAAGGATCGCCAGACTCATAGATGTCATATCTCAGGCTCCAGTATTCTATGTGGGGAGCAATGTTTTCTGCCTGTTTCATGAGAACCTTTCCCGTCATGGATCGTTACAAGTTGCCCATCGCTTGCTGAATCACCTTAAACGTGAAGGATTGCACAGGGCGCATATTGGTATATCAGTCCAGGATAAAGCTCAGGTGACTGATGAACCTGAGTTAATTCTCCATGAGAGCTGGCAGGCTATGGAAGCGGCCGAACGTCGAGGTCCTTTCAGCTTGTGCGAAGCAGCATATCTTCAGGACAGTGAAAATCTTCCATTGGCACCACCTACTCCTCAAATTATAGCAAGTTTAAGAAGAAAGTGGCGGGGAGTAGATCGGTTCGGATTAATTCTTCTTAACATTGATAAGATTACGGAAGAAACTGGCAGAAGGATACAGCTCGACAAAACAGTTGCCGGTTGTTTGCCCGAAGATGCAACCATTGTTTCTGTATCCTCAATCGAGGTGTATATTTTTGTACCACACTATACTGAAGAGCAGGGCCTTGCTTTGGCAAAGAAGGTAAAAGCAAAACTTGAGAAGAAGCATGCTTCACTATCTGTTGCCCTGGGAATTTGTATATGGCCCTTTCATAATCATACGAAAACAGAAACAGCGGTCAATTGCCGGAAAGCATTGATGCATGGTAAATTTTACGGTCCCGGTGCTGTAACAGTATTTGATCATGTCAGTCTGAACGTCAGCGGAGACTACCTGCTTGATGAGGGGGATTACAGGCAGGCGGTCCGTGACTATCGTAACGGGGTTCGTATAGCACCTGAAGATATTAATCTTATGAACAGTATGGGAGTTGCCCTGACATCGCTGAACAGGCTCCGTGAGGCGGTTTCATGTTTTGATCGGGTTCTTATGGAGGACCCAAAAAATTTTATGGCTTTAGTCAATAAAGGTTTTGCTCAGCGTATGCTGTGTAATAATAAAGAAGCCTTGCAGTGTTTTGAAAAAGCATCTCAGCACAGGGAATTTTCAAGCTCTTCGGTATTAAGCGAACTATCTTTACAGCTTGGCCGCCTGTACTGCGACGCTGGTTTGTATGATATGGCACTCGGTGCTCTTGAGAGTTATAGGGAACATTCGCGCAGTCGGAATGAATATTCACTCTACCGTCTTCTCGGAGAAGCATATGCAGGAAACAATCAGATTGCCAAAGCGATTCCTGCTTTACAGAGAGCGATTCAGCAAAATCCACACGATGCACTGTCGCTGAGCTTGCTCGGCGAACTCTATGCCTTGGATGAGCAAGGGGATGATATTGCGCTGACCCTGTGTCAGCAGGCAGTAGAGATAGATGATACTTCCTGGAAGCACTGGTTTCGCCTTGCATTGGTAAAGAAAAAAATCGGACAGCTTCAGGGATCCCGGAATGCTATTATGGAGAGCCTGAGGAGAAATCGCAGGCAAGTCGATGCACTTTACCTCTCCGGTGAAATTTATATGGAACTTGGGGATGAGAGAAAAGCAAGGGGTAAATTTCAAAGAGTGATAAATATAGACCCAACCCACCGTGGAGCTATTAAAGCAATGCATAACAGGAAAAAGAATAAGTAAGGGGTATTAAATATGATAGATCACAGGCGTTCAACCAATGGCGGTCTTGATGTTGACCGGAGAACTACTGACATGCAGCATCAGTACTGGCTCGACTACTTTAATGCTGGCGATTCCTGGCGCCTGTTCAGAATTATGGCAGAGTTTGTCGAAGGCTTTGATACCCTGTCAAGCGTACAAGGTCCGGCAGTGTCTTTTTTCGGTTCCGCCAGGACCAAAAACGATGATCCGTATTATGAGCTGACGGTTACCCTTGCGGCTCAGTTAAGCAAACACGGCTACTCGATCATAACCGGTGGAGGGCCAGGAATCATGGAGGCGGCAAACAAGGGGGCTTCGGATACCGGCGGGAATTCTATTGGTTTGAATATTAACCTTCCTTTTGAGCAGGAACCAAATATTTTCGCTAATATTCCATTGAGTTTTAAGTATTTTTTTGTACGTAAAGTAATGTTCATCAAATATGCCATGGCGTTTATCTGCATGCCCGGTGGTTTTGGCACCATGGACGAGATATTTGAAGCTATTACATTGATACAGACAAAAAGAATCAAGCCGTTTCCCATTATTATGGTGGGTCGGGAGTACTGGGATGGAATGCTCCAATGGATCCAGGAAAAACTCCTTCCTGCTGGAAATATCGACAATGACGACCTTTTGATATTTCAAGTTATGGATGATCCTGATGAAATTGTTTCCTTTATTAAAAGAACAATAGTTCTTTAATGCTGCTGATTGAAAGAGTAATTAAAAATCCATGTGAGTATTGATTCAATAAAAACATGTAAGTTTATTTGATCAACCGGACGGTATCTTGTATATTTTTATTAATGTTTAGTTAAATACACGTATTTTTACTCTTTTCCTGAAGGAGATGTTAGATGGCTCAGATTGATGCATTTTTTAAGCTTATGAACGATGAGGGTGCATCTGACTTGCACGTGGTCGCAGGCCAGCAGCCGATATTACGAATCAGGGGTGATATGGAGCGGGTTAAGTTCAAGGTTCTTGAAAATGAAGAACTGAAGGCCATGCTCTATGAAATCTGCCCAGAGGACAGGATCAAGACTTTTGAAGAAACAGGTGACATGGACTTTGGTTACGAAATTCCTGGCCTGGCCCGTTACCGGTGTAATTTTTTCCAGCAAAAATATGGCATTGGTGCCGTATTTCGGGAAATTCCCAGTGAAATCCTGACCTGTGAACAGCTGGGACTACCCAAGGTCGTCAGTAAACTGGCCTCCCTCCCCAAAGGAATGGTACTGGTTACAGGACCCACAGGTTCTGGTAAGTCCACAACCCTTGCAGCAATCACCGATGAGATAAATAAGAACCGCAAGCATCATATCCTGACGATAGAGGACCCCATAGAATTTGTTCATAAGAGCCAATCGTGCATTGTCAACCATCGCGAGGTCGGTACTCACACGAAATCTTTTAATGCGGCTCTTCGTGGTGCTTTGCGTGAAGACCCGGATATTATACTGGTAGGTGAGATGCGTGACCTGGAGACAATTTCTCTTGCCATGGAAGCAGCCATGACAGGCCATCTCGTTTTCGGTACTCTGCATACCCTTAATGCAATGAAAACAGTTGACCGTGTCATTGAAATTTTTCCGGCAACCCAGCAGGCACAGGTCCGTTCAACACTTGCCGATGCTCTTAAGGCTGTTGTTTCACAAACACTTATGAAGAGAGTTGATAAAAAAGGCCGGATTGCGGCCCTGGAAATCCTGATTTGTACTCCTGCAGTACGTAACCTTATTCGAGAAGCAAAGACCTACCAGATTCCTTCAGTAATGCAGACCGGTAAAAAATACGGGATGCAGGCCCTTGATGATGCCCTCTATGAAATGCTCCAGAGGAGGCAGATCAGCCCTGAAGATGCCTACACAAACTGCATAGAAAAGCAGAAATTTGTGAAATTCCTGAGGAAACCTCCTGCAGATTTTACCGAGGTTTAATTGCTGTAAACCCGGACCTGTTAAGGTTCCCTGTAGAAAGACCTGTGGAATAATCCTTCACAAATGTTCTGACCTGAATATTACGGCCATCGGTTTCAAGGGTAATTGTCCCATTGTGTGAAGTTGCCAACACAGACCTGCCTGCTTCACGCCATCTTTTCAAGTGCCCGTGGTCAACATTCTTCCCCCTGCTTACTTCACCTGCTGACACAACAATGAATTTCGGATCGACTGCTGCAATAAAGGGAGGGGCACCTGATCCCCTGCTGCCGTGATGCGGAGCAAGAAGAACGTCTGCCTTAAGTTCAGCGCCATTATCCAAAAGAACCTTTTCCATTTTTTCACTGATATCTCCCGGGAACAAAAAGGAGGAATTGTCATGCTGCAGTTTAATAACCAGGCTCTGGTCATTGATTGAATAACTTTGAAATGATTCTCCACGGACAGATTCGAGATTCAAACTATTTATTGCTGTCAACTTTACTGCGCCGTCTGAAATTACAGAGTTATTGTCGGCAGGGGTGAGTATTTCAGTCCCGTTTTTTTCAGCTTCATACAGAAGTTTCTTGTAGGGCAATGTTGTATTGTCCGTGCCGTTTATCCAGAGGCGTTGAGGCTTGAAGCGGTGTAGAACAAAGATTAAACCGTTAAAATGGTCACTGTGCGGATGGCTGACGACTATATCATCCAGGCGCCAGATTTGTTTTTTCCATAGAAAAGGAGCAATAACACGCTCACCGGGATCAAAAGAGGGTGATGACTTGTTGCCGCCGTCAAGCAGGACTGTTTTTCCACCGGCCACCTGCATGACTGTTGAATTTCCCTGGCCGATGTCTAGGAAGGAAACTACAGTGTTTTTCCGGGGTAAATCAAGCCAGAGGCCTTTTGAAAATAATAGGACGAAGATTGTGGAAAGCGCAAAAGCCATTAACTTTCCCTGGGGAAATTTCAAGTGAAAGTACCACATCAGGATGATTCCGTAGTATGAGAATATTTCAATGTGAGAAGGGGTGATGAGCCACAGTGAAGCAAAAGGTATTGTGCTGCCCCAGGAAGTCACACTCATTGCGGCTGATATTCCGTATGACCCTGTTTGTAAGAGCAGGGCAGCCAGGTCAGGAGAAATGAAAATCAATGGGATTGCGACTAGACCGATGGGCAGAGACCACAGGCAGAGGAGGGGTTCAACCAGGATGTTCAAGATTGGACCCACAAGGGAGATGCGGTTAAAATGAAGAAGCATGAACGGCAGAGAACCAAGGGTTGCCGCAACGGAGACGAACAGTGCTGTGTTGAAATAATCAACTATTTTCCATCCAGGGGTTGATGCCTTCTGTTCAAGCAGTAGAAGAAGACGTGGATAGATGATGGCAATTGCAAGCACCGAGGAAAAAGAAAGTTGAAATGAAACCGTAAAAAGCGCCAGAGGTTTAATCACAAGTAGAAGAAGGGCTGCGGCTGCAATAATATGGATTATGGAACGCTGCCTTTGGTGGACAACCGCAATTATAAAGAAAACAGACATTATCAAGGCGCGTAAGACAGGCGTATTCATCCCGGCTATGAAGGCGTAGCCGGAAAGTGGAACCAGAGAGAGCAGCGCGGCAATCGTCGGGACGTGAAAATGATTGAGCAGGTAGGTGGAACGTTTCATAGCCCAGGCAAGGGAAAAGGCAATCATCATGCCGAGAAGCCCCATGTGGATTCCTGAAATGGCAAGAAGATGCATGCACCCGGTAGCCTTGAAGTTTTCAAGAATTTTATCGTTTACCCCTGATCTGGTCCCAATGAGCAGAGCCTGATACAATCCAACAGTTTGAGGGTCAAGTTTTTCCTGTAAAAAGCTGCTGATCCTGGACCTGGCAAGCTCCGGCATAAACCTGAATTTTCTGTGCCAGGGTTCACTCAGGTCGGTATAGGAGATTATATCCGAAAGTGAAGCAACTCGACCTGTAACGTAAACCGAACGGCTGGCCAGAAAAAGTCGGTAATCGAATACACCGGGTGTCCTGTAGTTGAATGTCCTGTTAGCCGTTGCAATGACCATAAGATGATCACCGGGCAGCATTGCATTTAATACCGGCCCTTCCATTGATATCCTGACACGGCCCACTGCAGGTACCTGTTCGGCAATTCCCGGCAGTTCTCCGTGAAAGAGTATACTGTCAGCTTCTATCTCAAACCTGGTTTTGAGGCCGTCAAATTCAGGCATGCGGAGTACCGTGCCTGTCAAGGTTACTTTTGATCTGTGTGTTATCAGGTTATATAGGTGGGCAGGATTGTCCGGCGGCAGCAGGGCATAGCCGGTATGGATGAGACCGGTCAGGACGAAGACAGGCAGAATATAAAGCTGACTATGACGATGGTGGCGGTACAGGAAAAGAACAATCAGGGCTGTGAAGGTAAGATAGAGTAAATACTTGAGGTGAGTTTCACCGGGGAGAAGAAATTTGGCCAGAATGCATCCCAGGATATAGCTGATGACCACCGGAACAAGGATATTGAGCCGGATAAAATTACTGAAAGAGGGAAGGGGGAAAGGCATTGGGAAACGTTTTTAAGATTATCAGGCAGGGTTAAACAAGGAGTTTGGTTATTATGTTTATGTGCCGGGAAACCACTCCGGAATTATCTCTTACCAGTTGATCGGCAGCTTTGCCCATTGCGGCATAAAACGTTTCTTCGCTTAACAGTTTATTCACTGTTTGGCCCATTTCTTTACTGGAATGAATTGTGCTCCCTGCATTACAGCGGATAATATCACTGGCAATTTCCTGAAAATCATCCATGTGCGGACCAAAAAGAACAGGAACCCCATAAACAGCTGCTTCAAGAGGGTTATGGCCTCCGCGTTGTACAAGGCTCCCCCCAATGAATGCAATCTTTGCCAATCTGTAACACTGGGTAAGCTCACCAATTGTATCAAGGATGAGAACGGAAGCCGGGCGGTTATCAGGCGATGTGCGTCGTGTAGCTGTAAATCCCATCTTTTCGGCGAGTTTATATATTTCACTGCCGCGCCCGGGGTCTCGCGGGGCAACTATGAGCACAAGTCTGTCATGTTCTTTTTTGATCTCCCTGAATGCATTAAAAATTATTTCCTCCTCTCCTCTGTGGGTTGACCCGCAAATCCAGATTATACTGTCAGCTGGTATGCCAAGGTCAGACTTTTGAATTGAGACGGATTCATCGTCAGCAGACAGGGACGTGTCGTACTTGAGATTTCCCAGGGTGATTATTTTCTCGACAGGAACTCCCAACTGAGACATTTGGTCTGCGTCCTGACCGGTCTGCATGGACAACTGGGTAAATGAATTGAACAGAGGGGTAAAGAATATCCGAAATCTCTGATAAGTATTAAACGACTCTTTCGATACCCTACCGTTGACAAGCATCAAGGGAATTTTTTTTTGTTTGAGTACTGTAAGCCAGTTGGGCCAGAAATCCGTTTCGACAAGGATGAAGAGATCAGGCTGTATACTGTGTGTAAATTTATTGACAGAAAAAAGAAGATCAAGAGGTGCTGATATGATAAAATCGGCAAAGGGTTGGATATTATTTTCAGCCACCTCAAATCCTGTCTTGGTTGAGGCGGAAAAAACAATGCAAATATCATCCATCTCCTTTCTCAATCCCTTGACCAGAGGAAGGGCTGAGGTGACTTCGCCAACAGACAGGGCATGAATCCAGATGACCTTTATCCCGGGAGCAGGATGCGTTCTGAACAGTCTGGTCATACCAAAACCGAGCCGCTGAATTATTCTGCTCCGGTACTTTTTCCTGATACAGACAAGGAGGAGAAGAACTGGAAAGCTAATAACAAGCAGGAAAATTTGCAGAAAATTATAGACTAGAATCATAGATGATGTGTACCATATCTGGGGTTAAGTCGACAGATTTTCAGTTACCGGTCACAGTAAGTTATCAATATCATCAAGTGGTTGTCAATTAAAGCATTGCCCCTGCAATATGAATCTTCTCCTTTTTGAACAGAATGAACTTCGCGGTAATTTATTAAAGCTCGATGGATACGATCGCCGTGCTGTTCATATGACTAATATCCTTGGTTTAAGGGCCGGTGACACTCTCAGGGTGGGGATGGTTAATGGAAATACAGGAATCGGCACGGTTCTGCATGTAGAGGAACAGGGTGTTGAGTTGGATATCACCTTGTCGAAAACAGAACATGACGATTGTG
Organism: uncultured Desulfobulbaceae bacterium; assembly: GCA_947259225.1. GTDB lineage: Bacteria > Desulfobacterota > Desulfobulbia > Desulfobulbales > Desulfobulbaceae > UBA10518. The sequence goes on along the minus strand of CAMYLK010000027.1, from coordinate 22,654 downwards.
ATATCACCCTGATTCTCGCCCTACCAAGGCCGATCATGTTGCAGAGGATACTGAAGCAGGCCACTGTGATGGGTGTAAGGAATTTTCATTTTATTCGCTCAGCACGTGTCCAGAAATCATATTTTCAGTCCACATCTCTCCAGGAAGGGAATATGCGAAGTATCCTTTTGCAAGGTCTGGAGCAGACAATGGATACCATGCTGCCGCAGGTGTCAATCCATTCGCGGTTCAGGCCGTTTGTCGAGGATGTAGTTCCTGAATTGAAATCCAGAAGCCGTTTCCTGGCTCATCCTTTTGCATCTCTTACATTACCGGATTTGTATGAACAGGGTGGTGTGGTAAAGAATTTTGTGCTGGCTGTTGGTCCTGAGGGCGGGTGGAATGATTTTGAGGTCCAGGCTTTTATGGATCAGGGATTTGATTGTTTTTCATTCGGGTCGAGAATTCTGCATGTGGATACGGCCGTGCTGGTACTGCTTTCTCAGTTGATGATGCTTCAGGACTTACAAAACCGATGAAAGATCTTTTCGATAATGACTGACATTTTCTGTAACTTCTGTAAAAATTAAGAATGTTTGTTTGGCTATGATAAAACCTATTATATCTTGTTCATTTTTTGCTGGTCCCAAAAAAGAACGCCCATGCCGTTTGACCCACCGGGCACACAGTTCCGTATGTCCTGTTTGAATCTTTACTGTTATCCTGCTCCATCAAGATTTTCGTAACCGTTGAAAGATTTTCTCTGTTACAATTGTCAACTCCGGGAGTTTCAGCATATAGAGAACAGCATAATAAATCGTCGCGCCAATGCCAATCAGCAGTAACACAGCAGCAAGCTGTTTGATAATACCCACCAGCAGCCAGGGTAACAGCCAAATTTTCAGCCCCCAGATAGCTGCGACCATGACCGTTGTGGCGGTGCCTATCTTTATCATACCGAGGGCAAGAGCACCAATGGAAAACCCTTCCAATCTGCGGTAAAGTATAAAGCCCAGGAACAGGAAATTCAGTGTCATGGCACAGGAGAGTGATAGTGCGATGGCTTTATGTTGAAAAAATCCTATAGTCAGGAAAATAATGATGATGTTTGCTGCCACGGCTATAAAACTTCCAATGACCGGGAAGCGGGTACTGCCCATCGCATAAAATACCGGCACCATTATCTTCACCCCGGAATAGGCGAACAGGCCGTAGGCATAATAGGTCAGGGCTTCGGCAGTACGAATTGTGTCCAATGCTTCGAAGGCTCCGCGTTCAAAGATAACGCGGATGATCGGCTCAGCCAACAGAATCAGGCCTGCCGAAGCAGGTATGGTCAAGCTGAGCACCATGATAAGAGATGAGGAAAAGGTCTGTTGCAGGCTGGCCAGATCCTTTTGCGCTGCAAGTTTTCCTAAAACCGGCATGACCGCAATGGAAAAGGCTACTCCGAAGATGCCTATGGGCAGCTGGACCAGGCGAAAGGCATAGTTAAGCCAGGAAAGAGAACCCTCAGCCAGGGATGAGGCAAAGAGAGTGTTGACGAAGATGTTGATCTGGGTGGCAGAAATGCCTATCGTCGCAGGCAGCATCAGCAGCAGGATTCTTTTGAGGCCGGGATCGTTAAATCTCAGGCGCGGAACAAAGCGGTATCCGGTCCGCCGTAGTGACGGCACCTGGATCAGCAACTGGAGCAGTCCCCCAATAAGGGTGCCCCAAGCCATGCCTGCTATGGCCGGTTGACCTATGCGTGGAAAAAGCAGGGCCAGAGTAACACCGCCGATGATCGAACCGAGATTGAAGAAGCTCGAGGCCATGGCCGGAACGAAAAATTTACCCTTAGTGTTGAGAATCCCCATAACTACGGCAGACAGTGAGATGAACACCAGAAAGGGAAACATGATGCGGGTGAGATAGACAGTAAGCTCAAATTTGCCGGGGATCAACTGATAGCCTTCAACAGTCATCAGGTCTACTATTGGGTCCGCGAAAAATATACCGGCCAAAGTGAGGACGCTCAATAACACGGCAAAGAATGTCAGTACAGTGCTGGCGAGCTTCCATGTTGCCTCTTTCCCGCGATTGGTATCGTAATCGGAAAAGACTGTCACAAAAGCAGCGGACAAGGCTCCTTCGGCAAAGAGATCCCTTAAAAGATTAGGGATACGAAAGGCAACAACAAATGCGTCATACGCGTATCCAGCACCGAACATTCCGGCGAATATCTGTTCTCTGATAAGGCCGAGGATACGGCTGCACATTACAGCCCCGCTTACTGCTCCCGCGGAGCGAGCTATTTTGCCTGTAAAGGCACTTGGTTTGCTTCCCATTTCCGTCTGTCAATCAGCCGTTAAAAGTGATGTTATTTCTTGACTTCCCAAGGATAATAAGAATATATAGCAGAGATGTTGGTCCAAATGGTTACCATTCCTGTGTCAAAAGAGAAAGTCCTTTTTCTTTGACACAAAATAACTTGTCAGATCAAGAACTTTCTGGGCAGTTTTTGTGCTGAAAAAATTCTCACAGGAAGTGGATAGCCTATATATATAAATTTTCCAACCGTCCATCGGAGGCATTCATGCACGACGTCAATCAGATCAGGAATACAGTTATCATCGGTCACGGTAACAGTGGTAAATCAACATTTGCGGAGGCACTTCTTTTCTCCGCCGGTGCAGTAAAGCGACTTGGTAAGATTGATGACGGAAGCTCGACCATGGATTTTGAACCTGAGGAAATCAAGCGAAACATTTCGATAGGCACCGCCTTTCATCACCTGAAATGGAATAAGGCGGAAATTTATCTCAGCGATACCCCCGGGGACGATAACTTTTTTAACGAGACACGATATGCCGTCCAGGTCTCTGATAGTGTTATCCTGACAATTGGTGCTGTTCTCGGTGTACGTCCACAAACAGAAAAGTTTGTTGATCTTGTTCAGGAGAAAAAAAAGCCCTGTCTTATCTGCATAACCAGAATGGACAGGGAGCGCGCCAATTTTTCAAAAACTGTTGAAGAGATTCGTACTACCTTTGATTTGAATCCAGTGGTCCTCTACCTGCCCATTGGCGCTGAGGATAATTTTAAAGGGGTTGTTGATATTGCCGGGAACAAGGCATGGCTGTTTAAAACTGACGACAGCGGAAAAGCCGATGAAGGTGAGATTCCGGATGAGTTGCGTGATGAGGTGGCAACCCTGCGTGAAAGTCTTATGGAGTATGTGGCGGAAACAGACGACGATTTGATCGAAAAATTTCTCGAAGAAGGTGAGCTGACCGATGATGATCTTCGAGCAGGTCTTGCAAAAGCTGTTCAGGCGGGCGAGATATCACCGGTATGTGTTTGTGCTTCTTTAAATAACCTTGGATCAACCCTTGTCCTCGATACGATAGCAGATTTTCTCCCTTCACCGGATACGCGGCCTGCTCAGATAGGAACAAATCCCAAGTCGGGAGATATGGAGGAAAGGGAGGGGAGTGCTGACGCACCATTTTCCGCCCAGGTTTTCAAGACCATGGCAGATCCTTTTGCCGGCAGATTGACTATTTTTCGCGTTTTTTCCGGAACCCTCGCTGGTGACACTTTTTACAACTCCACAAAAGAGACCGCCGAGCGTTTCGGCCAGTTGTTCGTTATGGAGGGTAAGGAGCAGAAACCGATTGATAAAGCTGTACCAGGAATGATAGTAGCTGTTGCCAAGCTCAAAGAGACGACAACAGGTGATACCCTTTGTGATAGTTCAAAACCAATCAGGTACGACCCTCTGGTTCCTCTTGATACAGTGATTTCCTATGCTGTCAGCGCAGGCAAAGGTGATGAGGAAAAGCTGTTTTCATCAATTACCCGTATGCTGGACGAAGACCAAACGCTGAAATTGATACGCGAACAGCAGACGCATGAAATATTAATATCAGGGGTCGGGCAGGTTCACCTTGAGGTCATCGGTGAAAAATTAAAGAGAAAATTCTCGGTAGAGATGAACCTCCGGGTGCCAAAAGTTCCTTACAGAGAAACGATTAAGGGAAAAGCACGGGTTCAGGGCAAGCACAAAAAGCAGAGCGGTGGCCGTGGGCAGTTCGGCGACTGCTGGATCGAAATGGAGCCTCTGGAGCGTGGCGGGGGCTTTGAATTCATTGATAAGATTGTTGGTGGTGTCATTCCGCAACAGTATCGTCCTGCAGTTGAAAAAGGTATAGTTGAGGCCATGCAAAAGGGCGTTGTCGCCGGCTACCCTTTTGTTGATGTCAGAGTATACCTGGTTGACGGCTCCTACCATAATGTCGATTCATCTGAAATGGCTTTTAAGGTTGCAGGTTCTCTTGCCTTTAAAAAAGCTGTTCAGGATGCTAATCCTGTATTGCTTGAACCGATCATGGAGATGACCATCCGGGTTGACAAGGAGTTTGTCGGTGATGTGATGGGCGACCTGAATAGCCGCCGGGGCAAGGTCCTGGGTATGGACTCAACCGACAAATTTGAAGTTATCAGTGCCCTTGTTCCACAGAAGGAAATTCTCCTATACGCCCCTGACCTGACCTCTATCACAGGTGGAACCGGTTCTTTCACCGTCAGTTTCTCGCATTATGAAGAGGTTCCCTCGCACATGACAGAGAAGATCATAGCAGACGCCGCCAGCGGGGAGTAAAATCTCGTGCCCTCTGACAAGTACGGCTATACCTTTGGCGTCTTAACTCTCAGTGATAAAGGGTCCCGCGGCGAACGGGAAGATACCAGCGGCATGATGCTGTGCGATTTGCTCCGGTCCGAGGGATATGTCCAGCAGGAATACGAAGTTATTGCCGATCAGGCGGATCTGATTACCGATCGTCTCTCTTCATGGGTCGATGAGAAGGAAATCGACCTGATACTGACGACTGGCGGTACCGGAGTGGCGCCAAGCGATGTCACCCCTGAGGCAACATTAAGTGTTATCGAAAAGCAAGTTCCAGGAATAGCTGAGGCCATGCGGGCAGCAAGTCTGCAAGTCACGGTTAATGCAGTTCTGTCGAGAGGAGTTGCCGGAATTCGTGGAAATAGTCTCATCATTAACCTTCCGGGTAGCAAAAAGGCGGCACGTGAAAATCTGGAAGCAGTCCTTCCTGCCCTGCAGCACGCACTGTATAAAGTGAAGGGGGGAAAAGCTGATTGCGGGGTACCTAAATCCGAATAACCGTAATTGAAGGCTATTCCTGTAACCCTTCAATTGTAACCCACTCACCATCTGCGTCACTGGTCGGCAGAATTTCCCCGATGATGTAAGGTGATTCTCCGAGAGCTTTGAATTGTTGGAGAACATCTTCAACAATCTCATCATCTACGATGACCATCATGCCGATACCCATATTAAATGTACGGTACATTTCCGCAGATGGAATATTGCCGTTCTCCTGGAGAAAGCTAAAAATAGCAGGAACAGGCCATGAATCAGGATTGATGATAGCTTTACATCCTGCTGGCAGTACCCTTGGAACGTTATCAACAAAACCACCACCGGTATTGTGGATGATTCCGTTGACCTTGTAATTGCGAAGAGTGTTCAATACGCTCTCCACGTATATCCGGGTAGGACGAAGGAGTTCTTCTCCTAGAGTGCAGTCAAGTTCTTTCACGTATTCATCAACGGTACGGCCCAGTTCTTCAAAGCAGATTTTTCTTACCAGAGAATATCCGTTGCTGTGGAGTCCGGAAGAAGCGAGACCGATTATTTTGTTACCTACACGGATATCGCTGCCGTCAATGATAGCGTTTCTGTCAGCAATGCCCACAACAAAGCCGGCAATATCGTAATCGCCATGCTTATATAAGCCCGGCATCTCTGCTGTTTCTCCTCCTATCAGGGAACAACCGGCAATTTTGCAGCCCTCGGCAATACCTTGGACCACCTCAGTTGCCAGGTCAACATCGAGTTTGCCTATGGAAAAGTAATCGAGGAAAAAAAGAGGTTTGGCGCCGCTGACAACCACATCATTGACACACATGGCAACAAGATCAATACCGATCGTATCGTGCTTGCCGCAAAGCGTGGCAATGTTGAGTTTTGTACCGACTCCATCTGTGGAAGCTATGAGGACCGGATCTTCCAGGCCGGCGTTACCTATGGCGAAGAGTCCCGAAAATCCACCTATATCAGTAAGCACTCCACGGCCGTGGGTATCGGCAACAATATTCTTTATGCGGTCAACAAATTCATTCCCCTTGTCAATGTCGACTCCGGCTTCAGTATATCTGGACGATGAAGGTTCTGTCATGAGATAAAGTTTTATGTTGGAATTTGTGCGCTTATAAAACGGATATCAACTGAATAATATTTCAGGATTCATAAGCAAATAACATCAGTTACAGGTTTAATTGATAGAAATCATATAAGATTTTAAATTAGTTTTTTTTCGAACTCTTGTCAATGTCTTTGTAAGGAGGATTGCATCAGTTTCCGCCTTCTGTTACGCTGTGTTTTATGAAACTGCTGGTTACCCTCATAGGCCTTGTACTCGTTATAGAAGGGCTGCCTTACGTCGCATCTCCAGAAGCAATGCAGCGTTGGCTGAAACAACTCATTGAAATGGAGCCATCACAGCTGCGCATGATGGGACTTATTGCGATGATAGCTGGTTTTGTTATCCTGTTTTTTGCCCGCCGTTCTGGTCTTTTAGGATAGCTTTTTCTGTTGTTGTCTGCTATTTATTTCAAGTTCCAACATCGGTAAATCTCTTGAAACCTTGGTTGAGACTTGTTTGAAGCCGGGAGAAACAGCCTTATGCAAAAAACACCCAAACGCGAGATGATAGGGACTGAAGGGAAGGTCCTGCTTGATACCCTGCGGCGTTTGCATCGTAAAAGGGCTGTGGATAACTGTATCAAGCTTGTCAGAAAAACACATCCGGCCGACCTGGCCTGGGTCTTTCGCTCCCTGACCCCCCTCGAGCAGAAGGATATTTTTCAGATTATAGCCCAGACTGATTGTATTTCTGATTTTTTAAGTGAGCTTGATGAAACCATCATGGTCGATCTTGTAGAGGATTTTTCCCCACGATTTATGGCCAAAGTGGTTACCAACATGGCATCAGACGATGCTGTCGATCTTCTGGAAGCCCTGCCCGACGAAATGGCGGCAGAAATTCAGACCCATATGGAAGCTGAAGACCGCCATGAAGTAGAAGAGCTGCTCAAGTATCACCCTCAAACTGCCGGTGGATTGATGTCACCGGATTTCATGTACCTGGACGAAGACCTCACCGTTGAGGAGGCTATTCATAAGGTACAGAAAAGGGGTGAGGATAAGGAAATGGTTTTCTACATTTATATTACGCATGGGGATGGACAGTTGACCGGTGTACTGTCTTTGCGTGAATTGATTTTACAGCCCATGCATCGAAAGCTGAAAAATATAATGAACTCCAACGTGATATCCGTCACAACAGATACTGATCAGGAAGAGGTTGCGCATATCGTTTCCCAGTATAACCTGCTGGCAGTTCCGGTTGTAGATGCAACATTTAAGCTGGTTGGTATAGTCACGGTTGACGATGTGATAGATGTTATTCGAGAAGAGGCGACAGAGGATTTCCTGCAGATGGCCGGTGCGGGAAAGGACAAAGAAATCCTGTTCAAGTCCACCATGCAGAGCGCGATAATCAGAGCGCCCTGGCTTGCAGCCTCGTGGATGGGAGGAATTGCCGCAATGTTTATAATTTCCTCTTTTGAGGGGGAGTTGATGAAAACACTGGTCCTTGCCTCTTTTATACCGATTGTCATCGGGATGGGCGGCAATATTGCCACCCAGTCGTCCACTATCGTGGTGCGTGGAATTGCAACCGGCCGCATAAATATGGAAGAATTTTTACGGATTATCTATAAAGAATTCAAGGTCGGCCTGATTCTCGGATCGGCATATGGAGTTCTTCTCGGCATCCTTGCCTGGCTTGGATATTCCGACCCGGTTCGCCTGGGGTTTGTTGTCGGGGTGTCTGTTTTTTTTGTCATGTCCATGTCGGCTACTGTCGGAACCCTGGTGCCGCTTGTCCTGAAAAGATTTAATATTGACGCAGCCGTCGCCACCGGACCGTTTGTGACCACTTCAATAGATATTATTGGCGTTTATATGTTTTTCATGATTGCCAGAGTTCTGCTTGGAATGTAACAAAGGTATATGGTGCAGTCTCGACCTGGAAAACGACGTTTCCCCACAATTTTTTCCTGGCTTCTTATAGCAGCAGTCATTTGGCTCGCTTTTGAGACTTTTAAGCCATCACTTTTCGATCCGGAAGCAACGCCCAGGGTAGTTACGGCGAGAGGTGATCTCGCCGAGGATGAATATTCTACCATTGAACTGTTTCGCAACGCATCTCCCTCGGTTGTATATATTACCAGTATTGCTGTCAGGCGTAACCTTTTCAGTCTCAACCTTTATGAGCTTCCTCAGGGCACAGGTTCAGGATTCATCTGGGACCGGGAAGGCCGAATCGTTACCAATTATCATGTTATCAGCGATGCAAACAGGATAGAGGTCACTCTTGCCGATCAGAGCACCTGGAAAGGTGTACTGGTGGGTGCGGCACCTGATCGAGACATTGCTGTATTGAAAATAACAGCTCCCTCCTCAAAATTGAAGCCACTAAATATTGGTGCATCTGATACATTACAGGTTGGGCAGAAAGTATTTGCCATCGGTAATCCATTCGGTCTCGATCAGACACTGACAACCGGGATAGTGTCCGCCCTTGGTCGTGAGATCACTTCGGTCACTGGCCGAACCATTCATGATGTAATTCAGACCGACGCGGCAATCAACCCCGGCAACTCGGGAGGACCTCTTCTGGACAGTGCAGGAAGGCTTATAGGTGTAAATACAGCTATTTACAGCCCTTCAGGCGGTAGTGCCGGTGTGGGTTTTGCGGTACCTGTCAGTGAAGTGAACAGGATCGTGCCGCAGATTATCAGACAGGGAAAGGTTACCAAGCCGGGCCTGGGAGTCAGTCTTGCAAATCAGAGTTTGACTCGCAAACTTGGCATTAAAGGGGTACTGATCATCACGGTTTATCCAGGTTCACCGGCAGAGGTGTCAGGCTTGCGCGGAACAAGCCAGGTCTCTGACAGGGTTATTCTGGGTGATATAATCGTAGAGGTTAAAGGAAAAAAGGTTGATGATTATAATGATTTGCGTGACGAACTGGAACGGTATGCGGTGGGTGACACCGTCATGTTAACTATTATCCGTGATGGTGAAGAGGTGCAGGTTCAGGTCTTGTTGGAAGCAATCAATTAGTGGTTGTCCAAAAAAGGTCCTTTTGTTTCATTTTTCTCGAACTGCTCTTTTCAGTACTCAATCACCAACTTCACCGGTGGGCTTCCGTCAGAACGGGCAAATCTTCAAACTTTTCAGGGAGAAATAAGAACAGTTCCAGCTATGTTTCGTAAATTATTCCGGCCTGTTTAATCTTTTTTTTCTTACCCTGGCAAGTTCTCTCATATCCTTTGTTCTGTCAGACTCGTCCATAATTTCATGGCCGACAATCTCTTCAATTATATCTTCCAGGCTCAGTACCCCGGTGACACTTCCATATTCATCAACAACGATAAACAGGTGCTGGTGCCGTTCAAAAAAATCAAACAGTATCCTGTTGAGCGGGGCAGTCTCAGGTACAAAATGGGCCTGATGCATAAACTGTGAAAGCTTGAGGTGCTGCCGGTTGTCATTTGCTGCCATATAAACCTCACGGCTGAGAACAATGCCGACGACATTGTCGGTGTCACCATCATACACAGGAGCCCGGCTGTGTATTTTCCAGTTGTCCTTATACTCAGCAGCTTCCATGACTGTCATGTCCTTATCAAGGGAAAATGTAACAGTCCTGGGGGTCATAACCTGCCTGACCGTTCGTTCACCAAGTTTCAAAATATTTGTAATGACCTGTTCCTGCTCCTCTTCAATATGCCCGGATTTCCGGCTGATCATGGCTACAGCTTGAATTTCTTCAGCCGATATGTGATGAGACTTGTCTCTCCCAGGAATCAGCTTGGTTACAGCCCGGCAAAGCCAGATAAAAGGACGCAGTGTCATAATCATGAACTGCAGGGGAACCGCAATGAACGGTGCCAGGCTCTTGTGGTAGACAACTCCGACAGTTTTTGGCAATATTTCAGAAAACAGAAGGATGGCCAGGGTGAAGAAGGCGGAAAACCAGATCAGTTTATTTTCACCGAATACAGCAGCAGCAGCTGCACCGGAAACTGCTGCACCGAAGGTATTGGCAATGGTGTTCAGGGTAAGGATGGCTGTGATGGGTTCATCAATATCTTTTTTAAGTTTTTTTAGTACCATGGCTGTCTGCGGCTTGTTCTGTCCCAGTAGTTCTATATGACTCAGCCGCAGGGAGTAAAGTGCTGCTTCCAGGACACTGCACAATGCAGAGACGAAGATGGCAAAGCTGACTGACAAAATAAGTACGGTTAGCACGTTGGTTCTCCTTTATTATTCATTGATTCATTCTATCATATCGAAAAGAATACATTTTGCCAATTGAGATGCACTCAGAAAAAAACAAAATATTAAAAGAGGACTTTGTTAACTCAGATACTTACAGCGAAAAATCGTTGGCTTTAATATTTTGTTGTAAAACCAACAATTGAGAGAACATGTGCAATAGTGTAATGAGAAGGATATAACTTTTGCAATATCAGAAATATACTGGAGATAGAAGATGATCAAGCTGTCAAGAAAGGACCCTGACAAAACACACACTGATCTGCTGGTCTACTTTGCTGTCGAATCAACCACCAAAATGCCTGGCCTGCAAAGCACCGAGGTGAAAAAAGCATTGAAGCAGCCATGGAAGGAAAGAGATTTTTCCGGGAAGACAGACGAGTTGTTTTTTTATTATCCTCAACAGATCTCAGGTAGAGGGACTCCCGCAGTCCAAGCACGACGAGTTCTGGTTGTCGGGTTGGGTGAACTCAGAAAAGGTGAAAGTGAACTGCGGGAACAGCTGAGAATTGCGGCCGGAACGGCCGCAGGTAAAGCCCGGCAACTGAATGCAAAGAACGTGTCTGTTGTATTACCTGATATCACAGGGCTAGCCTCGGCTGACGTTGCCGAATGCGCTACGGAGGGGCTCATCCTGGCCAACTATCTTTTCGTGAAATATAAAAAAAATGTGCCCAAGGAAGACCAGCCGAAACAGGTCAGGAATTTTACTCTTCATGATGGTGGAATGAACAGCAGACAGGTCAGAAAGGGTATGAACCTGGGAAAAACTGCTGCCCTGGCCGCATGTGCGGCAAGGGATATGGCAAATGAGCCTGGTAATGGCTGGACTCCTTCAGCATTCGCCAACTTTGGGCGTAAGCTTGCAAAAAGGACAGGGTTGAAGTGCAGTGTTCTTGAAAAATCGAATATGAAGAAGCTTGGAATGGGTGGAATACTTGGGGTCAACCAGGGTTCTTCCTCACCACCCAAACTTGTTATTCTGGAATATGCTACCGGCAAAAAGAAACCAACATTAATGCTCGTCGGGAAAGGCCTCACCTTTGATTCGGGAGGAATCAGCCTCAAGCCTGCAACTGGAATGCAGGACATGAAGTATGATATGTGCGGCGGAGCTGCAGTGCTCGCAGCAATGCAGGCTGTAGCTGAAGAAAAACCTGGAAACCTTAATGTTGTCGCCCTTGTGCCCGCTACTGATAATATGTCCGGATCGGCCGCGATCAAGCCGGGAGATATAATTACCCATTATAATGGGAAAACTTCCGAGGTGGTCAATACCGATGCAGAAGGCCGCCTCATACTGGCTGACGCTCTTGCATATGGTGTGAAGAAATATAAACCTGATGCCGTTATTGATGTGGCCACTTTAACGGGAGCGGTTATCATTGGACTAGGGCATCATCACACCGGATTGTTGTCCAATAATGATCATCTCTCGAAGATGATTATTGCAGCCGGTGAGAAATGTGGAGAACCACTCTGGAGGCTGCCGATGGGCAGGGAGTATAGTAAACAGCTCAAATCTGAAGTGGCTGATCTTAAGAATATCGGCGGGAAAGGGGCTGGTACTATTACCGCCGCGTGTTATCTGCAGGAGTTTGTTGAGGATACGCCATGGGCACATCTCGATATTGCCGGAACAGCCTGGGGATTTACGGAAAAGTCGTATTGCTCGTCTAAAGGTCCGTCAGGAATGAGTACCAGGACGTTACTGACACTGATTCGCAACTGGAAGGCTTTGAAATCATGATGAACACCTGGTCCGTCGCCAAGATAGAAACAGAGAACAGTATCCGAAACAATTCTGGTGCTTAATGACTCAATACGATGCACCATGAACAGTACATGTATAAGTTCCGTTAACTGACAACGAAAACAACAGTTACTTGACTTAAAAAAAACGGTTCACTATGCTCCGGATAAAGAATTGAAACAACAAACATGAGGTGGATCTTATGCCCAAGCGTTTAGGTGTGACAGTAAGCAGACAGATTATGGACAGCCAGAGGCTTCATCCGGAAGCTACAGGTGATTTGTCAGGATTATTGAATGAGCTTATTGTTGCAGCCAAAATTATAAGTGCTGAAGTCAACATGGCCGGTCTCGCTGATATTCTTGGCCAGTCAGGCAAAACAAATGTCCAGGGCGAGGCCGTACAGAAACTTGATGATTTCGCCAATGCAACTATCAAAAGGCGCATGGAGCAGTGCGGTTATATATGCATTATGGCCTCAGAGGAGGAAGATGGAATTATTCCTGTTCTGGACGGTTATGAGGGTAAATATACACTGGCTTTTGATCCTCTTGACGGATCATCCAATATCGATGTCAACGTCAGCATCGGTACGATTTTTTCAGTTCACCGTAAGATTACAGTGGATGTCAAAGGGACAGAAGCAGATTTGCTCCAGAAAGGGTCACAGCAGGTTGCCGCCGGTTACATTATTTACGGATCCAGTACTATGCTGGTGTACACAACAGGCGTAGGTGAAGGGGTTCATGGTTTTACCCTGGACCCGAGTGTCGGCGAGTTCTTCCTGTCCCATCCGGATATAAGAACTCCTGACCGTTCCAAGTATTACAGCATCAACGAGGCCTATACTAATTACTGGTATGATTCAACCCGTAACTATATTGAATATATCAAGACTGTCGACAAGGAATCAGGAAGGCCGTACAGCCTGCGTTACATAGGGTCCCTGGTTGCTGATTTTCACCGCAATCTGATCAGTGGCGGTATTTTCCTCTATCCCAGGGACAAAAAAAATACTGATAAACCTGAAGGAAAACTACGGCTGCTTTATGAGGCCGCCCCAATGGCCATGATAGTGAGGGAAGCAGGAGGGTTGGCTATTACCGACGATGGCGGGGATATCCTGGATATTAAGCCGACAAGCCTGCATCAGCGAGTTCCCCTTATAATAGGCTCCAGCAAGGATGTTGAACTGGCTAAACGATTTTTCACATCATAAAAAAATAAACTTGAACAAGTCATCATGCACTCCCCCAAGCTCAATGGAATTAATATAATCTTAAAGTATATCTTTCCGGCTCTGGCAGTCTTGGCCGGGGTTTTATTGGACCCATTTTTTTCACAGGCAAAAGATAGCTTTAAGGCCAGTGTAGAAGGTGAGGTCAGCCGGGAATGGTTCGGTGATTATAACGGCATGGTCAAGGAAAGGGTCATTCGCGCCCTGGTTCCATACAGCAAGACCTTTTATTTTCTTGATGGAGCTCATCAGCGGGGCCTGACATATGAATCCCTGAAGCACTTTGAAGAGTTCGTTAACAAGAGGGAAAAAACGAGGACGTTAAAAATAAGTATCCTGTTTATCCCAACTCCCCGTCATAGGCTGTTTGCAGATCTTCAGGCAGGTATAGGAGATATAGCGGCCGGCAATCTGACAATCACGGCTGACAGGTCCAAACAGATTGATTTTGCCGATCCGCTGGCAAAAAATGTTGATGAAATAATTGTTACTGCGGCAAAGGAACCAAAGCTGAAAAACCTGTTCGATCTTTCCGGTCGGGAGGTGTATGTCAGAAAATCGAGCAGTTATTACGAGAGTCTTCTGAGGCTGAACAAGGGTTTGCAAGAGATGAACAGGGACCCTGTAAAAATTATTCCTGCCGATGAATACCTCGAGGACGAGGATCTTCTGGAGATGATGAATGCCGGGATTATACCTGCCATAGTCATTGACAGCCACAAGGGAGCCTTGTGGGGACAGGTTTTCAAGAACTTAGTTTTATATAATGACATCAAAGTGAACACCGGAGGGGAGATCGCCTGGGCTATCAGAAAGAATAGCCCGCAGTTGAAAAAAGCGGTCAATGAATTTGTCAGGAAATCCAGAGAGGGGACCCTGCTCGGCAATATTCTCATCAAACGATACCTGAAAAGTGCTGATTATCTGAAGAACAACCTGTCTGACAGGGAACTTGAAAAGTTCAAGCAGGTGCTGGCTTTGTTTGTAAAATATGGGAAAAAATATGATTTTGACTGGGTCATGCTCGGGGCGCTGGCATACCAGGAGTCTCAGCTCGACCAGTCAAAACGAAGCAGGGCTGGAGCTGTAGGGGTGATGCAGATTTTGCCCACTACAGCAGCTGATTCCAATGTTAACATTAAGGATATTGAAAAGCTGGAGAACAATATTCATGCCGGCACAAAATACCTGCGCTTCATGGTAGATCGCTACTATGCGGAAGAACAGATGGATAAAATCAATAAAGGGCTTTTTGCCTTTGCCGCGTACAATGCCGGCCCGGCCAGGATTGCTCAACTTCGCCGGCAGGCGGCAAAGGAAGGTTTGGATCCCAATGTATGGTTCAACAATGTGGAGATTATTGCCGCAAAACGCATAGGCCGCGAAACGGTCCAGTATGTCAGAAATATTTACAAATACTATGTGGCCTACTCAATCATTGTAGGAAAGGAGAAGTTGGAGGAAGCAAAAAAAACCATTTTGGAAGAGCTTAAAAGGTGACATTGCAGCACCTCTATATCGTCTCCGGTCTGACTGAGTTGATAGTAGAATATCAGCCGCTTATTTTTTGTGGATCTGGTACACCTGGGCCTGTTTCGGTTGGGACTCGTCACCCTGCTTAGGCTTGATACGGTAGCCTGACGAATTGAGCTCAATAATTTTATTCAGGACCTCTTCCGCAGGGACAGGCTTGCAAAGATAGTATCCCTGAACTATATCGCATTCCATCTCAATCAGTTTGTCGAGAGCCTTTCTAGATTCAACACCTTCGGCAACCACATTGAGTTCCATATTCTTGGCCAGGGTTATGGATGTCTGCACAATGTTCAGGTCGTTGATGTTGGTATCCATATCCGCTATGAATGACTGGTCGATTTTGAGTTCACAGCCTGGAAGCTTCTTCAGAAGTGCCAGGGAAGAGTACCCCGTTCCAAAATCGTCTACGGACAGACTGAGGCCGAGATTTATGAGGTCCTGAATGATTTTGAACGCGAGGTCGGGATCAACCATCATACTGCTTTCTGTGATTTCAAGGGTAACAGTAGACGGGTCGATCTTCCATTTTTTCATAATGGTGTGCACATGATCAGGTAATTCAAGGTCATGCAGAACCTTGGTTGAGAGATTAATTGAAACAGGTAAAGATTTTCCATGACTTTTCCAAAACGATATCTGTTCAAAGACCATATCAAAGATAAGGTAAGTCAGTGGGCGGATCAGTCCGGTTTTCTCGGCAACCGGCAGGAAGAATTCCGGTAGCAATAATGACTTGTCTCCTGCACGGGGCCAGCGGACAAGGGCTTCGACACCGCAGACTTCCCCTTCCAGCAGAGAGTATTTAGGCTGGTATAGCAGGACAAGTTCCTCTTTCTTGATCGCTTCGCGCAGTTCAACTGTCAGCATCAGCCTTTCCATACTATGCTCGTCATGATCGGCATTGTATACGGCATAGTATGTATTGCTCGATTTTTTTGCGGCGTAAAGGGCAACGTCTGCGTGCTGCAAAAGGGTGTCACTGTCAGCACCATGATCAGGGTAGAGGGCAATGCCGATACTGACGTCGATACTGAGAAGATTACCTTCAATCTGAAATGGTTCTTCCATTGCCAGGGCGATTTTTTCAGAAATATTAATGGCCTGTTCAAGTTCAACACCTGGGAGAACAACAGCAAACTCATCTCCCCCGAAACGGGCAATAGTGTCGGATTTTCGTATACTTTTCCTTAGCCGGGGTGCGATCATCTGCAGAAGATAGTCACCGTAAAAATGTCCCAGGGTATCATTTATTTCTTTAAAGCGGTTAAGGTCCATGAGCAGGATTGAGATGGGTGCCTGTTCACGATCTGCAAGAAGCATAGCCTGCTCGATGCGTTCATAGAGAAGTGTCCTGTTCGGCAGTTCGGTAAGCTCATCATGGAGAGCCCTGTACCGTTCCGTGTCCGCAATTTCTTTTATAGTTTCCAGAGTCTGCAGGCTGAGACGGGTTACCATAAAGACGAAAATGCCTCCACCAAAAAGAATAAGTGAAAGGAGCAGGTCAAGGAGGTGATTTTCCTGGGTCATCACTTTGAAACTGTAATAAAGATAGCCGGCAAGAAACATGAGAATCAGGATGCCCAGCCATCTCCATGCAAGTCGATGTTTTTTTTCAAAATCATAGATATGCTTGGTTGGCTGAAGAGACAGAATGAGACAGCCTGTGCCGATAAGGATAAAAAGTAATGAGATGAATTTTACAGACATTCTTTATAGGAACCGTTATTTCATGATAAAAAGTCCATGTATTACCAATATGTAATTAATTATATCGAAAAAAACAAGAAATGATACTAAAAAGATAGGAAGGAGGTTGACAGAAATGATATCAATGGATTTCTGGCTCGTTTACTGAATGTATTTGTGTGTGACGCTCACTGAAATTTTGCATTTTTTTTTTTAATCTGCTTTAATTTATTCTGATGCTGCTCTTAATGAAACTAAGATTCTGTAAATACATACAAAAAATCGAAGGAGAACCAAATGATTAATAATGTGTACTCAAAGCCAAGAATCAGTTTGCTCTTTCTCGGCATTTTCTGCCTGTTATTCTTATTCTGCAATGCAAGTATTGCATCCTCTTTTCCATTCAGGGCAATCGCTGTTGGAGATTCTGTTCCAGCCCTCAGCTTTCAGGGAATAACTGATGGCTCTACCGTTACAATTGAAAGCCTGAAAGGGAATCCGGCAGCCATTGTTTTCTGGGGAGCAGACATGGATACCAAGAAAACCAGATCATTAAAGACTTTCACGGCAACCGAAGAAATCCTCCCGTTCCTGGAAGAAAAGAAAGTGAAAGTTATTCTGGTTAATGCCCAGGGCGATACAAAAGAGATTATGCAGGAAGTAGTCAGTGGACTGAGCGGCAAAATACCTGCATACATGGATGAAACCAAAAAAGCATATGGTGACCTGGGAATATTTGTCGTGCCTTCAGTTCTCCTGATTGACAAGGATGGCAAGGTTGCCTCCGGTCTAGGGTACAGTCATGACTTCACTGACAGGTTAAAAGGTGAAGTCGCAATTATGCTTGGTGAAAAAACACGGGCTGATGTTGAAAAGGAATTGCGGCCGGAAATGAAAGAGAAATCTGAAGAAGAAAAGAAATACGGCCGTCATGTCGAGATGGCAACAGTTATGATAAAACGCGGCCAGGTAGATTCAGCTATCAGTGAGCTGCAAAAGGCAATTGCTCTTAATCCGAATCTGGTTGAAGCTCAGGCTCACCTCGGATGCCTGTATATTGACAAAGGCCAGCTTGAAGAAGCAAAAAAGGCATTGGATAAGGCCTATGAACTTGATGATTCCTATCTCCCGGCAAACATCTGTGATGCGAGGATTATGGCTGAAGAAGGACAGATAGACGACGCACTGGGTGATCTCAAAGCACTTATGTTCAGAAATTCAAGAAATGCAGAGCTTCATTATATAGTCGGGACCCTTCTCGAAAAACAGGAAAAATTTGCCGATGCGGCCAAGGAGTATCGCAAGGCTTTCGAATTGGCCCAAAAAGAAGTCGAATTCGAATAATTTTTTAATGGATAAAATGTTGGAAACAGGGCGCCTGAAAACGCGTTCTGTTTTTTAGCAGTTTTATTTGCTCTTATACCAGCAGAATGAATGGTCAATGTTCTTATTGATTGACTTTGCCAGCGGTTTTGTGCTTAATTGTTTTTTAAATGTATCCTTAAAATAGAAGTCTTTTTCTTGTGATACTTTTTTGTTTTCAATCTCAGTGTCTTCTTAAATGGAATATATTAAGGCTTAAAAGGGGGAAGTAATGAAAAAACAAGGTGTTAACCAAGTGGCAAAACATTTTGCTGTGGGTGCCACGCTGATTATGTGTATCAGCTTACTGGGTGGTTTTTTCACCTCAGCCGGTGCTGCCGGGATTAATCTTATAGCACCGCTTGACAAAGCCTGGGTTACCGAAAGCCAGATTTTTTTGGCTGGTTCCGTTGAAGGTGATGATATCAAATCAGTCACTGTCAAGGGGGTTACCGCAGGCAACAAAGGAGTCCTTCCCGTTGAAGGTGGCGGGTTTGGCACCATGGTTACCCTGAAAAAAGGAGAGAACACAATTAAGGTTTCTGCCGGAAAACTTAGCACAGAGGCGAAAGTCTATCTCGGCGGCAAGAAAGATAAGCCCAAAAAAGGATTCAAACGTTATTATATCCATTCCGGAATCAAATCAATGAACTGCAAGGACTGTCATAAGTTCCGCAGAGGTAAATATGATTTCAAAAAGAACGTACCTGCACGGGCCGATTGTACCACTGCCAAGTGCCACGGAAACAAGCTGGCCAGTATGGAATATGTACATGGGCCTGTGGGAGCAGGGGTCTGTGTTTCATGTCATAATCCGCACGGTAGTTTCAGGGCGCGACAGATTGCCCGTGATGATCGTACCCTGTGTATGGTTTGCCACCAGGCCAAGGAAGAAGAGTTTAACAAGAAGGTTGTCCATGCCCCGGTTGAAGAAGGGTGTTCAACATGTCATGATCCTCACCAATCGGCAAAACGTTTTCAGCTGAAGGGTAAAGGCAAAGGCAAATCTGTGAGCGCTCTCTGCTTCAACTGTCATGATAAAACTATATTCTCCAGAAAATTTCAGCATGGTCCGGTGGGCGTTGGTGACTGTATTGCCTGCCACAATGCTCATGCTTCCGACGTTGAGCAGTTGCTCATAGCTCCAAAGTCAGACGGTCAGGTTTGTTTTCAGTGTCATGCAGACAGGCGGGATTCGTTCAATTTAAAGCAGGTTCATGCTCCTGTAAAAGAGGACTGTGGTCAATGTCATGATCCGCACAGTTCGGACTATAAGATGCAGCTTATTAAAGAACAGAATGCGCTGTGTAAGGATTGTCATCAGAAAAAGAGCCCCAAGCTCTTCCAGGACATAGCTAACGCCAAGTTCAAACATGCGCCTGTTGATGAAGGACGCTGCGCCTCCTGTCACAGACCGCATTCATCAAACTATAAACCGTTGCTTGATGATACAATGGAGAAACTTTGCTTCCAATGTCATACTGAACTCGGTGAGGAAGTAGCAGATTCCAAGTTCCGTCATGGACCGGTTAAGACCGGTGACTGTACCGCCTGTCATAACAAGATCCATGGGTCTACCTATGTCAAGCTTCTTGGCAGGGCATTCCCGATGAATTTTTATGATTCGTACAGTGAGAGCAAGTATGACCTTTGTTTTGGCTGCCACAACAAGGACATTGCCAAGAAGAAATCAACTGAAAAGCTTACCAACTTCCGTGACGGCAAGTACAATCTTCACTTCCTCCACGTGAACAGGAAGAAAGGTCGAACCTGTACCTCATGTCATGGCGCACATGCCAGTACGCAGGCTAAGCATGTCCGTGAGGAGGTACCGTTTGGCAGCTGGTCCTATCCGATCCAGTTTACCAAGACAAAGGATGGTGGAACCTGTGTCGTAGGATGTCATGCACCCAAGACATATGACAGGGTAAAACCTTTGCTTAAACTGGGAGGATGATGAATTAGTTTATACTATCTGATTGCAAAAAAAAAGCGTGGAACGGGCCATCCGTTCCACGCTTTTTTTTATCTAGAAAATAGTTTATCTGGACTATAGATCGAAAATATAAAAACCAATCATCCTGCAAAAAACAGTGATCGTGTCCTGTTTGCAAACCGCCAGGCCGCTCAAGAACACATGAAATGGGTTGAGCAATGTATCAGTTCATTTCTTCCTGGCTATCTTTGCCCAGGTGTCACGAAGAGTTGCAATTCTGTTGAAAACAGGGTGATCTGACCTGGACTCCTCTTTGTCCAGATAAAAGTAACCCTGGCGCTCAAACTGAAAACGGTCATCTGTCCCGGCATCCTTCAACGATGGTTCAAGCATGCACTGTTGCAATATTTCCAATGAGTGAGGATTAAGAAATTCTTTAAAATCCTTTTCCTTGTCCATGTCAGGATGTTCAACGGTGAAAAGCCTGTCATACAGACGTATCTCAGCTTGAACGGCATGCCGGGCAGACACCCAGTGGATCGTTCCTTTTACCTTCCGTCCATCAGGAGCATTTCCACCTGAGGTTTCCGGATCATAAGTGCAGTGAATTTCAATAACCTCACCGTTTTGGTCTTTTATGACATCATGACAGGTAATGAAGTAAGCGTACCGCAGCCGCACTTCTCTTCCCGGGCCCAGACGGAAAAACTTTTTAGGCGGATCTTCCATGAAATCGGTTGCCTCAATATATAATTCGCGGCCAAAGGGGACTTTTCTTGTTCCCATTTCTGGTATTTTTGGGTGATTCTGTGCTGTGACCTCTTCCATCTTATCATCCGGGTAGTTCGTGATCACCACCTTCAGCGGTTTTAAAACACCCATCACCCGCGGGGCATGCTCGTTCAGGTCATCACGAACAGCATTTTCAAGTACACCCATGTCAATCCATGATGCCCGTTTGCCAATACCAATGACTTCACAGAAGTTGCGAATGGATAATGGTGTGTAACCGCGCCGTCGCAGACCGGATATGGTAAGCATTCTCGGGTCATTCCAGCCGGAGACATATCCTTCATCAACAAGCTGGAGAAGTTTTCGTTTGCTCATTATCGCATAATTGATGTTAAGTCGGGCAAATTCAATCTGCTGCGGATGACAGGGTGTATTCAGAGCGTCGAGTACCCAATCATAAAGAGGGCGGTTATTTTCAAATTCCAGAGTACAGAGAGAATGGGTTATCCCTTCCATCATATCCGACAGGCAGTGGGTAAAGTCATACATGGGATAGATGCACCACTTATCTCCCGTTCGATGATGGCTGGTTTTCAGGATCCGGTAGATCACAGGGTCACGCATCAGAATGTTGGGAGATGTCATGTCAATTTTTGCCCGAAGTACACAGCTTCCCTCGGCCAGTTCCCCATGTTTCATCTGCTCGAATAGTACCAGGTTTTCCGCAACACTACGGTCTCGGTAGGGGCTTTCCTGTCCTGGTTCGGTCAGGGTACCTCGCTGCTCACGTATTTCGTCGGCATTCAGGTGACATACATACGCCTTGCCCAACTTGATAAGCTGTACTGCATAGCCATAAAGCTTGTCAAAATAGTCAGATGCATAGAACAAATGCTCGCCCCAGTCAAAACCAAGCCAGTGGACATCATTTTTAATCGCTTCCACATAGTCGGTGGATTCTTTGCCGGGATTGGTGTCATCGAAACGCAGGTGGCATACAGAATTAAACTCTCCGGCAATACCAAAATTGAGACAGATGGACTTGGCGTGGCCGATATGGAGAAACCCGTTTGGCTCAGGTGGAAAACGGGTGATGACCTGTTTATGTTTTCCGGATTTGAGATCCTCGGCAATGATGGTGCGAATAAAGTCCTGAGGTTTGCCGCCCGCAGTTCGGGCTGAATTATCATCATTGTATTTGTTGTTTTCCATGTTATTCCTCATGACTCGTCAGTCATTGCATATAGTCTGTCAATATTTTCAAGTCGTTCAACGACGCGTTCTCTACCCAGGGCAACCAGAATGTCAAACATGCCGGGACCTGCTAGCTGGCCAGTCAGTACAGTCCGCATGCCGTTAATAAGAATGCCGGGCTTGATTTCGAGTTCTGTGGCCAGTTCCCGGGTGATATTTTCCGCAGATTCCTTGTCAAAGGTTTCAAGTGTGGAGAATCGACTTGAGAGCATGGGAAGCCATTTTTTAAGATGTGGATGCTTTAGGATATTTTTTTTCAGTGGTTTCTGCTCAACAATGTAGTCATCAGCAAAATAGGCTCGACCTGCTTTGGAAAAATCGTTGATGGTATGGAAGCGGTCTCTTATGAGATCAAGAGTGTTGAGAAACCACTCTTTTTGCTCGCCTTCGTATTCTTCAGTCCACAGGCCCACATCCTGAAAATGTATCTTGACCATCTCCATTATTTCAGCGATGGGCATTGTACGAAGATAGTGACTGTTAATGGAAATTGCCTTGGGGTCGGTGAAAAATTTGGGGTCATCCTTGCGGTAATTAAAGACCGAGTTGACCTTGCTTATGCGCTCAAGGGAGAAGGCCTCTATCAATTCTTTCCGGCTGAAAATTTCCTGATCAGTACCAGGATTCCAGCCAAGCAGAACCAGGAAATTACATAATGCCCATGGAATAAAACCATGGTCCCTGTAAAACTGGACCGCG
>CAMYLK010000026.1 GCA_947259225.1 uncultured Desulfobulbaceae bacterium | reverse complement strand
GCAGGACAAACCCTGAGGATAATCCGTCAGAACCTGTTCTGGGCTTTTACCTATAATCTGGTTGCATTGCCTCTTGCTGCATCAGGAAAGCTCGCGCCCGTCTATGCGGCGGCTGCAATGGCGACCAGCTCCGTCCTGGTCGTGGCAAATTCTCTGCGGCTGAAACGGTCCGGGTTGAACAACTCATCTTCCAACAGGATAAAGTAGATGTACAAGTCCATTGTCATACTCATTGTTTTGTCCCTTTTTGTAGGGATTGCAGCCTGGCTGGTTTTTATCTGGGCCGTGAAAAAAGGGGAGTTCGATGATATTGAACGTCCCAAGTACCGGATGCTGGAGGATGATGACGAGCATGAACAGAACAGTGATGAAAAGTAAGTTCCGGGTGCATCAGTGGTTGATCCGATATACAGCATAGTTTTGAGCACTGCCTTTCTGGGGTCGGGACACTGTATAGGTATGTGCGGTCCGATTGTCGCAGCTTTTTCCCTGTCGGGCCAGGCAAAAAGAAAAGGATTGGTTTTTCACCTGTTCTATAACGTCGGCCGGATTACCACTTATATTTTAATAGGCGTTATAGCCGGGTGGCTGGGGTCGCTCCTCAATAAGACGGATAAATTTGCCATTGCCGCCCATTCCATTCTGCTGCTGACAGATTTTTTCATTATCGTAATTGGTCTCACAACAGCCGGGTTCTTCAAACGGATCAGTATCATGCGCCTGGAATTTCCAGGTTCGATGCAGGTAATGACAAAATCTGTTACACGGCTGCAGAGACTTCCTGCGGCTTTTTCCGCATTGCCGATCGGGATGGTAATGGGATTTCTGCCCTGCGGTTTTCTCTACGCCATAGCCTTGGCCGCGGCCGGCAGAGGTTCGCCGGTGGAGGGAGGTCTTATCATGCTTGCGTTTGGCCTGGGTACACTTCCGGCACTTTTTCTTTTTGGCAGCACTGTGCATTGGCTGACGACAAAGGCAAGAAGTGAAATGCTGCGTTGGGCAGGGGTACTGGTGGTGTTTATGGGATGCTATAACCTTTATCAGCACATACAACTGATGAGTTCGTTATAACTGAAGAGAGAATATGGCTTAGCTTAATTCTCAGTTGACACCGTGTGACAGGATTATTTCTTCCACCTGAACTTTCTGGTCTTCCTCAAGGTTTTCAAATTTTGCGCGGCATTTCCTGATCTTCACATCAATCACATATTCACCAGGAACAACAGAGGTTCCGAGAACCGTAATCGGCAGACCCTGGGCAAACAGCTTGTTTTCTTTACAGAAAATATCGACTTCCCTGTCCGCGGATTTCTGCTCGCACTTGTTATTCTCTAAGCACATACAGGACAGTCCACCCATGCAGATATCAATAATGGTTCCAACAGAAGAAGAGTAATTTAAAATACAGCTCTCTTCCAGACGATACCTCTGGTGTTGTCTACGGTCTTCCATAAGTTGTGTTCTCTTTTACTATCTGCGAAATAAGGGGTTGGATTAAAATATAATTTTGGACGAAGGTAAGAAGCACTCCCAAAAATTAATGTGAGTTGTTACCATTTCTTCCAGTATCAGTCAATCGAATAATTTGATGACAAGAATAGGCGGACACACAAACTTGAAGTTTGGAGAATTGGTAATATTCAAGATTCAGGCAGGATAGTCAATAAGGAACTTGTCCTTTAATGTTACCGGGAGGGTAATAGTTGCATACCCAGACCTGGCTCTTGTCCTTACATAGTGACATCCCGCAGCCGAGTTCAGTTGTCGTGCTCCATATAACCTGGGTGTAATGTCCACAGGTCTTCCCGTCCCGGCACGTATTTTTTCTGTGATCATAATCGATTGATTCTGCTGCCCAGCTGTTGACTACCTTCCCCGCGTCAATCTGCTGGATCTCATTTCCCCCGTTGGAAAATTGAATACTGCTGGCCCAGTATACGTTTTCACCATACTGCTGACCATATTCTCCTGTTTGCGGCCTGTGGCGCAGCACGCACTGGTTTTCATTTGCAAGAAAATCTGCCCATTCCCGGGCGTATTGAGCGAGTTCATCCGACCATTTGAGGGGTTCAATGCCAAGCTTGAGCCGAATGGCGTTATGTGCTTCCGTCATGCCCGACATATGACCCATCTCAGCGGATATTGCAGGCGTGCTCAGTACAATCAGAAATATGACGGTGAGAAGATACATAATAAAAGGCAGGTCTCACTGGTTTATAATAAAAATTTTAGTGGCTCTATACCAAAATCAGCTGAGATATTGTGAACAGCTTGAATTTTATGCATATTTGTCATTCCGAACGAATGTGAGGAATCTGGGTTACGAAAAGATAAGATATCTTCGCGGAGTTTATGCCCTTTAGGGTACTCGATATGACAGCAGGTACAATATGTGTGTGGAAAATTCCAGCTGATTTTCATTAAGAGCCACTAAAATTATTTTCAACTCAAAAAACTATATCACCAGGGGAATTATTATCAGATTACCAATGAAATTTCTTGTCATTCGGAGTCTCGTACCTCGCTTACCTCGAATGCAGAGAGAAACCTTATCATGCAGACGTACAGATTGCTCCCACTTGTTCGAGGCAAACAAAGACTTCAAATGACATATATAAAAAATGTCAAAAAGTTATATTTCGTTGCTATAGCCTCCCTTGAGGCTTGATGGTAATCAGAAATTATTATTACAATTTAATACGGTACGCAGGTATTTTCTTCTCGATAATGACCATGTCATTTTCATTAGCAAGGTAATTCAATATGCAATTACAAAATTTCAGGTAGGGTATTTTTCGGGTATATTTAGAAAATTTATTGACATGAATATTCTTTCATCATAAGCTTTAATTTATACAAATAGTATTGAGTCGGATAATGGCATGAGTAACGTGGTGCGGGGGGCCAAGCCACGGGCCATTTTGTTTCCGGCTGCTGAGGAATCAAAAAGGGGAAGGAAGAGAAAGAACCGGTCTCAAGCTTGTATTCGTTAATTTTATAACGAATTACAATGCAAATTTAAGAGACTGAAGTGACGTCTAGCGTCCGATGCTCTTCAAAGAGAATCCGCTGAACGTGAAAAGTAGACCACGTTTCAAATTTTACCTTTTTTCGATCATTTCCTCCACGAACATTCTCAATGCTGGATGCCGACCCCAGCATTGAAGAGGCGAAACGTATTGCCGTGTAATTTTTATTAACGGTTTTGCGATTCATTCAGGTGAATATGTCCAGTGGTTGGCGTTAGCTTCCAGTTCCGTCATACCTTCTGGCTCAAGCCTGAGCCCAGCACGCCAAGATAATTATCCACTAGTATAGCTAGTGTTACGGTTCATTTATGTTTTGATTTAGGAAATTTCTTGCACACAGTCTGGAGTTGTAAGGGGTACACCTTCAAAGGGGACTGCATATATAATATCTGCAGCGCCAATGAGTAAAATAGTATTTGGTACAGGCCTGGCATGAGATGTAGGAGCATTTTAAACACACTGTTCTATAGCTTTGCATTGGTATTATATGCTTTTGCTACCTCTGCCGGGGCTGCAGATTTCACTGTTATACCTCTGGAAAATACTTCCGATATCGCTGTTTATGAGGTAATCGGTGACTATGACGCCGAGTTTCCGGATGGCACAAACAATGCCATTTCCAGGCAGGAAATAGCCAGAGAATTCTATAAAACCCACCCTGACGACTATGATTTCTTGGTCATTTTTTCAGATTTCGATTTCCGGATGCCGGAGAGTGAGGCCATCGCTTTTTACCAAAGGGTAAAAAATGATGTGCAGGGAATTGGTAAGGAACTGGTTGACAACACATCTCTCTATGGCAGTAATGGTGTTCTTCAGGGCACCATTGATATGGGGAATATCAAGTCCATGGTATACGATCCCCTTGATCCGGGTTTTTCTGACACGCTGGGAATTCTCAGTCATGAATTGCTCCACAGGTGGGCGGCAAAAGTTACTTTCAGGAGAGATGATGGAAGCATCAGCAACGATCTTCTCGGTATAGGAGGATATCACTGGAGTTTTCTTCTGGATACTGCGGGATCTCTTGAATATGGCAACCAGTGGGTAGATAACGGGAACGGCACATTTACTTCTCTCGCCGGAAGAAGGTACTTCAGCCCCCTTGATTTGTATCTCATGGGGTTGATCGACAAGAGTGAAGTGCCGCCCATGCTCCTCATCGACAACCCGGAGATTGACCCGGACAGGTTGACGGAACCTGGCATTACGATTGAGGGAAATCCCCAATATATTTCAATTGATGATATCATCGCGGCCGAAGGTGAGCGTATTCCAAGTGCTGCTGATGCACAGAAGAACTTCAGGGTAGGGTGTCTTTTTATTACCAGGCCCGGCACCTACCAGGAAAGTGATCTCTACGGTATCCGTAACATCATGCAGAGTTGGTCCATGTGGTTTTCCGGACTGACAAACGGCATTGGAAAGGTCGTCATCGATAATGCCCCCTTGCCTGACCTTCCTGAAAATCCCGGCCCGGTAATTTCTCCCATTGATCCAAGAACTGCTCCTCCGGAGATCAACGAAGGTATTGCCTGGCTGTTGAACAACCAGGAAGAGGAAGGAAATTGGGAGGACAGCCTTTTTACAACTGAGAGAGACACGCCAACGGTACTGAACACATTGGCTGGTTATGAAACAGCTGCAGATTCAATTGCACAAGGTCTTTCATGGCTGGAAAATACAGATGAGCAAAATCTGGATCATCTTGCCAGAAAGATTGATATCTTCAGTCGCTCTGGTTTCGATGTTTCAGTATTGACTGCACAGCTTCTTGATATGCAGAATCAGGATGGTGGATGGGGAAGCAGCAGGAATTATCATAGCAGTCCCGCTGATACTGCTATGGCGTTGCATGCCTTGTCATCAGCGGGTGTGGGTTCGAACTCGGAATTCGGGCCAGCCATTTCGTACTTGTTAAGTGAGCAAAATCCTGACAGCGGATGGGGAACCGAGGGGCGGAGCAATATACTGACATCAGCTGATGTCATTTCGGCATTTTTGCCTTTCAAGAGTCAGTATCAGCTTGACATCCCGATTCAGAACGCTTTGACATGGATATACAGTAAACAGAATACTGATGGCGGTTTCGGCAACAGTCCCAGCACAATATACAGCACTGCAAAAACACTTATAGCCCTCAAGCAGATGGGGATAACTTCTCAAGTTACCGACCAGGCTTTATCCTATATACTTGATGGACAAGGTCAGGATGGAAGCTGGTTGTCCAGTCCATATCAGACCGCTTTGGCAGTGAGCTCTATCTGGGTTGCAGCACGTGAGCCCGACCTCTCAGTCAGCACAGCAGAGATTGTTCCCTCGCCTGATACTGTTACTTCATTACCCTCTGACATAAGCCTGTCCATCACTGTCCATAATGCCGGGATGTCTGATGTTTCGGATGTAAAGGTTGTTCTCTATGAAGGAGCGGTAAGTGATGAGGGTATGATTGGTGAAGCATCGGTAGCAGTTTCCGGCCAGTCTTCTGAAACAGTCTTTTTCAATGCAACGATCACCAATGGCAAACCGCATCAGTATTATGTGGTCATTGACCCGGACAACCTCATAAAAGAATCCAGCGAGCAGAACAATACAGCACTGCGTATTGTCTATCCTGAAACAACCTATGACTTTGAAATCCTCCAGCAGAATGTTGCAATCTCTCCCGCTGTCGGAAGCATCTATGAACCATTGGCCATAACTGCCAAGGTCACTAATAAAGGGACAGTTGATGGTTTAAATGTGCCTCTCCATCTTGTTGTAGATAATGGTACGGGACCGGTCATTGTTGCCACTCAGACCCTGGATCTGCCGGCCGGACAAACTGTTGATGCCAACATTGAATGGATACCGGAAATTTCGGGTACCGGCCTTACACTTTCCGTCATTGTGGATCCCCACGATGGGTTTGCCGAGACACTGGAAGATAACAATTCCGTATCACTTGCAGTTAATATTAATGGCTCCACAAAACCTGACCTTTCACTTACCTATTCAGATGTTTCCTTTACACCTGCACCTGCTCTTGAAGGTGGCAGTGCTCTCTTGAAAGCAGAAATTCTTAACAGGGGTTTCTCTCCGGCAGCGGATGTCCGGGTCGATTTCTATGACGGTGTACCTGGAGAAAGCGGAAGTGTACATCTGGGTACGGTTACAGTGCCGGCCATAGCTCCTGGCGAAAGTGTTGAAGCAGCGCTTGACTGGGCAAATATCGCCGTATCCGGAACGAGGGTCATCAGTGTTGTTATTGATCCGGACAATGTGGTTGATGAGATCAAAGAGGACAACAATAGCGCCTTTAACCAATTGCAGATTCTGAGCATACCGGATTTTACAGTCAGCGACACTTCAATATCGTTCAGTCCCGAGGCACCGAAGGAAGGAGACATTGTTGTAATAAGTGCAATAGTCCAGAACAAAGGGGAACAGCCGGGGTTGAATGTTCCAGTGGCCTTTTATGATGGGGGTGCTCTGATTGGAAATGCAATCATCCCTGATATTGGTGCCAATGGGCAGGCTTCTGCATCTGTTACTTTCGATACAACCGGAAAAGTAGGGATAAGGAGAATTGAGGTAAAGGTTGATCCCGAAAGCACACTGCTTGAACAGGACAGGTCGAATAACAGGGCAGTCCGCAGCGTGGGAATCCAGAACAGTAGCCTCTGGCTTTCCAATAATTATATTTCGCCTAATGGGGATGGTGTAAAAGACAATACGAATTTCGGTTATCGGTTGGCTGTACCGCAGGATGTGACTGTTGTCATAATGAACGATGAAGGAGAGGCTGTCAGGGAATTTACTGGCCCTGAATTTACCAACACATCATATGTTTCCCTGACCTGGGACGGCCTAGATAACAAGGGCAGGGTTGTTGATGACGGGCAGTACCGCATACAAGTTATGACTGAAGGAGGCTCAATACTCTCAAGTCTTCTCGTGACAGTGGATAATAATCGATCTTCCCTCCTGGACGCACTCGGTACGCCATATCTTTTTACTACAAAGGTTCAGCTTTTATTAAGTAACTATAAATACAACTGGCTTTCAGATGACAGTGGGGTTGTTTTTCATTTGGATAAGTCTATGTCAGGGGCTCCTGAGTATAATACGGGCTTGTATTTTGTTTCTCCTACAAGTGGGGGAGTTTCTCGTCTCGTTCCTGAAGAATGGAGCGAAACTGCCGACCCGGGAATCGGTTATCGTTACCTGTCAAATGCAAGTGATTGTAACTCAAGTTGGCAGATTGTTGAATGTGATCAGGTCAATCCTGGATTTGCACTATCCCGTGACGGACATACCATTGCCTTTATCCTTGAAAAATATGACAAAATTACCCGAGAAGTCCTCCAACAGCAGTTATGGACTGTGAATAAATATGGGGATAATCTTACCCTCCTTGATTCGTATAATTACCAGGCCGGTGATCACCATCAGATAACAGATATTTTTCCTTCACCGGTTGGTTCCCATATAGCATACAAACTTTATGATCAAAATGCCGATCATAATTTTTTTACTATTATCGATACTGATGGAACGGTTAGGTCTACCTATGAACCAGGATGGAACAACGGCCTTGACGACTATCACAGGTTAACCTGGTCTCCTGATGGAAAGAAATTGGTATTTTCCAATGCAACACATGCAGTTGTCGCAGATCTTACCGGTAACCTGCTGGAAGTACTGCCGATACAGAACCCGATAGTCTTTTTTGACTGGTACGGATCAGACAGAATTCTTGTTCGGAGTCTTACATCAAGCTGGGGTGAAATAGAAAGCTGGACGGTTGATCTTAATGCTCTCGATTCACCTCTGCTCATATCTGAGAATTTAGAAACCTGGTCAGGCTGGTATTATTATGGCGGTTGTTTGAGAGATGAGAATGGTTCTATTGCAACAAAACCACCTCTGCATGAAAATGGTGATTTTATTGCAGGCTACCGGTGGGGTGATTCTGTTGATTATTACTTTATTACTTTCACAGTATGCAATATATCAGGTGGCTGTCAGGAATTTGATATGATGCTGGATGCTGTATGGGCTGACTTATCTTTAACCCCAGATACTGGAAATGCAGTATTTCTCAATTCTGACTCTGTCCTTGAAACATTTGATAGAGAATCAAACGCATCAGATGTTTTTCTGTTCGGTTTCTCAGATTTTTATAGGTGTGAAGATGTCTCAATGGAATACTGGAAAGATAAGTATCCTTCACATTATACAATATGGCCACCCACGGATCGAGATTGTGCTGAAGGAAGTACAATAACAGCTCAGAAGTGGAACTGGTTTGATAATGAGACTTTTTTGGCGTATTACTTCGGAGACGAAGACTATCTCATCACTTTTAATATTGAAAATGGAGAGAGAAAATTTCTTTTTGAAGACTCATATTTTGATCACTATCCTTATAGACTGGATCTTTCTCCAAACAAAAGATATCTGTCTTTTTTAGATGGTAATGATTTTACAGTACTCGGTTCCCTCCTGAATCTGACAGCTGATCTTCGTCCCTCAAAAACAGAATCAGCAGTTAATCTTAACGGCATAGCAGCTGACCTCAATTTTAAATCCTGGAAACTCGAATATGCTGATCGGGATACCCTTGATGACTGGCGCAGCATAACCCCGCCTAATGAAAATCCTGTAGTTAACGGGTTGCTGGCAACCTGGATACCTCCCTATGAAGGGTCTTTCCTGGTTCGTCTGACGGTAACCGACAAAGCAGGCAACGAGGTCTGGGACAGGAAGATTGTTACCTGGGGCAAGGAGTTCAGCGTTACCAATATTTATAAAACAGGCGAGACGTTTTCTCCCAATGATGATGGTATCAAAGACACGGTCGGTCTTAACTACTTTGTTCATGAACCAATACACCTTGAGCTTTTCGTTCATGATATGGACGGCAAACTTATCCGTACTTTCAGCCAGGACCATGCCTCTCCCGGAGAGCATGCAATAGTTTGGGATGGCCGCGACGAATTTGGAGGCATTGTACCCGACGGATACTATACAATCCGGATCTTTGACTATGAGTTCTTCTTCCAGGTCGACACAACTCCTCCGTATGCCATGTTGGAATTTCAACCCGTCATATGTGGCGGCACAAGACAGACTTCAGAATTGAGTAGTCAGTTACTTGGTCTTGCCCATGATGAAAACCTGAAGTACTGGACTGTATATTACAGGGATATCAACAATCCGCAAGAATGGCATCCGTTTAAGTCAGGAGAAACAGTTCTTCAAACAATAGAATCCGGGAATCCTGTTCCAAGATTTATCCAGGGATTTACACCTGATTCATCACTTCCCATAGGTTTTCTCGGCAGCACGTCATTCCGGATTGTTGTAGAGGATTTTGCCGGAAATAAGAGTGTTATTGCTGCACAGATGAACGAGGAACTCCCGGTTCTGTATTCTTGGGACGGCAGTACGGTATCGTTTGAGAAAAACGAAGCAGGCGTGTGTGAGACTCCGAAACTTCTTCCAATCGAATCACTTGCACCTGGCTTTCATACTCTTACCCTTGTGGAGACCATCAGGGAACCTATCGTTTCTGCGATTCTTCAGTATCGGATGCATATGCAATGGTATGATGCGGAAGAGAATGGCGACCCGCCTGATGGAGAGGTAGAATTTACTTTTGATACCTCATCGCTTGTTCCGGAAGAAGTCGCAGCGGTGAGAGTGAAATTGCTCGATGAAACCGGCATCGAATATTACTCCAATTCTCTTCAGTTCAATCCTCCGGTATTCAGTGCATCAATGGGTTGCATTCCAATCGGCAGCCTTTCTCCCGCTTTGATCAGCATGAATGTATCGCTGCCGGAGAGTCTTGAAACTTTACAATTTCAGGCCACAGATAAAACTTTTGGAATTGAAGAATGGGTAGATTTTGCTACCTACAACGTTTTTGATGGTTTCCCTTATCAGTTCGGGGCGCCTTTTCCAGAAAGCCTGCCTGAAGGACAAGCGTACCCCATACGATTTGTTGGGATTGGAGAGAGCGGGAAGGAATATACCAGTGACGTATTGTCACCACCATATGAGTGTCAAGCTCCAAAGCCTAAACCACCACCATTGCCTGGTGGTGTTTGTATCGAAACAGAACTATTAATCTCGTACAGCGGAGCAAAAGCACCGTGCAATTCAGTGAATTACGGTTCTGCAACAGTATCTGTAGAATACTGCCCCAATGACGGTCCCAAGGTGTTGCCTGAGAAGGTGAAGTATTACCTGGTAGAAAACGGGATATCACGGTTGCTCAAAGAATTCGATCTTGCTGTGGACGGTTGGGGAGAGGTTACTTTTGAGACAGCCGGAATCGCGGAAGGAGAGCATTCGGTTCGGGTGGATCTTGTTTATGCGGATTCTGTCATTGAAGGATTCAGAGAGAAAGACCTGATTATTGACCGTACCTTACCAACTGCCAACATAACCTACCCATCCTTGTCAACTCCGTTCTGCGCAAGAGTCGAAGTTGATGGAGATGGAACTGTTTCCCGTTATGCCAGCATAGAAGGTATTGCTACGGATATAAATGATATCCATAGATATTCAATAGTTAACGGTCAGGGCAGTAATCCGAACCAGTGGTATAACCTTAACAATGGAATACCATGCAGCCCGGAAGAAGGTGATTGCAGCTACTTAGGTACAGGAAACAAAATTGGGAAGCTGGGGGAATGGGATGTTACAAATATAGAGCCTGTCGAACATTCCCTGCAACTCATGGTGACAGATACCTATGGAAATACTTCCTGCTATGTCACCCAGGCTGTTGTTGACACAAGCATGTCCTTAACAGCTACTGCTGACAGGACAATTATTTCTCCTAATGGTGACGGTATCAAGGATGAAGTCACTGTTGATTACCAGGTAGGAGAATACGCAGTTGTAGATATTACTGTCCTGCAGGACGATTCAGTAATCAGAGCACTTGTCACTGG
The DNA here is from genome assembly GCA_947259225.1 of uncultured Desulfobulbaceae bacterium. Lineage (GTDB taxonomy): Bacteria > Desulfobacterota > Desulfobulbia > Desulfobulbales > Desulfobulbaceae > UBA10518. Next base: position 23,347 of record CAMYLK010000026.1, on the reverse strand, counting down.
CCTGGAGATAGCCAATAGTTCAGACACGATTTCCTGGGATGGCCTGAATGATGCCGGTACAACAGTCTCGGACGGAAGTTATCTTATACATGTCGAGGCCCGTGATGCTTGCGGGAACCTGTTAAAGAAAAAGTTTCCCGTTACAATAGATAATACCCCCCCGACAGCCATGATCCTCTACCCAGGTACCGGTGACCCGCTGAATGTTGTGACAGAAGTGAGGGGAACTGCCACTGATGAACACTTGGAATTTTATCAACTGCATGTCAGGGATGAAGCAAGTAGTGATGAACCGCTACTACTCAGTGAGGGGTTGGTTTTCGTTGAAAATGACATCCTCGGAACATGGAACACCTTCGACCTTGCAGGAAACTGGGCAATTGTTCTTAACGCTGTCGACCAGGCTGGTAACACGAAGACAACACAGCTGCCTGTCAGTTTTGGTACCCGTGAAGCACTGATAAGCAAACTTGAGGCTGATCCGAAACTCTTCTCACCTAACAACGATGGAAAACTTGACAGTACAACAATTACCTACGAGTTAACTGATGCAGCAAACATAATCATTATTATCGAAGATATTCTGGGCAACACCATTCTGACCGGGAGCAGCACCGGAGCTGTAGCAGGTAGCCATGAGTATCAGTGGTCCGGTATGGATGCAGGCGGCAGTAAAGTCCTGGACGGCGACTACAAGTTCAAAGTGAAAGCAGAAAGCGTGAATCCGCCATTTACAATCCAGGTTGAATCGATCACGGTTATAACCGACACTGTGTCGCCAACTATAGGAGTGACAGCACCAGTTGACTCTTCCTATCATCCGGGAGTAGTTGATGTACAGGGTTCCCTGAATGACCTGAACCTGAAGGAATATGCAGTATCCCTCTCAGGAGGCCAGGAGGCAAACCTTATCGATACTGCGGCTGTGAGTAGTGAGATTGTTTTTTCTGATTCCCTGGATTTGCCTGAAGGCAGTTATGCAATCCAGGTCTACGCCAAAGACGGAGTTGAAAACGCAAGCAATCAGACAGTTTCGTTTACCGTAGATAAAACCCGGCCAAAAATCTTACTCGAAAGTCCGATAGAAGGAGAATTTTTTGGCAGTACCCAGCCTGTTGTCTCAATAAACGGAATAATCGAAGAAACCAACCTGCAATCCTATACTGTTCAGTATGGGGCAGGAGAAAATCCGGTCAACTGGGTTGAAATTGCGACGGGTGAATCGCAACCGTTGGACAACGTTCTCGCTTCCTGGAATGTCGGAAATGATCAGGGAATAACTGACGGTGATTATACAATTCGAGTCACTGCAATTGACAAGGCTGGCTGGGAAAGCACGGCACAGGTAGCCATACATGTTGACAACAATTCGCCTGAACTTACCATCATCAATCCTTCAGAAGGAATTTATGTAAAGGATGTCTTTGATGTTTCCGGAACCATCAGTGATCCATTTCTGAAAAAATATACCCTGGATATTGCCGATTCAAACTGCTCAACAGCAGAAAACTGGTCAGTGCTCAGGACAGGAACACAGTCGATACAAAGCAGCATCATCTCGTCCATAAAGGCACTGCCGACTGACGGAGAATACTGCATCCGGCTTTCAGGTTCTGACAATCTTGAAAATACAGCGGAAACAATGGTGAGCTTCACCATTGACACTACTCCGCCTGCACCGCCTTTACTTTCAGGAAATCTTGATGAAGGTACAGGTGTATCCCTTGCCTGGCATGGCAACACAGAATCTGACCTCGTTGGATATGACCTGTATCGGAATGGAGAAAAGCTGAATTCTGTTCCAATCACTGCAACGCAATATCTGGACCAGAATCTTGAGCAAGGCGAATACACATATATAGTCCGAGCCATTGACTTGGCCGGCTGGGAAAGCAAGGATTCAAACCAGGTTGTCTTTACCGTTGATATCACGCCACCGGATGCAGCAATCAATTCGCCGAGAAATGATGATCTGGTAAGCAACTATTTTGATATCAAGGGAAGGGCGTATAGTACTGATGATTTCAAAGAGTATCGTGTTTCTTATGGAGCCGGTGAGAACCCACAAACCTGGCACTTGTTGAGAAAATCACCTGTACCGGTTTCTTCCGGTACCCTGGTACGCTGGGATGTCATTACCCTTGAGTACGGACCATATACAATCAGGTTGGAAGCTGAGGACCTGAATGGCAACATCAGTGAAAAAATCGTTTCCATCACAGTTGATAATACACCACCTGCAGCTCCGGTTCTTCTCACAGCTACACCGGAAGGAGCGATAGTCGATCTCACCTGGCAGGCCAACAGTGAGCCAGATTTTGCTGGGTACTTAGTATACCGGGGGGGACAGCTGGCCAATGAATCGGGAACTGTAATAGGTGATCTGTCGCCCTACCTGATAGACGGGTTGGCTTTTCAAAATATCGATGTTCCCGACGGAACCCATGACTATTACCTGGTTGCCATGGACCATGCCGGAAATATGAGCGATCAGTCAAACTCAATCCAAGTTTCGATCGATACCCATGCTCCGCATCTGAACATTGTTTCCCCACAGGCCGGCCATGCATTCGACAAGCCCTTATCCGTCAGGGCAGAATCTGAGGATACTGATATCAATACAGTTCAGTTCCAGTATCAGGTGAACGGTGCTGGTTCATGGGTGGATTTTGGATCAGTTCTGACTCAAAGGCCATATGTTGTCATTTTTGATCCAGCAGCCCTTGGTCATGAATTCGGATCATATCGGTTGCGAGCTGTTGCTACAGACCAGGGTGGCTTGGTCGATGAAACTCCTGAGGAACTTCTGGTTCATTTCAGGGATGCTACCCCACCTGCAGCGCCAAATGGATTTACAGGTCACGCTAACGGCGGCAAAGTTGAACTGTCCTGGAATCCGAATCAGGAGGCAGATCTAGCGGGCTATAATCTCTATCGGGATACTTTGAAGCTTAATACCGCGCCTTTGACAGAAACATCATACACTGACCCGCCTGGCAGTTCAGGGCTTTCTAACGGTGAATACGAATATTCAGTCACTGCTGTTGATACATCAGAAAATGAAAGTGAAAAAGCTCCGACAACTGCAATAGTCTTCACTCCATTATTGAATTTTCCACAATCACCGGTGACAATTTCCAACATAACGGTGGATGGATCTACTGTTCCCGAAGCAACCGTAGAGATTTACCGGGACCAGGCTTCAGGAGATGTGTCCCTTGGCACGACCACAGCAGATGGTGTCGGTCAATATTCTCTTGTCGTCAATCTGGCTGGCGGCACCAATTCCCTGTATGCGATTGCTACAGATATTCATGGTAATATCAGCCGGCCATCGTATACAAGAAACGTATTTTATGATGCACCTCCTGCAGCACCAACCGTTCTCGTTGCAGAGGTGATAAATAACGATGTCAGCCTTTCCTGGAATGCTAACACTGAAACAGACCTTGCAGGATATAACATCTACCGGTCTGTAGGAACTGAATGGCAGAAAATAAATCCAGCACCGGTCGCATTAATCAGCTATGTGGATTCCGGCCTGAAAAACGGCACCTATACCTATAGGGTTACAGCAGTCGATACAGCTGAAAGCGAAAGCGGACCATCCAATGAAATTTCGGCTGTAGTTGAGCAGCCTCTTCCTGCACCGCCAACTAACCTGACAGCCATGGCCGCACCGGAAGGAAGGGCTGTTGATGTTTGCTGGGATGCTTCGGCCGACCCGGTGGATGGATACCAGGTCTATCATAGTGAAATTGCTGGCGGGCACTATACCCAAGTCATCAACAAACTGATCACCAATACCTGCTACCGTGATATCGGACTGACAGACGGTACAGAGTATTTTTATGTAGCTCGGGCAATAGACTCATATGGAAATACAAGCGGTAACTCGAACGAGGATTCAGCTATTCCACAGGACAATGTTACGCCGGAAAAACCGCTTATCCTCCTGCCAACCATCAGCGGTAAGCCGTTTCAGAGTCAGACCGGGATTGTTGATGTCATTGGCGTGACAGAACCAGGTGCAGCTGTCGATCTTATCCATGACGATGTATTGATTGATACAGTAGAAGCTGTGAGTGTATTTGAACATGAGACGTTTACCATCAGCGGTTTGAGTATCTATGAAACTGCTGTTGTTCCTGATGGCAGTAAAGTCTTCTACTCTCAGGCTGTAAGCACGCCAACACCATACAGTTATGATTACTATACCTTCCGCAAAGATCTTGAAACAGGGGTCGAGACCCGGGTCGACCAGATACCAATGGGCAGCTGGGAACATCATATTTCTCCGGACGGTAATAAGTTAATCTATCAATTTGATGATGAGGCAGAATGGTACAGGATAGGTATTTATGATATTGCCACCGGAACTACCCAACCCCTTACAACTGCATCCGAGGTCGATGAGTATGAACCGTCATGGAGCAAAGATAGTACCAAAGTTGTTTTTGACTCTGACAGGGGTGAAGGTTTCTACGATATCTGGATGCATGATCTGACCTCCGGAGAGACAATCAGGGTCACGCAGAATATAAACGGATACTATCCCGAGATATCACATGACAACAATTTGATAGCATTTCAAACCTGGGATTCTGTTAACAGAAAACTTAACCTGAACCTAGTAGACTCCACCGGAGGAGACCCGATCCTACTGGAAGAGGACGTTGACTGGTCTGGATACTATCCATCCATCGAGTGGGCGCCCATGTCCGGCAAGCTGGCATTTACCGCTAACCGTGACGGTCAGTATGACATTTATATATATGATACGGAAACGGGTGAGACAAGCCGGTTAACACAAAGGTCAGATACGGAGATTGATCTGCAGTGGTCACCGGACGGTAAACAGATCGCCTACCATACGTATAATAATGGCGTGACAGAGGTTTATGTATCTTCGGCAGAAAATGGCGAAGAAGTACAGTTGCTGGATACCTTTGCCGGAGCCATAGAGATGGATTTCAACTGGCTGCCGTCAGGTATTTTCTACAGGGTGGATTCTGATCTGCACCGAATCATCCCGCCCGGAACCTTCATATTCGAAGATGTGGGTCTGCATCCCGGGCAGAATGTTTTCACAGCAAGGGCAGAGGATGCGGCAGGCCATGTCAGTGAACCGGCCGATGAGATACAGGTAAATATTGACACGGAAGCAATGCCGGACCTGGAGGTCCTGGAGGAAGATATTTATATCCTCCCCGGTGCCTTGCTTGCTGGAGATGAAGCGATTTTGGGTGCTGTTGTCAGAAACAATTCATCCGTCCCGGTTGAAAATGTGTATGCCGAAATCTACATCTGGGACGCCAATGACAACATAGAATTAATCCACTCGGAAACCATTTCCTATATCGGCCAGCAATCCGAAGAGTGGTTCAGTGTCAACTGGGACTCTACAGAAATGATGGGTGCAAATGAGGTTTTCGTTCTTCTTGATACCTATAATGAGATAACCGAGTCGAGGGAAGATAACAATGTTGCCTCAAGCGGTTTCTACGTGGCCGAGGACGAAGGAGTCATTTTTGAAACCACTCTCAACGGCAAAGAGTTCAGGAGTGATGAGGTTGTCGCCGTCAATGTTGATATCTATAACAGCGGTCATGAAAAGGATGTTCGCCTTACCGTGATTATTGAAGACGAGAATGGGGTTCCTGTCGAAGAGTTGGTCGATATGGACAAAACCCTTTCCTATGGTGCCAACGAAAGGGTTGAGCTGAGCTGGAATGCTAGCTCCGTTTTTGCCGGTATATATCAGGTGAGGACTGCGCTGGTTGATACAGCGGCAGGTCTGATCGGTGAAACGGTTAAGCCTTTTACAGTCTCGCCTGATATCGGGGTCAGTACAGTTTTGACAACAAACAAGGTGGAATACGGCCCTGATGAAAACGTTTTGCTTGATCTTTCAGTCGCAAACCAGGGGGCTAATTTAATCCTTCCTGAACTGAAAGTAAAATTAACAGTTTCTGACAGTACTATTGTCCATTTTGTTGAAGAGCATACGCTGGTCAATCTGTTTCCTCTGGACAGCGCAAGCATCAACACCTTCTGGAATACGGCACGTAATGTTCCCGGCAGTTATACGGCTGCAGTTGAAGTTTTACAGGACAACACTCTTATAGCGGAGAGTTCAACAGAGTTTGTGATTTTACCGGTCATGGAGATTTCCGGGAATGTCTCGGTTGATCCAAAGGCAATTTTCCAGGATGGAGGAGTGGACGTCGGCTACTCAATTGCGAGCAGCGGAAATGTCGAGGAAGGCACCCTGCTGTTTAAACTCATTGTCCTTGACGCGAGAAATTCGACAGTGGTGTCTGCCCTTGAAGAAAGTATTACCCTGGGTGCGGATGAAGTGGTCTCAGGGCAGCGTGCATTTGCCGGCATAGCGTGGGACATCGGCGTGTATACCGTACTCCTGCAATCTTTCCGCCAGGATGAGATCGAGAACCTTGATAGCGATTCCTTTACAGTAATAGACGGGGTTGCTCCTGTGGTTTCTGTTCAATCGCCTGCGGACGGAAGTGTTTTGAGTAACACATTTGACCTGTCTGTTATTGCAACTGATAATGCCTCAGGTGTTGCGGAGGTGGAGTATCAGATAGATAACGGTTCCTGGCTGCCTTTGCCCCTGGTTAATCCGGCGACGGGAAGATATGCTGTCGGGTGGCTGCCGGATGAGACGGATGAAGGCTCGCATATGGTCCGTTTCCGGGCGTCGGATAATGGTGGCAACGAGTCCATTCCTGTAGAGCATTCCATTGTTATCCAACCCAAGGTTGATATGACAACAGCAACAGGTAAAACCTCCTACAGCATGAATGAAAACGTTGGAGTAAGTGTTGACCTTACCAATATCGCATGGCAGAAAAACGTCAATCTTGCAGTCCAGGTAGAGACCCAGGCAGGTTCTGTTGTCAGCCAACTGACCGATGAAGATCTGGTTCTGGGGGCTGATGAAGTTCGATCCCTGCAATACAATTGGCAGACCGGCTCGGCAGATGCTGGAAATTATAATGTCCGCGCAAAAGTCACGAAAAACGGTACCGTTCTGTCTGAGAACCATGACCCGTTCGTCATCGAGAAAGTCTTTGTTCTGAACGGTACCCTTGCATTACCAGACACATCCGTACCTTTGGGTGATCCGGCCACGGCGGAATGGACTGCCACCAATAGCGGCAATTTTAATGTTGATGGTCTGAACATTGAAAATATTCTTACAGATCAGAACCTGACCCAACTGCAGCAGTGGACTGAAACCATATCCCTGCCTAAGGGACAGGCCGTTTCCGGCAGTTTTCTTGTCCAGACACAGGGTATTCCCCTCGGTAGCTATCTGCTTACCCTGAAGGCAAGGCACGAATCCGAAGTCGTCGATCTGGCTGTTACCCAATTTGAGCTGGTCGATATCACCCCACCGGATATTACTATCATCTCTCCAGCTGACGGAACTCTTGTTGACGGGCCTCTGGAGGTAGCTGTTTCTGCGACAGATGATGCGGCAGGAGTGGACAGTGTGGAATTCCAGATTGACCAGAGAGGATGGCAGCCGCTTGCCCCGACCGATCCTTCGGCCAATATATACACAGCGCTCTGGACGCCGGTAGAAACAGATGAAGGCAGCAGGATAATCAGCTTCAGGGGTAGTGATAAATCCGGGAATAACTCTGAGCCGGTGACCGTGGGGTTCAATGTTGAACTATGCAAATCGTTTGAAGAAATGACAGGCAGCCTCACAATTACACCCGGGCCGATCTATTACAGCCAGGATGTTGCGATTGGGTATACCCTGACAAATCAATGCAATAAGACACTGGCAAGGTTGAACGTAAGGGTCGTTGTTCAGGATCCGGTGACAGGCGAGATCGTTTACGATACATCCGCAACATCAGACATAGCCCCTGGGGCAACATCAGTTGGAAATTTTGCTCTTTCCTCCCTGGATCTGAATGTGCAGCAGTATCACGTTCTGCTGGAAATAAGTCTGGCTGGCAAAGCCCCGAGAATAATTGCCCAATCAGGAGTTGAGATTTTATCAGCCGTTGAAACAGAGATTAATCCGCTTGATCAGGTGAACCTCCTGGTATGGCTCAACAATGCCCAGAGCAGTTGTGGTGACGACGATTGCGATGACGACGATTGTGGTGACGACGATTGTGATGACGACGATTGTGATGACGACGATTGCGATGACGACGATTGTGATGACGACGATTGTGATGACGACGACTGCGATGAAGACGATTGTGATGACGACGATGACGACGAGCATGACAGTTATGATGATGAAGAATCATATTATCCACCACAGACCTGTGAAGAAAGATGCACATCTTATAACCGTATCGAAAGCATCCTGACCCAGCTAACAGATAACTTTACGATTGTCTGCAGCCGGGATGAGTTTGGGCTTGAACTCCGCAATCCGATCTATACCGATATCATGATAATCGGCAACAGCTCCAGTACGTATGATGATTCTGGGGCAGGAATTGAAGAGCTTCGTGAAAAGGTCTATTCCGGTACTGGGTTGGTTTCTTTTGGCTGGAATGTGCCGGGAGATCATCAGCATAACGATGATGATGACGAGGAAGATGATGACGACGATGACAACGGTTATTCCAATTATATGGAATCATTCCTTGGGGTTACTGCAAAAGGAGTGCTCTCCGTGGTTGATCCTGAGATTACTCTTGAGGAAAGCCCCATATCCAATATCGGGAAACTGAAGATAGATGGTCAACTCGTTCACGTTGAGTCTGCAAGAGACACGGAAGTGGTCGGATGGTTCATTAATGAATGCCGCCGCGACGATGATGATGAGCATCATGATGATGACTACCACCCCGACGATGATGATGAGCATCATGATGATGACTACCACCCCGACGATGATGACGATGACGATGATGAGTCGTACGGGGCTTACGGCAGATGCGAATATCCAGCGATAGTACTGAACGAATACGGCCAGGGTCAGACTGTCTACTCAGCTTTTGATTTGTGTGAAGCATTCAATGATGTGAATGACGATCAGTTAACAAATCTGATTATAAACGCTGTAGGCTTCGTCCACAACCAGGACGACAGGTCAGAGCTGGTCCCCCATCAGTTCAGCGCCTTTGCTCTTGAATTTACAAGTCCGGGTCTGGACTTTGACCTGAGGGTGAGTGCCACATGCCCTGAAGAAATCATACTCTTTGACCCAACTTTGGGTGACTGGGTCGCAGAATACCCATGGTCAGTGACATTTCCAGTCCAGGCAGACGCAACAACTGCTTTGCCGTACTATGTGCTTGCTCCCGATCAGAAAGGAGTTTTTGGATGTGAATTCAGTACATGGTTCGGTGATGGCAGTCAATACACCTTGCTGCAAAAAAACATGTATGAATTTACGGTTAATAAAGACAGAGCAAGTCGTCTTGAAGAGGCAATAGGAGCTATAAACAACCTGCAAGTAACATGGTATGAGCGCTACAAAAGAAATTCCGTACTGTACTATCTGCAGAAGGTCTTAGATAGGACAGTAACAAATAGAGAACATACTGAACTGAATATACTTGATATAAAAGAGGCTGTTGGTTCACTGCTGTATATCAAGAGTGTTGATATAAATGATATCAGACTTCAGTTGGACACACTCCTTCGTATTGAACAGGGAAGGTTTTATCTCTATGACTAGAAAGTCAAATTTTTCATATGGATGTCATTCGGAGTCTCGTTCCTCGCTTACCTCGAACAAAGAGAGAAATTTTAGGATTATGTCGTATATATTAAGATCAATATTTTTACTCTGCATAATACTTTTGCTTCCGGCCATAGCACAGTCTTCCGACCTGACTCTGGAAAGAAGCCTGCAGGAAAATTTCAAAAAGAGCCGGGTTCTCCTGGTAAAAATCGAAAGAGCACTGGTCTCTGGTGAATCCCATGTCAGCAATCTGACAGAACTCAAAGCACTCGGAGAATCAATCCGCACTGATCACCAAACCCTTCTTGGCAAGCTCAGAAACAGGGGTGCGCAGCTTGATTCTCTCGGTACCCGTGCTGTCTCACGGCATGCAGAAATGACGGCACAATATGAACAATCACTCTCCCAATATCTTCATGCCCTTGATGCCCTGGATGAACAGGTATCCATGGAGGACATTCTACAGTTAAAAAGCTTCATCAAAGATATTCTGCCGAAAAGAAATCGTCGGATTCATGGCAGCATCCCGTATCGTCATCTCAACCTCCCGGCACGAACACCCGTATCCACTCCTGAAATTATCCCGGTGTACATGGGCGGGAACCAGTCATTCGGTGATGACGATCTTGCCGCAAGCCCCGAGGCGCCTATCTCACTGGCAATTGCGGAGCTGGCGGAATCGCTTCACTGGAATCCTGTGGAGATGTATGAGTGGGTAAAAAATAACGTTGAAACAGAGTGGTATTGGGGTGCCATGAAAGGCGCGGAGGAAACCCTGCGCCAGATGAGCGGCAATGACGCCGATCAGGCAACGCTGCTCGTCGCCCTGTTCCGGTCCGCCGGATTTCCGGCCCGTTATGTCCGGGGTGTCATTGAGTTCTTTCCGGACATTGAGTCAGCAAAAGATCAGGTCGGGCTTGATGGTCCCATGGAGATCGCCCGGTTTTTCCAAAAGGCTGGCATACCGTATGAGACGGCTATAGCAGGCGGCAAAATAAGCAATTTCCGGATCGAGCATATCTGGGTTGAGGTTGAGATACCGTATGATAATTACCGGGGTGCGGTGATTGATGAACACGGCAAAACCTGGCTGCCTCTCGACACAAGCATCAAGGCTGCCGGATTTACATCGAATACCCCTGAGAATGCTCTTCAGTCGCTGGACCTTGCAACCATACGGGGAAGCTATTTAGCTGACCTGAAGACTGAGACGCCTCTTGAGTATCTCGCCGCACAGATCAGCGACCAGTTGAACGTGAACAACCCGGGGATAACCTATGATGACCTGCGTTTAAGCCGGTCCATTAACCCTGAGCACATGAAGATCATTCCGGCCGCTCTGCAGTTTACGGAAGTTGCCGTTACCGGGGAATATTTCAGCCTGCCGGATGACCTGCTGCACAAGGCCCGGTTCATTGCTGCAAAACAGGATGGAACAGTTCTTTTTGACCAGACAATGCCGCTTCATGAGCTTTCCAACAGGAGTATAGCTATAGCATTTGAGCCGGAAACTATTGAAGATCAGGAGATCATGAATGCCTACGGCGGGCTTGATAATACCCCCTTATATCTGATCCACCTCAGACCAATACTCACAATAGATGGTGCACGTGAAATCGTCGGGCAAAATGGATTGACAGCAGGGTCGGACTTCCAATTTGGTGTAGAACTCATTGCTCCGACGGCAACCGCGAGGGTCGAGAACATCCTGATGGCAGGATATCCTTCAATCATAGGTCTTGCATCACAGCAGGCCGTGATACCTGATGCAGTCCCACTTGATGACAAGAATGCAGAGCGCCTGCTTTTTGAACGGGCAATGTCGTATATTGATCAGGGTAACAGGGCAGAGGACGAACTTGCATCACTTTTTCAGTTGCAGATTGCCCGCCCCCTCCCCACGCTGGTTACTTTGGGCGGCGTTCTTGATATAGTCTACCTGCTCGACTCGCCGCACGGCTATACCTGGAAAGGAGCGTATCTTGATGCCGACCTGCGAGTGGCGGAACCGGTAGGCGGAGTTCCCATGGAAAGTGGCGATTCCGTATCTCTTTTCATGCAAACCTCCTCACTGCATGGCTCCATTCTTGAGAACCGTACCTTTGAGGATGGATTCGGGGTGGAGTCTGTCTCCACAGGAAAGCTGTTTGCCCTTGCGTCTGAGGGAAGTATCCCCCTGGCTGTAATCAATGCAGCAAATATTGATACTGTACTTCCCGGACTGAACCTGCCTGAATCCATTTCCGAGGATATTACCAATGCAGTCAACCAGGGATATATCATCACCATTCCCGAATCCGAGCTGTTCTATGAGGACTGGTACGGTTATGCCTGGATCAAGGAGAACCCTATAACCTATGAATCCGGCTGGATGCTTTCCGGTGATATAGCTGGCGGAATGACGGCAATGAACCCTGACCATTTACCTGCCGATGATGAGTATGTTGCCAGATTGTCCAATCCCGATGTTGAGTCAACGGATAATCCGTTAAGTGCTGTCGAAATTAAGGTGATCAAAGGACCGGAAAAAATCCTTATCGGCACAGCAGGTCAGCAATTGAATACACCGCTGCAGGTTGTGGCCCTTGACCCAGAGGGGAAACGTGTTGAGGGAGTTGAGGTTGTTTTCAATGTCAAAGCAGGCGGTGGTAAAGTGCGGGGCGCATCTTCTTCTGGCTCATGGCAATCTACTGTTACTGTGACAACTGGTTTTAAAGGGATCGCCGAGATCGATTTTCTTTTCAATCAATCTACAAATTTTAATCCTACAACTGCCAGAAAAGAACCTGGTGAAGCTGTCCAGAAAGTCGATGAAACAGTCATTGAGGTGACAGCAACAAACGGACTGCTGACCACTTCACCGATATCTGTTTATGGATTTCCTGATGAACCGCACCATTTGCGTGTTGAGGGTGGAAATAAGTCTGGCAGCATATTGTCCTGGGAAGCGACACTGATAGCATTTGTGGAAGATCAGTATGGCAACCCCATCAACAATCAGAATGTTGAATTTTTCATGGGAAATGCCCAGCTAAGATCAGCTTGTGAATCCTCGAATCAAGATACCCGTCCAGGGTTGCTTGTTTCTGAAAATGATCACTGTATGAGCACCATACCTGTTTATGGAGAGTGTGGAAGTGATTCTGTTGCTGGCATTACAGGGTTACATATAGGTGCAGCTGCCCATGTCATTTTGGGCGGACTGCCGGATGCAGATTATCCGGTAAGAGTAAAATCCGGTACCCTTGCTGCTGAAGTTGTCAATATTACCTCAAATTCTACCGGTACTTGCGATCCTGATGATGCACCCTACAGTGGACTGGCTCTTAAGGTAATCCACGCATCCGATGCTTTTGGCAATATTATTAACGGTGGAGCAGTTGGTACGACTATTCCACTCTATGCGAGATTGTATTATGTGCGTGAGCAGGGGACTTCTGTTGATTTCGAATTCTCATGCATGCCAAGTGGAACAGATACATGCCCTGTATATACCGGTACAGGAGAATTTTTCACAGATACAAATTTTGTAAATGCTTCTGTCAGGTTTGATGGAACAGAAGCTGTTCACATAGGGAATGGTTTGTTCAAGGTTGATTATCCTCTCCATTCAGAAGCCAGTAAGCACGAAATTAGTGTTGGTGGAGAGGCAACAGAAACCATTAAAACAACAGTTGATATTTGCCATCCGGATAATGCATGCCAACTGGTAGATATTGAAAAAACTAGCCCGCCGGTGACGCATGGTACAGAAGTCTATGCTGTAAATGTAACAGTACCCCGGGAAAAACATTTCATTCCTGTCAATGAGGCTGGTTATGTTACCTATGATTACCCAATAGAATACTCAATAGAACCAGCTGAGTATCAGGCAGGCACAGCATATTTTGTCCTTTCAAAACAAATAGATAAAGACAAGGACGAATACGAGAATATCGCATATTTCAACTCCAATGCCACTGGCACAGACCAGATGATATTCCTGAGAGGTTTCAGGTTTGAGCCCAATGCGAAGTACAAAGCCCAGGTAATCCTCAATGAAGGATCAGAGTTCTTGGAAGTGAGGAGTGCGGAAATAGAGCTTGTTCCATTCACACTTGAGCTGGATGGTGACCTGAACCGCGATGGAAATTTCAGTGAGGATGATCCTCGCGAGAGTATGGCACCGGGACTCATTGTTCCTTTGAATTTCGATGACGATGATCAGGACGGAGTGCCGGATAATATCGATGGGTACGATGCAGATGGAATTGTTAATTCCGACGATGCGATGACAGATGCAAACGGCGTGCTGGTTGCTGATAATGATCTTATAGAGGTGAAATTGCGAGCATTACCCGCATCTCTTTCAGAAGGTACTGTTACATTGGAAATCATTCAGGGTGCGGAGAAAATCAAGATTTGGACCGATCAAACAAAAGGTGCAGCTAATTTGCTGATTGACGGTCAGACAGATCCTTCAGGTACTTCAAAGACTTGGGTTTTGGGGAATGATATTGTCAGCATATCTGAGTTGCCTCAGTCGCTTTATATCGAGGGTTTTGTGCCCAGTTCAAACAATGATGAGTCAATTATTATTGTGACAAAATTTTCATCCCCAGGTGCCCAGGTTCAAGAAAAAGAGGTAGATAGGGTGCTCCTCACAGTTATACAGACAGTTATTGTGCCTGATTACGACCGGAACAATAAAATAAATGATCTGGATCGTAATAGAGTGACAGAAGAAAAACCATGGCGTTTCTGGGTGAATACCGATAATGATGATAAATCTGATCCCCGTATCGGTATCGGGAAAAGTAAACATGATTTGCCAGCTGTTGCTGATAAATTTGGAACAGATAACCAGGATGATGAAGTCAACGGAATCCGGGACCTGGTAGATTTCTTTCCCTTATATTTGGACTTGAGTGCCCTGCTGAATTTTTACGCGCCACTAGATGAAGGGTATACATATGAATTAGTGCAAGAAGATAGTGCGGTTTCGTTTGTTGAGTTAATTATTCCAAAAGTAGTAACCTCACTATCGGATCCATATAATTTTCAAGAACAATTGGATCATAGTAAATCATACTTAGCGCTCACAATTAACAATCCTTATGATTATCTGGAAAATCTGGATATTAGTGATGCGTATGGTAAGAGCAAACTCAAGGTGGCAACTCCTGAAGGGGCTGAATTGTCGCAGTTCTTTTTGTCAAAAGTTAAAGAGACACCACAATATGGAATAGTTTTGGTGGAAGGTATTAAACAATCAACAAAACCTCTTCGGTTGGAGATCAAGAGATATGGTTTCAGGCATTTTAGTTTTTCATTCCCTCTCGTTATAACGAATGTCGAAGAGATGTTTTCACATAAGGATCTTCGCATGAGCCTTGGGGAAAATATCTTGTACGACACTACTGACAGCTTGGATCTTGAAGGAAATTTCTCCTACAGGTATTTTGACCGCTACCTCGACGATAGTCCTCCCAATCTGCCGGAATTTGTGAAGTATAATCCTGATGGCAGCGAGAATCGTAAAAAGCTTGTCATGATCCATGGCTTTAATGTTACTGCAGAGGCTGCAGCTGGAGCATATGCCGAGGCATTCAAACGCTTTTTTCATGCAGGACTTGATGCCCGTTTTTATGGCGTGGGTTGGTACGGCAATCAACCTGCTCCACCTTTTGATAAACCTCCGTCTTCACATTATCATCAGGCTATTGTCGGCGCCTTTGCTACTTCAAAGGGGTACGCTGACTTTGTTAAGAGCCTGTCTGGACAGGTGACATTACTTGCTCACAGCGCAGGAAACATGGTGGCGTCTGTAGCACTTCAGGATCATGGTGTGGGGCAAAGCCCCAATTTCAACGGTTATATTGCCATGGATGCTGCAGTAGCCCTTGAGGCTTATGGTGATATAGTTGAACCAGAAGATGCTGTAGCAGAGGGAATTCCTCCCGAGAAAAGCTGGATGTATCTGGTCGACAATTGGTTCGAAGATTATGTTCTGAAAGGGGAAGGGCGATTACTGGCAAGTGAGTGGTATAAACTTTTCAGGAGTGATCCTGATGAAGTAAACTCGGATGATTACCGCAGCACTCTTACTTGGCGAAACAGGTTAGGGAGTGTACCAACTTACAAGGTTTTTAATTATTATTCTTCAACAGAAGATGTACTAGGCAATTGGGATGGAGACACTATGGTTGGCGAAATTGTTGATCTTGAGGTGCTGAAATTGCAATTTGAACTAAGATCGTCGAGATTTAGTTGGGTCAAGCAAGAAAAGTTCAAGGGAAGATATTCTGAACTGCCAGTTATTCCTGGTCTCAACTTGACTGATAGGAATCTATCAGGCGGCGGTAGCCCTTATATGGGTTGGGGGTTACCACGATCAGGAGAGTACACTGTTGAAGGACCATGTATAGGTAAAGATGGAGCTATTATTCCTAATTGCAAGATACCCAAATCAGCTAGTGACATGGAGCTAGTTCCAGATAGTCAACTCAAATCGAATCCTTTCTTTGAACTTGAGGACGGAACTCCATCAATCGCAGAAATTTTGGGAGATGAAATAGAGGCTAGTCAGTTTCTTAAGTCGAAGGTTAGCGATACATCACTTGCCAGTTATTACGACGATAATGTAAAGGCTAACGAAATAATAACTGTTCGTGACTGGCTACTTGCTGAAGCTATTCCGGCCACTAGTTTTGCAATGGGGAGTAATGAAAATCCAATCTTGGATTTGTATGACATTTTTGGTGTAGATAGAAATTTCGACATGTCTGCTACCATGAAAACGGATGAGAAGAAATGGCCACGAGAAAAAGAAATAAAACCAGGTAACAGAGAATGGCGTCATTCAGATTATAGAGATATGCCATATCAACATGTTTACCGTCTCTATCATGAATTTAAAAAAATTAATTTTAATTAGAATATATAAGAGGGTTGCTATGCAATACAAATATCCGATAATTATGTTGTTTTTCATGGCTGTG
Organism: uncultured Desulfobulbaceae bacterium; assembly: GCA_947259225.1. GTDB lineage: Bacteria > Desulfobacterota > Desulfobulbia > Desulfobulbales > Desulfobulbaceae > UBA10518. Next base: position 6,676 of record CAMYLK010000026.1, on the reverse strand, counting down.
CCGATTGAAGCTGCGGTTTTGTCAATAAAAGCAAAAATGACAGTTAAAGTAATCGATGAACAGACAATTCCAATTAAAGGCGCTAAAGTGACAGTCAGTTTTACAGATTATCCAGTAGATAGAAAAATTGAATGTTTCACGGATGAAGAAGGTGAATGTAATATTAAGGGTGACGGAAGTATTGATGGAGGTATTCGAGTCACAAAGGAAGGATTTTATTATTCGTATATAGGTTTCAAGTTTAAAACTAATCAAATCAAAAGGCTTTATGAGCCCTATGGTGAGACATATGAAGTGGTATTGAAAAAGAAAAAAAATCCTGTGCCAATGAAAGCAAAACATACACGTTCAGTTAAGATTCCAGTTTTCGATTCTCCTGTAGGCTATGATCTTGAGAAGGGTGATTGGGTGGGTCCATATGGCAAAGGCCTGATAGAGGATTTTGTATTTAACTTTCATTGTGACCATGAAACTCCAGGGGTGTTCGAATGTTCATATGTGATGACTTTCTCGAACGAGATGGATGGAATACAAAAGTACGTTCCTTCAACAGGAAATATAAGTATTTACAGGTGGCCTTACGAAGCACCTTTGGAAGGATATGAATCCTCCCTATTTGGAAAGCGATCTAGAAAATCAAACGGATTTTCATCAGCAAGTGAAAACGAACATATGAAATATATTTTCCGGGTACGATCTAATGTAGATGACAAGGGAAATATTATAGATGCTAGATATGGAAAAATGGACGGTGATATTAAATTTTACCCCGCCAAGATAATGTTTACCTATTATTTCAATCCAGAAGGTACGCGGAATCTTGAGTTCGATCCTGAACAAAATCTTTTTAAATTTTCTCGTGACGAATTTTTGCACGAGGTGCAATTACCTTAAGCGGCAATCAGTTTTCACCCATTTTGTTGATAGTCCAGTTCCGGTTATAAATTACCGTTCATACTCCTATCTTATGGGGTTGGAAGCCGTCTCTTGAAAAATTCTGGGTAGATAATTAGATAATTAGATAATTAGGGTCAGAGTAAAGTTAAAACTTGAATTACTGTGCAGTAAAATATAGCTTTGCTGTGTAGTAATTTCACACCTGTGTCAATGAGGGGGAAATGGCACGACTCACAAGAATTACACCAGTAGGCATACCAGTTCATATCATCCAGCGCGGGAACAATCGTCAAACTTGTTTTGTATCCGACGAAGATCATGTCGCCTATGCAGGATGGTTAATAGATTATTCCAAGAAGTATAAAGTGGATATCCATGCGTGGGTAATGATGACCAACCATGTTCACTTGCTTTGTACTCCCAGGCAGGAGGGAGGCATAAGCCAAATGATGCAATCGTTAGGTCGCAGATATGTCCAGTATTTTAATTTTGAATATCGGCGCTCTGGAACATTATGGGAGGGACGTTTTAAATCCTGCCTTGTTCAAGCTGAACGTTACCTTCTGGAAGTCTATAGGTATATAGAACTTAATCCTGTTCATGCTGGTATGGTTAAAGATCCAGCAGAGTATCGTTGGTCCAGCTATCAGGTGAATGCTTTAGGCAAAGTTTCAGGATTATGCACACCGCATCAGGAATACTTGTCGTTAGGCAGTGATGCTTCTTCTCGGCAGAAAAATTATCGTGAGCTGTTCAAACATCATGTTGATGGTGAGTTATTAGAAGAGATTCGGGAGAATACTTTTAAAGGCATGGCGATAGGAAATGACCGGTTTAAAGAAGAGTTGGAAGCTTTGACCGGAAGGCGATTGAAGCCCAAGAAGAGAGGAAGACCAGTAGGGTTGAGAAAAGAAGATTATTGATTTGATATTTAATTTAATTTTACTCTGACCCTATTTATTCCTATGTTGGCTTAGAAGAATTAGGAGAAGGAATATGCGCATATATTTCAAGCAAAAAAAGCTAGGTTATTTTGATGAAAAAAAGTTAAGAATCATGGATGAGACAGGAAGATTAAAGAGAAATAATGTGTAAAGGATGTAGTGCTAGAACTGTAAACCATGTCCTGCAGAGAACAAAAAAATGAACATAGAGGGCACTCTTTGCAAGCTATGCCAAAAGAATGACGACCTGCGAACTAGTCATGTGTTGCCACGATTTCTCGGCAAATACTTGAAAGAGACATCTGCGACAGGTTTTCTGACAGCAGTTGATGAGAATGGTAAACCGAGTAGATCGCAGGACTTATACAAAAGGGAGCTTCTATGTGACCAGTGCGAAACAGTTTTGAACGAAGCTGAAACTTTTTTCGCTGCTTCCATCTTCCATCCATTCAAAAAAAATCAACTGAAAACCATTCCCGTTGACGAGCGTCTTGGAAGGTTCGCGGTATCGGTTAGCTTGAGAGCTCTTTGGATGATGCAACTGATTAAACACCCACTTGCAGAGAGGTGGAAGGGCCAATTGGACGAACTCGAAACAGAGTGGCGAAACTATCTTCTTAAAAAACATAATTTCGTTAAAGGAAACCACAGCCACCACATCCTTTTGTGTAACGAGGCCATCCTTGCCGTCGGGCTCAAGAATAGCCCAAACCTGATCCATAGCGTCCTGAGGACTTCTGCTTATTATCTGTTCGAGAAGTTTGATAAGGCGTATGTATTTGCCAACCTTGCAGGAGTTCAGATTATCTCGATGATTAGCCCTCCAGAGTTGCCTGTATCCCAAGGAACGGAGGTATATCCAAATCAGACTTTTGGCGTTGTTACCCCCCCTGGTATAGGATGGGGAGGCTATTTCCAAAATCTCTTAGAACTGGCCAGAAAGTGTGACGACGCTAGGAGCCGTCTTTCTGTTACGCAGAGAGAAATGATTAAGCGTTCAATGAATAAAGATCCTGAAAAGGCTGCTATGTCAGAAGATGGCCTAATCTATCGGATGCAGCAAGAACTTCTACAAAGTATCCAAGAGGTACTGACTGAAAGAAAAGAATTAACCTAACATAATTCTGCACCCGATTCGGGCCGAAATGCGGCCCTCACTGGTGAGAATTAGCGTTATGTGTGAGATAGAATGAAGAAATCATCAAAGCTTCCGTGGGCATCTGGTCCAGGTGAAATACTCCGGCATGGAACATCTCTTCTAAACAGAGATACAGATACTAATCGCCGCCTAGCAATGATTAGTATTGATAATGCTGTGGAGCTCATGATCAAGACTTATCTTGGTCTTCCCAAAAGAATTACAGGACTGACTATTCCCAGGAAAAAATTTCAAGATATTGCAGAAAATTTTCCGTCTCTGCTTGATGGGTTAGAAGAATATGCACCGGAAAAGCTCGAAGGAGTCGAATTAGGTACAATAGAGTGGTATCATCGACTGCGCAATGAACTTTATCATCAAGGAAATGGTCTCACTGTCGAACGTGACAAAGTAGAGATTTATGCGGAACTTGCAAATCTCTTATTTAAAAACTTGTTTGGCGAAGAACTTGTGCCTCACACATCACCAGATACTGAACTTCTTGGTGATTTCATGTCTCAATGGGTTTCTATTGAGCAATCATTGTATCGTCTTGCAGAATTAACCTATCCTGATCAGAAACATCTGCAACAAATCAATATAGGCCCAATACCTAGCTTTCTCGCTCGCGATAAAATACTTAAAAAAGATATGGCTACTGAGATTGAACGTCTTCGGAAACTAAGAAATGACATTGTTCATGGACAAATTGATTACAAAACTAATTTAACAGGTGACCTGATAACGAGCATACAGAAACTTTCAATCAATCTTGAGCAAAAAATTTCCTCTTTAGAAGAGAATTAACAAATCACATTATCAAAAGCATTAATTAGACGGCAAGAATTGATGGTGAGCTGAGGATGTATTAAACTTGGGATCAGGTCTTGAAAAAACATATTTTCATTTCGTGATCCCAAAGTCAAGATATGTATATTAAAGCTGCCCGATAAACTGAACCTTGTTACGATGAATCTTCAATTGCCAATGTATCCTCAAAATTGATATTTCCAGTGGCTATCTATTCGGTTTGACATTTGTTTTTACAGAATGATATAATGTAATATAAATCAAGTTAAAGCCAAACCTGTTGAGAGACAGGGTCGGAAAGCCACGGGTCTTTATAGATAGCCGGGTTGCCTTATTAAAGCGCAATCCGGTTTTTTTGTCCGGAAAATGAAAGGATGAAAATAACAAGGCTCTAGACCAGAATAATTACTAATCTATTTGTAGGAAGAATCTCTTTGTCCGTGGTCATAAAAGTTATTGAAACTCTGTAAATCATAATTTGTTCGAAGAATTACAATAACTTTTTCTGTGCATGGTCTTCCTCCTTTGTAATAATTGGTATTTAACATAATATTAAACTGGCCAATCAGGTGGGGCAGTTCATTAATATAGTTTTAGCCCTAGCCTTAATTAACATAGAGGGGTCTACGGTTCACATGAGGTCAACTAGAGAGTAGATATACTGAAACTAAATATTAACATGTTAGGTTCTGAGACAGATTACATTATTTGTCTGTTGATTAACGGTGATGGTATTGGCTATTGGAGATTACAATCTAATGTATAAATATGTTAATTATAGTCGCTTAGTAGTAGTGGCATTTTGGGCTATTTTTTTTTCCGTGTGCGCGTCCGAAAGTGTTGCAACAAATACATCTGCCGAAATCCCCCCCCCAGCCTTAATTGCAACGATCAAAGGAAAAAGTCATGCACCTAAAAAATACATTCGAGTAGAAATAAAGGGGCCAGAATATAAGAAAATGGCAACGAATAGTGAAGGCATGATAATTACAGCATTAAAGCCTGGAGATTACATTATCATAATAAGAGAAAGGGGGCGCCAGATGGATTTCAAGCTGACAGTTGAAGAAAACGAAGTTACAAAAAAAGAATTTATGCTGGCATGGTAAACGTTGTGAACTCAAAGACTAAATCTACAAAGGATAAGTGGGATAAGCTGGAGATAATCGGTAAAAGTCTTGCAGGCGTATTAGTAAGTGCCGCCATAGCGTTTTATGGCATATATAGTGGAGGAAACCAATTTAAGATCGCCGAAGAGAACAGGAAAGCACAGATTATAGTCCAAACCATGGGTAATAGGGAGGCAGCGTCAGCGGATCTTAAGGCAAAAATGTTTTCAACTCTAATGGAATATTATTTAAAAAAGCAGGATGACCCTGTCACAAAGAGAATTATACTCGAACTAATTGGTTTAAACTTTCAAGAACATCTGCGCTTGAAGCCACTTTTCGAGAAATTTGAACAGGAATTGGGGGACAACACAACAGAGATAGAAGAGCTTAGAAAGTCCGCAAAAAATATGGCAAGAATTGAAATCGACAACATCGTTGGAAACGGTGGGTCAGTTTGTGAAATCAAGCTATCTCTACACCAATTGACAGCATTAGACGAGGAATGCGAATTACCTATTAGTCTTACTTTGCTAGAAGTTAATGAGGTCGGCATACGAATCAGAACTGACGAAAACGACGAAGAAGGATTTAATGTTAACTATTATGACATGCCGTTAGTAGATAACACTACATTGGGTGACTATACATATTCGGTTGTTCTATCTGATGCCGAACAGCAAGCCGAAAAGGCTACTGTAAAGGTCGTGATACTACCAGAGCATTTCTATAGTGCGCGTCATGGATTGAATTTTGATCAGATTATTGGGGACTGGATGGCTTCGGAAATTAATAACTAAACAACCGCATGGAAGTAAACGTATAGGGGTCAAATCTTTATTCTTGACACTTTTGCTTTTGCTGGTTTAATTTTGTTGCATGGCAAGACCGTTACGCGTTCAATACCCAGGTGCACTATATCATGTCACCAACCGTGGCAATGAGCGAAAGACAATATTCAAGGATGATGCTGATCGCAAAGAGTTCCTGAATATCCTCTCACACTCCATAGAGACCTATGGAATCATCCTGCACAGTTTTGTGCTGATGAACAATCACTGGCATTTTCTTGCCCAGACTCCCATGGCTAATCTTGGCGAGTTCATGCGCCATTTCAACATTACATATACTTCTCATTATAATCGTCGTCATAAACGTGTCGGTCATCTATATCAGGGTAGATACAAAAGTTTTCTCGTTGACCAGGATACATACCTTTCGCTGGTTTCACGATATGTCCATTTGAATCCTGTCAAAGTGTCAGCGATGAAGAAAATGGATGAAGGCAAACAACTCAAGTATCTCTGGAGCTATAACTGGAGCAGTTTGCCTGGTTATGTGAACAAGGCGAAAAGGTTTGATTTTGTCGAGTATGAAACAGTGTTAGCAGAATATGGCGGTGATACGGGTGGTGGCAGGCAGCGCTACAAGAAACAGATAATTACTGATCTGACAGCCGGCCTGTCAATTAAAAATAAAATAGTAGGCCAGAGCATACTTGGCAGTGATGTTTTTGTGAACTGGGTCCGCGATACATATCTTGATAGTCAAAAGGACAGGGAGCGGCCCAGTGTACGCAAAATCCACCGCTACGTGTCTCTGGAGGAAGTGGTTGCAGCTGTTGAAAAAGAGACTGGTATTCAGAAAGTCCTCAATTCAAGCGGCACAATCAGGCAAATTGTTATGACATCCCTGTACAATTATGCTGGTCTCAATAACCGTGAGATTGGAAATCTTCTGGGTGTTGATTACTCAACTGTTAGCCAGGGCAGAAAACG
>CAMYLK010000025.1 GCA_947259225.1 uncultured Desulfobulbaceae bacterium | reverse complement strand
TGGAGGCCTCCCAATATTGCTAACCTTTATGCAGCCAATTTAGGGGGTGTATGAAATTGCCGGAAACCTCCAGTATATAAGGTTTCATGGAAAACCACATGTCGTGTTTGGTACCTTTATGCAAATCTACCCTATTACACGAATTATTAAGGCCCGGTAATGACTCCTTGTTGTATAACCTTCCACCGAATGTGGCTAGCACCCCTGTGGAGGGCCAAATTCTTTATTTTGCTTGCGGGAGAATGGTTTTTCCGGTTTCGTTGCTTGACAATTTAGATTTGATCGTGTTTCGTATTATATGGGAGCAAATTCTGGTCAATGGAAAAAGTACTCAAATAAATAGGGGTTGAAGCTCTCGTCCATTCTTGAGCATAGGGGAGGATCGAAATGCGCAATTTGATAAAAAATATAAAGAAGAGCGTATTGTTGGCCAGTTCAACAGGTGTATTGTTTTTTGGGATGGTATATTTCAGTAGCCCATACCCTGTTTTTGCAGATGACCCTCTGGATCAAGACAACGACGGTATTGCAGATGCGGATGACAACTGTCCGGAGGTGGGCAATCCGAGGCAATTTGATCTTGACCATGATGGTATAGGCGTTGTCTGTGATGTTGTACTGCCCGATCAAGATAATGACGGCATTACCGATGCGGATGACAACTGTCCGGATGTGGGCAATCCGAACCAGTACGATCTTGACCGTGATGGTATAGGCATTGTCTGTGATTTGCAATTACCGGATAAGGATAACGATGGTATTACTGATGTGGATGACAACTGTCCGGATGAGGCCAATCCAAAACAGTACGACCTTGACCAAGATGGTATAGGCATTATCTGTGATGACGACACGATCGACGATCAAGTAGTGGTTCAACGAGCGCTGAACATGGAAGTAAGGGACATGTCCGCTCGACAGCGAGCTATTGCTTTTGAGGCGAAGGACATGGCTGCACGAGAACGAGCTATTGCTTTTGAGGTGAATGCCATGGCTGCTCTGGAGCGAGAGCGAGCGGCAGCGATAAGGTTCCGTCAGCAAGAGATGCGTGAAAGGAATGCCCCCGGTCCAATGGTGGGCTGTGAAGGCTGTCATTCAAATATTTTTCCGGGAGTACGACAGGTTGTCGGTGCAAATGGTGACTTTGACATGAATTCACACCATGTCCAGGGGGCTGTCGTGTCCATCGATTGCCTGGCCTGCCATTATACTGGTGACCATAGATCGGGTATCGTCAAACTGGTGGATCCCGATCAGGGAACAAATGTTATTTATGAATATGATTCATCGTCTCCCGAGCAGATAGAATCATTCTGCCTGAACTGTCACGATAGTGATGGCTCGGCTGCCGGTTTGTGGAACAAGCCCTTTAGTGATGAAATGGAAGTGCCCGATGTCAAGGGAGTGTCAGGCAGCATGTGGGCGGACTCGGCTCATGCCAATATTCCATACGATATAAATAGTAACAAGCCAGTCACTTGTCTTGGTGACGGCACGGTTAACGGTTGTCATGCCAACGCCCATGGTGCGGCAAACTATAAAATTTTGGCAGCGGATGCCGGCACCCGTATTGATCAGTTCTGTTACAGTTGTCATCCATTCGATCCCATGTATCATCATCCTGTGAACGTACAGTTTAACGATGAAGAACTCATTGTCGCTGATGGTTTTACTCTGCAGTGTACCACCTGCCACAATCCACATGTTGTTACCGGTAAAGTAACGGATATGGCCAATCAATTATCTCCTATCACCACCCCTGACTTTGACACTGACCCGGCAACAAGGCCCTATGCAATGGGAACACAACTCGACTTTAATTACCAGTCGTCCTTCTGCTTAGGTTGTCATTTCAAATAACATTTCCGCAATAATTGAGGATGAATTGAGTTGACGGCTGTCGCGGGGTCAGTGTAATCACCTCCACTCACTGAAACCACAAATTCTGGTGATATAAAACTGTTTTTGAGAAAAAATAGTGTTGTATCACCGGATTTCTCTCCCAGGTTTCTTCTCTCAAAAAAAATATGATACACTGTTATAAAAGTAATACCTGAAAGGTGCTGTCTTCTAAAAGCCTGGGCCACACTGGATTGCGTAATTCAACGTAACGCGATACCTCGCTGTAATTCCATGGCCAATGCGCCTCTTTTTCGATGAGCCTCTGCCGGACGCCCGAAGGGCAAGCAGGTGAATTATTAAATCACTCACAACTCGCAATTAAATCCATAGAATCTAACAGATAAAGGCATGCGAAGAACTTTACCACAGGCATATAAGGACTTTGAACCTCAATTGGACGAAAAAGTACTATAAGCCCACATTACATTAAACGCCAGGGTTGATGTCGGGAGCCCAAATCCTCACCGAATTCGATTGCCATTTGATTAAGCGGCCTGTGTTCGCCAGCCAGTATGGTATCGGCCAGCGTGAACGAGTAGCGGCCAAGAACATTCATGTGTTCATGCCGTAGTGGTGACAAACCCGCGACGTCATCGTCCAGAATCGTCAGTCCGTTCTGCTTCAGATGATGCAATGCATCTTGCATGTAAATTGTATTCCAAAGCACGACAGCGTTGGTTACAAGGCCCAGAGCACCGAGCTGGTCCTCCTGACCTTCGCGGTAGCGTTTCGGATTTCGCCGCGGCGACCGTGGCAAATCACACGTGCGAGATCATGCCGTTTTTCGGTACGATTAAGTTGTGTGAGTATGCGTCTCCGGTAACCTTCATCGCTCACAAAGTTTAGCAGGTAAACGGTTTTGTTGATGCGTCCCACCTCCATGATGGCCAGAGCCAGACTGGTCGGTCGTTCGCTTTTAAGCAATGAACGTATGAGTTCTGACGCTTGAATCGTGCCGAGCTTCAACGAACCGGTAACGCACAGCATGTCATCCCAGTGATGTACTATGCGCTCTGTGTTCACATAGTTGCTCGCCAATTCAGCGAGAGGGCCGTAGTCGGCATCTCGATCGACGCGCCAAAATCTGGCCTCACCAGCATCGGCTAGGCGCGGCGAAAATTGATAACCAAGAAGCCAAAATAGACCGAATACCAAATCACTCGCACCGCTCGTGTCAGTCATGATCTGAGGCGCGGAACCGATTCCTACAATATCACGCAACTTTGAAATTCGAAAGTCATTTATTCCCTGAGTATTCAGTTAGATAAAGACACCACCGGCAAACCAAAATCTATGGTCATTATACCCCTAAGTTCATCCAGGAAGTAGGCTCCGAATCGGTTTATGTTGTCCTTGCGGTATGGAGCCATGCAGGCGGCCTGTTCCTTAGTAATCACATGCCCTTCCTGGATGAGCTCATGCATGATTTTACTCTGGTCATGGACATTCATGAAGATCAAAATGTTGGCCACCAGGTGCCCATACTTGATGATCTTGCGTTGCTCGTCGCGAGAGGTGGCGCCAATGGTGCCCCGATTGCCGAATGTGACGAACTGAATGAAGTCGTTGAACCTTTCGCTGACGGTGGTGGCGTTATTCACGGTCCTTCTGAGTTCGGGCTTTCGCAGGTATTTTAACAGATAGGCGCTGCGAATGACCTTTCCGAGCTCTTGAAATGCATAATACAGTTTATTCTTCCTGGTCCCGCTGGTCAATCTCCGAAGTATAAATGATGGGGATATTCGGCCTTCCAGGATGGATACGGCGACACGCTGAATATCTGGTAGGTGTTTCACAATCAAATCCTCATTGATTTCTTCCACGGTGAACATTGGATCGATGCTGGGATAGGATCCACCGGGGAATTTATAGATTTTGAGATCTTTCCACCGAGCGATACGGGGCATGAGCTGGATCCCAAGGAGGTGGGCCAGCCCGAAGACTGTGAGGCTCTGGGCGTGAGTATCCCCATATACCGTATGAGGTTTGATATCCGATTTGTTGGCGAAAAATGGATCCAAGATAAACGATGCCTCGTAAACGCCGCAGGGAATGAACCTGGAAAACAGCGCGATATACTTGTCCGACACGTGATAGTAGCCGATGCCGCCATAGGATCCGTAACGCACGTGATATTCTGAAACCAGGTTATTCTCATAGACATCCCACCGGGTACCATCCGCTGAGGCGGTTTCCCCGGCCCCCCAGTAGGTGGGGAGTGAAAACCAGTTATAACCATTGACCAGCACGTTGATGGCTTTTTCCAGTTTTTCTTCGGTGATGTGCCGTCGATTTATCCATTCAAGGTGCTTCCTGCTCAAAACTGGCAGGGATCGCTCGGTTTGCATGGGACCGAGGTTGCAGCCATAGCAGAAAGTAGTAACCGCGTATGACATCGACGGATCTTTGATTTTTGATTCGAGCCCGCTGATCGGGCCGAAAGACTTGCTCCAGTTTAGCGTTTTTTCCGTATCCACGATGATATCAAGGATGTTACGCTGAGGCATTCGGCTTTTGATCAATTCGGTGAGTTCATCAACGCCTGGAACCGGGTCCTTGGCCTTGAGCCTCGCTAACCAGAAGTCCCCGTTTGGTTTAATGCTGAACTCCTTATTTTCCGGATACGCCGACTCATGTTTCTGCGCCTGGGTGTTGAGGTGCTTTTTGATATGTGCCATAAATCCGGCTGTATCAATAGGCAGCCCCACAACCTCGGCATATTTGGGGAGCTTCCTCCATAGCTCCTCCATGGAAACCAACTGGTCCGTGGGATCGCTGAAATCCTCACTACCGATGATGCATATATCTGCGCATTTGAGCTCGTTTACAAGTTCGGAGAAGAGGCAGATTTCGAACTGGTGGCGGTCGATTTTCTCGGGAACCTTCTGCCGCCGCTTCTGGCCGGTGACCAGATACCACCATTTGTCCGGGATCCAGGACAGATCGTTCATTGTCACGGTTTGCCCGGTATCAGGATCGGTTGTTTCCCTTGAAATCCACACAGACCGCGATCTATGATGGGCTCTGGCAAATGCGATTGCTTGTACCAAAGCTTGATCTGAACTGGATGAAACGAACTCTAATTGCTTCAGTGCCTTAAAATAGGCCGCTCGGGAGCCGCGGAACAGCGGCCAGAGAAAACGGAAATAGTTCTTGCTTCCATACACGGTGTGTTGAGCCGAAAAATCTACGAGTTCCGGGCTCTGGTCGAAGACCTGTTGAATGGCGAAGAGCTTCTTCCCCGGATCCGTTTCGTTCTCATCATAAGCATGTTCGTGGATGGACATAAAACTGGTTACGATGCGGTCCGTTTTGTCCCTGTTCGCCTCAAGGTATTCATCGAGCTTGATCTTTCCGGTGTAATAAATTTTGCCAACCTTCTTGACAATCATGATCATGATGTCATCGATGGTGCGAGCAAGGACCGATTTGACCATGGCGGCCTGCAATACCGCCTTCTTCGGTTGAACAATTTCATCCGCACGGTGGGCATTGAGGCTTTTCGCCTCCATGGCGAAATGTCGGAATTTGACATAAGGTACGGAGGAAAACGGGTCGAAGGGAAAATCCAACGACCGAACCCACTGCAGCCGCTCAATGGCCTTGTCTATCTCTTTGATAGTGACCTTGCCCGCGTCCTGACGTAGTTGGTTCCATAAAGATCTGTTGGTTTCAGGATCTACGGTGAGCAGCTTCTCCAGTTGATTCCGCGTGGGCTCGATGATGGCATCATAAACGGTGGTGTAGATGCTGGTGTTGGTGTTTTTTCGTGCTTTGTAGGCCAGCCGAAGCAGATGATCGAATTTAGGGAGTTCATAACGTGAGCGGATCAATTCCTCGACGCCGACATTGAGGACATCAACAACGTCCTCCTTTGTCCAGGCTGCGTGTTCCATTGCTTTAAGGGCCATTGAACGCGCGTTTTTATCCGCAGGTTTGATGTTGAGATAGGCTCTGACTTTCTTGATGTGGGAGGTCCTTACACGCGCATCGTCGTAAGAACTCAGCATCTTCAATGAGAAGCGGCAACGAACGTGCTTTGAAATGTATTCAGGTATAGATCGGGGGATACTGCTTAAAAAAACAAAATAACCCAACCGCTGCGTACATTTAAGCAGAGTGAGCATACAGGCCCGGTTTTTAGGAGATCGTGAATACTTTTTTACAAAGGCGATCTCCTCTGCACAGGGGGTATACACATTCTCCAGGGTTTCCTTTGATATTTGAGTCTTCAGTATCGGATATGCAGTCTCCTGAGGCGTAGGCATAAAGTCACTGTCTCTCGGCTAATTCGCGGGCATGGCATCGATCAAACCGGTTGTGAGGGCTGTATTTTTAGTTTATATTTTAAAAGGATACAACTGTTTTAATGGACGGCGGTAAGAATGGATAAGCCGTTCCCGAAGTACATACGAGGGTTGGGAGTCGTGAAATTTAATTGCTGTAGATGCTTATCTGGCAAGGCTTTGAACGATCCTACTGCGTGATTTAGCAGAAATCGGTTCCGTACCTCGATAGGAACGTGCTCGGAAGAAGGTACTTTTGAAGCATTCATAAGCCTACCTGTGGACGATGGGTATACAGATACTACAGTGTGGAGAAACTATTTTGAGCAAGGCACTGTATGGGTTGTTTCAGAGGGAGGTGGATATGACTGGCACTATGAAGGTCCTGAGACAACTTGGGATGGATGCTGGAGCGACGGATATCGCTGGGATGCAAGCAGCCTCTCCTATGATTACGATCCAGCTACCTGCTCCGACGGAGGCGGAGGCGGAGGCGGAGGCGACTAGCATGAAGAAGAAGATCCTACGTAGGATAATATGGTGAGCTGATTTAACATTAAGAATGTTATTTCAGTGAGCAACCAGCTCTTCAAGGCTTGAGGGTACCACTGTAACCTTTTTTCGTACGGAAAACCGAGGTACCCTCTTCTTGTTACCTGTGTGTCCGATGCCTTTATACTTGCGGGCCGCTAATGTTCTGGAGTAAAAGGTGGAACAGTCAGATCCTGTTCCACCTTTTACCAGAAACGGGGAGCCTACTTGTTGCTCGACCAGGCACGTTCTCTGTAACCATCAGCCTGCCGGTTGCTGACGTTTATACCTAACCTACTCCACCGTATGGAGAAACTATTTTGATGTGGGTGCAGTTTGGGTGATTTCCGAGGGCCAGTGCTATATACATCGTCCAGCAAAGCACGTACGGGCATGTAATCATTTCTTCATTTCTACGGTGTCCACAACCTGAGGACTTTGACTATACGCTCATTTTCATAAAATTGACAGACAAGCCTATGCTGGATATTGATTCGTCTAGAATATGCTCCAGTCAGATCACCAGTTAACCTCTGGTAACCTATTGGTTTTTTATGAAAATTTTTTCCTATCTCTTCTAACAGTTTTTGTTTTTTCGCTTTCAACCCCGATGCAGCGAGTTTCTTAGCGTCCTTTTGCGCTTGTTTTGTATAAACTATCTCCCAACTCACCAATCAAGCTCCTTTAAACAGTCAGAAGGATGTTGTTTAAGCCCCTCTTGAATAGACCGCCTCATCCCTGGAATTGAGAGCAAATAAAGTGTTTCAGATATTTGGTCCCAGTCTTCTTCTGAAACCAAAACGGCATTGCCCCTTTTCCCTGTAATTACAATCGGCTGGTTTGTCGATACAGTTTCATCAATGAGGCTGTACAACTTTGAACGAGCTTCTGTAGCATTGAGTATATTCATGTAAATGACCTCCAAACTAAAGGTTCGTATTCACGAGCATGAAATAAAGTTTTCTGCCGGAACATAACAGAAACATCTACGATTCAACCGCAGAATGTGATTGTTGGAGCATTTATTCTTAAAGGTAGCTTTAAAAGCACTTTTGGCCCTTAATATAGAGCCTTTACAGGGAAAAAGAGTCAAAGCTCCATGTATTTTATATGCCATATCAACCGGCTTCCGTGGTCCGATCCAGTTATAGCCCAGTTATATTGTGTATCTCGTATCCTTGCCACTGCTGTTGACAAAGGCGGTATTCCACCAGGAGCTGCCCTATAATACATCACGGAGTGCAACGATCCTTTTTGCTGTTCCAGGAACACCCTGAACTTTCGCATTCCATTTGGTTGACAATGTCCCGACAGTTCACGGACGTATCACATACCGGTTCATTCTGGCATTGATTGTCAGCACAGTCGATATTGCCGTCTCCATCATTGTCAATTCCGTCGTCGCAGATTTCCTGCTGCGAGCTGTCGCAGGCAGGATCGTCGACAAATGCAGGGTCGTCGCAATCGGTGAGGCCGTCGCAGTTATTGTCCAGGCCGTCGCCGAGGATTTCAGTGGCTGCAGGGTTAATTGCACTCACATAATCGTTGCAGTCTGTGCTGTCGGCCACATACAGGTCCCCATCATGATGCCAGACATTATCGACCGGTTGGCAGGGCGTCTGGATGGGGTTGTCGGCATTGCCGAAGCCGTCAGTGTCGCTGTCAAGGTAGAAGATGTCCGTCACGCCCACATCGACCTGGCCGTCACAGTTCTCGTCGATTCCGTTGCCACAAATTTCGCTGGCGCCAGGATAGATGGCCGCATTAGTGTCATCGCAGTCAGGACCAAGTTGGCAGAAATCACCATAACCATCGCCGTCGTTGTCCATACAATCGCTCGTACAGGATGCAGCGTCATTATTATCGACAAATCCATTGCAGTCATTGTCCAAACCATCGTAACATGTGGGGTTGCCGGGAGGACCTTCGACACCAGGAGTTCCTGGAATTGCGTCACACTCGGTACCAAGATTGTCAGCGCTGCATACATATGAGCCTGCGGTCTCACAGATTCCAACACCGCTTGAACAGGGCATTCCGACATTGTAACCTTCGTCGGTCTGACCGTCGCAGTTGTTGTCAATCCCGTCACAGATCTCGCTGGCACCGGGATAGGCAGAAGCAATGGCATCGTTACAGTCAGTGCTGTCGGTCACGTAACCGGCTGGCTGGGTGCAGGCCTGGGTCGGGTTGGCTGGATCGCCATAGGTGTCTGCGTCATTGTCGCGATAGTAGGTGGAGGTCACACCTTCGTCGGTCTGACCGTCGCAGTTGTTGTCAATCCGGTCACAGGTTTCGGCCACACCTGGATATACCTGCGGATTTGAGTCATTGCAGTCGACTGCCCCACAGTCGCCTCCGTCGATATAATAACCGTCGTTGTCGTTGTCCGTACAACTGTTGCATACGGGGTTGCAATCCTGATCAAAACAGTCTGTTTGTCCGTCAAGATCGTTGTCGATACCATCTCCGCAGATCTCCTCAAGTGAATTACATTCTGGGCCACAGTCATTATCATCACAATCGATCAGGCCGTCACCATCGTTGTCCAGACCATCAAAACAATCCTCCGAACCGAGTTGAGCAAGGGTAAAATTAACAGGCGTAGATTGACCCGTGGATACGGTTACTGTTTTGCTTTGATTGGAGTGATTATACAGAATGGCAGTAAGCTGATAGGTACCTTCAACAATGGGAGACAAAGTGTAACTACCGTCAGCCCCTGCTGTAGCGAAATACTCCATATCAGTGGAATTTACCGTTGCACCTACCGCAGGAAGCCCCTGGTCATTGAGGATAATCCCTGTAACCGCGCCGGTATTGGGTAAAGGTGTCAGAGTAAAATCCACTGTTGTGGTATAGCCGATGGAAACGGTTGCCGGCTGAGAGACTTGTTGATATCCTGGTTTGTCAGCAATCAGGGTATAATTACCGGGACTGATGAAGTCCAGGCGATAGGTGCCATCAACAGAGCTCAATGCTGAGTGGCCACTTTCATTCATGACGACTGTGGCGTTGTCAACATTTGACCCCTGTGATCCGGTCACTTTTCCAGTGATGGCACCAGACGGGCTGGCAGTTGGCATCTGTAGGGTGGGAAACACAGGAACCAGCTGATTGTGGCAGGTCCAGCAGGGCGCCCCCGTAAGGGTGTGCCGCTCATGCACATCGGTGTCCAAACGCTTGTACGTCGGGGTCGTGCCATCATGGCAGGATGCACAGCTATGACCGGAACGGGCGGTCACCCCGTTTGAGGTGTGGCAGCTCCAGCACGATTGACCGCTGTGCAGCAGGTGCAGATTGTAGGTTGAGGTATAGGTTCGCATTTCGTGACAGCGCAGACACGAGGTCGCCTGATCATCGAGGGCGAACAGGCGGGGGTCGAAATGACAGTTGGTGCAGTCGAACAGGCGGCTGTGGGTGGTATGAATTGCAGGTAGATCCACCGGGTTATAGAGCCGGTTATCGGGATGACAGGCACTGCACTGCTCAGGTCGAATCTGCGGACTATTCTGCCCGTGGCACATGTTGCAGGAATAGGGGAAATTACCGCGGGTGACTACATGCGCACGATGCAGGTCAGGCACCTCAGAGCTCGTATAAGGACGGGCCACATCATGGCAGATGATGCAATACTGACCAGTCGGCTCCAGGTTGGTCGTTTCTGGAACCTCATGGCATACTCCGCAGGCCACCCGGGCCATGTGGCGTCGGTGAACAGTGTCGGTCTGGTAGTTATTCGGCGCTTTGTGACAATTGGCACAACCCATGGTGTGAATTGTTGCCGAGTGGCAGGCAACGCAGTCAGTCGAGCCGGCAGCAACAGCCTGCTGGATGGCCGGATTCGGGTTCTGATGACAGTAATTGCAGTTTTTCTTGTGTTCGTCATGGAGATTACCAAGATGGCAGGCTGTGCAATTATTGGACGTCACCTGGTGCTTGATATAGTGATTGACCGGCTCAGGATCCGGTATTTCGCAAGTCACGTCACTGGAACAATCGGGATCAGCACAGTCGATCAGGCCGTCGCCGTCGTTATCAATACCGTCAATGCAGTCTTCGGTCTCGTGCACGGTACAATCGGTGGACCCGAAGCAGTCTGGGTCGTCGCAGTCGAGCCAGGAGTCACCGTCATTGTCAATGGTGTCGTTGCAAATTTCCACCGGCGGGTCAACGCAGGCAGAATCGGCGATACATGCAGAATCGGCGCAATCTGTCAGACCATTGCCGTCATTATCGATTGAGTCATCGCAAATTTCCGGCTGGGGGGGGGAGCAAAAGGGACTGGCAGTACAGGCTTCGTCATCACAGTCCACCAGACCATTACCGTTGTTATCGATGACGTCATCACATATTTCAATGGTGCTCGGCAGGCAGGGAAGAGTCCCCGCGCAATACGCATCATTGCAGTCGACCTGTCCATTGCCGTTGTTGTCAAAGCCATCGCTGCAATTTTCCAGGGTCGCCTTGGGGGCGCATCCATTGGCGAAGGTGATGAAATAGTTCTGTGCGACGGGATCCCACTGCGCCTCGTGACAGGCAAAACAATCATTGTTGACAATATGATGCCGATCGGCAAGCGAGCCTTCGTGGCAAACCAGACAGTCACGGGTGACGATGGGAATCCAGCTGGTCGAGGGCTCGTCCCAGAACATCTCGTGACAGTCGAGACAATCGAAATTAGTGGTTTCGACCAGCAGGTGATGGCGGTCGGGAACACCGACATTATGACAGCAGCGGCAGTCGGCCTCGGTCAGACCGAGATCTGATGCATGAACAATAGAGTTTGAATTGATATAACGGCCGACTGTTAATAAGACGCTCAAGCCCCCAAGCGTCAGAACAACCAGGACCAACGCCTTCCGAAAGAGACTCCTTCCTTCTTTTCCCTGGCACTGCATAAGTACCCCCCTTTGCTTTAGGCTGCCCGATATTTCATTGAGGGCAGCCTAAACATTCCCCCCTCTTTTCTTTTCTCGCCTGTCCCTGCTGAATGGCAGTCAGTTTGAATCGATTATGACCGCACCCGGAACCTCCCTCCGGCAAGAAAAGAAAAATTCCTCCTATTTCATAAGTACCTGGATATCTGCCTGTTTCCTCAGACGGGCCACCAGATCATCAAGGATCTTTTTACGCTTCTGCTCTTCAAGATATTGGGTGAGAAAGTCGCGCATACTCTCGAAAGATAGCTGTCCCGCAGGAGACTTTTCGACAACCTCAAGAATATGAAGCCCGTGGCTGGTGTGAATGATATCGCTTAATTTTCCCGGCTCAAGTGAAAATGCGATCTTTTCGAACTCCCCGGGCATATAGCCTTTGCGGACAAAGCCGATATCGCCGCCTCCTTGCGCAGCGTTATCCTCAGAATATTCCTTGGCCACGTCGGCAAAAGGCTGGCCATCAATTATTTTCTGCCGGGCTTCTTTGATTTTCTCCATGGCTTGCTTCTGCGCAGTTTCATCAGCGTCTTCAGGTGTCAAGACGATAATGTGACGAACATGGACCGTTTCCTTGCGCTGGAAGCTGTCTTTTTGTTTATCATAGAGAGCGCGGAGCTCATCGTCGCTGATGATCGGCTGCATTTCCGGCTGCTCCAAATATGTACTGGTGAAGATTTCGCGGCGAGCCCAGTCCTGTATTTCTTGTTCGGTCCGGTCCTGAAAAAAAACAGGATATTTCTCTTTAAGCGTCTTGACCCGTTCGCCAACCTGTTTCTCCAGATCATCGATATCCAGCTTCCGTGCCTGCTGGTAAATCAGCTCTGAATCAATAAAAGAGACCAGTGCCTTTCGCTGGGCAATGTTCTCGACATTTTCAGGGATGTTTTTTCCCATCATGCGTTCGTACTTTTTCGTTTCCGCCTTGATCTGCCCCTCTAGCTGGTCCAGATAAATAGGCGTGCCATTGACTTTGGCGGCAATCTCACGCTTCGGCTCTTCAGCAGTTGCTGTGGCAAAGGCAGGCCCCAGACTCAACAACAGAAAAAGGATCGGCCAGAAGAAAAAACGTATTTTCACTATAGCTGTCTTCATTTCGACTCCTTTATCGCCTGTTACAGACTGACTGTGACTTCTACTGTGGCAAAGCTGCGCGGTTTTCCAGCAGGAATGAATACCACTTCAAAAGATGTCCCTCTTGCATCTATAGTCAGGATAACTTTCTGGGGATCTTTCTTGTCGAATTGGATATACTCTGCCTTATTTTCAAGATATTGTCCATTTTTCACAATCTCTATGGCCATACCCGTCAGGCTGTCATTGGCTATCTGGAGGTCAAAAGTTCCTTTATCAAGCAGAATAGAGGGATAGTCCTCTGGATTTTCATCATTTTTCTCGCCGACTGCCACTTCGATATAGATCGGCGCCTGCGGAGCATCGGCAGAAGCCTGCACCAGCCCATAACCAAACACGGGGTCCCATCGTGACTTACCGAGATCAAGCGCGGTTTCCTGCAGGTTCAGACGGACATCCAGATGGTCAAAAAACCCGTCCCCGTTGAGGTCATCAACACCTGCGGCCATCAGCAGGGCTGCTACGCCGGTCACATGGGGTGCGGCCTGGGAGGTCCCGCTGAGTAGTCCATATTCCCCTGCCCTGACCGTCGAATTGACCATCAAACCAGGTGCGGCCAACTCAATTTCAGGTCCAATAGCACTTCCCCAATAGACGCTATCGTCATGGGCAGTGCCTCCGACCGCAATGACCGAATCATAACGGGCCGGGTACAGGACATCGCCACCCGCGTTGTTTCCGGCGGCAGCGACCAGCAGAACACCGGCATTGTAGGCTGTTTGGCAGGCCTCTTCGAGAGCAAGCGAATACGTGCCAGAGCCTATACTGATGTTGGCAATATCCATAGAGTTTTCAGTTGACCATTCCAATCCCGCAATCAGGGAGCTTGCGTTGCCAAAACCGTCACCACCTAGGACCTTGACCGCATAGAGTTCGGCCTGCGGAGCAACACCGACAACTCCGTCGCCGTCTATTGCAGCACCTATAATGCCGGCGACATGGGTGCCATGGCTGTTGTAGCTGTCGTCATAGGGGTCATGATAATCGGGATCAAGGGAGATGAAATTGTCTCCCCCCCCGTAATTGGCGCTCAGTTCGGGATGGTAGTAGTCGATGCCGGTGTCAAGCACAGCCACCTTGACACCAGCACCAAGGTTACCATATTCATGGGCAAGGAAAGCCCCGATGCGGGAAACGCCCCAGGAGTTTTCATATTCAAAACCGCCAACCTCCGGCTCAATCAGGGCCATGGGGATATCTTCTTCCACATATTCGACCTTGGGGTCTGACTGCAGCTCAACCATGGCCTGCTCAGTGAGGCTGACTGCCATGGCCTTGATAATTTTGAATTGCCGTTTGACCTTGCCGCCATGGCCATGGACCAGATCCTTTTCAGTCTGGCCGGGGGGCTGCTTGAAACCGACGATATAGGATTTTTCCCCTGCACGGCAGAGCGAACTACCGGCAAAAACGAGGGCTAAAGTCAACAGCAGGGTAAATGTGGTTACCTTTTTCATGCTCATAATCCTTTCTATTCTGCTTCCGTTATTGTCCTATGGGCATCTGGACTTATGCCCGTGCTCTATATGAAAAGGGGAACGGTGCATGGTTCCCCTGTTATTTTCATCGTTGTGTAAGACCCGGTTCTTTTGCCTTCCGGGATTCTGGTGTAGATTGCTAGATATTTGCAACTTAACTTCTCAACATGTTCATAAAAGCGGAGCCTGCCGGGGCAGGTCCCTGATTATTAATTATACTAATAAAGCCAATCCAGGTCCGGCACATGAGTGCCGGACCTGGACCGGGTAAGGTTTAGGTTTATTGAATGTTAAGGTTTACTTGTCCTTCGGCGGTTTGCCACCACCACCGCCGGCATCCTCGCAGGATTCCCTGCCCTTCTTGTCGACGGTCCATTCACAGGAAGAATCAGCTGTACAGCTTGCTTCATCGTTGTAATCAGAACAGCTTCCAGTTGGAGGATCAGTGCCGCCACCGTCTCCGTTTGAGGAGCCGTAAACCGAATTAACGGTTACATCAGTCGGACAGCTGCTGAAGTCAGCCACGATCTGGGTGTCGCTCCAGGAGCTGACAGAACCGGTCTCATCGGTAGTCGCGGGATCACTTCCGCCACCCTCGCAGACGTCGGCTCTATTGTTCCAACTGCAGTCGGCCTGCTGACGGCAGCTCGTCCTGTCAGAGTATACGGAACAGTCCGTTCCTCCTCCCGTGGTAGTCACAGTACCGATGACATTGGTGCCGCCATCAGTGGCTTCAATGTAGGAGCCGAAACCGCTACCAGCGATAGTCATCGTATTACCGCTGCAAGTAGCTGAATCTACTATTACTGCAGGCATAACCGGCAGGATCATCGGATTGCTGATCTTCTGATACTTCTTGGCACGTACTGTGTAGTTGTCGGCAGCAAGAGCAGGTACATTAACAGTCATGCTGCTTTCGCTTATACTGGCCGCAGTTAACACAGTCTGAGACCCGTCGCTCGCTTCGAGCACCAGCTCACAAACCGCCAGCGTACCTTCACCACCCATTGGATTGGGTATCAGATTGGTCAGCGCCCTGCCTGTTATATTCAGGGTCACTGCTTCGCCAGCTGTTAATGTAGGCGGACTTACGATGTCGATCTGCGGAATAACCGGGCCGGAGCCTGGAGCAGAAGTTGCTGTGAAGCCGTGGCAGCCATTACAGTCTATTTGGCTGCCGATGTGGCCAAAGTATGGGTTCTCAGCGCCAGGGGTGATTGTCCCGTCAGCCGGGGTGCCATCACTCTTGGCCTGGATGTTATGCAACGACGGAATGCCGTGGCAGTTTTCACAGGTGCGGATCGGCGTTACCGTCCGCGGGTCGGTACCAGGCAGGAAGGAGCTGTGACACCAGTCACAACGACCCTGATCAAAGAAGCCGGTGTTATGATGGTTAACGCTGTTCAGCTGGACCAACAGACCGTCGATAGTGCCTTCATCGTGGCAGTACTGACAGTTGCCTTCAGGTACACCATTGTTTGGATTAATTTCACCGCCGTTCGGCTTCATGTCCATTTCACCCGGGTACGGGGTAACCAGGCTGGGCTGGTATGTCGGCAGCCAGTCGAAGACATCTTCCTGGCCGTCGCCGTCAGCATCGACCAAGCCATTATCGACCAATGAACCGTGGCAGGCCTGACAGTCGCCACCTGTTGCCTCTGGAGTGACATGATGCGGTGAAGCTACATGGCATACCAGGCAGTCGCGGAAGTTCGGATCGAGCTCCCAGGTGCCGGTGCCAGTGTCAAAGACCATGTTGTGACAGTTCAGACAATCAAAGGTTGTATCAGGCACACCATCACCGTCCGCATCCGGATTGGGAATGGTGACGCTCGGGTTGTTGTAATCGATCGGAGTATCGACCAGCATATGATGCCTGTCCGGCAGGTAGGTAGTGTCAACCGGCACTCCCGGAGGCGGGTTGTCGCCGTGGCAGGCCCGGCAGTCGTCTTCCATCAGATTGCTGAAGTCGACGTCCATGATACCCAAGTTCTGATTAACCGGGGGTACCGTAGGCGCTTGCACACTGCAGTTGGGATCAGCCAGGTCGGTCAGGCCGTCGCAATCATTGTCCTCGGTGTCAGAGCAGGTCGGATCACCTTGGGGTCCCTCTGTGCCAGGTGTTCCCGGAATCGCATCACACTCGGTGCCGGTGCCGTCAGCTGTGCACACCAGGTTGCCGGTGGCTTCGCAGTTGCCGGTGCCTGCAGTACATGGATCACCAACCGGGAAGCCGTTGTCGATGGCGCCGTCGCAGTCGTTGTCGAGGCCGTCACACAATTCGGGCACGGGCTGGTTGTTTTGCACACAGTCAGGCAGCGGACTCGCTCCGGTGTCGTTGCAGATGGGGGTACCGGCCTGGCACTCGCCGGGCAGGCCGCTGTCGCACACTTCGCCGGTATTAGCGACGTTGTAGCAAGCCGGGTCTTCACAGTCGACCAGGCCGTTGCCGCTATCGTCGATGCCGTTGAAGCAGATTTCCTCGCCGGCAACAACGCAATTCGGGTCGCCAAGATCAGTCAGCCCGTTACAATCGTTGTCCAGGGTGTCAGAACAGGTCGCATCACCCGGGGGACCTTCTGTGGAGGCTTGTACGTCCTGCACACAGGAAGGCAGCGGGGTGCTGGGGTCGTCGCAGGTGAGGGTTCCATCCTGGCACACGCCAAGATTGCCGGTGTCGCAGATGCCGTTGGTGGCGCCGGCGCATGCCGGATCCTCACAGTCGACCAGGCCGTTGCCGCTGTCGTCGACGCCGTTAAAGCAATCCTCGGGGGGCGCGCAATCCGGGTCGGCAGTATCATAGACACCATCGCCGTCATTGTCGTTGCCCAGGGGGCTGCTTTCAAAGTCCTCTTCACCGTTTTCATTGCAAGGGGCAAGAGTTGTTCCGGCAACAAGATTCGTCACCGAGGAATACCAGGCCGGCATAACGTTCTCACCCACCGGGGTGAAGGCCGCCGGGTCTGAGTCGGCGTGGCAGGGCAGACATATTCCTATGCCGCTGATCTGGTGATGCTGCCGCAGGCCGGCGCCCCAGCCAGGGCCGTTCTGGTTGACGCCGTTGGCGTCTTCGAGTCGGCCGTGACAGCCGCTACATGAAATGGCGTTAACCCCATCGGCCGCGTTTCCGGAGCTTGCGAGGTTCGTTCCGCGCTGAATCGAGCCGGTACCGCCGTGACAGTTGTCACAGCTACCGCCAATTGTTGTATTGTCTAAGTGGCCTGCGTGGAGATGACCGCCCCATGCAGGTGCTCCCGAAGGCGGCGCATAGGTGCCGGCTCTGAACTCGCCGTGACAGGCGGCACAGTTCTGGGTGCCATCCCCAACAGCGCCGCTGGGGTCGGAATAAAACCTATAGGCATTCGCCGTTTGTGGCGATCCCATGGTCAGGAGCAGCCCCAAGGCTAAACTGCCCACTGCTCCCCAAAATAGTTTCCTCTTCATTGTCTTTGAATCCTCCAAAAAAATAGGATAAGGAGGAGCCCAAAACAGGCCCCTCCTTACAGTGTAAAAGCTTACTTCTTTTTTGAAGCTTATTTGTCCTTCGGCGGCTTAATTACAGGTCTCATTCTTCTTGTTCCAGTCACAACCAGCGTCTCGGCAGCTACCCTTATCGGTGTAATCACTACAGCTGACCGTCTGACAGGCGTCATCGCTGCTGCAGTCGCTGTCTTCGCAGTCAACGTCGCCGTCGCCGTCGTTGTCGATGCCGTCGTCGCAGATAGCCTCAGGATCTGGCGGATCGACGCTACCCGTGATGTCCCAAACGGTGTTCACGACCACAGTGCCGTCATCGGGACAGGCCGAGAATTGGGCCTCGATCTGCGTGTCGGTCCAGGAGTTGATCTGGGCCGTCTCATTGCTAGTCACGGGATCACCACCGCCACCGTCGCCCTCGCAGACGTCGGCTCTATTGTTCCAGCTGCAGTCGGCCTGCTGACGGCAGCTCCTCCTGTCAGAGTATGCGGAGCAATCCGTTCCTCCTCCGGTGGTGGTCACGTCACCGGTAACGCTGGTGCCGGAGTCGGTCGCGTCGAGGTAGGAACTGAAGCCGCTACCGCTGATGGTCGTACTGCCGTCGACGCAGGTCGTGCTGCTGATGACCTTGGCAGGAGTGATGGCCACGTTCATCGGGTTGGAGCGTTTCAACGCCTTCTTGGCGGCAATCTGGTAGTTCCCGGTTGCCATGGTGGAAGGAATATCCGCTTCGATGGTATCACCGGTGACGCTGACTGGTACTACGACAGTCTCGGTGCCATTGGCATCAGTCAAGACAACATCAGAAGCCAGAGTAACGTCATACTCACCGGTCATCGGGTTCTGGACCTTGTTGACAAAAGCGGTACCCGTAAGCACTACTGTGCTGCCTGCCTGGACGCTGGAAGCGCTCAGATCATAGAGACCAGGGATGACCGGGCCGCTGCTTGGTGCAGACAAGCCATTTTCGTAACCGTGGCATCCCCAGCAGTCATCCTGACTGCCGATGTGGCCGAAACCGGCCGGCTCGGCGCCCGGTAAAACAGTACCATCGTTATTCGGGAAGCCAAAATCCTGGCCAGCGAACTGGATGTTGTGCAACGAGGGAATGCCGTGGCAGTTCTCGCAGGTGCGGATCGGAGTCACCGCGCGCGGATCATCGGGATTGATCACATCGAAATCATGGCACCAGACACACTTGTCACTTGTTTGCAGACCAGTGGTGTGGTGAGTGGTCGAATTAACAAAGACTTCTACCGGAGCAAACGGCCCGGTGTCTTCAACGACACTGCTGCCTTCTACACCAGTAAGCTCGGAATGGCAGAAGCTGCAGTTACCGGCTTCCTGGCCCCAGCTATTAACTGTATTTGGATCACCATTGGGCTTGCGGTTGCCTGAAATAGGGGTTAAACCGCCCGGGAACGGTGTCACCAGGCTGACCTGATAGGCCGGGATCCAGCCGCCGTCGGGATCGATGGCATTCTGGATGCCGTCGCCGTCGTCATCGAGCAGACCGCTGTCCACGAAGGAACCGTGACAGTAGGCACAATCTCCTCCCTGGGCCTCATTGGCGCGATGATGCACGGTCGGCCCTGAGGTTCCGGTCTGGACATGGCAAAGAGTACAGTCACGAAAGTTCGGGTCGAGTTCCCAGGTGCCGGTGCCCGAGTCAAAGGTCATGCTGTGGCAGTTGAGACAGTCGTAATTGACATCGGGTATTCCATCACTGTCCGCATCAGGATTGGGGACGTCAGAAGGTGAAGGAATCGGAGTGTCGACCAGCAGGTGATGCCGGTCAGGCAGGTAGGTTGGATCAACAGGATAAGGTGCTGGTGGAGTTTGATTGTGACAAATTCGGCAATCGTTTTCCACCATGTTATTGAATGTGGTGTCACCCAGTCCCAGGTGCTGGTTGACTGGTGGCGCTGGCACTGCTGCCCAGGCTGTTATAGCCGTGCCTGTCAGCAATACAGTAGCCAAGGCTATCTGTTTGACATTCTTCATGTAATTCCCCCTCTTCATTTTGCTTATTTGCATTTTTGCTCCCTCCGGGGTACGTCTACATTTGTTGTTTTTCTGTGTTATACCTCCTTTCGTGTATTTGAAAATTTAACCTGTTCCTTTAGGCCAGGTCAGGGTTACCAATATCTGTCAATTATTCGATTTTATTGTTCATGTTTTTCTCTTTCCCCCAAAAAAATCCTGATTACGTACAAAGATCAGCCAACGCTCTACGCGGCATAGGCATAATTTACTGATAAAACATTAAAAATTTAACCCCCCTGTATATCATCCCCGCAGAGGAAAAGATTCCGTTATGAGAAAAGCTTCTGGATTCCCTCCTTCACGGAGATGACGGAAAAGCGGCTCAGCTTTGTACGTAATCAGAAAAAAAATAGCCGGGTTACCTTGTCAATCAGGCAACCCGGCCATCTCTAGAGATCCGTGGTTTTCCGTCCCCATCTCACAATGGGTTTGGCTTTTTCAGAATCAGAAGCAGCTCAACATGTACGATAAAGTTATGATTTGCCGCGCTCTATTGCCATGGCAAATTGTCGCATACAATGCACAACTAAAGTGTATTAAGAATATCAAGTCAACAAGGGAAAAACAGGGTAAAAACGGGGTGAAAACAGGGTATAACCAAATGACGTAAAAACGTACGGGATTGGAATTTGCAAAAAATGTAAGAGCCATATTGCTTTAGATTAACAAAACAAATGCAATCAACCGAAAGTTTATGCGCTCGTCAGGCAACACCCATTATCAAAGAAAATTAAACAGGTCTTACCAAAAATTAGTTATGAAAACTCCTATTGGGCAAGCATGAAGGCAACATCTTGAAGCCATTAGATAATAATTGAAATCCCGTTACCTGACGAGTCGGACGCCCAGCATATTTTCAGGGGAAAAATTTTATACAAATCAAACAGATGAGTATGCAACTGCAATCGCTACAAATGCTCCAGCAGGAAGGTCCTGAAATTTTCCTTGATTTTGGTCAGTCCCACTTTTTTTCTGATATTTTTTCCATAGGACTCAATTGTCAAGGTCGACAGATTTGTCGGTGTCGCAAAAAGCCTCGCCACCGACGGCGGAAAGGTTATAACTCTTTGTATTTCCTTGCTGTGCAAAGGGCGTTTTGAACTTTTTGCGAGTCCATCAGATTTAACATGTCGGCAATTTCTTTGCTTGAGGAGCCATGCTTAATTAAATTGGCCACCTGCATTTCAACAGGAGTAAAATGTAAACTTTTCGGTTGCCGGGATTCGAAGACCACAAATATTATGTTTAAATAAATCAGGGTATTTGCATAATTATTACCTGATCACCGTGACACATTCTACAGGTATTGTTCTTTTCGACAGTCCCCGTCCCCCCTGTAAATAACCGGGCCTTCCCGCCTGTAGGTTCATCCCATCACTTAGGTTTTTTGCCTTTAATTTTTACACGATCGCTGCTGGGCTCGGGCTCGGGCTCTGCCACTTCCTCCTCACCATCCCCCAAGGGTGTTCTCGTATATGTTACTTGATCATTGTGACACATTCTACAGGTATTGTTTTTTTCGACAGTTCCCGGTCCTCCTCCGAAAAACTGGGTCTTCCCGCCAGTGCTCGCCATCACATCACTTAAATCGGGATCGACCAGGCCCTCGCTGTCAAGAAATTGAAAGTTAAACATGGGCACCTTGGTCAACGTTCCTGCAGGTGAGGTCAATTCGCCATGTCGTGTCATTACCGGAGCCGGAGAACCGTGGACATTATGGCACGCCATACAGCTTTGCGGTGAATCCCCTACACCGTCCCAATCAGAATCCCAATCAGGAGAATTACCACAGAAGCCGCGCCCTTTCAAATGCCGGAAATGATCATTAGTTACATTGCCGTAAGCATCAAGTTTCGCATCGTTACGAAAATTTGTTTCAGGAGGATTCCTGTAAAAATCACCGATTCCGGTAGCATCGCCCAAGAGTTTGTAGCGATCATGACAGGTAAAACAGAGGGCAAAATCATTATCGGTTCTCGGGTATTCCTGCCAATTACAGTCTACCCGTGGCACCTCAAGCGCTGGAACCATTTCTGAACCCACAAGCACATCACTAAGGCGATACCCGGCCGTGTAGTTATTCAAATCGAATTTATACGTTTGGGCAACGCCATCGACATGAATGGTGTTGGTGTCATGACAATTATCACAGCTGATCTTGTGTCCGTTGACAAGGTAGCCATACTGCAAATCAGCTTTGTACTCAAACTCGACCAGGGAATTTACGGGTATGGCTCCCTGAGTAAACAACCTGACCATACTAATGTATCGAACCTGATCAAATTTATCCAGCCGATATTCCACCCAGCCCTCAGCAGGCCCAACCTGCCAATTCGTTTGACCGGCAGTGAAAGTGCTGCCAAGAAGAATACGGTCCCAGTTTTCCAGGTCATTGCTACCGTATACTTGCCAGTGGGTGGCTTGCCCCAGAACCACATTGAATCTGATATGGGTTACATCCTGAGAGGTTCCCAGATCAAGGATCAATTCCGGATCATTGTCACCAAGATTGCCGGTTGCCAAGTCGCCATCTATAAGGAATTCAGCACCCTGGAAACCATTTGCCACAACGGCTACAGGGCTCTGCCAATCAGAAGTGACCGATTTTCCTGCAATGTTCGGAGCAAAAACTCCACGGGCAGAAGATATTCCATCATCATGGCAACCAAGACACCAATTTTCTTTTCTTGGCAGGAGCTTTCCGTCCGCGTCATAGATCTTTGATGGCCCGGTGAATGTGTCGGGTAAATTATTTAACATACCTATATCAGGATCATTCATCCCGTCAAAGGCCCCATCCGGACCATGACACTGGTTGCAAGCGTTCCAGTCAGGCTCCGTAAGATAAGCGCCAAGATCTTGATTCCAAACAAACAGGTGGCAATTGAGGCAATCAAGGTTGAAATCGCCCCACTTACCAGTACCTCCTAAATGGGTGTTGTGAATAACATCATAGGCAGATGCCGTGCTCGAAAAACAACCCGCCCCTAACAGAACAAAACAACAACATAACAACGATTTAAGCCTCATGGACCCTCCCTCCTTTTATATATTGCGAGCCTATCTGCATCAAGATCTTATAAAGTAAGTTAGATGGTCATAACAGTTTTGACAATCTGTTCGTAAATTGAGCTGCAAGATGAAGGTGGGGAATAATATACCATAGGCAAGAAACAAAGTCTGCAATAAAAGACAGTGCGCCCTGGTGCAGCCCGAAAAAGCGGACAAGAGGTGGGGCAAACACTAACTGGCCACTGCACTACAATAGAACCGCAAGCCCTCATCGAGAACCCTCCATTCTTTTCTTACCTTCCATGTCTCTTTATCTTCCTTATATCGTTGCCGGGAACTCAATTCATCCTAAGGAATGGAAATTGCAAAAAAACTTATATTGTATTGTCAGGCTCTTTTAATGCGCTGTTGTGGCATATTTAAAAAAAACTAACATCTCAAGAAGTTGGGCAGGTAAGGCAAATTGTAGTTCCGAATATCGACACTGAAAATATAAACTTTTACCGGAGTTAAACTACGTTTCCGTAACACTCATAACGGATTGGTTGTTACGGAAGAATAAAGAAGGGGGATGATGATGGCCAATCCGTCTCATACGATTAAGCGTTTTGCTTGTTTTGGGGGTATCCTGCTGGCAGTGTTTTCGTTGTGCAGGGTCTCCCCTGTTTTTGCCGCCGCCCTGCCCGCCTTTGAACGTCTTGCCCCCATATCAGCCAATGTGCGGACACCGACCGGTCTGGCCCTTGACCGGCAGGGACGTGTCTATGTAGCTGAAACAACGAGCGACAGAGTATCGGTCTTCAGTCAGAGCGGGCGCTTTCTACACTCCATTAGTGGCCAGGGGGCACCGGTAAGTCTGGCCGTATCTGCAAATGGGCATATCTATATCGGCAACAAGAAGACGAGAAACGTAGCAGTCTATGATAGTGAATTCACCTTTCTTTTTAAACTGGGCCGAGGCGACGGTGAGTTCGGGTTCCCCAGTGCTATTGCTATAGACAATGATACAAATAAAATATATGTAGCCGACCGGATTCATTCGGTCGTCAAAATATACGATTCCAACGGCACTTTTTCTACATCCCTGGGTCAGCCGGGCAGCGGCGACGGCCAGTTGCATCACCCGGCATCCATTGCTATCGATCAAAACACAAGGGAATTGGTTGTTCTTGATCAGCAACAACGGCCGGACAGCTTTTCCCATACAATAATTAACGGTTCCCGTATACAATATTTTGACTTAGACGGCGTATTCCTGCGGGGCTACAGTATGTTTGGCTATAATGTCGATGCCGGTAACCTGGTCATGCCAATCCATGTGGCGATTGACAAGGTGAGCAGGCTATATGTCACCGACGCCCGTCTACAGAAGGTGTTAGTCTATGACAGGAACAATACGTATCTTGGCCTGATAGATGACGTGGCCCATGCCTTGCGAACCCCGCTCGGTCTGTGTATAGGGGCAGGCAACCGACTTTATGTCTCCTCTCTTTCTGCCGGCCGGGTTGAAGTCTATGGGATTGAACAGTACTCGGCCATGGAAGTCAGCCCCCTTGACCTTGCATTTCTTGCCGTAGAGAGTGGTACTAATCCACTTTCCCAACATATAACCATTAATAATAATGGTAAAACGGAATTCACCTGGTCAGCTGTGAGCGAGAGTTCCTGGCTCAATCCGTCTGCTGGCCAGGAGCCGATCCCTGCCTCTGGATCAAGGGAGGTTGAAGTTGGAGTGAACGTCGAAGGTCTTGCTCCCGGTATATATGAGGGAAATGTTGACATTACCATCAATTCGGGGGCCAGTGAGACGGTTACTGTCACCTTGACCGTTGTGCCGAATTCGCTGCAGGTTTCTTCAAGGGAATTGAATTTTACCGCTGAAATCGGCACACCCCCTGTCGATCAACTCCTGTCCGTTTTCACCGATAGCATTTATCCCGTCGGCTGGACGGCGGCCGCCGACCAGGGCTGGCTGTCCATCAGCAAAGCATCTGGTACGACGCCTGACGATGTGCGAGTCTACGTGGCGACGGAAAACATGACAGCCGGTAGCTATATCGGTACGATTACCTTCCTCCGTCAGGAAGGTGAACCTGCTCCGGTAGAGGTTGTCGTTGTCCTGAATCTCAGCAATCCGGCCGACTCGACCTATCCACGACTTGAGACGCCTGCTGAGAAGCCCATGGCGGTCGAGGACGGCGTTAACAAGAAGTGGACCATTGCGCAGATCTTGCCGGGAACGTCATTGTACGGTATCTGGGGCAGCTCCTCTAAAGATATTTTTGTTGTTGGTGCTGAAGGAACCATCCTGCACAATGACGGTATGGCCTGGAGCAACATGAGCTTAGAGAGCAGGCATGCACTGTACTCGATTTGGGGCAGCTCTGAATCCGATGTTTATGCGGTGGGCGAGAGTGGTCTTGTCCTGCATTACAACGGAAGCGATTGGACGCCGGTAGATGCTGCTACCATTGAAATGCTGCGTGATGTAACCGGAACAGAATCTGACGTGCTGGCTGTAGACAGCTCCGGTGTCATCCTGAGTGATTCACTGGTTAACTCCACTGTGAGCGGTGTGGCGCTGCGAAGCATCTGGGGCAGTTCAGGTTCTGATATATTTGTCGCAGGAGAGGCCGGTTCTGTCCTGCATTACGGTGGTTTTTCGTGGACAGCCATGGAATCCGTTACAAAGCACATGTTGAATGGCATCTGGGGCAGCTCCGGCACGGATGTCTTTGCCGTAGGCGAAAATGGTGCGATTATCCATTATGACGGTATCACTTGGAGTGTCATGGATTCCGGAACCACCGAGACACTTCAATCTGTCTGGGGCACCACCTGTTCAGATGTCTTTGCAGTTGGCACAAATGGCCTGGTCCTCCATTATAACGGCACAGGCTGGACACCTGTAACCTCGGGTAAATCAGGGATCCTGAACGATGTCTGGGTTTCCTCTACGTCGGAAATGTATGCTGTCGGTGAGGACGGCATAATTATCAGCGGCACGTCCAAGTTCCCGTGGTTGAAAATTTTTATCCCCATCATCCTTGCCAATGCCGCATCTGAAGAGCAAGAGTCTGTGAAGGAGACAGGGGAAGAGCTCCTGCCGATTAATATTCAAGAGTGATTTGAAAAAGATAAAGATGTTGATTGCGTCAGGCAAACCAGCTTTATGTATAATGGAAGAAGGGAAAGGACTGCAATATGACTGCTGAATACAGGATGGTCGATGTACAATCATTTACACTATCAATTGTACTATTGTTGCTGTCCGCATGCAGTGTTTATGCCCTTGACGCTCCGCATAATGAATCAAATGGCATAGGCTGTGATTCCTGTCATGATATAACATCTTCTCAACCAAAACGTATGCCCGCCTGGACGGCTCATCCACCGGTCGATATTGATGACACGCAGTTCAATACGCTCTGTTGGAGCTGCCATAACGAGGTTATTGCTCCCTACATGAAAACTCACTCGAGCCTGCAGGCCGACGATGATTACGGCAACTGGTCAGTAGAGTGCTGGGTCTGCCATAATCAGCATGCACAGGATCAATTCAGAGCATACGGAGGGGCCAGTTATCTCTATAGCGGCACCTCTGCCACCGTAGCAACATCAACCCTGAGTGTGTCTGGAGATCCGTGGACAGTGAACCAGTATGCCGGCTACATCCTGATTCCCAACATCGCATCTCCGTACTACAATTATACGATCACCGGCAATACGACAAACACCCTTACCGTTCAGGGGCCCATCGATCTGAGCGAGGTTACTGACGGCGACAGCTTTGCTATTGTGTATGGCAAATTGATTCGGAGCAGATTGGTCCTTGATGATATTATAGATCAGAGCCTGCCGGCGCCCTATGTAAGGAGTGGAGATAAAACGGTTCGATTCCTTCAGGCTGCAGGTCCGGGTTATGTTGACAAGGTGAATCCCATCCCTCAGGGAATATGTCAGGTCTGCCATACACAGACGACATACTGGCTCGCAGACGGCACCCAGCAGAATCATTTTGAGAACAGGGAATGCATTGATTGCCACAAACATAGCGATGGATTCATTCATGGTGGAGGTGAGACTGATTGTGGAACCTGCCATGGGCACGAAGATGGCTATAGTGGATCTCTTCCGGGCACCTATAAGGGAAGTACCCAGAGCCATTCCACCCATACCGAGAGCGATGACGACTTTGTCGGTCCGAGGCCGGTACTTGCCTGTGCAGATTGTCATAATACCGCCAAACTCCCAAAGTTCCGTTCCAAGGCAGATCCGAATGCCGAACTCACGCTTGCGCAGACAGATATCTGTAATGACTGCCACAGCGGGGACGGTCCTTATGACGGTCTGAACGATGCAGTGGTTGGCGCCAAGGCCAACTGGCGCAACGGTATTTACACTACCAACGGCTCAAGCCTGAAAACCGGCAAGGAACGCTGGTGCGTTACCTGTCATGATTCCGGAACATCAAATATCAATGGTCGCCAAGCTCCTGATGTGGCTGGCGACAACTCTACATGGGGCTATTATGTCTCAGGGCATGGTTCAGCGGTAACAGAATGTAACGCCTGCCATGGTCTTGCTATGCCTCATAATTTTGACGGTAAGAAAACCTATGCCAAAGTTTCCAACAATTACAAACAGGGGTACCGGCTCAGTGATGTCGATGGCCAGGACCCAATGATTATCCCGAATACTGAAAATACCTGTGCGAGCTATTCTGCTGCAACTTTTCGACTCTGTTATTCCTGCCACAATGAGGAAGCGCTGATCAAATATGATACAAACGTAGGTGTGTACGAGTGTTCGACGAATCCCTACCCTGCGGGTACCATCACCACAGGTTTTCGCAACGAATCGACAAGCGGGCTGAATGGTGGTACCTCTGATGTACCGGCCAATATCCACTGGGACCACCTAGCCGACGTGAACACCTTTGGCAACCAGTGGTACTCAGAAGGTCCAGGCCTGGGCAATAGCAATATTACCTGTCTTACCTGCCACAATCCGCATGGCGACTCTTTTGGCGGCAACGCCACCAAGAGAATGACCCATGGTGATTTTGAGATTACCTGGGGCACCGACGGAATAGGCGATTACGGTCAGGTAGGACCCGGTGCTACCTATGCCAATCGCTGTGCTGTCGCATGTCATGGAGTAGATACCAAGTACTACCGGGACCACCCCCCGATCCTGAACAGCATTTCCGTGACCGACAACATCAGCAGTGATCCATCCGCAGCTGAAGCCGGTTATACCAACAGCCAGTCGGTAACTGTAACCATAACCAACAGTGGCACCACCCCGACACATATGGAATTTGCCGAGGACCCAGGATTTTCAGTTAATTCCACCGGCTGGTTAGCCTTTAATGCAACGTACACATATTCCCTGACCGCCGGGGAGGGGAGCAAGTCGATTTTCGGCAGGTTGAAGGATGCCACTCACCAGTCCGCAGCAAAAAACGCAACCATAGTACTCGACACTACAAATCCGATCGTTGGCAGCAGCTCTCTAACCTCGCCTAACGGTGCAGAGACATGGAACCAGGATACCCTGTACGACATCACCTGGAGCGGTGTGGCGGACACGAGTCTGAAGGCCAGCCCGATAACGCTTAATTATTCAACAGACAGCGGCGGGACCTATCCCAATACTATTGTCTTCGGTGAAGTCAATGACGGTACACATCAATGGACCGTACCAGCTATTGAGAGCAGTACGGTGAAGGTACGATTGACCGCTACAGATAAAGCCGGCAACCAGGCCTCGGATGCCTCGAATGGTGATTTTATCATTCAACCGACCGGTGCAGCAGTATTAAGCAGCATTACGGTTACTGACAATAACAGCTTCGATCCAGCAGCCGCTGAGGCAGGCTACACTAACAACAATTCAGTTAATGTCTCCTTCACCATCAGCAATAATCCAACAGAAATGATCTGCGCACAGGATGCTGGTTTTTCAACAAATCTATGGCCGGATAATGCAGGAGACGGCTGGGGGCCGTACGCATCTCCTTTTACGTACCCCATCTCCGGTGGTGATGGCAGCTATACCGTTTACTGCAAGGTAAGAAACATACTAGGTGCCTCAGGAAATCAGAACGACACAATCACTCTGGACACTACCGACCCTGCTATCCTGGCCACCACCCTCACAGCTCCTAATGGCAATGCAGATCCGGTGCTGGCCGAATTCTGGACCAGGGGCAGCACCCAGACCATCACCTGGACCAGCACTGATATCAGCGACACCAACCTGAAGACCAACCCGATATTCCTCAAGTATTCCTGGAATTCCGGCGGTGCATGGCCCGGCCCCATTGCCAACGATGAAGCCAATGACGGCTCCTATGACTGGACTGTGACGGCCAACACCACTCACAATGCAAGAATAAGCCTGGCCGCCCGGGACAAGGCCGGTAATGAGGCCTATGATGCTTCGGATAATGATTTCAACATCAGCCCGCCATACATTGTCACCAACACCAGTGATGCGGGTGTGGGAAGCCTCAGGCAGGTAATAACAGACCTAGAAGCGGCAGGCGGGAACAGTCCCATCTGGTTTAATATTCCGGATACTGATCCCAGTTTCGTTAAAGGTGTGGCCGTGATAGGCATCTTGTCTGATCTACCGCCGATAACCAAGGACGATATAATCATTGATGGCGGATCCCAAACCAATCTCCAGGGTGACACCAACCCGAATGGCCCGGAGATCAGAATAAACAAAGGGGGAACCAGCACCACTGGTTTCAACATCTCTGGTGGCGGTGTATATATCGAGAGCCTTCAGATCACCGGCTTTACCTTTGGTGTTGCGAGTTCCGGCTACGACACGTCGCTGGAGTATAACCAATTCGGCTTCTCATCGGACACGGATGGGTACACATCTATCCCTAATGGTCAGGGAGCATCCCTCTCGGGACAATATGCCAATAGCTACAACCAGAATTACTTCGGCTGCGCGTCCAGTACCGGGCTCAATCTCTCGGATAGCAGTGACGCTTATGTCAACGATAATGTCTTCGGGTTGTTCCCCGACGGCACTCCCTGTCCCACGACCGGGGCTTCAGCGATCCATGTTGGGAATGCTGCGACTGATGCCTCTATTTCCAGCAACATTATCAGCGGCTCGACCTATGGCATTAATCTGGTCGGGTCCTCTGCCAACACAACAATCAGAGGCAACCAGATCGGGGTCTACTATTCCGGCGGCAGTTGGATAGACGCCGTCAGTCCTACTTACGCGGGGGTGTACTTAAATACTTCCGGCGGCGGCAATGTCATCGGTGGTCCCAGTGTCGCTACAACAGATGATAACCTGAGAAACAGTAATGTCATCAAGCCGTCAAGCTCTACCCACGTCAACTGGGCCGGCGGAATCTATATCTATGAGGCGGAAAATTACACCACAAAGATCTTCGGTAACTTCATTGGTACCAATCCTGAAAAGGATGAAATGTTCTGTGCTGATTCCGGAGCTGAAAGCTGCGGCAGGGGTATAATGGTAAGATACGTTTATGGCGTGACCATTGGCGGCAGCGATACAGGCGAGGCCGGTAACGTGATTACCAATATGAGTGCCGCCGGCGTGGAACTCTACAACAGCAATGCCAGGTATGTTGATATCAGACAGAATTCTTTCTACGATAATGGCAATGATACAGGCGACGATGCCATTTTCCTGGATGGTGGCAACAATTTTATATCGCGGCCGACCATTTCTGCGGCGAGCACATCGACGGTCACCGTTAGCGGTGTTTCAAGTGGTAGCGGCTCACAGGCTGGTGATATCGTTGAAGTTTACCTCTCTGACTTCGACGGTACCGAGTATGGTGAGGGCAAGACTTTCATTGGTTCTGCCGTGGTGGCAACTGGAAACCCAGTGGATGTGGATATTTCCGGTGCTGGACTGAATCCCGGCGACTGGATTACGGCTACTCGAACCAACCATTATACGACGATTCCAACGTATCAGACCTCAGCATTCAGCACCAATGCGAGGATTCCGGGCCCTGCTGCGCCGACCCTGGCCTGGACCGGTGAGCCAAACTACGAAAGCGACGGGTTAGACCCTGACAGTGGTGCGCATCTTAACAGTTTCACCTTCCGGGTGAAATATACTGATGCTGATAATGACCCGCCTTGGCCAATCAAGGTGTTGATAGACGTAAATGACGACGACTTCTATGATGTGAGTGAGCCCTTTGCCATGACCGAAGTGGATGCAGGGGACACCGATTACACTGACGGTAAACTGTATACCTTTAGCGTTTCACTGGCCCTTGCCGGGGATGGAGCGCTCAAATACCGTTTCAATGCCTCTGACGGCGCGTCTGCCGCAACCGGTCCCCCCACATCGGACAACACGTTCGAGGTAACAAACACTGCACCGACACTGGACTGGACAGGCGAGAGCAACTACGAAAGCGACGGTGTGGACCCCGAAAGTGCGCTCTCGGGCAGCGATTTTACCTTCCGGGTAAAATATACCGATGCCGATAATAATCCACCTTCAGTTATTGAGGTATGGATAGACGAGGACGGCAGCAGCAGCTATGAGGCCGGAGAGAAGTATGCCATGACAGGAGTGGACGGTGATGACACCGTCTACACCGATGGCAAGTTCTATACACTGACCCGACCTGTTATATATAGAACTGGCGGCATGCGTGACTATCGTTTCTATGCCGCTGACGGCGTTTTGGACGCAACCGGCAGCCCCACTGCTAATAACTTTATCACACTCCAGGGCTGCGGCAGTAGACCTGTCGTTAACCCCGCCGGCACCTACTTTGAGGCGGAAAATTTTACCAGCTCAATCGTACAAGGTAGCTATTATTTTACGGTGGGAACGAACCCGGTCGGCTTCAATGGCCCAGGTTTTTTGATCGGCTCTAATACCAACCTTGTTACACCACCGACTCAACAAGGGAAAGAGTATGAATTGGATTTCCCAACCGCAGGAACCTATAACATCTGGCTACGTAGCTACGACGATTATGGCGCTACCTGGAATTCTGTGTTCGTCGGCCTGGATGGGGCTTGGACCGCTGCGCTCGGCTCAACCTCACAGGATACCTGGGAATGGACCAATTTCGTAGAAGTGGATGGAGGCTCCGGCAACACCATTGTCGTTGGCACCGCAGGGTATCATACATTCAATATCTGGGTCCGCGAGGGGCTTTATCGTGTGGATGGCATCTATCTTACTACTGGAGCGGTGCCCCCCACTGATGTCACGGTACCTTCGGGTGCCACGGTTATTGATCCGTCGGTTTGCTTACCTTAGCCGGTAACTTTCAGAGGAGCAAGAGATGAGAGGCGGACCGAAAGAGGCGATTACTGTTACGGAGGTATTGTGCAGAAATCTTACTTACACAACATCGAGAAGGCCATTTCTGCTACAGCAATGAAAACTTCACCTGCCTTATGGAGTGGACCAGACAATCATTGGTATCTATCCTTTTGATAGGCAAAAACCTATACCCTTCAAAAGCAGTGTGGGAATAACCCTCAAATTATTGAAGAAACTCTCGGCGCCAAAGCGTCAGGGAAGCAGGTGAAGATAATGTGTATGTAATCAATAATACGGAATTAAAGTTGGAAAGGCGTTGCGTTTTTGCTTGACTCTTGCTTGAAATAATGAAAGGCTGTCAACCACTGAATTGACAGCCTTTCATTCGGCTTTCCGGGCCAATTTTCGATGCCGAAACAGGGCTCTTATTATAACTAGAATTGCTCCTACGATTCGGATATCGGAAAGTGCATATCTACCCACATAACGGGCCATTAACAATAGAGCTTCGACCCGCCAGTCACATCAATATGTACGTCTACTCAAAATTGAGATGTCTACTGTACGTAACACCTGTCGAGTTTCTTGGGGATTGACCGCTTAAACACAGCGGTCAATCATATATCCCCTGCAAGCAACCTCAACTGTCCATCTTTGCTTTAAAGGTCAATCCAGATGGGCGCCATTGCGGAAAAAATAATAAAATAACGCGTTAGATTTAAAGAAGAAAACATATTTATCGACTTATTATTACGTTTATACAGATAAAAAAGTCACACCTATACATGGAGACAAAATGAAGAAAAAAAAAGTCGTTTTTATATTCGTTTATAAGTGAGGGAGCAGCCTGTTGCAGGCCGTAATAGAGACAATAAGAACAGAGCTGGAATATTATGCCATTTTGGCAAGATAGTATGTCACTCTGACATGGATTTTACCGCACGCTTCTTATTATATATTGATTTTATTGAAATTTTATTTTTGGCACGGAAGTGGCTATAGAAAAGGTAAAGACGAACACAAGAAATCGCATAACAAGCCAGGAGGAAAAGCCATGACCGCAAATACCAATACCATGACCAGAACCCGCACAAGTGAAAGAACAAACGTTGCTGTTCAGGCAGAGATCTCCAGAGGAGCAGTAGCGACCATGGTCGGTGCCGTTGCCATTGTTGGATTGTGGTCCTTTGCTAGCCTGGTCGGTGGTCTCGTGGTCGCCAGTGGTCCGATAACCCTTGCTCAATCATGGTTCGGAGCGCTTCTCGGCATGTAGTTGAAGTAATTCCTTCTCCCTCAAGGAAGTTTCTCCTCCTTTACTTCCGAGTGAAAAGATAAACCCGGTGACTCCCCTTCCTGTCACCGGGTTTTTTTATGCCCGCTGTTCCCCACCATGGATATAGTCTCTGGGCCTATTCTGGTTTAACTGAAAAATCTAAAAGACGATCTCCTATGTTCTCATAGATATCCCGTCTGTGACCGATTGCCCAAACGATGACAAGTTTACTCTCAACATCAACTCTGTAAACGATTCGATAGCGCATGAAACGGTAAGATCTGAAGCTACTTAATTCAGCTTGAAGCTCTTTGCCCAGGAACGGATTTTCCGCTAACTCCTTCAAAGCCGCTTTGGCAGCTTTTTTTATTTCAGGATTGAGTTTCTTTGCAGCATTATTTGCCGAAACAGTGATCCTGATTTTATAGCGCATTAAAATGCCTCATCAAGATCGATCAGTTTACCTGTTTTTACATCCTTTGCCGACCCCTTAAGCTGTTTCATCATTGCAGCATCAGCCAAAATATCTATTGTCTCTAAAAAGCCTTCAAATTTTTTCATGGACAATAAAACGGCTTCCGGGACCCCATTTTTTGTAATTGCAATGGTATCGTTTGTATCGTGCAACTGCCTCACCATGTCCAAAAGCTTTGCTTTCGCTTGAGTGATAGGAACAAATGTTTCGATTGTTTGCATGGGTATGACTCCATTTTGGATTACTCTTTATAGTTATAATAATAACCATAAAGAGTGCCCGCAAGAAAAATAGTTACAATTATGACCATTCTTGTCATTTTCAACAGCTACCGCTTCTTAGTTAAATAAAACTTGCTAACTAAATTGCAAAAGTTAACAAGTCGCTCTCTCTTTTAACCCTTTAAAAAACAAACTGTTATCTTATTTCTCCGCCCTGCCCTGCTATTTCCCTCTTGATTACTTGCTAAGTTTAAGTAATATTATTTTAAAAGTTAACTTGATAACCAGGAGCCAAAAACTTTAGCCAAGATGAACAGAAACACAAAGAATCCGAACCAC
>CAMYLK010000024.1 GCA_947259225.1 uncultured Desulfobulbaceae bacterium | reverse complement strand
ACCTTAATGACTTACACACTTTTTCAGGGACATTTTTCCCCTCTCCCTTCCCCTCCTTGTGGAGAGGGGAATTATGTCCCTGGTTTCTTCATTACCATTATTTCCTCTCTCCTTGTATAGAGTGAATATTGAATCAGGAGAGGCGTGTGATTTTTTAAACAAAGTAATGGCTCAGAAAAACGAAAAAGTAAAAGTATGGCCGGAAATGGTACTCTGGGAGACGCTGTCTGCAATTATTGCGACCATAGTGCTTGTTCTGGCATCAATGTACATTGATGCTCCGCTTGAGAGCATTGCCGACCCCTCAACCTCAACCAATCCTTCCAAGGCTCCCTGGTATTTTCTCGGTCTGCAGGAACTGCTTGTCTATTTTTCGCCCTGGGTTGCCGGAGTTCTTATCCCCACCTGTATACTCCTGGGGTTGTCCGCCATTCCGTATATCGATATCAGGGGTACTGAAAAATCGGGCAAGGTAAACTACTGCCTGGAAAAAAACATAATGGCCGTATTCACCGGCGGTCTGGTACTCTGGATTATGCTGACCATAACCGGTTTGTTCCTGCGTGGTCCTAATTGGCGCCTGCAGTGGCCGAACGGCACTCCCATGGGTGCAGATGCTGCTGTCATATCTTTTCCCTGGCTTGTCCCTGCCATTATTACCGGATATATCCTGTTTGTTCTTCTCAGGATTAAAAGGTTCAGAGAAAATATCAGAAAGGCCGGAATGCTGCGCTGTTTTTTATCGCACACAATGATTCTCAGCGGACTTGTCGTCACCATTAAAATTTCCCTGTTTACGCTACTGAGCTTTTGATGGT
This sequence comes from uncultured Desulfobulbaceae bacterium, assembly GCA_947259225.1. GTDB lineage: Bacteria > Desulfobacterota > Desulfobulbia > Desulfobulbales > Desulfobulbaceae > UBA10518. The sequence goes on along the minus strand of CAMYLK010000024.1, from coordinate 35,960 downwards.
GCCCTCATGAACAAGCTCCGGTGTTTATTTGCTGCTGCAAGCCTATTCCTTGCGGCACTCGTCATCGTCCTGATCGTCATGGAATATAAAACCCAGTGGCGGCCGTATCAGGAAGAATACAAATTAATCCTGCAGAAAACCGCTGCCACCGACATTCAAAAAGAGGCTGCCGACAGCTTTTCTATCGGTGTCCGTCAGGACTGGCTGCCGGATTTCAATCAGGCAGACCGCTGCCGTTCCTGCCATATCGGCATCGATAATCCGGATGCGCCTGTTAATCAGCCGCTGACATCTCACCCGGCCTTAGGGCAACATACCTTCCAGAAATTCGGCTGTACTGTCTGTCACGCAGGTGAAGGGTACGCCACCCGCCTACCGGATGCCCACGATCATCTTCTGCCGCCGCGGGTCATCGAAGCAAGCTGCGGAAAATGTCATGACCCCAATGCAATTAAAGATAAAGCACCGACCTTTGTTGCCGGGCAGAAACTTGCAGATAAATATAACTGTAACGCCTGCCATCAACTTGCCGGCAAGGAGCGCAGAAAATACTCGGGACCTGCTGTAAACGGTCTGCCGACAAAGGTTGATGCCGTATGGCTTGCCCAGTGGCTCAAGGAACCAAAAAAATATCTGCCCCATTCACGAATGGGTAATTTTCTGCTCACCGATGAGGAAATACAGGCCCTGACAGGGTATCTCGTATCGAATACATGGGAGGATGAGGAACAGTTTTTTATCGAGGATGAAGCTGACGAACAATTTCTGAATGAACTGGACGACGATGCCTATGATGAACTGATTGAACAAGGCAAGGTCCAGTTCGGCCGTCTGCGCTGCCTCACCTGTCATTCTCTGCATGGCCGTGGCGGCTCCCTGGGTCCTGAGCTGGAAAACATCGGCAAAAAAACATCCGGCAGATGGATAGCAGCCTGGCTCAGTTCTCCATCTCAATACGACAGCCGGACGATCATGCCGACGTTCCGTTTAACCCGGGCTGAACGCGTTGGTATTGCCGAATACCTCAGGCTTGAAAGTGAGTACATGGATGAGGATGAGGCAATTGAAGAGGAAAGCGAGACAGAATTTACATTACAGCAGAGAGAATACGGAGCCAAACTCTTTGTCATCAAGGGATGTTTTAACTGCCACCCATTGGACGGCGTGCCAGACACAGGAGAGTTTGCCCCTTCACTGGCTGACTTAGCCGATAAAAAGGCCGAAAAGATAAGCTTCGGCTCTGCACATGTGCCGCATACCCTGCCTGACTACATCGCAGCCAAGTTGCAGGCACCGCGCATTTTCGGAGATAACCTGAAGATGCCGTTCTTTGATTTAGAGCCGGAGGAAGTCGGCCGGCTGACCACTTTTGCCCTGGCCCAGTCATCTTCAATCCCGCCCGATTACAATCAAAAAACAAAACCATCAGATAGTGGAATCGGCGGTGAGGTCGGTCGGTTGATAGACCGTTACAGGTGCATGAGCTGCCATACTATTCAAGGCAAAGGCGGCACGCTTGCCCCGGACCTCTCAGCCGAAGGCAGCAAAGTTAAGAGGGACTGGCTCATAGAGTATCTCCAGAAACCCTACGCTATCAAGCCCACGCTTGTTGAACGTATGTTACGCCTGAACCTTGACAAACAGGAAGCGACCCTGCTGGCTGATTATATTACCCTTGCCCTGAGAGACAGAAATATTGATGACTATCCTTCTCCGGCTGACAGCACTGATTCCGGGACAGGCAAAACACTCTATTATGAAAAATATAACTGTCAAAACTGCCACGCCATAGGGACCGGAGGGGGGTATTTCGGCCCGGCACTTGATCTTGTCGGTAGGAGACTGCAGCCGAACTGGATGAATGCGCGTTTGGAAAACGTCCACCGCTATGAAACGAATGCCAGGGAACCGGTCCAGGCAATCCCGCAAAATGACAGGGCAGCCCTCGTTTCTTTTCTTTCGAGTCTTCGAGGAGGAAAAAAATGAAGATATTGAAATATCTCATTACCTTCGTTCTACTGATAATCTTTGCCGTAACGAGCAAGGCATCGGACAAGCCGCCTCTGGCTCTTGCCGGGCTCCCTGATTTCACCATTTCACAGGGCCAGTATCTCTACCAGCGTTACTGTCTGTTCTGCCACGGGGAGAATGGAGGGGGAGACGGCCAGAACGCGTTCTCGCTGCCGAAGCGCCCTGCTGATTTAAACGAAGTTGTTCCAGAACGAAATGATGAACAGCTCTTTGCGGTCATTATACAGGGTGGAGTAAAAAATATTCTCTCACCTGCCATGCCTTCCTATGAGCTTACGCTGTCAAAACAACAGATCAGGCAACTGATTTTATATTTAAAAACTTTCCGGAAAAAACAAGAACTTCGCAGAGAAATGTTACTTGATAACACTGATAAAATTAAAAAGGTTGGCGCTGGTGAAGGTAATACCTGAGTTGATTTGCCATGGTGCGTTTGCGTGCCATGGCAAATCAACTACCCGTTACAAATCTTTTCTCATCATCAAATTATACAATGACCACAGAATTTTCTGCGTCATAGCAGGGAGATGGGACATACTTGTCGGCTTCCCAATCATTTTCCCAGATATTATTATCCACTAAATATCGATACTGGTATTCCTTTCCGCAGGGGAGATCAAGTGTGATTTTAAAAGTACCGGTTTTTAATTTTTTTAGCGGTGATGACTTTTTTTCCCAATTATTAAAATCACCAACAACATGAACTTCCTCTGCCGTTTCAACCGCTTCTTTAGGCATTATGAATGTAACTTTACATACTGGCCTTGATTTTAAAAATTTTTTCTGAATTCCCATCTACATTTCTCCTGATGCTAATCTAAATAATATTAAGAAGTTGTTGCTGTTCTGACCCAACATAGTAAGCACAGCTTTTTTTTCGAATCAGCTACATACCATACTTGAGCTGTTTATGGAAAATCTTTTCTGATTATTTTTTATTCAACTTTTTAAAATAAACGATTTGTTCGTTTATCAATGCAAGTTTCTGAAGGCAATATACGACCTGCAACATGTACCCATCGTTAAATTATCCAGCCTGAAGCCGTACATAAACATTACGGGATTTACGAATACATTTTTTGAATAAATATTGCATTTTCATTAGCAATAGGAGTAACACCTGTGTATGATTCCGTGAATTGCCTTTTCAGTATTTGATATAACCATGCAAAGTCAGCTTGAGGATCGAATCATGAAGAACCTTGAACCTGCTGCCCCTTTCAATGTTCCTGTAAAAGATAATTGTTCAATCTTACCTGTTCGAGTTTTTCTGATTATAATGATTATTACACTGCTTTCGCTGGTATCCGACAGTTGTTTCGCTTCCGACAGCTGTGTCACTGCGGACTGTCATGCTGACATGGGAAAGGCCAAGTTTGTTCATGAACCAGTGGCCAATAGTGAATGTGATGCGTGTCATGCAGAAACCGGGAAAACCCATCCTGGAGATAAAGGCGCATTTGAGCTGACAGAGCAGGGACCAGCTCTTTGTTTGCAGTGTCATGACAACCCGGGAGAAGGGAAGAAACATATCCATCCACCGATACTGGAAGACTGTACAAACTGCCACAATCCGCACCAGGGAAGCCGGCAAAAATTCCTTCACGAACCATTGGGCGACCTCTGCCTGATGTGTCACGACCAGATCGAGCAAATCATCAATGATTCCAATTACAAACATGAACCAGTAGCCAAGGGGGAATGTTTGAACTGTCACGTGCCGCATGCCAGCAATTTTTCTCCAATGCTGAGAATATTTTACCCTAGAAATGTTTATACAAAATTTACGAGCAAGAAATTTGCTCTCTGCTTTAAGTGCCACGAAAGTGATGCCTTTACCAACAGGCTGACAACCGATGCCACCAACTTTCGCAACGGTGACCGGAGCCTCCATTATGTCCATGTCAACCGTCCTAAAGGCAGGGTATGCAACAACTGTCACGGAGTCCATGGTGCCGAGCAGCCCAAAATCATTCACAGCGAATCCCCTGCCTTCGGGGCCTGGAATATTCCAATTGATGTAAAAATGACCAAAACCGGAGCAACGTGTTTTGTCGGTTGCCACAAGGAAAGGTCGTATGATCGGATAAAAAAGGTTGTAAACAACTAAGAGTTCATAAAATATACCAGGATACCGCTGTATGGCGTGTCAGATAATCTGGCAAAGATTAAAATATCATAAGTGTTTCAACATATTCACTGTTGTACTGTATTAAGGACAACAGCGCAGCTCCCATTAATAACCATTGTTCACCTCGACTTTACCTCTTCCCTGTCGAACAAAATTATCACTCTTCAATATTGCGTGCGAACATCATAAAGAGGTGATAGTAATGAAGTCAACCTCATGTAGGAACTGAGACCAGGAGATTGCCAGCCGCAAAATTACGTGAAAAGGATTGCTGATGGAGAATAAAAAAAAGCACATCATTGTGACCGTGATCGGCAAGGATGAAGTTGGAATTGTAGCAAAAATTGCCACCACGCTCGCTGAAAATAACATCAACATTATCGATATAAACCAGAAAATTCTCGGTGGCGAGATCTTTGCCATGACACTTCTGGCAGACAGAATACACTCCAACCTCTCTTTACCCGAGATTACCGACAGGCTCAACAAGCCAGTCGAAAACATGTCTCTCAAGGTCACTGTTCAGGATTCGGATGTTTTTCAATACATGCACAGGGTTTAGGGTCCAGTTATGAAATTTTCGAGTGAAGAAATACTTGAAACCGTTGGGATGATAGCAGAAGACAAGCTGGACATCAGGACAGTAACACTCGGTATTTCCCTGCTGGACTGCTCCGACCCGAAACCCGCAGTTTGCTCCCGTAAGGTGTATGAAAAAATTCTCGCAAAGGGGGAAAAGCTCAGCGAGAAGACCGACTTTGTCGCCAACGAGTACGGCCTCCCCATCATTAATAAAAGAATCAGCCTCACCCCTCTGTCCATGGTACTGCCAGTGGCCGACCCCGGAGCCTTTGTTGAAGTGGCGGACAGTGTGGACAAAGCGGCAGCAGACCTTGGTGTCGACTTCATCGGCGGCTACACAGCCATGATCCAGAAGGGCGAGACCGCAATCGACAGGGCACTGATCACAGCCATGCCTGAAGTCCTGGCAACCACGCAGCGTTTTTGCGCATCGGTTGTACTGGCATCCACCAGGGCTGGGATCAACATGGATGGCTGCTTCACCATGAGCCGGGTAATGAAAGAGACTGCTGGGCGCACTGCTGATCAGGATGGCATCGGTTGTGCCAAACTTGTCCTCTTTGCCAACCCTGTGGAGGACAATCCATTTATGGCGGGCGCTTTCTACGGTGCGGGTGAAAGTGAAAGTTCCATACTTGTTGGTGTAAGCGGTCCCGGTGCTGTCCGCCGCGCCCTGCAGAACCTTGGACCCGATGCCGACCTTGGCCAGGTCGCCGAAGCAATTAAGAAGAGTGCCTTTAAGATCACCCGGGCCGGTGAATTAATAGGTAAAGAGATGGCCAGACAACTAGGCGTCTCTTTCGGCAACCTCGACCTTTCGCTTGCTCCCACCCCTGCCGAGGGTGACTCGGTGGGACAGATACTGGAAACAATGGGGCTTGCCATGCCCGGTGCACCCGGATCAACTGCAGCACTGATGATGCTCAATGATGCCGTGAAAAAGGGAGGGCTTTTTGCTTCCTCCTCGGTAGGAGGCCTTTCCGGTGCTTTCATCCCGGTGAGCGAAGACGCGTCCATGATCAAAGCGGCAAAGGCCGGAGCAATAACCATTGAAAAACTTGAAGCCATGACCAGTGTGTGTTCCGTGGGCCTTGATATGATAGCCATCCCTGGTTCAACCAGTGCTGAAACGCTTGCGGCAATCATAGCTGACGAAATGGCTATCGGCTGTGCCAACAATAAGACCACTGCTGTACGAATAATTCCAGCCCCGGGGAAAGATGTTGGTGATTTTGTGCAGTTCGGCGGCCTTCTTGGAGAGGCGCCAATTATGGCTGTAAGCAAAGTTTCGTCCGGAACATTTGTCAAGAGAGGCGGTCGTATCCCGGCACCTCTTCAATCATTGACGAATTAGACCAGACAACAGGCTGATTGCCAACAAGCGAAAAGCTACAGGCTTATTTACACCTCACTATGGAAGAGTTTTTCATCAGCCATGGGTACCTGTCATTATTCATTGTAAGCTTCCTGGCATCGACGATTATCCCACTTGGATCTGAATGGCTTCTCCTGGCCCTGCTTTTAAATGGTTATGATCCAGTTCTGTCGGTTTCTTTGGCCACGGCAGGGAATACTCTGGGTGCCTGTACCACCTACTGGATAGGGATATTGGGCGCCCCTTTTGTTGTCAGCAGAATTCTCAGAATCAGTGATGAAGAACAGCAAAATGCGGAGCGATTATATACCAGGTATGGTTCGTGGTCCCTTCTTTTTTCCTGGCTGCCGGTTATAGGGGATCCGCTTTGCCTTGCGGGAGGACTGTTACAGGTCCGCTTTGAAAAATTTCTCATCCTTGTCTTCAGCGGCAAGCTGGCACGTTATGCAATCGTCAGCCTGGTAACGCTGAAAATGATTCAAGCATAAAAAAAGGGACCGGAATAAACCGATCCCCTGAGTTTTTTTTGTTTTTCGGCTTAATTGTCGCATACATGCTGAGTGGAATAATCAATGTCTTCATCCATTAACGGCATCTGGGGCATTACTCCCTGCATCAGTTCCCCGCACTTTTTCATATCCTGTATTGCAGAATTTTTCGCAACTTCTTTGCCGAATGCCATGGCTTTCTTCTGCGCTTTGTCCCGCTTTCCTTCACTACAAAGGGCTTTTATTTCAGCATCAAATTCATTGGCGCGTTGTTCAAATGCTTTCAGTTCAGCCTGATCAATCTTCTCCATGCAGGCCTGCGCCTTCTGCGCCTGCATCATCATTTTTTCCATGTCCTGTTCACTCATGTTCTGAAAATTCTGCGCAACTACAGTTACCGGCAGCAAAATCACCACAGCAATGAATAAAAATTTCATCAAAATTACCTCCTTACTCTAAATATTGATTTGGACGAATCCTGTCTTTTTTTATCAAGACAAATCTCTTTTATTATCTTTTTTGAATATGTTCAAGCTCGGGTCATCATCCCCCAGTTCCATACTTTGAGGGGGGCTTTTCCTGAAAGGGAAAATATACTGACCACCATGTCCGGGAGGCTCAAAACTGCACAGGAGTGATTGAATACTGTGCTGCCCGGATTAATGACCAGCTTATTACCCAGCTTTTCAACAAATACCTGATGCGTGTGGCCCACTACCAGTACATCGAAATTATATCCTTTTAATTGATCGGCCCACCATTCTTTCTCGTTTACCATAATATTTTCATTCTGATCCAGCAACGTAATCCCTCGGGTCAATGATTGTGGAGGACTCCCATGCACAGCATATACATGCTTTCCTTCAATGGTTGACTCCCATACAGCAGGTAATTGATACAAAAATTGATCAACCCGCTTTTTGGACTTGGCAGCCGGGCTATCAAGAAACCAGACATCATGGTTCCCCAGAATCGTTGCACAGTCACTTTCCATGAGCAGTCGGACTGTTTGTTCCAGCTCCGTTCCATACCCGGCAATATCTCCAGCACAGAGAATTCTTTCAACTCCTTCTTCCCGGAATATTGAAAACGCCTCTGCCAGGGGTTCCGGGGTTGCATGAATATCACTGATTATGCCGATTTTTACAGACACCTTCTCTCACATATGATTCATCAGGTAGTGACCTGAAATTTTTCTTCAGCAAATTCTATAATATCCCCGGAAACGATCTTTTTCCTCTTTCGTGTTTCAACTTCACCGTTTACGCGGACCAACTTTTGAACTATGGCATATTTTGCCGCTCCCCCGCTTTCAACCATATTTTCCAGTTTGAGGAGTTGATACAGTTCTATGGGCTCCTGCTTTATCTGAATAACCTTCATTGAATTATTGCACTTTGGTCGGAGGAATAAACGTTACAGTCATTGTACTTTTTTACCTTCCTGCTCACCCAGTCGGTGAAGCATACCGTGTTTCGTCTCCTTCCTTGCAATCATCTCAGCTGCTTCTTCCTCGGAAATGTTCAGTGCGCTGGCAATCTCTGCAACAGAATAGATAGGTTCACCATCTTCGTTAAACCCCTGTGGCTTCAGTTCCGGAAACTCTTTGCTGGTGGCATAGCCGGATGCCTCTTTGAGCATCTCCTGAACTTCAGGCGGCCCATACAACAGCAACCACTCCACCGCTTCGGCCCATATCTTGCTGTCAACTGTTGGATGCTGAATAATTTCCATGGCACTCTCAACTGTCCACTCTTTCTTGAAATCGGTCATGTCGCTTATTCCTTTATTTTCCAATTTCCTCTTGGTGATGTACCACTTACAGTACTATAATTATGAAAGTATACACAGCAACTGTTCATTTTATAAACATAAGGTGAGGAATTATGGGCGTTGATAATATTGTTTTTCTGGAAGTCCTTGAATGGTTTGACGAAACCGGCCAGGAACTGCTGCACCGTTTACCGGAACACGGTTCAGGCGAGATCAAATTCGGCGCGCAGATGACGGTGCGGGAAAGCCAGGCAGGTGTCCTATTCTACAAGGGTAGGGCCTGTGATGCTTTCGGTCCGGGACGGCACACATTAAAAACAGGAAACATCCCGATCCTGACAAAAATACTGGCAACACCATGGGCCATGAAAAGCCCTTTACGGGCCGAGGTCTATTTTGTCAATCTCAAGGTATTTACCAACCTTAAATGGGGGACCAGAGATCCGGTTGCCTTCCGTGATGAGGAGCTTGGACTTATCCGCCTGCGGGCCCACGGTGTTTTCAACATTCGTATCGTTCAGCCCGTACTCTTCATCAACACCATGGCCGGGACCATGGGGAAATTTACCACCAAGGAAGTTGAGGAATATTTAAAAAGAGTAATAATATCAAGACTCAACGACCACCTTGGAGAAGAACTTGATACCATCTTTAACCTGCCGGGTCGTTTTGATGACCTGGCCGCCGGTGTAAAAAAGAAGCTTGTGAATGATTTTGCCAGGTTCGGCCTGTCCCTTGATGAGCTTTACATTACATCTATTACCCCGCCCCCTGATGTCCAGAGTGCCATTGACGACCGAGGCCGCTTAAGCGTTATCCAGGACATGGACAATTTTGTCCGCATGAAAGCGGCCATGGCCATGGAAAAAGCATCCGAATCCGGCGGCGAGGCAGGTGCTGGACTGGGTATGGGAATGGGCATGATGATGCCGGCCATGTTCGGTAACCTTCAACCTGGCGCTGCTAAACAGGAACCCAAGGAATCACAGCCCCCTGCAATTCAGTGCCAGGAATGCCGGAAAGCCATTCCGGCTGAAGCACGCTTCTGTCCTTTCTGCGGTCATCAGCAGGTTATTCTTTCCCAGTGCGCCAACTGTGGCAAGAACCTGACTCCCGGCGCAAAATTCTGTTCACGCTGCGGTCATTCAGCCTCCGAGAAACCGCAGGTGCCCACGTGCCCTGAGTGCAAAGCAGAGAATCTTCCGGGGGCGACCTTCTGTAACCAGTGCGGCAGCAAGCTTGGATAGTGTAGGAGATAAATGGACATCCAGGTTGAACAGAGCTGTCCCCAGTGCGGGGCACCTGTTACACTTTCCGAAGACGACCGCTTGCTGACCTGCCCTTTCTGCGGGATCAAAAATTTTCTGCAGTCGAAAGGTGCATTTCGTTACATCCTCCCGGACAAGCTGGATGATACTGACCGGTCACAACTGATCTATGCGCCATACATCAGGTTAAAAAGTAATATATTTCATGTTCTGGAAGATACAATCTCCTACAAAATCCTTGATACGACCCAACTCGGTTTTGTAATACCCGGCTTACCACCGACCCTTGGGATGCGCCCACAGGCCATGAAAATAAAGCGACTGACATTGAATACCCCAGGCAGGTTTCTGCGTCTGTCAGTCAAGGCCAAGGTTATCCTTGAAAAAGCTGTGAAACTCAGCCGGCTTGCTCAACCAAAAGGGGGAACTCTTTTTCACCGGGCCTACATCGGCGACAGCATAAGTTTTATCTACCTTCCTCTCAACCAAGACGAAACCCACCTGATTGACAGTGTCACCGACACTCCCCTTGTTGAGCTGGAAGAGATCACCTCTTATCCATTAAAAGGGACCCCCTTTAATCCACGATGGCAGGTTCGTTTTCTCTCCACTCTTTGCCCGCGCTGTGGTTGGAATCTGGAGGGAGAGGGCGACTGTCTGGTGCCTACATGCAGCAACTGTGATACTGCCTGGGAAACAAGTGCCCATGGGCTGCAGCAAATGGAATGGTACATCCAGCCAGGCGACCGCTATACCGGCCTTTATCTTCCCTTCTGGAAGGTCAAGGCACATGTTCCGGCCCTGGAAATATTCAGCTTTACTGATTTTATCAAGCGGACCAATCAGCCGATCATTCCAAAACCCCAGTGGCAGGATAGAGTAATGAGCTTCTGGATTCCGGCCTTTAAAATGCGTCCAAAAATCTTTCTGCAAGTTTCCCGGGGCGTCACAATCAGTCAGTGGCGAGTGAACCTCGTGGAAGGCCATATCGTTCCCAACCTCTACCCGGTTAACCTTCCCAGATCCGAAGCTCGACAGGCCATCAAGGTAGTTCTGGCAGCCTGTGCAGCAAGTCGGAAAAATATTTTCCCGTATCTTCCCGAGGCCCGTATAAAAAACGCAGACAGTTCCCTTGTTTATCTGCCATTTGTCGACCAGGGGCATGACTGGGTTCAGCCTGAGACCGGGGCGGTCATTTCCAAGAGTGTTCTTCGCTTCGGCCGGAACCTTTGAAAGGACAATGCACAACGAAAAAATTTAGGAAAAGCCGTCCACTTTGTGACTGTTTTGACAGTCACTTTCAGCCATGGTATATCCCTTCACAAACATTACATCAGATGCTATGAATATTCAAAACCACGAAATTTTTATGCGCCAGGCCCTTGCTGAAGCCAACACTGCCCTCAGCGAGGGGGATTTCCCGGTCGGCTGCGTATTTGTCTGTGATAACAGGGTACTGGTAAGAGCCAGGAGAACAAACAGCAGTGGTGTTCATGCTAATGAAATTGACCATGCCGAAGTTTCTGCATTACGGAAGTTATTGGGATCAGAACCTCAAACCGATTGCAGCTTAATTACTGTCTACTCGACCATGGAGCCCTGTTTGATGTGTTATGTCACCATGCTGCTTTCAGGTATCCGAAAGTTTGTCTGGGCATACGAAGATGTTATGGGAGGAGGTACCAACGTCCCGCTCGACCAACTCAATGAACTGTATGCAATGATGCACGTTGAGCATGTACCACATATCCTTCGCCGTGAAAGCCTGGCGTTGTTCCAGGAATTCTTCCGCAGCTACACCTACTGGCAGGACAGCCCGCTGGCAAAGTATACCCTGGAACAGAAGCTGGAGCGGTGATCATGGCCGACATTGCCACCAATGCCCGCACCGTTGGCTTCAAACAGGGAGAACGCAATGTTTTCTTCCATCTGCTTACAGCCTGTAATCTTAATTGTAGACACTGTTACATCAATCTTCCCCAGCACGGCAGTGAGACCCTGCCAAAAAAAACTGCCCTCGATTGGCTGAAACTCTTTGCCCGGCCGGATCGTGAATCAAACCTTATCCTGCTTGGTGGTGAACCGACCCTGCACCCTGACCTTGCCGAGATTATCCGGTCTGCCAAATCAATGAGGTACACCGTTACTGTCGATTCTAACGGTTTTCTGTTTCATGATTTCCTTGAAAGAGCAACACCCCGGGAACTTGATTTCCTGAGTTTCAGTCTGGACGGCCCAGATCCGTCCGTCAATGACCCTATCCGAGGAGAACATGTTTTTTCGACCTGTGCTGAAAATCTCCGCAAAGCTGTACAAGCAGGTTTCAATACGAGCGTCATCTATACAGTATCAAACCTGAATATCGACCACCTGCACAGGATGCCCCCATTACTCGCAGAATGGGGCGTAAAAAGATTTTTTATCCAGGTTATTGGCATGCGTGGCAAAACAGCCAGAGGAGACGACAGAAAGCAAATAAGCTGGCAGGTAGACCCTGGCCACTGGCTTCGGGTTGTACCTCAGGTTGCAAAGGAAGCAGCCAACCTCGGTCTTCACGTGACCTTTCCCAAGGTGTTTCTCGAACCTGCTGAAACTTTTGAATGCGCAGGCCTGGTGGCGGAAAATTATTTTATCTTTCCAAATGGTCGGGTTTACCAGTGTCCGCTCTGTGAGGACTATCCCTTGCATACCTACAATATCAAAGACCATAAGCTTACAAAGCATGAAGGAATTAACGAGGACCGTTTTTTCCCGCTCTCCATTCCTGAAGGATGTGTCATGAACAAGCTTTTGCAACCTGATAACATCGAATATCTGGCCGACGGGACCCCACGGCATCGTATATCCTGCTGCCTGCTCAAGCAGGAAATTGTACCGCAGTCAGGTTGAACTATGGATAAAAAAAATGAACCGCTCGATATCCAGGCAATGTATGAAAAAGCTCTGTCATCTCACCAGCAGGGTGACATCGAGCAGGCACTGCATCTCTACTCCCAGTTAGCCACTTATTTTCCTGAAGTGGCCGGAATTCACTACAACCTCGGCCTGGCTTATTTTGAACTTGAGCAGTTCAGTGATGCTGTGACGTCCTACTCCACGGCTGCGGATATTAACCCTGAAGATCCTGATATTTTCTACAATCTCGGTCTGGCTTGCAAAAAAGCTGCCATGTACAGTGAGGCAGAACGTGCATACCTTAAAGCCCTGGCCCTTCAACCGGGCGACAGGGAAATCCTCTACAATCTCGGCTGCTGCTATATGGACACAGGAGCAATTGAACATGCCCGTACAACCTTTGAAAGCCTTGTCAAGCTGGTCCCGGATTATGTATCAGCCCTTAACAACCTGGCATATGCCAACCATCTGCTCGGCAACTTTGACCAGGCGAAAGAACTGTATGAACGAGTGGTGCACCTTGACCCGGACCGCCAATCTGCCCGATACATGTATTCCGTTCTGAGCGGATCAATTGAAAACGTGCCACCGCAGGAGTACATTTGTGAACTTTTTGACAGATTCAGTGAATCTTATGACCAGCACCTCGTGGAAAATCTTGAATGTTCTCTCTACACTACCATGAGGAAAATTTTCAGCGACACAACCGCTGTAAAATCACTTTATGATCATGCTCTTGACCTGGGCTGCGGGACAGGCCTGTCAGGTGAGGCATTCCGATCAGTCTGCAGATACCTTACAGGAGTCGACCTCTCTGGGGGTATGATCGCAAGGGCCAGAAAAAAGAAAATTTATGATGAGCTCAAATGTTACGATATTGTTGAATTTCTTGATACCGCTACTGAACGATTTGACCTGCTGATAGCTGCTGATGTTCTACCGTATATTGGCGATCTCGGTCCCCTTTTTAAGGCTGCAGCATCAAAAAGTACCGATGATGCTATTTTTTGTTTCTCTTGCGAAGCGACCCTGCAACCCGAATGGATTCTCCAACCATCAGGCCGTTATGCGCACCACCCTGACTGTGTTCAAAAAACTGCTGAAGAGACTGGATGGAAAATCCTGAAGGAATCCCCGACTGATATCCGCAAAGAAAAAGATACATGGGTCAAAGGTAATATTTTCCTGCTGACCCGCCTTCAATATAAACACCCCTGACACCTTCTCCAGGAATTATATTCTTCGAACACTCTGATCTTATAGAGACCCTGTTTTTCTTTTTAATAAGAATAGCTTATAATTAAATGAGCTCCCCGCTAATCCAGACATTAAGAAAAGCATGCTTTCACTTCAAGGCCAGGACTGGCACTATTATCCTGCAGCAGATATAATCGCCCTTTTTAAGAGCAATACGGAGGTCGGCCTAACCAATCCGGAAGTCGACCAGAGGTTTGACCAGTATGGTCACAATACAATAACCACCCGGAAAACCGAAAGTCGCTTTATTCGTTTTCTCCGCCAGAGTCATCAGCCTCTTATCTATATTCTCATCGTCTCAGGACTTATCACTGCCGTATTAGGAGAATGGATAGATTCGACCGTTATTTTTGGTGTCGTGCTGGCAAACGCTATTGTCGGCTATTTCCAGGAAACAAAAGCCATCCATGCGCTAACCGCCCTTGCTCAAACAATGATCAGCGAGGCTACAGTTCTTCGCCATGGCGTGAAAACCCGTATTTCCTCTACCGGGATCGTTCCCGGCGACATTGTTCATCTGCAGCCGGGAGATAAAATTCCCGCCGACATCCGACTTCTTGCAGAGCAGGGGTTGCAGGTTGACGAATCAACCCTGACCGGAGAGTCAGTACCAGTTGACAAGGTGTCAACAGAACTTGACAGGAAAACAGAACTGGTCAACCGTCAGAATATGGCATACGCCTCAACCCTGGTCACCCATGGACAGGCCCAGGGAATTGTCGTGGCAACTGGCGACCGGACTGAGGTTGGCAGGATTTCACAACTTATTTCAACAGCCCGGGAACTGGAAACACCCCTGACCAGAAATATTGCCAGTTTCAGCCGTCTTCTCCTGTACATGATTCTCTCTTTGGCCTTTGTTACTGTTCTGGTCGGGCTGCTCAGGGGCCTGCTCCTTTTTGACATGTTCATGGCCGCTGTCGCCCTTGCCGTCGGGGCCATCCCCGAGGGCCTGCCTGCGGCGGTGACCATTACCCTGGCTATCGGGGTTTCCCGCATGGCCAGGCGCAAGACTATAATTCGAAAATTACCTGCGGTCGAAACCCTGGGCAGCACGACTGTCATCTGCTCAGACAAAACAGGCACCCTGACTGAAAACAAGATGACGGTCCAGGAGGTCATTGCCGGAGACAATCATTATGATGTGACCGGTACTGGATACAATCCCGCCAACGGGCAGTTACTGTTCAATGACCAGCTTCCTGATCCCGGAAAGCACAAGGCCATGGAACAATGTTTAAAGGCTGGAATTTTGTGCAACAACAGCGTACTGGCTCAAAAAAAGGGGGAGTGGCATGTTGAGGGAGATCCGACCGAGGGCGCTTTACTTGTGGCAGCTGCCAAGGCCGGGCTCCACTCCGTTGGCATCCAGAACGGGTACAAACTTATTGACTTACTTCCCTTCGAATCGCTGCACCAGTTTATGGCAACACTGTATGTCAGCATAGAAAACCAGCGCAAAACAGTATATGTCAAAGGCAGCCTTGAAGTCGTACTCAACGGCTGCTCATCGCAGCTCACAAGTGCAGGGGAAATCATCCCGCTTGATAAGGAAAAAATATTGCAGCAGGCAGAAGAACTGGCAGCACAGGGGTTACGGGTTCTGATCTTTGCGGGCAAAAGCAGTTCTGACAATCTCCGCACTTTAGTTCCAGGCGAAGTTCTCTCTGGGCTGACCTTTTTCGGGCTGCAGGGAATGATGGATCCTCCCAGGCAAGAGGCTGCTGCTGCAGTTCGCGAATGTCATAATGCAGGGATATCTGTAAAAATGATCACAGGGGACCATGCCTTGACAGCTGCCGCTATTGCAGGGAAATTAGGTATTGGTGCACATCCAGTCAGGAGCAGGGATGATCATCCTGTTGTTATAACGGGAAAAGAGCTGGAGACAATGTCAGACCATGAATTAATTGAAGTGGTCAGGGATTCAGACATTTTTGCCCGGACCTCTCCTGAACATAAACACCGGCTGGTCAAGGCACTGCAGGCACAGAATCAAATTGTTGCCATGACCGGTGACGGCGTGAATGATGCACCTGCATTGAAACAGGCTGATATTGGTGTAGCAATGGGAATATCCGGCACCGAGGTGGCCAGGGAAGCTGCCGACATGGTCCTGACCGATGACAACTTCAGCTCCATTAAAGCGGCTGTTGAAGAGGGACGAGGGGTTTTCGACAACTTGACAAAATATATCGTCTGGACCCTTCCCACCAATCTGGGTGAAGGGCTTGTTATTATGGCGGCGATCTTTCTCGGCACAACACTCCCGATTCTTCCGGTACAGATACTGTGGATCAACATGACCACGGCCGGTTTTCTCGGCCTGATGCTGGCGTTTGAACCAAAAGAACCCGGTATTATGCTACGGCAGCCGCGTGATCCAAGGACCCCTCTGTTAAGCGGTGTGCTGATCAACCGCATCATTCTTGTCGGACTCCTCCTGCTCATCTTTACATTCATGCTGTTCAAGATTGAACTGGATCGCGGGCTCACTATTGAAAAGGCCAGAACAGTAGCGGTCAACGCATTTGTCGTCATCGAACTCTGTTATCTTTTCAACTGCAGGTCTTTGACCAAATCCATTTTCCAGGTCGGATTATTCAGTAATCTCTGGGTGATAGGCGGGGCAGCTCTGATGTTTATTGTCCAGCTGTTGTACACCTATCTTCCGGTCATGAATTATCTTTTCAGGAGCTCGCCCATTTCTCTCCGCTCATGGTTGTATATCTTTATGGCGGGCCTGGCATCGAGCCTTATTGTTGAAGGGGAGAAATGGTTTCGGCAGACATGCAACCGGTAGATGAAGATATACAAGACATATCCAAACAGCTTTCCGCTATTCCTCCTGATCCGCTTCCTTTTCTTTGCCGAAAACCTTAGCCGAAATAACACCTGCCTCATATAAGCCGAACAGAGGGAGCGCAAGGAGGACTGTAGCGGTAATTTCGCCTGCGGTCAGGAGAAAGGCGAGAACCACGATGGCAATATAAAAATACATCCGGTTTTTTTTGAAGTAGTGTTTGGAGACCAGCCCAGTACGGCTTGTCATGAACATGAGAAACGGAATTTCAAAGGCTATGCCGAAAGCCAGCACCATCCGGGCGACAAAGGTCAGGTATTTGCCAAGTTTCGGAAGGGGTTCCAGGTTCGGGCCTGCATAACTCATAAAAAATGTCAACATCTGAGGAAGGGCAATAAAAAAAGCAAAAACAGCTCCCCCGGCAAAGAGAAACGTAGCCCAGAATACTATGAGGCGCACCAGTTGTCGCTCATGGTCCAAAAGTCCGGGAGCGATAAACATCCATGCCTGATAGAGGATATAGGGAAAGCTGACAAGTATTCCCACCAGCAGGGAAAGCTTCAGGTAGGTGATAAAAGCTTCGGTCAGTTTCGTATAGACAAGTTTTTCTAATTCAGGATACGCACTGAACAGCGGCTGCATGGTGAAGGCGACAATAAAATCAATGAGCAGGTAGGCAACAATGGTGGCCGATATGATTGCCAGAAAACTTCGAACCAGCCTCTTGCGGAGTTCTTCGTGATGAGGCCTGAAATGTTCAAATGCGGCAATCATGGGTTGGAATCGGGCGGTGTTTCCTTGATTCCGCCCTTATCACCTCCCTCTGAAGAAGGAGCTTTTCCCTCTCCATCAGATTCCCCGTTATCCTGAGCCTTTGGATAAGGGTCATTACCCTCTGCAAGAGGCTGGAGATCATCGGCATCAATGATATCGCTTCCCGACTCTTCCGCTTTTCCGGATGGGGAACCCGGATCATGCCAGGAAAAGTTATCATCGGAATCCAGCAACTCCCCTTTCAGGTCATCTGCTGTTTTGCGTAAGTCTGATTGCACAGAACCAATAAGGTTATCCTCGTCGGCAAGACTTTCCTTGACCTGGTTTACTGTTTTTTTCAGCTCAAACATCCACTTGGCGATGGAACGTGCCATGTCCGGAAGTTTATCCGGCCCGACAACGATAAGCGCCACTGCCAGGATGACAATCATTTCTGGGAGACCTATACCAAACATATCAACGTGTATTGAGCAATCCAGCTGAGTTTAGAATCGGGTGTAATGAACGGAGTGCAATGTACGGGATTTAACCGAGAGTGTCAAGTTGAGGGAAAAGTGTCGCAGAAGCTTTTCATCATGTGTTCACTCCTTGTTTTTCCGTCTATTCTTTGTCCCCCGCGGCTTTTTGCGAAATCCGTCGATGGCATGCTGGAGTGACATGACCGGGTTGGTCAGTATCATCCTTGGACCGACGTAGCGCATCACCTCCTGGACCTTTATTCTCATACCGGGTTTGTAACAATGAATCGGGCACTTACCACAGGTAGTCTTGTTTTCCTGATAAGGGCACTGAGAAAGGCGCTTGAAAGCATAGGCGAGCAGTTCTTCACAATCTTCACAGAGGGTATTTTCAGAGTGGTGTTTGTCCCGGCAGTATCGATGGATCATGACCTCAACGGTTTGTGCCTCCCTCCGCATTCGTTTACTGAAAAACCCCGGCACTTTCTCTTTCATATCAGGAGTTACTGCTCAAGGGCAAATTCGTAGGGTAGTTCAGAACGGTCAAGATGCTTGAAGATTTTTTTCAGGGCGGATAAGTCAGGTGCTGTAAAATTTATTTCCCACGCCGGAGTCGTATTGGGTCTATCTGTAAGCTTGATGATATCATCAATTTTCATTTCGCTGGGAGCAACGGACAGCAACATAAACATTCGCTGTCTGTTGGCGGCAAATACGATGACTTTCTGAGGTTTGACAACCCTTGTTTTTTTCAGGTTCCAGCGCACTTCAACGGCGTCCTCCCGTTGAAATTTTATTTTCTGCAGACGTTTACAGTCCTTTCTATGCAGTGAGAGGCCCCGTTCACTGAGCAAACCGAATATACCCTTATCAAGGGGGGTAGGCCTGCAGCAGGCAGACGTCTTGACAACAACAGGGTCAAGAGTGGTCAGTTCGATCCGGTTAAAAACACCGGTCGGGCGCTGCAGTATCTGGTGGTTTGCATACAAACCGTTGCGTAATTCAAAAATAAGTTCCCTTAACCTGATCTTACCGGTACCAATCTGCAGGTAAAGCTCATCAAGAGAATTAATATTGAAATACTCGAGGACATCCTTCATTTCCTCCTTCAATATAATCTCAAATGGCAGGCCATAGCGGAGCATTTCCTGCTGCAGCACTGTATGACCTATTATGACAGTTATGTCCATGCGACGCTGCCTGAAGGTCTTTGCCAGCTCCGACCTTGCCCTCGGGGTCTGGCAGAGCATCTGAAGGTCCGGATCAAATTTGACGGTCTTGCTCTGTCGGATGACCTTAACCACGTCAGCGTCTCTCAATACGTAATCGGGCGATACCCTGCTATTTCCTACCATGGCTGCAATACAGGTATGACCGATTGCTGTATGCACACTGAAAGCAAAATCGAGAACAATTGAATTCGCAGGCAGACAGACGAGGTCTCCCTGTGGGGTATAGGTATAAATTTCCTTGCGTCCACCTGCCGCGATCATGTCTCTATACGATACAGACTCGTCGCTGCCGAGAATATCAAACATTTCCTGCAACCCCCTGATATAGCGACCGCGTTGTTTTTCCGAAGTCCAGAAACGTACCAACCCACGCTGTGCCCGGCGGGCCATTTCCTCGGTCCGGATCTTGAAAAGATATTTCTTGCCGTGAATATTGGCACGGGCGTGCAATCCCTGATAGCCGGAAGGTTTCGGGTTGGCAATGAAGTCCCGTATAGTTCGTGGTATAGGAGGAAATATCCGGTTCAGAATTCCAAGAGCCTCATAACAGGACATCCTGCTGTCAGCGACGATCATAATTTCCTGGGAACTATCTATTTCCTTAATCAGGATGCGATTCTTCGCATCATAATATCCCCAGAGGCCTTTGGTCCGGATAGTCACCTCTGCCTTGACATTTTCTTTCTCCAGGGCCAACTGGACCTGCTGAACAATTTCCCTGGTTGCACTGTCACGCTTCAATTTATCAATATGGATCTGCAGCTTGTTGCCCTGCTTTGGGAACTTGTATGCCAGAGCCAGATTATACATTTCACGCTTGATCGCAAACAAACCAAGAATTGTTGCAAGCGGGGCGTATATGTCAAGAGTTTCATCGGCAACTTTCTGCCGCTTATGCCGGGGCATGGAAGAAAGGGTCCGGAGGTTATGCAGTCTGTCAGCCAGTTTGACAATCATCACCTCAGGTTTAGCTGCTGCGCCGCTGAATATCTTTCGATGGACCAGCTTCTGAAATGTCTGCTTATCGCCTGTATAATGAGTTACCTTGGTGCAACCATCGACAATCGCTTCAACGTTCTGACCAAATTTTTTCCGCAGCAAAGCCGGGGTAACAAGTTCAACATC
This sequence comes from uncultured Desulfobulbaceae bacterium, assembly GCA_947259225.1. Taxonomy (GTDB): domain Bacteria; phylum Desulfobacterota; class Desulfobulbia; order Desulfobulbales; family Desulfobulbaceae; genus UBA10518. Next base: position 15,768 of record CAMYLK010000024.1, on the reverse strand, counting down.
TTCCACGGTATCATGTAGAAGGGCTGCAGCCAGTATCTCGGGGTTGAGAATATCAAGCTCCTCGGCAAGAATGCGTGCCACGTTACAGGGGTGCATGATATAAGGGTCACCGGAACGGCGCCATTGGTCCCCATGTGCCTCAAGAGCAAAATCCAGTGAATCCCAGAAAACTTTTGTTTCCGGGCCGGAACCGATAAACCCCTTCATTATTTTCCGGTATGCAGCGATATCAAATTTTCGGTATTGCATAGGTGTTATGAAACGGGTTTTTCCCTTTTTCTTCCCTTACTCAGTAAATAGTGTAAAATACTGAAAACCTGCTGCTGCTCATGAATAGATATTAATGATAAATGTAGCAGATGTTCTCGGGTGAACAAAGTAAAATTGTTTTTATCGCGAAAAGTTGCGAAAATCAATTGATCAGCCTTCATCAGCTGAATTACTGAATGCACTTTTACCTTATGGGGATCTTGTGAGCTAATCGTCATGCATTCCTTTAGCCTGATATTACTGTTCTCAATATTAATGATAATCCTTGAAGCTACATATACAACAGAATTTTCATGGTAAAAAAACGTCCCGGTAAATATCGTTCAGCAAGGACTTCCTCAAAAAAACGGCGGAAAGCAACTGAAAAAGTATCCAGCCAGACCCTCCTGGTTGACAACCTCCTCGTTTTTCTCGCAGGCAGGACGGAACCTGTAGCTATTGGTCAAATTCTCCAATCATTGGATCTTCCCAGAAATCAGCGCAAACCACTCAAATCCATCCTGGACGGACTCGAAAAAAGAGGCAAGGTAGAACGCCGGAGCCAAAAATACCTGCTGGCCGGCGACAGCGGCCTCTTGAAAGCTAAGGTGGATATGAACAGCAGGGGGTTCGGCTTTGCCATCGTGGAGGGCTCTCAAGCCGGACAAAAAGACCCGTATATAGCGAGAGCTCACCTCAACGGTGCCAGTCATGGTGATGCTGTCCTGATCAGGATCATAGGAACCTCAAGAGGAAGAGCCGAGGCGAGGGTCGTCAAGATTGTTAAAAGGGGTATTGTAAAACTCTGCGGTATATATTTTTCAGGGCGCAAAACCGGCTATGTGACCCCTGACAATGACCGACTGCCATTCACTGTCCTGGTCCGGAAAAGCAACAACCTTGGAGCCCGTGATAAAATGGCTGTCCTTGTTGAAATTAATGACTATGGCACGGACGGCCGATCTCCTGAGGGACGAATCATAGAAGTTCTTGGTGATCCGAATACGGCAGCTGTGCAAATCCGAATGGCCATCGAGCAGTTTGAGTTACCTGCGGTCTTTTCAGAAAAAGTTGACAGGGAAGTGCGCCTGCTGGAGCCTCTCACATCCTGTGACAGAGAGAGAAAAGACCTTCGCCATATTGAACATGTGACCATTGACGGGGAGACTGCCAAGGACTTTGATGATGCCATTGCGGTCGAAAAAACCAACAGGGGCTACACACTCTATGTCTCCATTGCTGATGTCAGCCATTATGTCAAGACAGGTTCGGCCATTGACGTTGAAGCATACCGCCGTGGAACAAGTGTTTATTTCCCGGACAGGGTAATTCCCATGTTGCCGGAACGGTTGTCCAACAACCTCTGCAGTCTTGTTCCTGACGAAGACCGGCCTGCTTTCACGGCCATCCTTGAATTTAATGCCAAGGGCAGGAGAACAGGTGAACGGTTCTGCAAAAGCATGATCAGAAGCTGTCAACGGTTTACGTATACCACCGTCCGCAAAATACTGTACGACAGATCTGCCGGGGAAAGAAAGTCTTACCGTCCTCTTCTGTCCATGCTGGAAAGTGGTGGCGAACTTGCCGCACTCCTCCACCAGAGAAGAATGGACCGCGGTTCCATCGGCTTCAATATTCCTGAAGCTGATATCCATCTTAAAAACAACAAAATTGATTCCATACAACGTGCTGAAAGGAACCCGGCTCATCAGCTCATTGAGGAATTCATGCTGGCAGCCAATGAAGCGGTAGCTGAAACCATGGACAAAAAAAACCGGCCGGTGCTGTACCGTATCCATGAACGGCCGGATCCGGAAAAAGTTGACCTGTTTACCGAGGCAGCCACCTCCATGGGGTTACAGCTTCCCCGTACCGAGATTACACCGGCATGGTTTGCCGGGGTTATCCAGGAAGCGGAAAACACGCCGGCGGAATACGTCATTAACAACCTGATGCTCCGAACCATGCAGCAGGCACGCTACTCACCTGAAAACGCTGGCCACTTTGGCCTTGCCGCCGAATATTACCTCCACTTTACCTCTCCGATACGCCGTTATCCTGACCTGGTAGCCCACAGGGTTTTGCAGAACATGCTTGCAGAAAACACACAGACACGTGTACAGATACTCCCCGAAAAAGCAAAACTTGAAGAGGCTGGCCTGCACCTCTCAAAGCGTGAACGGGTAGCTGTTGATGTTGAGAGAAATACCCAGGCAAGGCTCAGCGCCCTATACCTGCTTGACCATATTGGGGAGAAATTTGATGGTATTATTTCCGGAGTAACCTCCTTTGGTTTCTTTGTTGAGCTTCTCGAGACTTTTATCAGCGGTGCCGTTGCAATTCGTGACTTAAGTGACGACTATTACATATATGATAACCGGGCACACAAACTTATCGGAGAACTGTCCGGTACAACCTACCAGATGGGAGATGTAGTCAGGGTCAGACTGGACCACGTCGACATGATTTCTAAAAAAATTTCTTTTACTCTGGCAACATAACTGTTTAATTCCGCAATATGATGAACTCGTAAAAAATTTAACTGAGCAAACAGGCCCAACGGTAATTAAGCTTATTACAACGTTGAACCGCTGGTTTTTATAATTATTCACCAAATCTGCAAACATGACGTCTACTAAAGAACAAGAGACCGTTATACGTTTTGATAAGGTCGATTTCTCCTACAATGGAGAGCCTGTCCTCCAGAACGTAAGCCTTGATATCCACGGCCGTGAAATGATAGGCATAATCGGGCCCAATGGCGGTGGAAAAACAACCCTGTTGCGTCTCATTCTCGGCCTCTTGAAACCGGACCGCGGTAATATTTTCGTATTCGGTGATACTCCCGCAAGATCTTCACACAGACTCGGGTATGTCCCCCAGCATATGCAGTTTGACAGCAGTTTTCCTGCCTCGGTTCTTGACGTGGTCCTTATGGGACTTGCCGGAAAAAGCGGTTTCAGACCATTTTCCAGAAAAAAGGTCCGGATAGCTGAACAAGCCCTGGAAACTGTTGACCTGATCGACTACAGAAAACACCCCTTCTCGGAACTCTCCGGCGGACAGCGGCAAAGGGTTCTCATTGCCCGAGCCCTGGCAACATCTCCGGACATGCTCCTGTTTGATGAACCAACAGCCAATGTAGACAGCTCAGCAGGTCAGAAACTCTATGAAATCCTTGATCTCCTGAACCGGGAAATGACGATCCTGGTAGTTTCGCACGACATCGGCTTCGTCAACCACCATATTACCAGTGTTGTCTGCGTCAACCGGCAGGTTGTGGTCCATCCGACAACTGAGCTGGCCGGACAGAACATTATTGACATTTACGGCAACGATATGGCCCTGATCCGCCATGACCATCGTTGCTCGTCTGAAGGCCACTCATGCTCCAGTTCCTGAACGATCTTCAGCAGTACAGCTTCCTGCAGTATGCGCTGCTGACTGGCATCATGGCATCCGTTGCCTGCGGCATTGTAGGCAGTTATGTCACGGTACGCCGCATGACCTACATTGCCGGGGCTATTGCTCACTGCACCCTGGGTGGCATGGGGGTAGCGGGATACCTGAACAAGGAACAGGGACTTACCTTTCTTACCCCGCTCATGGGGGCTGTTTTCGCCTCTCTGGTGGCCGCTCTCGTCATATCCTGGATGCTGAACCGATCTTCCATGCGTCAGGATACCGTTCTCAGTGCTGTCTGGTCCATTGGCATGGCCATAGGTATAATTTTTATCAGCAAAACAGGTGGATATAATGAAGACCTGATGAGTTATCTTTTCGGTGATATCCTGATGGTTTCTTCTACAGATCTGCTGCTTATAACCCTGCTGGACTTTGTTCTCCTTATCGCAGTACTCCTTCTCTACAACCGTTTGGTTGCTATCAGCTTTGACGAAGAATTTGCCCGGATATCTGGCATCCACGTCGAAATGTACAACACCCTTTTTCTCTGCCTGGTAGCATTGACCGTCGTTCTTCTCGTTCAGGTTGTCGGTATAATACTGGTTGTAGCACTTCTTGCCCTTCCGGCCGCGGCAGCAGGACAGTTGACAACGCGTCTTCCTGCCATGATGTTCACCGCCACCTTGCTCTGTCTGATCAGTACCACCGGTGGGCTTGTTATCAGTTACATACCGGATCTCCCTGCCGGTGCTACCATCATACTCATTGCAGGAATCCTCTATTTTGTCTGCTCATTTTATGATAAAATAAAACAGAAACCCGATGCAGAGCAACTCAGGTGACCGCCTTCTTTCTCTTGACGAAGAAGGGTTTATAAAATAAAGATATGAACATATGAACGCCAGTACAACAGAAAACAGTTATTATTCAGGTGTTTTTCCGGAAAGATTGAAATGAATTTTTATAAACAAAAAAAAATTGTACGAGGATTATTATGGAAGAAACTAGCTGGTACATGAATATCCTTACAAGCCCCTTTTTCCGGGGTATGGCCATCGGTCTTGCTGTTTGGCTTTTTTTCTGGATTCGGTCAATATTCAGAATCCGTGAACTTTCAAAAAATGTGACAAAACTGCGTGAACACCTGCATACAAAGCTTGAAATCGATTCCACAGAAAACGAACGTCGTAAGCTTGAAATCGATAAGTTGAAAGAAGAAAGAGACAACCTTCGCAACATGGTTCAAGTCATGAACCAGAAGCCTGGCCGCCAGGAACTTCGCCAAACCCAGGTCTACCAGAGAGCAATTGACATAATGTTTGAAAAAGCTCCCGGATTTGCACCGGCCTGGCAGATCACCATGAAAGAAGCTGAAGAGGAAATGCAGAATGCCGAAAAGGGCATCATACCTTTTTTCAAACGGATGACCGGGACACCAGCCAAGGGCCACGAAGATTTTGAAGGTGAACGCAAAAAAGCCCTTGAACTCAAAGAGCCGGACACCTCTTCACAGTAAAGTTTATTCTCTTCAACTGATCAACAACTTCTGATGGTTGCTGAAATACAGCAACCGGGAATTCTGGACGGCTCGGCGATCATCCTTGTCGGCCCCCGATACCCGGAAAACATTGGTGCGTCAGCACGTATTGCATTTAATTTCGGCATTAACCAGCTCATCGTTGTCACGAACGAAAATTACGATAAAGAGAGAATGCTGAAGATGGCAACCCACAAGGCCGCCCATCTTATTCATGACATGGAAATTCACAGGGACACGGCTGATGCTGTCGCCCCTTTCCAATTTATTATCGGAACAACTGCCAGGCAGGGACGGCACCGCGTTCTTGAACAGACTCCCAGAGAAATAATGGCGGAACTCGCTCCGTTGGCAGGCAACAACAGGGTTGCCCTGATGTTCGGCCCGGAGAATACAGGATTAACAAACAGGGACCTTGATTTCTGTCAATTCATGTCGACCATACCCACGGCGGATTTCTCTTCGCTCAATCTGGCCCAGGCCGTTGCCATCCACTGTTATGAGCTTGCCCAGGCCACCAGTTCATATAATACAGCAAACATTTCCGCTTCCGACTATGCCAATTCCCATCAACTTGAGGGTATGTTCGGCCATATTGAAGAAGCCCTGATCACGACCACCTATCTGGAAGAAGATAATTCGCTCTATTGGATGCGTAACATCAGGCAGTTTTTAAGCAGAGTAAAGCTAAAGAAAAAAGAAGCCAGCATGATTCGAGGTATCTGCAGGAAATTCCTGTGGCATTACGGTGTGAATGGCCGGAAAAATAATGAGCCGGATGCGGAAACCGGTGAAACACTGAAAAAGCTATAACATTTTATATTCCGTTCAGGGGACACCCGGTACAGAGAGGTGTTGTTTTTTTACAGAACTGTTTACCGGCACAGACTATGAGAGCATGAAACTCGTTATACAGAACTGTATCTTGTTCAAGATTATTCATAAAGAATTCCTGAATTTCATCATATCCAAAGTCTTCCGGGATAAGGTCATGCCGCAGCAGGATTCGATAGGTATAGGCATCGACCACGAATGCAGGTCGGTTTGCGGCGTACAGCAGAATTGAATCAGCGGTTTCCGGGCCAATTCCCTTAACAGAAAGAAGATTTTGACGGAGATTCTCCGTATCTGCGTCGAGCAGATTTTCCAGACTCCCTTCATACTCTTTTTCGATCATGGAGAACAGGTTCTGCAGCCTGCCGGCCTTGATATTAAAATAGCCGGCTGGACGGATATACTCGGCCAGCAGTCCCGACGGCAGTGACACCATCTTTTCATACGACAGGTAGCCTGCACCTTTCAGGTTGGTTATAGCCTTTTCAACATTTCCCCAGTTTGTGTTCTGTGTCAGGACTGCGCCAACCATCACCTCGAAGGGACCTTCGCCGGGCCACCAGTCCTGGGGGCCGAAAAAATCGTATAAACGATGGTATACATTTGCCAACTTTTCTTTCATACTATTACAATGTTTTCTACAGGATTTTCAGGAAATTGTACGGATCATAAATCTGCCTATCCCATTTAACCAGTGAAAATTTAAAAAATAACTCACTTTCCTGAATAAAAGCAATTTATACCAAGCTCTCTTGTAAGAAATAATGCTATTCAAGCATTGACTTATTCATTAATCCTCTTTATCTTTCGTATAAATAGGATTCAATATTATACTTTTTATATATTTTTTTTAATGGAGGAAAACATGTTTGAAGTAACCGACACAGCGGTGGAAAATCTAAAATCGTACTTATCGCAGAACAGTATAGAATCTGCGGTACGTATCGCACTTATGCAGGGCGGCTGAGCTGGACCATCCCTTGGATTGGCTCTGGACGAGTCAAAAGAAAGCGACGAAGTTTTTAATGAAAATGAATTAACATTCCTGGTTGAAAAAAGTTTACTGGACACATGCGGATCAATCAAGGTTGACTTTATTGATGCCGGCTACCGTTCCGGTTTTTCAATCACCTCTACCAACCCAATCGGTGGTGGCGGATGCAGCTCAGGCTCCTGTGCTACAGGTTCCTGCGGCTAGATTTACTTTTCTTCTCCTCTGGACGCTAGCCCCTGTCATAAAATGGCAGGGGCTTTTTTTATTACTGCCCCTTGCCTGGACTTCTGTAATACAGCATAATATTTCGTCCTTCCAACGTCTATTCCAGGTGTTGTAAATACTGCTATGTCCAAGGAACCTCCCTTTATGCTGTCAACTATCTTGACATACCACAAAACAATCTTACCTTTTTCTCTGGAAATACAACAGTGAACCAACCCCCTGTTATCTTTCATTTTTACCAGCAGGGACGGAGGATATAGTTAATGCAGCTTGATAAATTCACCCTGAAATCACAGGAGGCTATCCAGGCAGCCCTCAATATTGCCCAGGATAACAGCAACCAGGAAATACAGCCTGAACATCTCCTCAAGGCAATCCTTGAACAGCCTGAGGGTGTTGTCGTTCCTGTCCTTCAAAAAATGGGAATCACCCCGAGTGTCATCCTCAGCGAAACAAACCAGCTGGTCGAGCACCTGCCCAAGGTATCGGGAGGAGGTGTCGGCAGGACATACCCGTCCAACTCGTTTCAAAATCTGCTTGACCTGGCCTTTAAAAAGGCATCAGAGATGCAGGATGAATATGTAAGCCAGGAGCATCTGTTCCTGGCAATTCTTGGCGATTCTTCCTTGAAAGTCACATCCATGCTGAACAGCCATGGCATTACAAATGATAATTTTCTGCAGGCACTGACAACCGTTCGAGGCAGTCAGCGGGTAACTGACCCCTACCCTGAGGAAAAATATCAGGCCCTGGAAAAATACGCCCGCAATCTGACCGACGTTGCCCGCAATGGAAAACTTGACCCGGTCATTGGCCGCGACGAAGAGATAAGAAGGATTATCCAGGTATTGTCCAGAAGGACCAAAAACAATCCTGTGCTTATCGGGGAACCCGGGGTCGGTAAAACGGCTATTGTTGAAGGGTTGGCCCAGCGCATTGTGAATGGTGATATTCCTGCTACCCTTCAGGACAAGCAGGTGATCGCGCTTGACCTCGGCTCCCTGGTGGCAGGGGCTAAGTACCGCGGCGAGTTCGAGGATCGCCTCAAGGCTGTTCTGAAAGAGGTTGAAAAACGTGCCGGTGAAATAATCCTTTTCATCGATGAAATCCATACCCTTGTGGGTGCAGGAGCGGCAGAAGGCTCCATGGATGCATCCAACATGCTCAAGCCGGCCCTGGCCAGGGGAGAACTTCATTGTGTCGGAGCAACGACCCTGGACGAATATCGCAAGTATATTGAAAAGGATGCAGCTCTTGAGCGCCGTTTTCAGCCGGTTCTGGTCCTGGAGCCATCTGAGGAGGATACCATTGCTATCCTTCGAGGCATCAAGGAAAAATATGAAGTACACCACGGTGTCCGCATCCAGGATGCAGCTACTGTTGCTGCTGTTACCCTTTCAAGCAGGTATATTACTGACCGTTTCCTCCCGGACAAGGCCATTGACCTGATCGATGAGTCTGCTTCAAAACTACGGATCGAAATAGACTCACTGCCCACGGAAATCGATGAGCTTGAGAGAAAAAAAATCAAGTTGGAGATTGAACAGGAGGCCTTAAAAAAAGAAAAAGACAAGGCCTCTAAAGAGCGACTGGAAAAACTGAAAGAGGACCAGGCCAATCTCAACGATCAACTCAACTCAATGAAGGGTCAGTGGACCCTGGAGCGGGAAGTTATACAGCACATTCGACAGATCAAGAGTGACATAGATGCGGCTCATGTCGATGAACAGCAGGCCGAGCGATCAGGAGACCTGAGCAAGGTCGCCGAAATCAGGTACGGCAAGATTGTCAACCTGCAAAAAGAGCTGGAAGAGCAGAACAGCAAACTTGCGGAGATCCAGGAAAATAACCAGATGCTCAAAGAAGAGGTCTCCGAAGAAGATATCGCGGAAGTTGTGGCCAAGTGGACAGGTATTCCCGTGGACAAGCTTCTGGAAGGTGAACGGGAAAAACTGGTCCAGGCAGAACAGCAACTTGCAGATCGGGTGATCGGCCAGGAAGAAGCCATAAAGGCAGTGGCCAATGCTGTTCGCCGGGCCCGCGCAGGACTCCAGGACCCTGACCGGCCGTTGGGATCTTTTATCTTTCTCGGCCCCACCGGTGTCGGAAAAACAGAGCTGGCCAGGAGCCTCGCAGACTTTCTCTTTGACTCTGAAAGCGCCATGATCAGGATCGACATGTCCGAATACATGGAGAAGCACTCCGTGGCCCGGCTGATCGGTGCCCCCCCGGGCTATGTAGGCTATGATGAGGGAGGCATGCTCACCGAAACGGTCCGACGGAGACCCTACTCGGTTATACTGCTCGATGAAATAGAGAAAGCGCACCCTGATGTCTTCAACGTCCTGCTGCAGGTACTGGACGACGGGAGAATGACTGATGGCAAGGGGCGCACGGTTGATTTCAAAAATACAATCCTGATCATGACTTCAAACCTCGGCAGTCAGTTGATCATGGATTTGGGTCAGAACAATCCTGACCAGTTAAAGGAGCAGATCAATGAACTTCTCCACCGTCAGTTCAAGCCTGAATTTTTAAACCGGGTTGATGAAATCATTACATTCCAGAGTCTTTCCAGGGAAGACCTCGCGCAGATTGTTGACATTCAGATCAGACGGTTGGCCAACCGTCTGGAAAAACAGAAGTTTTCTATCACCCTGACCAAAGAGGCTAAACAGTTCCTGGTGGAAACCGGCTACGATCCGGCCTATGGTGCCAGACCTTTAAAACGGGCTATTCAACGCTACATCGAAGATTCTCTTGCCCTGGAAATCCTGGAAGGGAAGTTTGTCGAAGGAGATCACATCAGGGTTGACAGGGGAGAGAACAACCAGCTGGTTTTCAGTAAAAATTAACAAAAACAAGAATTACACTGTGTTTTCACTACCATTTATCTGTATGGCAGTTAAAACAGAGGAGTGAATCCGTCATTGATTCAACCGTTAGGTAGTCGTAGCCCGGTGTATTATGCGGGTCATGGCATGAACCGCATTCCATTTTTATATCCACGCCATAATTTGAACCAAAAAAAACCACTTTTCGGGGCGGCCCGAAATGGCAGGGACTACAGTCGTTAGGCTCGCTGCCAACTCCTGTAGTCTGATGCAGCCACAGTAAACCGACGGGATGATCATTCGAGAGGTCCGTCGTCAGGTTGGCAGCACCGGTCATAAAGACAGAACCTGCGTGCAGTCCATACATATCAATTGCTATTGTGCCGTCATGACAGGAAAGACAGAGTTTTGAGTTCGGCCCGGGCTGGTCGGGTGTTGCAGGCCCTAAAGATCCAATTGGGCTGGAGTAGAGTGTATACGATGCTGTAGATATTTCATGATTCCAGAGGGGCCCAACGGTTGATGCTCCTGCATTATGCGGTGTATGGCAGGGAATACATATCTCATCCTCCACGGTTTGGAATGTGCCGCCGGGAGAGGTACCAAAATCATGCCCGGAACCATTGATTAAGGCCAATGCACTTTGCGAACACAGCAATGGCACAGTGGCGATAATTATCCCCTTATATACACTTGATCGTGGAAATTGAAATTTCATATTCTCCTCTATTTCCTTCACCCCAGGGAAATAACTTACAGAGGCTTGAGCCTGATCGTTACTTCATTTATTATAATTTATTCAATTCTAATGCAATTATTTTAATACTCATTCTGCTTTCCATGCAGGATAGCGCCATTAGCTCCGACGGCGATAACATCAGTTGTAGCAGGACTGCCCCACACACCGTTCAAACTGTCTATAATACCTGTATTCCTAATCTGGAAACCATTCCCATCATTATACAGTATGCTCCCGTTCTTACCGACAACAAAGAGATCTGTAGCGGAACTGCCCCAGACACCGTGCAGGTCTTCATCCGTCACACCAACTGTTTCACCCCAGCTCACACCGTCATAATGCAATATGACTCCAAATTCTCCAACAACATACACATCATTTTCTGAGCTGCCCCAGACGCCAAACAGCTTTCTCTTGCTTCCTGTTTCAATGAAATGCCATTCTGCTCCATCATAGTGCAGAAGGGTTCCTCTATCACCAACTGCATACACATCCGATCCTGAACTGCCCCAGACATCATTCAAGTGAACCTTGATCGGCAACTTTTCAGAACTCCATTCTGTTCCGTCATAATGCAGAAGGGTTCCTCTATTACCAACTGCATACACATCCGATCCTGAACTGCCCCAGACATCATTCAAGTGAACCTTGATCGGCAACTTTTCAGAACTCCATGCTGTTCCGTCATAATGCAGAAGGGTTCCTCTATTACCAACTGCATACACGTCCGTGTCTGAACTGCCCCAGATTCCCAACAGATGCTGCCTCGAACCATTCTCCATGGAATGCCACGCTGCCCCATCACTTCGAAGAATCGTGCCTTCGTCGCCTACTACATATATTGAGGAAGCCGAACTGCCCCACACGTCATGAAAACTTATACCCGGGTCAGTTACAGCCGGATTCGTTTCCGACAGTGTCCATGCCATTTCTTCGATCACCCGGTCTTCGGCGGTCGGTACGGGAGGTGGAGGTGGTTCGGTCACGCTCAAACTGACAGCTATAACGGCCGGACTGGTTGCAGTATCTGCACCGCCACTCACAGTCACGGTTCCGTTGTAATCTCCTACGCCAAGTGATGAAGTATCGGCTGTAACGGTCACTTGCTGCGGTATTGTACCTGAATCGGCGATCGTCCCCGAACCCTGGCTAAAAGACAGCCACGGCTGGTCTGCTGATATGCTCCACTGTAAAGGAGCGGAGCCGTTGTTGGCTACCGTCGCCATATCGGATGCGGTGGAACCGGCTTCAGCCGACAAACTGAGTGAGGGGGGGGTTACCGACAATATCGCAGTAGGCATTATATTCAGAGTGACACTGACCACCTCGGTGGTTGCAGGACCGCCGCTGATGCTCAGGTTTCCTGTATGTTCTCCTGCCGAAAGGCCACCACTGGCAACAGACGCATCAAAGGTGACCGTCTGCCCTATGTCTGCTACACCAGCTGTATCATTGAGACTTATCCACCCGTCATTGGAGGCTGCCGCCCAGCTGATAACCGTGCGTCCTTCATTGGACACCGAAACGGTCTGCGCCGGAGGATCAGCAGCGCCTTCAACTGCATTGTACGTCAATGATACAGGGGAAACCGTCATCAGGGAATACTGGTCAAGGCCGTACACCTCCACATGTTCGTCCAGAAGTGACGCTATATACAAACGGTTAGTGTCGCTGACTGTTATGCCAAGAGGAGTCCGTAGTGGATTGACCACATCAAAGACAGCGCCAAGGTAAGCGCCAAGGTTATCATAGACCAGCACCACGTTCTGCAGGGAGTCTGTAACATACAGCCGGCTGGCGTTGTCAACCGTGACATGTTGCGGACGCGCCATATCTCCAACCAGTTTGCCGTACTTGCTGAAACCGCGTAAAAAAGCACCGCTCATGTCAAAAAACTGGACACGGGCCCCTTCCATAGACTTGCCTGGCACCTGCTGGCGGTCAAGCACAACAATCTCGTCTGCTAACTCATCGATGGCAATGGAGACTGGATGAAAAAACTGGCCGTTTCCGTTGCCCGAGATGCCGATCGTACCAGCTGGATGCCCTTCAGAATTGTATATTTTGACAATATCATTACCCTTGTCAACAACGTAAATCATGCCTGACGCATCAATTGCTATGTCGTTGGGCTGATTGAATTCTCCGTCACGGAAATTAAGTTTGAACAAAAAATTGAAGTCCGCATCATAGACGGCAACATGACCCTTCTCTTTACTCCCTACATAAAGTCGACCCAAACTGTCTACCGCCACACTGATCGGCGAGACAAGGCCGGTGAGACGTGATATGAATTTACCACCCTGGCTTAACACAACAACGCTGTTGGTGCCGGATTCAGCAACATACAAACGTCCAGCATCATCAAACGCTACTGACGTCGGAGAACTGACCTGGTCCGCAACTGGAGGAAGACGCACAAAATCAGGCAACACAGAGGCTTGTGAAGCTTCGTGTATACCCACTGCGGACAATAGGACAAAGGAGAATAATAATAATGATAATAATGGCCTATTATATAGCAACCTCTTTGTACTCATGACAACCTACCTCTAGTCTTTGTTAAACAACTACTTTTTTTATATATTTAATATTTTTCCAAGTCAAGATATCCTCATATTCAAACACATAATTAAATTTCCCTGAACAATTAATGAGCAAACCAATCATAACCCCGACCAAAACAACAACTAAGCACTCTCTTAAACTCCATTTAACAACCATGCCTCGTCGTTAATATCTACCGAACTGTGTACCTTCAGGAGAGATTGGAGTAATGGTTCCTCGATTAGTATAATACAGCACGACCAAATTCAATCTCAACATGGAAAAAAAGTGGAAGACCTTCCCAAAAGACGTTTATGATAGTAAGGGAAAAAAGAATAAATATGACAAAAATCGTAACAATTTAAGCCATACTTGGCATGACTTCCATTTCTCCTCCTTCCTCGCCAATTCTGCTCCCGTACATTCCGTCTTAAGGAATATTTTGGCTTTAGGGAAACAGAAAAAGACCTATGCCTTAAAAAAGCGCCCCCACCGAAAGAGCGGAAACACACTCTTTCAGGTATTAATTTTATACCTTTGCAAATGGCAATGTCAAGGGCGTCAGAATAATTACCTCTGAATTTTCTTACGAAAATTCATTGATTTAAGACAGTTAAAAACTAAACTTTTTATATGATGCCCCAGCCACCCAGCGTGGGCTATTTTACTTACCCTGAAATTATAAACAACTAACAAGAAAACACAAAATATCCTCGTTTAACACGATGTCCATACACAAAAAAACATAAACAGTCCCTCTTCAGACCACATTTTATGTCCTTGTGCTCACCTGCCGAGTAGTTTAACATACGAGTCATTCACAAAATAACTATCCCAACATTCCTATATTAATATGGAGACCTGAAATTACAATGAGTGCTGACGCTGCTGACCTGACTGTAGATTATGAGGAAGACGGTACCCTTATTGTCAAGGAGCTTGACAAGGAAATACTTTCAAAAGGGGCCTGGACGACAATTATGTTCCGATACCAGGACATGAACCGGACAACAGGTGAATACGGGCCGGAAAAGTACACCATTCGCCGCTATCAGAAACAGAAGGGTCAGTATCTGCCCAAATCCAAATTCAATATTTCCAGCCAGGCACAGGCACAAAAGATAATTGAAACGCTCAGCCGCTGGGTGGCCGGGGAGTAAAACCAAGGGATGTATTTCCCTGTTGCAGATATAGAGATCAGCCCCTGGCTGCCGCCTCTCGTAGCTTTCACCATATCACTTTTCACTTCAATGGGGGGTGTCTCTGGCGCTTTTATGCTTCTGCCTTTCCAGGTCAGTGCCCTCAACTTTAATTCACCTGCTGTAAGCGCGACCAACCATCTCTTCAATATTGTTGCCATACCAAGTGGTGTCATTCGTTACATCCGTGAAGGCCGCATGGTATGGCCTTTGACCTGGACTGTGGTTATTGGTACCCTGCCAGGTGTATTTATCGGCTCAATTGTCAGAATCAAATTTCTTCCCGACCCTGAGGCTTTTAAACGATTTGCTGCCCTTGTCCTGTTGTATATAGGTATCCGGCTCATAAAGGATATCTTCAAGCGCACTTCCATGCCGGCTGCCAAAATACCGCGGAACCATTCCCCCCAGACTGATAAGGTGACTAACCAACAATTTAGCCTAAGCACGATATCCTTTACCTTCAAAAAGGAAGAATTTCAGGTTGCTTCAATATCAATCATTGGCTTAAGCCTGGTTGTAGGGATTGTCGGCGGCATCTACGGGATTGGCGGAGGGGCCATCATTGCTCCATTTTTTGTTACTTTTTTCGGGCTCCCGGTATATACGGTAGCCGGGGCAGCCCTCATGGGGACCCTCATTACTTCTGTTGCCGGAGTGGCCTTCTTTCAAATTATCGCCCCTTTTTACCCATACATGGTTATTGCTCCCGACTGGCAGCTTGGCCTTCTCTTCGGCTTAGGCGGTGCTGCCGGAATGTACTGCGGCGCCCGGCTGCAGCGTTTTGTACCTGCTCCCTTTATCAAATCCATCCTCGCCTTTGCCATCCTCTTCACTGCTGTACGATATCTCGGCATCATGTAACATGATCCTGTGAATTTCAAAAAAAATCCGGACAAATATTTTGCATTGACATACCCCCCTGCTTCATGTAGTTTCCCGCCTCGTTTGCTGGAAGACCTTTCCCAACAAAAAAACAGTTCCAGTCCTTAGTTTTTATATTGACAAAAGCGCAAGAGCTGTTTAACTTATAAAGTTGCCCCAACGTATTTTTACGTTGGTAACGCTTGCCATTTGGCAACCATTTTGATCTTTGAAAACTGAATAGTAGGAAAAAGCGGGCCGATTGTTATTTTTTTTTGAAAAGAAACCAATCGACCATAATTTCAATATAATTTGAGATTTGAAGTGATTGGGTTAGGAAT
>CAMYLK010000023.1 GCA_947259225.1 uncultured Desulfobulbaceae bacterium | reverse complement strand
AGGCTTTGCGGGCTACCCTGTTCATCTCCTCAAGATGCTGAATGGGCCGCGGTACTTTATCAATCAGGTTCAATGAAGAGAGAGACCCGGCGCTGTCGGCCCGAAAGGGCAGTGCCAGGGCGTCGGCAACGATGAACTCCACCTTGTCGCTGTCCCATTCCGGGGGCAAAGATAAAGTAACGTCAGTGGTAATATGCCCTTCCTGTTTCAGTGCCACTGTCATTTGACGGTGCTTCATCAATTCTCTGGCTGTTTGAATAAACGCCCTTGAATTGTCGAGCCCGACAGCGAAATCGCTCTTCATTCCCATTTCAAAGGTAAACCTTCCCACAGCGGCACCTGCGTCGATGGCAAGACCTTCATGAGGCTGCATAAGATCCGCCCACTTTTGATAGGCTTCTGAAGCGTTCTGGTCGTTGAATATATCAGCGTAATGACTCCACAGGTAAGAGGATACTACCGGCGCAGTTTCATATTTATTGTCAATCGAAGTTTTGAAAGAAGCGCCGTTCGGGTCGAGATCAGCGATTCCGTTATCGATGTGATAAAGCTTGTCACATTGGGGACAGCTCAGTTCTCCTTCAAGGATATCCGTACCCGAAGTCTCTCTGATGGTTTCCTTTAATTGAATTTCATCCGGCAGGCAGGCCGGGCAGATAAGCAAATCCAAAAGGGTATTCTTCATGTATATCTCGCTGGAAGCATTCTTTTTTAAAGTGATGACAGACTGTTAGTATAAACCGGTTTCTTAGCAAAGAATAAATGTAAAATCAATTGCCAAGGGTACTTCTTATTGATAAAAAATACTACATTGTGGCGATTTGGTATGTACAAATACTATAAATCAATCTCAGGAGCAAAGGAGAAAGCGAACAAACCGGGTACAAAACACGTCATTCCTTTCATAGAAACCGCAAACAATCCATTGACATTTACTCCACGGGGAGTAGAAGAACTTTGACAATCTCTTGTCAACAACAGCTGAAATAGGGTAGAAACAAAGTGTTTCTAGTTCGATGGTTTGATACCTTGAGGAAGCTTCGGCAGCATGCAATCAACAACCTGTTCTTTTGATACAAAAATGATACTTCGGACAGGTTCAATCTCCCCTGAGAGCCTGGTTTTTATCCTGTTCCTGGTTTTTGTTACTGTTCAGCTGGTCTCCTGCACACCTTTTACAGTCCCTGAGCGCGAGGCAGATGAGACGGATCTACCCTCATCCTTTTCTTTTCAGGATTCGGCATCAACTCCACTGCATCAATGGTGGGGAATATTTGATGATCCACAGCTTGATGAACTGATCGGCGAAGCACTTGCCGGCAACCAGACGCTCAGGTCATTCTGGGCAAGGCTGACCCAGGCCCGGGCCGAGGCCAGAAAGGCCGGCAGTGATCTCTATCCGTCAGTCACCGGTGACGCGGACGCCTCATACTCTAAAATACGTTCTGATGATGGAACAGGAAGCAGGACATCTGAAGTTGAGCGATACTCTCTTGGCGTTTTTGCGGATTATGAGGTTGATCTATGGGGCAGAGTAAGGGCATCGGTCAAGTCCGCCGACCTGGAAGTTGCAGCATCTCGTGAGGACCTCGATGCGGCCGCAATAACCATTACCGCCGAGGTAGCTGAGAGATGGGTAGGGATTATATCCCAGCGGCGCAAACTTCTCTTTCTCCATCAGCAGCTGGAGGCGAATACGACGTATATGGAGCTGATTGAACTTCGCTTTCGTAAATCCCTGGCAACAGCCCTTGACGTGATGCAGCAAAAACAGGTTGTTGAGCGGGTAAAGGCACGCATACCCCTGGAAGAGCTTCAAGAGCAGATTTTGACAAACGAACTGGCGGTGTTAATCGGTCGTCTCCCCTATGATGTTCCATCTGTGACACGCCAGGTTCTTCCAGTATTGGCAAGTGCGCCGGCCGCAGGAATCCCAGCGCAGATACTCGGGAATCGTCCGGATATCAGGGCCGCCTTTCACAGGCTTGAAGCGGCTGACCAGGACCTGGTTGTGGCAAAGGCGGATCGCCTTCCTGCATTGCGATTGACCGGGAGTGCAGCATATGACAGTGTTGAACTTGACCGTCTCTTTGACAACTGGTTGGTAAATCTGGCAGCCGGCCTCACAGCACCGCTTATTGACGGCGGTCAGAGAAAGGCCCAGGTGGACCTGACGGCAGCAAGGGTTGAGGAAAAATTCGCGTTGTACAGGCAGGTTGTTTTAATCGCGGTTCGCGAAGTTGAAGACGCCCTGATCCGGGAGGAAAAGATACGCGAGCATATCAGGCAGACCGAAAATCAGCTCAAGTCTGCTGAGATTGCTCTTTCAGAGGCACAGTTTCGCTATACGAACGGGCTCAATGATTATCTTCCGGTCCTGACACAGCTGCTGAGTATTCAGAACCTGGAAATAGACCTTATCCAGAGGAGAACAGACCTGCTGGTTGCACGTATTAATCTGTACCGGGCCATTGGCGGGACATGGACAGACGAACTCCAACCTCCTGAGCCCGGCAGGACCGGGAATAATGAAAGAGTAAAAAATGAAGAAAGATAAACAGAACGTATACAGTGCTTCCGGGGCCAACCATTCCGGGCCGCCACCTCGTATCATCCGAAGGGTTATTATCAGCGCGATCATTATTTTGGTTGGAGTCGGTGTTGCCCGCTACATGATCCTCAATAAACCGAAAGTCAGCCGGCGCCCCCCGGAAAAAATAGCGCCGCTGGTAGAGGTAATACCTCTTTTTCCTGAGTCTTATCCAATCAAGATAGAGGCCATGGGAAGTGTCATCCCATCCAGAGAAGTTGTCCTTCGTGTTCCGGTTGGCGGCGAGATTATTTCCATGAGTGAAGATTTTGCCTTGGGGGGCCAGCTTGAGGCCGGGACCAAGATAATGCAGATAGATCCTACGGATTATAAGCTTGACCTGCAGCAGAAACAGCGGGCCCTGACAAATGCCGAGTATGAATACAGGATTGAACAGGGCCGCCAGGATGTAGCCCGCCAGGAATGGGACCTGCTCTATGGAGATAAACCAAGTACAGAGGTTGAGAGTACGCTGGCCCTCCGTAAACCGCATCTGGAAAAGGTCCAGGCAGAGATTAAGGCGGCAAAGGCGGAACTGGAGCAGGCGGAAGTCAACCTGACCAGAACCGGGGTGAAAGCCCCGTTTAACGCGCTGGTTCGCAATAAATACGTGGACATGGGGTCGTATGTTTCTTCACAGGAAAAACTGGCAGACCTTGTCGGAACCGATGAATACTGGGTGCAGGTTTCCCTGCCTGTGGACCGTTTGCAGTGGGTGACGATATCTGAAAATGGTGGTGAACCGGGATCCAGGGCATTTGTTCATTACCGGAACAATATGAGCCGACCGGGAACAGTACTGCGCCTGATGGCTGATCTTTCTCAGGAAGGACGGATGGCACGGCTGCTGATATCGGTTGAGGATCCTCTGGGTTTACACGAGAACAGTGAAAAGTATGACCCGCTTCTGATCGGCGAGTTTGTCCGTGTTTCCATCGAGGGAGATACACTGGACAATGTGTACAGAATTCCCAGAAATGCTTTACGGGACAACAGTTTCATCTGGCTGGCCGACAGGAATGACAAATTGATGGTTCGCCCGGTTCAGTCCCTCTGGCGTGATCAAGAAAATATCCTGATAAGGGACGGCATCCAGCCCGGTGACCGCCTGATTATATCAGCCCTTTCTGCACCAGCGGATGGCATGTCAGTAAGGACCGGCGAGAAGAATGAAGCATCTGTTACCACCGAAAAAAATAATAAAGCAGACTGAAAAATAACACCATGCCTGAATCTGATACTACAGGTCGAATGCAGCGCGGGCCCATTGCCTGGATGGCTGGACGCTCGGTCACCGCCAACTTGATGATGCTGGTTCTGCTGATCGGCGGTTTTATTATGGGCAACCAGATCCGCAAGGATGTGTTCCCGGATTTCGAGCTTGACATCGTTACCATCTCAATCGTGTATCCGGGTGCCAGCCCGGAGGAGGTTGAGCGGGCAACGATTCTGGCTGTTGAGGAGGTCATTTCCGACCTGGAGGGCATCAAGGAGGTAACATCTGTGGCCCGCGAGGGTTCCGGTACGGTCACTGCGGAGATCCATGAGGGAGAGGATATATCCAGGATAGCCCAGGACATTAAAAATGCGGTCGACCGGATAAATTCATTTCCCGGGGATGTTGAGGAGGCAAGGGTGACGGTTCCCAACCGGCGCCGCTATGTTGTCTCCATGGCACTTTTCGGAGACCAGCCTGAACCGGTGCTCCGCGATATGGCTGAAACTGTCAGGGACAAGCTCCTCATGGATAAGGATATATCCTACGTGGAACTTTCCGGGATCAAGGATTACGAGATCAGTATAGAAGTTTCCCAGAAGGTGCTGCGGACACTTGGCCTGACACTGGATGAAATCGCCAGGAAAGTTTCCAGGGCATCTGTGGAGATACCTGGCGGGGCAATCCGGACCGAGAGCGGTGATGTCCTGGTCCGTGTTTCCGAGCGGCGGGATTATGGCAGAGAGTTTGGAGGTATTCCGGTAATTTCCTCGCCGGATGGCACCGAAGTTCTACTTGAGGATATTGCAGTCATCAAGGATGATTTTGAGGAGACAGACCGGTTTGCAACATTCAATGGCAAGCCGGCAGTACTTCTGGAGGTGTACCGGGTAGGGAAGCAGTCACCGATCACTGTTTCCAGGGCTGTTCACAACAGGCTTGAAGAGATAAATCACATCCTGCCGGAAGGCTTGAGCCTCGTTTCACGCAATGACCGTTCAGAGATTTACGGTCAGCGGCTGAACCTTATGCTGCGTAACGGCTTTATCGGATTGGGGCTCGTCTTTATCCTGCTGGCCTTGTTTCTGGAAACGCGGCTGGCATTCTGGGTCAGTCTCGGTATCCCTATCTCGTTTCTCGGTTCCATGCTGATTCTGCCGGGAATCGGGGTTACCTTCAACATGGTTTCCATGTTTGCCTACATTGTCACGCTCGGCATTGTCGTTGATGATGCCATTGTGGTCGGGGAAAACGTGTATTTCTACCGCCAGAAGGGCTACAGGAGACTGGAGGCGGCCATAACCGGAACCAGGGATATTGCCAGACCGGTCGTGTTCAGTGTGCTGACCAATATGGTGACCTTTATGCCTCTTTTCTTTGTCCCGGGGTTCATGGGAAAAGTTTTTCGGGAAATTCCCCTGGTCGTCATATGCGTTTTCTTTATATCTCTTATTGAGTGCCTCTTTATTCTGCCGGCCCACCTGGGTCATACAAAATCCGATGAAAAATCAAGGTTGTTTGCTCCAGTCCATCGTCTGCAACAGAGATTCAGTGCTTTTTTTTCCAGGATGGTCAGGGAGCGGTATGGTCCGTTTCTCAGGTTTGCCCTGCGGTGGCGCTACATAACCTTTTCCTGTGGCATAGCAATTTTGATTATGACCTATGGCTATATCAAAAGCGGACATCTGGGTTTTGAGCTGTTCCCGAAAATAGAGTCGGATTACGCCATGGTGACAGCCAACCTGCCATTTGGCACAGCTGTAGAAAAAACCAGGGAAGTAGAGCAGAGACTGGTGGAAGCCGCTCGAAAGGTCACGGACGAAAATGGCGGCAAGCAGCTGGTTGAGGGCATTTATGCCGATGTGGACGGCAGCAGGACCCGCATCCGGGTGTACCTGACACCCCCTAAAGTGAGGCCCCTGTCAACCGCTGAGGTGACCCGGCTCTGGCGGCAGGAGGTGGGTGAACTGCCCGGCCTGGAGTCCATCAAGTTTGAATCAGACGCGGGCGGTCCCGGCAGGGGAGCAGCTATTGCTGTGGAACTCAGCCACCGGGATACACGAGTGCTGGAAAAGGCAAGTGGTGAAATTGCCGCAGCCCTTGAACAGTACCCCAAGGTAGAGGATGTGGATGATGGTTTTTCTCCAGGGAAACAGCAGATTGATTTTAAGATAAGGCCGGAAGCGCAAAGCCTTGGATTGCAGGCGGCAGACGTCGCCCGACAGGTGCGGCAGGCCTATTATGGAGCCGAGGCTATCCGCCAGCAGCGGGGGCGCGACGAAGTAAAAGTGATGGTCCGTTTGCCAAAGAATGAGCGTATTTCCGAATACCACCTGGAGGAAATGATCCTGCGGACACCTGATGGTGGGGAAATTCCGCTTCTGGAGGCAGTGGCCCTGGAGCGGGGCAGGGCAGATACAAGAATTGAGCGGCGCGACGGGCGACGGGTCATCACGGTCTCTGCCGATGTACGGCCGCGCAGCCATGCAGGACAGATAATGGAGGTGTTGAACGCGGACATTTTTCCTGACCTGCAGGCCCGGTATCCCGGCCTGAGCTTCAGTTTTGAAGGCAGGCAGGCAGACCGGAGGGAAAGCATCCAGAGCCTCCTCAAGGGGTTGGGTTTCGCCCTTATCGTTATTTTTGCCATGCTTGCTGTTCCGCTGAACAGTTATATCCAGCCCCTGATTATCATGCTTGCTATCCCTTTCGGGATTGTCGGAGCTGTTATCGGCCATGTCATTATGGGGTACAGCCTGAGCGTACTCAGTCTCTTCGGGGTTGTGGCCCTGTCCGGGGTCGTTATCAACGGATCCCTGGTGCTGATTGATTTTGCCAACCGGCGCCGGGAGAAAGGGTTGTTCCCGACAGAAGCAATTACGGATGCCTCGATTCAGCGTTTCAGGCCGGTCCTGTTGACGACCCTGACCACATTCGGCGGGCTGTCCCCCATGATTTTCGAGACATCCAGGCAGGCCCGTTTTCTTATACCCATGGCCATAAGCCTGGGTTACGGAATACTGTTTGCCACGGTTATAACCCTGGTAATAGTGCCATCGGTATATCTTATAGTTGAGGATTTCAGATGGATTTTCTCGCGTAAAGACCCCTCGGTTGGATGAAAATGGTGATAAATATTAAACAATTCATCCGGTTATGATTGAGTCATGTATTTGACTCGTAAACCCCATCGGAAAGGCATTTTCAGTGCGGTTTGTATTTAAATGTCAGGTTGGTTTGATGAAATTTTTAAGGAGAATCGCACGGTTCCGTAAAATTGCACCTTGATTTTTTAATAAATCGTGTGCGATAATAGGGAATTAAAAATGGAAGCGTTTTGAAAATGAACAACTGTTCTGATAACTTAAAAAAAATTTTTCAGTAAAGGCGAGTCATTATGCGTTGTCCCAAGTGCAGTTACATTTCTTTTGATATCGTTGAATCCTGTAACAAGTGCGGAAAGAAAATCAATAAAGCAGTTGAAGAGCTAAGAGGGACGATAGCCGAAGTCGCGGCGCCCCTTTTCCTCAGGTTTGATGTCACTGAATCGCAACCGGAAGCTGATACCTTCGAAGAAGCGGAAGGGTTTGCCGGTGAGGAAGTAGCTGTTGACCTGGGTATGGAAGAGGAAGAGAGTGTCGACTTCTCCCTGGATGAAGAAGACGCAACGGAAACAGAAGCCCTTGACTTTGCAATAGAAGAGGAGCCGGAGATTGACCTGGCACCGGAAGAACCAGAGGCAGAGGAAGTTGAGATAGACCTGGCGGCTGAAGAGCCGGAAAAGGAATTAGGTATCTCGGACCTGGCACCTTCTGAAGAAGTTGCTGAAGAGCCTGCCGAGGAGGAGATGGTCTTTGAGGAAGAGGCTGTTGTCGAAGAGGTTGCTGCAGAAGTGGACCAGGAAGCAGGCGAGCTGGAAGACCTGGAGGTTGAAGGAATAGACCTGCAGAGTAAAGCTGCCACGGGCGACAAGGTTATGCCGTCTGTAAAAACAGGTACTGCCCTTGATGATTTTGACATAGACCTTGGCGACCTTATTCCCGGTAAGAAGAAGGAGTAAGCAAGCAGCACTCCCGAATTCAGAATTTTTCAAAGGCGAACCTCCTGAATTTTCAGAGGTTCGCCTTTTTTTGTTCAAGTATCTGATCTCTCCTTGTTTTCATGATTTCCCCTGATGTGGGAAGTCATTTTCTTCTACTTGACACATTTTTTCATACCTGTTAATTAATGACATTTTTTTGTCGAAAGACAAATCTGCGAAAAATAGCTGTTTCCTGATGCTTTTCTTTAAGTTTGGAAAAAGTTTCGAACTGAGGGCTGAGGGACGATCAGGGCAATTTTCTCTTGACTGACTGCTCTGAATTAGGCTATTAAACAGCTTTAGCATAGGTGCCGAGATAGCTCAGTCGGTAGAGCAACGGACTGAAAATCCGTGTGTCCCTGGTTCGAATCCTGGTCTCGGCACCATTTGAAGCATTTTAGGAGTTGCAGAGCTCACTGTAACTCCTTTTTTATTTATATTTTTGCAAACTGGATCCGGGTGGAACACATCATGGGCCCGGCATGAAGATACAGAGGAACACGTGATGAAAAGAGATTTACAAAAAGTACGCAATATTGGAATCAGCGCCCATATTGACTCCGGTAAAACAACGCTGACCGAGCGGGTTCTGTTTTATACTCAGAGAATCCATGCTATTCACGAAGTGCGTGGCAAGGATGGCGTCGGCGCGACCATGGATTCCATGGAACTGGAAAAGGAGCGCGGCATTACCATTCAGTCGGCAGCCACGTACTGCAACTGGAAGGATTATGATGTCAATATCATCGACACACCGGGCCACGTCGATTTTACCATTGAGGTGGAACGTGCCCTGAGGGTCCTTGACGGTGCGGTACTTATTCTCTGTTCTGTTGGTGGGGTACAATCGCAGAGCATCACAGTTAACAGGCAGATGACCCGCTACCGGGTTCCCCGTATTGCATTTATTAATAAGTGCGACCGTACCGGAGCCAATCCGAAAAGAGTGACAGATCAGCTGCGCGACAAGCTGGAGCTCAATGCTGTCATGCTCCAGTTGCCCATAGGACTTGAGAGCGACCTGGAAGGTGCTGTCGACCTGGTTACCATGAAAGCTGTGTATTTTGACGGCGAGCAGGGTGAAAATATTCGGATCGAGGAGATTCCCGATAACCTGCGGGCGGAAGCCGACGAAAAAAGAGAGGAACTGCTTGACGCGGTTTCCATGTTTTCCGATGAGCTCATGGAAGCGATGCTTGAAGAGCAGACTCCGACCGAGGAAATGATTAATGAAGCAATACGCCGCGGAACCCTGAGCCTGGAATTCACCCCGGTCCTTATCGGCTCTGCCTATAAGAACAAGGGTGTACAACTTCTGCTTGATGCGGTGAGAGATTTTCTACCCTGTCCGACCGAAGTTGAAAACACGGCGCTTGACCTTGACAAAGATGAGGAAGAAAGAACGGTTACCAACGATCCGGAAGATCCGTTGATCGCCCTGGCGTTCAAACTGGAAGAAGGCCGCTACGGTCAGCTCACCTATGTCCGGACCTATCAGGGTGTTATCAGAAAAGGTGCGACCATTGTCAATACCCGCACCGGCAAAAAGGTAAAAGTTGGCCGCCTGGTCCGCATGCACGCCGACCAGATGGAGGATATCGAAGAGGCGGGTTCCGGTGACATTATAGCCCTGTTCGGCATTGACTGCGCGTCCGGTGATACCTTCTGCGCCGATAATATCAATATGTCCATGAGTTCCATGCACGTACCGGCCCCGGTTATTTCCCTGGCCATCAATCCGGTGGATAACAAGGCCCAGTCAAACATGTCCAAGGCCCTGAATCGTTTCAGCAAAGAGGACCCGACATTCAAGACCTTTGTTGACCATGAAACCAACGAGACCATCATCTCCGGTATGGGCGAACTGCATCTAGATGTGTATATCGAGCGAATGAAACGCGAATACAATGCCGAGGTCGAGGTTGGTGCCCCGCGTGTTGCCTACCGCGAGACCATCAGCCATCGTGCCGATTTTGACTATACCCACAAGAAACAGACAGGTGGTTCCGGTCAGTTCGGACGGGTTGGCGGTTACATGGAGCCTCTGGAAGATGAAGAGTATGAATTTGTCGATGATATCGTTGGTGGTGTGATTCCCCGTGAATACATTTCTTCCTGTGACAAGGGTTTCCAGAAATCAATGGCAAAAGGCACCCTGACCGGTTCACCGATCACCGGGGTGCGGGTCGTAATTAACGACGGTAATTCACACAATGTTGACTCTTCTGACGTCGCTTTCCAGCTGGCATCCGTTGGCGCCTTCAAAGAGGGATATGCTAAAGCCAAGCCGGTTATCCATGAGCCGATCATGAAGGTGGCCGTCGAGGGGCCTTCAGAATTCCAGGGTGCTATCATGGGCAGTATCAACCAGCGGCGCGGTGTGATCGTCGGTACCTTTGAAGAAGGGAACTACACAGTTGTCGAGGCCGAGGTGCCCCTGTCTGAAATGTTCGGCTACTCAACGGTCCTGCGCTCCCTGACCCAGGGCAAAGCAGAGTTTACCATGGAGTTCTCGACTTATAAACAGGTTCCGAAAAGTGTGGCCGAAGAACTGATCAAAGCCTACGAAGAAGAAAAGAAAAATTAATAGACTGTAGCCAGCCGCGGTACTACAATAAAATTATACGATAAGTGAACATGGGGTTGAACAATGGGATATGAACCACTTGTAAAACAGAATCCGCTGCGGGTTCTGAAGACAGGAACGGAAAACGGCAAGGAAATGGGCCTCATCATGGCCAGGGCAGGTCTGGGGAAAACAGCTCTGCTGGTCCAGATTGCGCTTGATTCAATTTTACTGGGCAACAGGGTTGTTCATGTCAGCATCGGCGAGTCCATCGACAAGACCCGGGCCTGGTACGATGATATACTGCGTCACATTCTGCAGGAGCACAGCGTCGACCACCCGCATGAGCTGATCGACATGGTGCAGCGGCACCGGATGATCATGACATTCAAGGAGGCCGCTTTTAACCGGCCCAGGCTGGAAGAGCGCTTAAATGATATTATCATGCAGGACATATTTAAACCCAACTGCCTGGTAATTGACGGGTTTGATTTTGAGAACGCGGACCGCCAGGCCCTTGAGGAGATCCGGGAAATGGCCGAAACAATGAGCCTCCAGGTATGGTTTTCCGCAGTGAGTCATCGCAAAGACACCAGGGTATCTGATGCCGGTGTTCCGGCTCCCTGCCATGAAGTCGACGATCTTTTTGACTCCGTGATCCTCATCAAGCCTGATGAGAAGAAAATCAACCTGAAGGTTGTCAAAAACAAAGGTGTGGTTGGTGATTCGGACCTCGGTCTTGACCTTGATCCGACAACCATGATGATCAAAAAGAGCTGATCCATATATGTAACAGTCTGTACCTGGCCTTTCTTACAGTCCCAGGTACAGACTGAAAATTCCCTGCAGCAGGTGCCTATGCGTTTTCGACCCTGTATCGATCTCCACAACGGCAGCGTCAAACAGATTGTCGGCTCAACCCTTCAGGATGACCAGGCAGAAGACCTGCAGACCAATTTTTCCTCAGATCTCCCTCCTTCATATTATTCAGATTTATACCGCAGGGATAATCTTCCCGGCGGCCATGTTATCATGCTGGGATCTGGCAACAAGTCCGCTGCTGTTGACGCCTTACAAGCATGGCCCGGAGGCATGCATGTGGGCGGCGGCATAAACGCCGACAACGCATCCTGGTGGCTTGAACAGGGGGCTTCGCATGTCATTGTCACCTCCTATGTTTTTCATGACGGAGTGCTGGACGAGGACCGCCTCACAGAACTGACAAAGCAGGTTGGCCGCGAACACCTGGTGCTGGACCTGAGTTGCCGCTGGCAGGATGACGGGTATTACGTGGTGACTGACCGTTGGCAGAAGTTTACAAAGCTTCGTATAACCCCTGGAACCCTTGACAGGCTGGCAGGGTTCTGCGATGAATTCCTGGTCCACGCCGTTGACGTGGAAGGAAAATGCATGGGGGTGGATGAGCGGCTCATCGAATTGCTAAGCACCCATGTCACCATCCCGACAACCTATGCCGGCGGGGTGGCAACCATGGCCGATATTGAGCTGATAAGGGATGCCGGCCAGGGAAGGCTCGACGCCACCGTAGGCAGCGCGCTCGATATCTTTGGCGGCAGTGGCTTAACCTACGAGGAAGTTGTCGCCTTTCACAATGCGCAGAAACAATCTGCAGGGTGAGCATGTGGACTGTCAAGAGAAGAAAGGCAATGGCGTACCGACCGATCTGACCGAACTGAAACTGTTCGTGGATGATGATTTGTACAAGGCCTTTCAACGCTGTGTGTGGATACAGATCAATGAAACCGGTCGTAGCCAGCAGGAAATAATGCGGGAGGTTGTGCACGATTTCCTGGTCAAGCACGGGTGCTAGGGAAGTCTCATCAATCCACTAAAACTCTTGATTTGACAGGAATAAAAAGGGTAAAGTACCAGCCAATATAACATTGCCGGAGTGGTGAAACTGGTAGACGCACTGGACTCAAAATCCAGCGGGCCTTGCGCCCGTGTCGGTTCGACTCCGACCTCCGGCACCATTAGATAATCCAGGGAAATCCTGTAAAGTCCGAAAAACCCTCTTCCAGTAATGGATAGCGGGTTTTTTGTTGTCCGGTGATGTCTGGGAAAATCCTTTGAAAAACGGGTTGCAAACGGGTAAAATAACGGGTAGCGATAACTGAAAAAATTCCTCTACCCGTTAAAATGCATGTATGCCCCTAGAATAGGAGGTCCGCGACTTTTGGTTGAAGGGTGCGGGGCTGCAAGGACGAAAGATAAGCCAGGCAAGCTGCGTGATGGAGTCTTCAGACCGGAAGTGGTTGAAGCTGCGGGCGGTGTTCGCCGGTAGGGAAAATAAACGGGTAGAGACAGTGCCGGGAAAAATTACTTTACCCGTTAAGAGGTGTGTATATGCCGAAAATTGGAACTTCACTGCTTTCAGATACCACGGTGCGAACTGCCAAGCCGAAAAAAAAATCATATATGCTCCGTGATGGGGGTGGGTTGTGGTTGGTAGTAGAACCGACAGGCCGTAAATGGTGGAAGACGCGGTTTGTCTTTGCCAAAAAAGAAAATTCCTTCTCTCTGGGCGAGTACCCGATAGTTTCTCTCGCCAGCGCCAGGGAAAAACGGGACGGCATCCGCAAACAGCTCGCCGAGGGGATCGATCCGGGTGTCGTGCGCAAATCGGAAAAAGCACGGGAGTCCGGAGACGGAAGCTTTGAGATGGTTGCCAGGGAATGGCATAAACGTTTTGCGCTGTCAAAGTGGTCTCCCGGACATGCCGAAACAATCTTGCACCGCCTGGAGCAGGATGTTTTTCCTTATATCGGACGCCGTCCTGTTGAGGAAATCACCGCGCCGGAGGTTCTCAAGGTTCTGCGGAGAATCGAGGGGCGTTCTCTGGAGTTGGCCCACAGGGCCAAGTATGCCTGCGGTCAGATTTTCCGGTATGCAATAAGCATTGGGCTGGCAACGGTTGATCCGGTTGCCCCTTTACGGGAAGCACTCCCTCCTGTCAAACCTAAGCACATGGCGGCTCCTACCGACCCGAAAGAAATTGCCCCCTTGCTGAGAATGCTGGATGGTTATGAAGGGTCAAAGATAGTGAAATGTGCCCTCCAGCTTGCACCGCTTCTCTTTGTCCGACCCGGTGAACTCCGTTCCATGCAGTGGCAGGATGTGGACCTTGATAAAGCAGAGTGGGCTTATACAATTCCAAAGACTGGGAATCAACATATTGTTCCCCTTGCCCGGCAGGCTGTGATGATTTTGCGAAAACTCCATGGGCTTACTGGTGGTGGCCCTTATGCGTTCCCCAACGGCAGGTCAATGCACAGATGTATGAGTGATAATGCTGTCAATGCTGCGCTGCGGCGTATGGGTATTGATACCCGTAACGAGCTGACAGGTCATGGGTTCAGGGCTATGGCCCGTACAGTCCTTGATGAGGTACTTGGATTCCGTCCTGATCTGATAGAACATCAACTCGGCCATTCCGTCCGTGACCCGCTTGGCCGGGCATATAATCGGACAAAACACCTCCCGGAACGTAAAAAGATGATGCAGACCTGGGCCGACTACCTGGACGCAATCAAAAAAGATTCCAAGATTATTCCAATTCGTTCAATCGGATAATGTTAGGTAAAACAAAGTGTCGTGCAATTGTGATTCTTTACTGAAAACAAGTCTACAATTTGGCTTACACAAGGATTAGCTTCGAACTTGAGCCTGGAATAGTCCAGGGATCCATAATACAGCTGGATTCGGAACAACTCGCGTTAGATAGCCCAAACAGTTGGTTTTCACCACCGAGGCCGATGGTCATAAGGTAAACCACCGCGGGAAGTCACCTTCCCGATTCGCCCCCATTTTTCAGCGTGGGACTGTTCACCGCTGCTATCCTCCGGCACCTCCGCACCGGACAGGATAGAAAGCAGATTTGCCATTAGGCCGGCTCTGCTCGCCGATCCGTGTGTCATAATAGACTAAGCGCCACGGTACGCTTCTTATATACTATTTTCTGTGGGGGTGACATGTTTTGATTTATTTTTTCAGCCCATGTCGAGATTTTTTTACCTGATAGAGAAATTATGGGCATGTTACGTATACTCGCAGAGTATACGTAACAAGATGAAAATCTCAGATTGGTTGATGTTCGTACTGGCAATCTATAATGTAAAGAAATCTTCCTGGGTTCCGGATCAACATGGAAAAATGATAATCCAATTATTCAAGCTCCACAAAAGCATCTTCAAGTTCCACCAATGTCGCTCATGGTTGCACGAAATAAGGTGGTGTCTTTTTCCAAGGATATCCCTCCACGGCCATTCTGTAGCCCAGGTTAAAGAGTATTGTCATATAGTCCGGGTCAAAAAGCTCTTTGGGTTTTTCGGTGAATTCAGATGGGATGTAGGCTAGGTTAAATGCGTTCCCGTCGCGCTCACAGAGGGTGTAAATCTGGTAGAGATCCCCTATCCCCTGTGTTCTTATAAGGGAATCTATGGTGCGTAGGCCGATTGGCAAGATGCCTCGTTTCACGCCCTGATAGTTGGGGTCGAGAAAAGAGTTGCGGATCACGTATACCCCCGGTGTGCCCCGGACCTTGATCTTCTCGGTTACCTTTTTCCAGTTGACGGCCGCCGGATAGACGAAGACCTGTGAGCCCGTACCTCCATCAACATGCATTTCATCGAACGGCTTGCCATCTGCTTCAACGGGTATCACCACGGGTGGAAACATGATGGGTATCGCCGCCGAAGCTTGTAGCACGTTACGAATCAACTTTTCTTTGTGAGGATAGTCGCTTGCCGCTATGGCACCGATGCTCCAAATCATCGAACGACTTGCGTCGATGTTGAGGGTGCCGATGTAGAGGCGCCGTCCACTCACGTGTTCCCGAGCGATCGCCTCGATAATGTCTGTAGTTATGTAGCTCGCTATCATCTCCCGCAAAGGGGTAGTGTCGATCATAGAATCGCCGAAGGCAGCCGTAAGATAGTTGCGCTTTTTGGCGATCTGCGCCGTGGAAGTGGTGGTGTAGATCTCCTTCAGCACGTCGTCGTAGTCCGGTCCAAGAAAAACGAATGGCGCTGACAATGCCCCGGTACTTGTCCCTGTGACCATAGTAAATTCGGGACGGGTACCTGTCGCCGTCCACCCGACCAGGAGACCAGCTCCGAAAGCGCCGTTCGCCCCACCACCCGAAATACCCAGATAGTTGTGTTCTGTGCCGTAGATTGCCGGAAAGAAGTTTTGCAACTCCTCATCGTTTAAGGTCTCAAACCTCTCCAGGGAGAACCTCGGCCACTCATCGCCCCAGAAACGAGCCTCAGGGACGCCAGGGATGACGGCCCGGTTAGTGAGTTCGGGGGGGAGGGGATTCCGGGGAGGCGTTCCGGCGCAGCCAACTCCACCGATCACAAAAGCTAAGATTACAAACCAAGTTGCTAAGGTAGGGGCCAAAGTTTTCAATCGATGCATGATATTTCGTTTCTTAAACATAGAATCAACCACGAGTATGATTTTTTACCAATCCAGTTACAGAGGGCAATTCGCCACAATCTTCAAGCACAACTCTTCGCCTTTTCAACTGTCTGTTTCATTTTATGCGGTCGAAGACAGAACACCACGGGTTTACCCGTGGATGAATGAGCCAATTCAATCGTTATCCAGAGTCAAATAGAGTGGTAACGATTGGTCAACTCCATTTGGAGTTGTAACAGTAAGAACCCCGGCTTTAACCGGCGGAATCTATTGATAAGTTTGTAGGCAGTGAAGAATTTGTAAATGTTGCTGACATACTTCACGGTCATTAACTCCTTCGAACTCTCGAGCATTTTATTTAACAACCTGCGGCTCCGGGAATGTCCAGGTTCCCTTCAGGATCTCCGGCCCCGGCTTATACATCCTGACGATGTAATTCCATCCGGGAACGATCGGCAAGAAGTTGTCCGCCTTGGGATCACCACCGAAGTGGATGGTGATGCTGCCGTCTTTGTCCTTCTTGGCGGTGACGTTGTTGAAGGAATAGGCGTTGTACTTGTTGACCGGCATATAGCCCTTGTCGTCATAGAGAGTCACGGACCAGAAGCCGTACACTGGCACATCCGTCACGGTTAGGGTGTAGGGGGTCTTGCCGTCGTTCTTTTCGGTAACGACGTTCCCATAAGTCGCGGCGTCTGCCGGCAGCCCGCCCCAGCCAAGTGCCGCACCCAGCAACCAGTAGACCGGGTCCAATTCCTCTTTCTTACCGAAAAACTTAGAGCTGTCCGTGACCATAGCGCCGACCACGTTGATCGTGTTCCGCATCTGTTCCACTTCTTCCTTTTTCCAATCGGGCACTTCAAACTTTCCGATATCGGCCTGCTCGACAACAATCGCATCCTGAAGCCGATATGCTTCTTGCATATC
Organism: uncultured Desulfobulbaceae bacterium; assembly: GCA_947259225.1. Lineage (GTDB taxonomy): Bacteria > Desulfobacterota > Desulfobulbia > Desulfobulbales > Desulfobulbaceae > UBA10518. The sequence continues at coordinate 20,154 of CAMYLK010000023.1, read as the reverse complement.
TTGCTCATCATTCGGATCCATAAATGTCCGAAGGGCTAGAAGCACATATCGAGTTCCGACCTTCTCTTCTGTTAGAGTGCCGGTCCTGGGACCGTAGAAACTCCAAATTGAATGATCCTGACTCACGACCATCAGGGACTGATAACGCCCTCCGGTTTCCGGAAGTGTGATCGTAACCGGAGACGTCAGATCCCACACGCCGAATGAGTACAGCGTATCCCGGTTACCCCTAATGGTAATCTGGTTGTTTACATCATAGGGCTTCCAGTTATGGTGGAACTTGCCAAAGCAGTTGTAGCTCTCGATGTATCCTTTCATCTGGATGTCCGATTCGGCACGGACGTAGTTATCGGCGGTGACCTTGACGGTATCATCAGCGTGCGCTAGCGTGAGGGAAAAGATTAATATCCCTGTTATCAACAAGGCTTGCAGGGTTCGCTGTAATCGAAATGTTGTTTTCATATCTGATTCTCCTCTAATTAATATTTCTTCTATTCTATTTTCTCTATATCCCGGGGTTTCGATACTTATCCAACATTCGCTTTTTTATCTCTTCACCAACTTGAGGGTTGGCTAATCAGTTGACGTAGTTCACCGGGCAGGTATCAACCGAGGACCTGCATCGGTATAGACTTTCCAACCCAATTTCTGGAGTTCTGCTGTTGCCCGTTTGCTCAATGAGCCAAGGACCCAGAGTTCAATGCCACTTCCGTTTGCTTCACGGCTCACAACCGTTGCTGCATCAACAACCCGTTGGTCCCAAATGAGGTGATCAACTGGCAGGAGCACAACTCTTGACTTGTCCTCACGTATCCCCTGGGTTATCCTCGCCAGGGGTTTAAAGCTTTGAAGCGGTGCTATTTCTTTGTGGTAACCTGCCGACATAACGGCAATCTTGGTGATGGTTTTAGCCATGTGAGGGTCACCGGCTTGAAGAGCAACTTTGATAAAAAGTTTACGGTTGTCCACCCCTTTCATAGACTCCAGGCTAGTGACCAGAACGGTCGCTAGAGCGGGGGAATAGGATGGATTATTGAGAAAGAGTTCAATGGTATCTGCATCCAGGCCCATGGCCAGCAACTTGTTTTTATTCTGCAGCCATAACTCAGATGCCGGGGTAGTATTTATTGCCTCATTAAGCAGTCTGGCGGTGCCAGATGTGCTCAGCACCAAACCGCCGACTCCAGGCACAAAGCTTGTCGCCACTCCAACTCCGAGCCCACCAAGGAAATCAGCCTGGCCCAGGCGATCAAGTTCTTTCTGCAGTATTTGGTTGCGTGAATAAACATTGACACCGTACTTGGTGGCAATTGCACCTTTGGATTTGGATACGCCTATCAGCTGTTCTAATCTACTGTCCTCTGCTTCGGTGACCTCTCTTTTGCCGACGGTTTCCTTGGCCCTGTTAAACAGGCTGCCTACACCAGAGGCAGCCCCTTCAACAGTGCCTTGTGGATCGGTAAACAAATTCTTGACCCCGGTAACCGTATTTTCCCCGGACTGTTTTAATGATGTAAGTGCTGTGTCATCGGTTTTCACCTGCTTCATGGCGGCGATAGCATTAATCTCACGAACAAGGATTTCTAAATCATTGGTCGATTCTGCCCGAAAAGTACCAAAAGGGGATTCCACCGTATAATGGTTAAACAGGCCGTCATTGATTACCTGGTCCAAAACCGTGTGATATTTTCCTTTAAGAAGTTCAGGTTTAAGAATGGCACTGGCTTTGAATTGACCTGGCTGTTCAAAGCTAGTGTCTGCTGCCTGACTGTTTGATACAAAAATGAAACAGATGATGAAGAACATAAAAGATAGCAAACTGATCGTCATTTTCCCTGCTGTGTGCCTGACTTTATAGAAAATCATATTTCCTCCATATATTATCGGCTAATTCGCCCCTAATTGACCAATTCGATCTCACCCGGACGCCAGGTTTTGTCGAACCAGGGCTCCAGCGGCCCATAGAGGCGCAGGGCCGCGAACCAGCCTTTTCCAGGCACCGTCTGGATCCAGTTCGCCTCCTTGCCCTCGGGTGCTTTCGCCCCGAAGTAGAGATCCACTGAGCCGTCCTTGTTAATATCCAGTTTATGCCGCTTGTTGTTCTTGGCGGGGAACGGCTGCCCCGTCTGCAACTGCGAGCGGGTTTGCGGGTCATATACAACGACCGACCAGAAGTCCTTGGCCGGAACATTGGCGGGGATATTCATCTTGTAGTTCTTGCCGCCATCAAGATATTCGCTGTTCTCATCGACTGCGATAATCGCGTACTGCGAACCGGCTCCCACCATCTTGTTGACCATCGCCGGAGTGTTGACCGTTCCCATATAAAAGCAGAGGGTTCGTGCGTCGAGATAGCGGCCTCCCTGGCCCTTGTCCTTCAACCACTCGTGGCTGCCCCCAACGAACGCGGCAAACCAACCACTGTCCTCATAGAGGAATGCTTCTTTCATCGGGCGGAAGAAGATAGCACGCGCAGTGGCGTTCCCCACGGCAACGGCCTTGGTGAGCAGTTCCTTTGTCCGCGCATCAGGCTTGAACGGCTTCCCTTTTTGAATCCCGATCGAAGCAATCAATCCGCGCAGCTCCAGGTCAATCAGCGAAAGGGGCTCGCGTTCGATGATGTGATGAAGCTCCTCGTAGAACTGAAAGTCATTGGCATGAATCGTATTAAAAGGAACTTCCGAACCGGTGATGAACTTCATTTTTGGTGGGTTCTTCTTGTCTTTGAGCGGGTAGATCTTCAAGCCGTTCTTGAACATAGCATTGGCGGCATCCGGCTTGCCGTCCACAAGGAATCCACGCAGGACCAACCAGTTCACGTAGGTGGGCGACTTGGCCACGATGTATTCCTCGCCGTCCACCTCGGCGAACTCGCCACCGAAGGGAGGGTCGAGATCTCCTTCATAATCAGGTGGCAGGATCAGGTACTTTGCACCCTTGCCCTTGTCGAGACCGGGGGCTCCCATATCGACCACGAAGCGCTGCCACGCGTCATCCACCGTACCTGGACCACACTTCGGCGGAATCACAACGACGGTCGGCCCATCCCGATCCAACTCCAGGATCGCAGTCGCGTAAACGGTATCCGTGTTTCCAGTGAGGAAGAGTGGGTCTGAGTCCATCAACTTATCAAAAATGACGACGTCGCTGGCGCGCTTTGCACCAACCTCGATGCTACCCAGGCGAATCGCCTCGATGGAGGTCGCGGGAATCCCATTAAGAAAGGCCTCTACCCCACGCATGAAAAGCAAGTTGTCGTAGAGTTTCTGCACTGTTGCTTTATCCGGCATGCCGTCGAAGAAATTCAGGTCTCCGATCGGCGTCTCCACATGGTCGGGTGTCATGATGGAATCCGGTATCATATTGTTATAACCGGGGGTGTTTTGCGTAAACGCTTCCGTGCTGGCACCCAACAACAGGGTACTCAATACAATCAACGTACATATTCTTGGCGATAATTTCATTTCTACTTCTCCCTTTATAGAGTCGGCATCAGTTTTTCAAAAAATGTTCTTGCCGGTCTTTTGACTGCAGTATATCTGTCACTTGCCGTTCCATTTAGTGTTGTCGTGTCTTTACAATTCACCCCGTATGACTCATTTTCGGAGGAGATTCGAGGATGTGCTTCCGAACCATTCACTCCCATAGAGAGTAGAAACCCAAATCCTGGCCAAAGCCTCTCGGATTGTTTCTGGCTGGCTCCTTGGGTGTTTCCCGAAGGCTTCGATAAGCATTGAGGCATCGAGACGATTGAGTGCAATGGCCACAGGACGAGCATCGAAGGCCGGAATCAGGCCCTGCTCCTGGTCGGCTTCAATACGAACACAAGCCGCGTCATCAAACTCACCGAGGAACTGGTTCCAGGCTTCTTCAAAGCGCTTGTCAGAAGCAGCGGCATCAACAAAGGCTCTATAAATGGGACCACGCTCATAACCGACTTGAACCAACCCGGCAAGGGCTTCATGTAGCAGAACGACCGGATCACCAACGCCCATCAGCCAAGGTTTGGCAGCGACGAAGATCTCTTCCTGCAACATGTTCAGCAAGGTCTCAATAACTTCATGCAGATCTTTGAAATACTGATAAAAAGCTGAGCGACTTACTCCTATTGGAACCATCACCGAGTTGACTGTCATTTCGCGAAACGGATGCGACCAGACAAAATCCAGCGCCGAATTAAGAATAGCGGTACGAGTGCGCTCGGCTTTACTGATCTTCAGCACAGGTTGTGGACTAAATCGAGGCAGAGACGTTGACTGTTTTAAATCTGACATAATGTATATTGTACCTGACACTGTGTCAGTTTGCAAAGACAATAGTTCAGAATCAAATAATAAAGCCCAACAACCCTTGTACTAAGGCAACTCGGCTATATTTAAAGACACATGGTTTCCCTACCTGTTCCACACAGGCTTATTTCGTATAGTTAATTAAATAATTTCAATGAAACGAAACAAGCGAGGAGAATATTACCACTGGTAATATCGACTTGATGAGAATTTCATGAACAGAAGATGTATCGTAAATATACGTAACTCCATATAAAGTGTAAGTGGAAGAGTTCTCTAATCTTCTTGTTCAATGATTTCCACGTAAAGTTATTTTTTTGATAATCTCCGGATCTTCGCCTTGGCCTTGTCCAGTTCTTCTTGAATGGAGTCTGCCCTCTGCCTGAATAGCTGAGCAGCTTCCAGCTTAATATCGGCATCTACTTTCATTCTATAAACTTCTTGCTCATCCAACTTGAGCTTAGCCTTCAAATGTTTCGTTTTTTCATGGATATCTCGCGCTTTATTCAAGGTGTTTTCTGCATAGAGCTCTCTTTGATGAGCTTCTTGTAATACCTCCTTGCTCAAGGTGATGGCCTCCTCGGATGCATTGTCGATGGCAAGTTTCCGTCTGGCCAGCTCTCCAAGGGGATAGCCGATCGCCAGCCCCGATAACAGGCAGGCAAGTGCAAAAGGCCATATTTCTCCAATTATCGACCACCCTGATTTCAGCATGGTGAGAACACATGCTTCTGTGCCTTTTCCATCATTGAATTGAACAATCGCATAGCCATTTTCGGGAAGCGGTGGATCATCCAACGTCATGGTAAAGATACCCAAAGTGGGCACCACCCACCAGTTCAGCCAGACTAAACCTGTGATTATCCCTGCAGCGAAAATGATTCTTACAAACTTCATCTGAGATAAGCCTCTGTGGTATCCTTGGCAAAATGTCCTACCTCCTGGGCAACCGTTCCCTTTGCCTCTTCATATTTCATGCCGCGGCTTTGCAGCTCTTCCATTCGTTCCTGAACATAACTGTGCCGCAGGCCATGGGCGCCATTGGAAAAGCCAAGTTCCCTTTTGCTGGCTGCAGAAAAGCTCTGGCTCCATGCCTGGCCGCCGCCAATATCGTAATGCTGGGTGTAGTTCACACCCCGGTCGGCAACCTGTTTCGGTTCTGTAAATCGTTTTTCCTCCAGACGATCAGACAAGTGCTTCGAGATCATGACCTCCCGTACCAATCCTCCTTTTCCTTCCACCGTGTAACGCTCACCAGCGCGACCGGTGAAACGGTCTTCGCTCCATTGCCTGTGGGTGGAAGCCTGTCGCTCTTCAGCCGGCCGCAGTGTCAACAGTTCATGGGCTCGCAAACCTGCATCATAGGCAATCTGAGTGGCCATACTGTTCCGGTCGGATTGGGCAGAGGCAATTCGTTCGACCTGGTCCGCGGTATAGCTCCGGGTTGTAAGGCAAGTCTCCAGTTCGCTTTTTACGACTTCGAGGTGGATGCCCAAATGCATCTGGATCGCCTGGCGGTCGAGATCAAGGGTTTTCTGCGCCACCATACCGGCACGTTCGGTCAGATATTGTTCTGCCTCCTTGACAGTTGCGCTGTCCAGATCCCCTAGGCGATGGTCCTGAATATATTCGGCAAAACCTTTGAGCGCCTGTTCGTAACCCCGGGCAGTACCAAGGCTGTGAATCCGGCCATCATCCCGGTTGTCATGACGCCCCTGGCCGAGAGCAATTTTACAGGAAACAGCATGTTCGGCCTGTGATTTGGCTGATCGAAAGCGTGGCATGTTTTTTTACTCTGTCTGGTTAGTATGCTGGTCAGTTTTCACCCTTTCGCTGTTCAACTCCGGCAGCTTTCTCAGATACCGGTCGATAGAACTGCGGTTGATTATGCAGCGATGAGTGATCCGCAGCCAGAAAGCAAGATCGCCACAGGAGGCTCCGGCCCTTCTCATGGCCACCAGCTCGGCCCGGTACCTGTCGAGGCGGCTCTTGCGGTAACGCTGTCGTCGTGCTCTGATCCTGAGAGTACGGATTCGTTTAACTTCCTTTTGCGCATCAAATGTTTCCTTATCTTGTTTCATATGTCTGTCTTCCCCCCTTTGTGCTCTAATCCTGAGAGTGCGGATACGTTTAGCTTTCTTTTGCGCATCAATTGTCTCCTTGTCTTGATTCATATATCTGTCCTCCTCGCTTTGTCGCGTGAAACGCGGCAAAGCAGCTGATGTTGTTCTTTCCGCGCTGTGTCGGCAGAGGCTGACACAGCGCGGAAATGAAGGCCTCGGTAACCAATGGCGGCACCTGCAAGGTTCGGTCAACTCCTGGAAAGATCGGGCGACAACTTCATAACCCTCCATTTCCGCCTCGCGCTTCAGCGCGAAAATCTGTGAGGGACAATGTCCTTTACAGATTTGCTTTATTCTTTTTAGCGATGTGCAGACAGGCCAGCGCCATACTCTATTTTTTTCCGGCCTGCGCTTCTGTCCAGGCAAGTGATTTCGCCATATGCAGGGAAACAGTCTTACCTAGTTGTATGCCTGCCGGCAGGTCGGCAAGCGCTCTGGTGAGATACTCCTCGCGCTTTTCTTCATCCAAAGAAGCCCAAAATGCCTCACTGGCTGCAGAATCCTTTTCTTCCAATGCCGCTTGTGCAGCCTGTTCCTCCTTTTTTGATTTTCTTTGTTGATTCGATTCTTCTGCTATCCGCATCCGTTCGGAAAAGGGAACGTACCATTCCGGTACGATTAAGGAAGTGCACAGCGAGTTGAGATAGCCGGCAGGATTGTGCAGGTTCTCACGATTGCGCCGCCAGGTCTCAGCAGCAATATCAGCAGCTTTCAGCAGTTGCTCCAGACCGTATCGTTTTTGCAGATTCTTCAATTCCTTTTCACTGATATTTTCCAGAGGTGTTTCAGCAAACAACAACCGGATGTCTGTTGTTGTTTCTTTTCTATTCTTTTCTTCTTTGTTCTCCTGCGTGACGTCACGTGACAGGGTAACGTGACTGTCACGTGACATCTTTTCGGGTTTGGGAAGGGCGAGTATTCCGGTCCGCTGTTTATTACGGTGCCGCTGCTGCCGGAGCCTGTCATTTTCCCTTCGCACTGCAAGTTTGTCTTCGCTCTGATATTTCCACCAGTTCTTGATAAAGATAGCCCCATCCCGATTGTCAATCATTTCCAGTTCCAGAAAGATAGCCAGTCCGAGTTGGACAGTGGGCAGAGGGATGTCCGTTACCATGCTGATGGTGTCCGGAGTATAAGATCGATTGTCAGAAATCATAAGATATCCTCCCCGGTTGCATTTGCCGCCTTCAATAAGCATCAGGATCCAGAGCAGGACAATGGTGTCTCCTTCCGGTCCCTTGCGGATCATTTTGATTTTCCGGTTGTCGAGGATATTGCACACGACTTTGATCCAGTCCATAAGTTGCTCTATTCCTCTTCTCCCTCTCTTCCGGTTCCACGGACGGCTTCTGGACTATTTTGGATGAGTTCGCGGATATCCTCTACGCGCCAGGCTGTAATTCTGGGACCCAATTTTATCGATTTTGGATAACGGCCGGATTTTACGCCTGCCCACCAGGTGCTTTTTGAAACCGGAATAATGGCCGGGATGGGCGGACTTGCCTTTGCATCGCCGATGATGTTGGCCAGACGCAGAAAACCGGTTTCCGGCAGGGTGTTTTTCAAGACAGATTGTTCCATTAAGCTTCCTCCTGTGATGATGAAATAAGAGTTCCGTAACTACACTGATGAATATCTACAGTATCAGCCGGGTAGTCCGCCCGGAATGGCGGGAATGGATGAAATGTTGCATCGTATGACCTCTAATCCCACTACGTTGGACGGAATTATTCTTCTCTACCTTTATATTTCCTGGGGGGATGACCTATTGGAGCGGATAAAAATGTTTTTTCTTGGAGAAGAATGACAGCTGTTATTTTGCTAGTAACATCAACAGGATTGCGCAAAATGGAACTGAATTATTTTAACTTTTTTTATTACAGAGTTGAGAATCATCAGTTATCGGCAGAAAAATCGGCAAAAAAATAAAAAAGAATAGATATTGTTTGACAAAATTATTACTGATGTTAGCATGTTAGTAGTAGGTAAAAAGAGGTAAAAAGATCGGCAAAATGTATCGAAATCCCTCAGAAATGGAACCGCTTCTGCCCAGCGGAGCGCCCGATTTGGAAGACCTGGCCCGAGAGGTTGTCAGCAGTTCTTCAGTCCTTGGCGGCCAGTTGCACCCAATCACGCAACAGGCGGTTATTGAACTCCTGCGCCTAATCAACAGTTATTATTCAAACCTCATTGAGGGGCACAGTACCCACCCGGTCGATATTGAACGCGCCATGCGGCAGGACTATGCCACAGATCCCGCCAAGCGAGATCTGCAGAAGGAAAGCCTCTCTCATATCAACTGCCAGCGGGCGGTTGAGGCCCGTCTCCATGAAACTTCCGCCCTCAATATCGCGGACTGCGATTTTATAAGTTGGCTGCATCGCTTTTTTTATGAGCAGCTTCCGGATGAACTGCGCCGGGTAAGAGATAAAGATACCGGTGAGCAAGTTGAAGTCAGGCCCGGCGAATTTCGGCAGCGGGAGGTAATCGTGGGTCGGCATGTCGGGCCGTCCTGGGAACATCTTCCGTCGTTCCTCAGTCGCTTTGGTGCGGCATACGCCCCAGGCAAATACCATGGAGTTATGCCGCTTATCGCCATAGCCTCGTCCCATCACCGCCTGATGTGGATCCATCCCTTTCTCGACGGCAATGGCCGGGTCACCCGGCTCTACACCGATGCCTGTTTCCTGCGCCTGCCGCTGTTCGGCTATGGCCTCTGGAACGTCAGCCGCGGCCTTGCCAGGCAACGGAACGAGTACATGGCCGCGCTGAGTGGTGCTGATGCCCATCGCTACAACGATTATTATGGCCGGGGGAACCTCTCCAACAAAGGTCTTACTTCGTTCTGCCGTTTTTTTCTGGAGGTCTGCCTGGACCAGATCGCGTTCATGCAGGACCTGCTGAAGCTCGACAGCCTCCTTGATCGTATCAGCGGCTATGTTTCCATGCGTGGCGCCAAACTTATTCCCGGACCAAAATCGGAATACCAATCTCTTAAACCGGAGGCTGCGTATATGCTGCAAGAAGCACTCCTGCGAGGCGAAATAGGTCGCGGGAACATCGTTCGTGTTTCCGGCAGGGCCGAGCGTACCGGTCGCGAGCTTCTGCGGCAGCTGCTGGATGAAGGGCTCTTGGTGTCCGACACGCCAAAAGGACCGGTAAGGATGAGCTTCCCGACCCATGTTGCCGGTCACCTGTTCCCCGATCTGTATCCTGCCCTGGCAACCTGATATGAGAGAATAATAGCCCTTGCCATTGTTTTGCCCGTGTATAAGTCATCCTTCCATTGAGTTGCCGGACCAAACTTACGATAGCGGCGTAAGATAACTTTAATCTGCTAAGTAACATTAAGAATATGATGTTGCAGAAAAAAGTTTTAATGAACCATGGACAAGCCCGTAATCAGTTTGTGAAGCATCTTGAGTTCCTTTGTCATCTTGCCACTATCTTTACTCCTTTGCGATTCGTGAATTGCGCCGGATAAAGTGGCGCAATTTAGATAATTGCGCCAAAAAGATAATTTATTATGGCGCGATTTTTAAAATCGCGCCATAATAAACTATGCCAAAACGTATTTCACAAGATGAGCTGGACAAAATTCTCCAGGTTGTTGCAGGTTTTTCTGAAGGGGCAAGCCTAGGCGAGATTATTGAAGAGTTGGGCGGTATGGTACCGCGCCGAACCTTGCAGCGCCATCTGTCCCTGCTTGTTGAACAGAATCGGTTAATAATAGAGGGGCGGGCCAGAGCCAGTCGATACCTGTTGCCGAAAATTACAGGTAAAATCGCCGGCACCCTGCCTCCCGTAAAAGGAGAAATACGTGGCGAACTTTATGTGCCGATCTCCCAAGAGAGTGAGGAAATCAAGCGGGCTGTCCGCCAGCCGATCCAGAATCGCAGCCCGGTTGGATATCATCGTGATTTTCTTGACGCTTACCATCCGAACACCACCTTTTATCTTCCGGAAAGAATTCGCCGTCAACTTGCCGAAATAGGTCGCTCCCCCGCAGGAGAACAACCGGCCGGGACCTATGCGCTGAAAATTTTTAATCGGCTGTTGATCGATCTCTCCTGGAATTCCAGCCGCCTGGAAGGAAATACCTACTCGCTGCTTGAAACTGAGCGATTGTTGGAACTGGGAGAAGAGGCTGCCGGCAAAGATAAACGAGAGGCACAGATGCTCCTGAACCATAAGGCGGCCATAGAATTCCTGGTAGGTCAGGCGCCGGCGACAGGTCTGAATCAATTCACAATATGCAATTTGCATGCTCTGTTATCTGATAATCTTCTTGCCGATCCTCAGGCCTGTGGCAGATTGCGTTCTATTCCTGTCGGCATTGGCGGTACGGTATATCATCCCCTTGAAATACCGCAGTTGATCGAAGAATGTTTCCGGCAAATTCTCACAAAGGCGACCGGGATCAATGATCCTTTCGAACAGGCTTTTTTTGTTCTGGTGCACCTGCCTTATCTGCAACCCTTTGAGGATGTTAACAAACGGGTTTCGCGACTGAGTGCAAATATCCCCTTGATCCGCGGCAACCTGTGCCCACTCTCCTTTGTCGATGTTCCTGACAAGGCGTATATTGATGGAATTGTTGCGGTGTATGAACTCAACCGTATAGAATTGCTGCGAGATATTTTTGTTTGGGCTTACAAACGCTCCTGTTCCCGATATTCTGCAGTTCGGCAATCCCTGGGCGACCCGGATCCTTTTCGCATGAAATATAGAAGAGAAATAATCGATTATGTGACCACTGTGATTCATGAAGGTTTTGATAAAAAGGAGGCGGCTGGCTGGATTGCTCGAAAAGCAAAACAGGAAATCGGTGCTGACGACCGTGCCCGCTTTATTGAGATTGTCGAAACCGAGCTTGGAAGTTTGCACGAAGGAAATATCGCCCGCTATCGTCTGCTACCGGAGGAATTTAGGTCCTGGAAAGACAATTGGCGCTAATCACCTGAGCTGTTGTGGATAGAACAAATTTATTTTTTCCTTGGCCGCATCCGCAAGAATCGGGGGCTGGCCCCGAATTATGCACCCTAAAGAAGAATGGAAAAAGTTATTTTGCATGTAACATCGACATAATTGCGCAATACTGGGGCAAAATATTTTCTCTGTTTATTTAATTACAGAGTTGATAATCACAGAAAAAAATGGTTTATGGCTGAATTTCTGGACACCTGCCAAATTCCAGTAGAGCAAAGGGATTGCATGATTTTTGTGTGGCGAATTGGGGTTAAGATTACGTTAATTTGCTAAGTAACATTAAGAATTTGATGTTACAGGAAAAAGATATAATAAACCTTGGAAAAGCTCGAAATCAATTTTGAAGCATCTTTTCGAGATGAGGGAGCCAAGGGGCTAGCAGTGGAGTACGTGAATAAAAAATAGAGGAAGTTCATCTACTGCTATCGACAGAGAAATCGAGTTCTTCCCAATTCAGATCATAACTTGTGCTGCGACCGCCGCCGGGATTCTGCATGAGGATACCCTTGGTGAGCAGGTCCACAATCTCCCGGTAAGCTGTGGCGCGGCTTACATGCGCGATACCGGCGAATTTTCGAGTTGTAAGCCCGCCTTCGAACCCGCCGGGACCCGCATCGAGGAGCCTGTTGATTACCTTCCGCTGGTGCTCAGATAATTGGATATTCCCTGCCCGCTGCCAGAACCGTGCTTTTGTGGCGACGTTCTCCAGGAGATTTTCCGAACGCTCAAGGGTACGTTGAAAGCAGTTGAGAAACCAGCCAAGCCATTCAGTGACCACCCCGTTTCCCTTCTGGGTTCTCTCCAGAATAGCATAGTACTCGTCCCGTTCATTCATGATCTGGCCGGAAAGGCTGTAAAAACGGTTGGCGAGCTTTTCGTCCTGCGCCAGGGTCATATCGGTTATTGCCCTGGCAATTCTGCCATTGCCGTCCTCGAAAGGATGTATGGTGACAAAATAGAGATGAGCCAGACCTGCTCGCAGCAATCCGTCAACGTTACTCAACGATTCGCCGAACCAGGAGCAGAAATTATTCATTTCCTCTTCAAGAATTTCCGGCGGCGGGGCCTGAAAATACACTTTTTCCTTACCTATTGGACCGGAAACAACCTGCAGTTCCCTTTTACGCCAGTCACCGACCACTATTTTACCGAGGCCGGAATAACCAGTGGGAAAAAGAGCCGCCTGCCAACTCTTTAGGCGTTCAGGGGTAATTGGTTGGTCATACCCTACAGTAGCGTCCAGGAGCAGGTCAATCAGACTTTCTGTTTGGGGCGTCGGGGACGGAAGGCCTGCTGTCGGCAGCCCCAAGCGCCTGGCAACCGACGAGCGAACGGCAGCCGGGTCCACCTGCACTCCCTCGATGGCTGAGGTCTGGACAGCTTCCGTGACCAGAAATCTCTGCCGTACCTCATCGGTGGCACCGAAGCCAAGTGCGTGGATTTTTCCCAACAGTCTTCCCTGCAGGAATCTTGCCCTGCCCAAAGGGACTTCCAGTTGCTGGGCAGACCAGGTAAATCCAGGCCAGTTTGCCAACTGCCAGATGTAATGAGACATAAACAACCTCTTTTCGCTTCATTTTATGAAACGATTATAAGGTGTAATCGCCTCACGGTCAAGACAATCTGCAGGGAATGTATCAGGGCTCAGGGCTGGTTTTCTTTGACTGACTTCGCGGTCGGCTCCCCGATTGCAGGATTGAATCTAACGGGTAAAGATACGGGTTTTTTGAAAAATCGAATTGGCAAAAATTCATGTATTTTGAACAGTTATGGTTGCAGTTCGACTCCGACCTCCGCACCAGAAATAGCAACGGGTTACGTCATTGAGGCGTAACCCGTTTTTTTATGCCAAAGTTAGCAGGGTGACAATAGGGTGGCAGGAGGGTAACATTTCCTATGGTTCTGTAGAAAGCAAAATGGATAATTAATCTCTGAAGGAGATGTTATGAACAGGCTTATGCGATTGAAAGAAGTAGAGCATGTTAAAGGTTTGAAAAGGTCGACCATTTACAAGCTCATTAGCGAAGGGCGTTTTCCTATACAAGTACAACTTGGTGCTAGGGCTGCGGCTTGGAAATCAGATGAGATTCAAGAATGAATTGAAAATAGGCCACGGGTTAAAGAATGAAGCACCCTTATCATTTTTAATGAACAAAGAAGAAAGTAACCCATCGTTCTTTCAAAAGAGGTTTGTCAGATCAGGTCTGAACTAATTCAAATAATTTGCTGTATCTAATATCGTTTGACCCTTAACCAATTTATTTGGGTATTGGTAGCGTTCACCACCATTTTTATGATTATTTTTTTCTCTTGCAGCTTCAAAATAGATTAGCTTTTTTATTTCGTTGTCAAACATGTCCCAATCGTTTTGAATCAGTGTTTCGGAATAATAGGGGTATTCATTTTTTACCCTCTCAAAAGTCATCGCTTCATAGATCTGAAAGCCCTCTTTATATTCTGCTATTAACTCACCTGTTTGTTTTTCATCCGAATACCATTTCACTTGGCAGACTCCATTGGCTTTCAAAGACTTTTGAGGACAAAATACTTCAAATTCCTCATGAGTCATTAAACAGGAGAAATGAATTTTAGTATCCACATTTTTTGCTATAAACCAACCAGACCTGCATTTATCTAAATTCGAAACAGCCTTCTTAGTTTTACCAACATTCTGTTTTATATTACCGCTGGCCTTTTCCAATTGGCGAATCTTGCTCAATATTTCTTCGTTGTACGGTAAAATTGTAAAACTATTGTCTGCCCTTGAATTGAATTCTTCAACAATTTTTTGTTGAGATTCACTCATTGAATTGCCCTTGGTTTGAGAAATCTCAATGGGTTCATTCAATTCTTCAGCGTAGAAAATTTGCATGAGGTTGTCATCATTGGCGCCAAATACTCTACCATACACTTTTATCATTGCCTGTTTGTTGTTTTTGTTAGAACCTATAAAAATTCCGGTGACATACGAATCACCTTTCAGTTCTGAAGTTCCAGTAATAATTATCCCCGGGATTACCGAATAATCCGGAGTATACATCTGCCACCCCATCTGGGGTGATCCTTTGAACTGTACTATCGAAATAAGCAGTCCTCTGTCTTCGGGATCCTCGCCAAATAGATACTGGTCTGCAGAGAGGCCTGTTGAAGCAAGAGATCCAAAACTGTCAAAACCCAAGCCACTTCCCTTTCCTTTATCGTTGAATGGAATTTCGTCCGACACTTCTATCAACAACTTCGGGACGTTAGGATTAATTAATGTGTTATTTTCTACAGTAGGTGGGATTGAAGTGGCAACACATCCAGAAATAAACAGTGTTACTATTAATAATAATCGCATTTATCCTCCTTTAGTTTTGCGTCAAATTGAATCACTTTCTGACATTCAATTTCCTTATCTGTGAAAGATAGTGACACTCCTTGACTAGGCCCCTCTTTGTCTTTTTGAAATTTTTTCATAGAAAAAGCCTATTTCTAGTTATTATGCACTGCCCATAACAATAATTACCGATAATAAATTAAAAAGAAACAGAGCAAGGTGGCCAAATAATTTGTGAATTTTATTATATGCAGAAAAAATTACTATGATTAAGAGAGTAGGAAAGATAAAAACCAGAGGAAAAATTTGCGAATAAAATGGATCATTTGGCGAAATTAATATAGCAAATGGAATCTGAAGTCCTATCATTGGTGCAACAAAACCAGCCAGGAACGCTTTAAGTCCACCTATCAACCCCCCAAAGACTGCGACAGCGATTTCTGTAATTGCAAATTGTAATAAAAGTCCGTAAGTTGTTTTCATTAAGTGAAATATTGTTATGGCAGAATTGACTACTAAAATTACCAAGAAACAGATGTTATCATCTGTGTGTCAATTTACTTGCCCAATCAAAACAGTTTTAATCCTCCCATTCTGCTGTGGACACAATATATTCAATTAAAACTTCTAAGACCCAGATTTTATTCGGTGCAGCATAAGCGTAATTCATTAAAAATTTGTTTTTCCCATCTCTCGTTACCATGAATATTCGCGGTGGCTGCAAGTCAGTTGCAGGAACTCCATAAAATATGTCCAGATCGAAATAACCACTATTAACGATATATTCCTGAAGCAGAAACACTGAAGAGCGATTGACACTTCCACTACTAACGATTTTTTTATCATTATCTTTTTCAACTTCTCTTTTGAGGCTCCCATCATTGTAAATCATCACGGCAGTGGTTGTGCATACGCCTTGATAACATTCAGGTTTTTCAAAACCGATAGTGGTAATACCAAAATCTGGAAGTTTATCTTGTAAGGTTCTTGAACCAGGTGAAACTTGTTGTTGGGAGACATCAACTTCTGTCATCAATAATGATTTTATTTCCCCAGCGTTTAAGAGATTTGAATAAAAGAATATAAATGTAAGTATAAGGTAAAGATGCTTCATCTTTTTTTACTAGCCAAGTATAAAGCCATATTCCACAAGATTTGTTCCCATTATTTTCAACGATTTGTGAAATTTAGAATGCAACATATCCCGAGAAAAAAATGTAATTATTACAATAATATCTTCTTCCTTCCATCGGTTCTATTTTATCACCACTATATATCAGGCAATGGGATCATAAGTGATTTATCAGTAACCGGAAAATGTGAATCAAGGGGCACATGATATAGCCTCCCATCATTTTCAAACTGAAAGTGAGCAACTTGCATTCCATTTATTTTTCTTACATAGTCTTTGCCAACTTTAATATAATTAAACTTAACTATCTTTTTTTCGTCTTTTATTTTCAAATTCAATATGAACAAGGGCGTGTCATTATATTCTTTTGATTCTAGTTCTTCCCAAGCTATTTGGCCTCCATAATCACTAATTTCGAGTGTTGAATTAGTGACCCAGTTAAAGTCTCTGTTTTTGAGTCTTACAATAATATCTTTCTCTGTGTTATTATAAATAACTAAAGACACAGGAGGTGGGCATCCAGTTAGAATCATGGACATAACAAGCAATATTATTAAATACTTAATTTTTACTTTCATTACTCACACCCCCCCCATGCAGAAGGTGGATTTTCATGGGGTCCTTGTTCAAGGAGGTTAGCACAGGCAATCTAAACTAACAGAGGCGACTAAAGCATGAACTCTAGCCGCCTGAGGGGATTTTGTCCTTAATTGCTTATAAACTCCGTTATCAACTTAACTAATTCTTCACTAACTGCGGAATCGAAAATTTCTTGGGCATGAGCGGAGGTTTTATATATTTGCAACTTCTTTGGTTCTGCTGACTTTTCATACAAGTATTTTATATCACTGTAATCAACAACGAAGTCTTTTTTCCCGACAACAAAAAGTTTCAGAATGCTATTATTTTTTATTGGTTTTCCACCGTAGGGAGCTAACACCACCATTTTCTCAAAAACATCTTCGTTTGTATCATTAATAAAATTGATGACATCCTCGCCCCCCACACTACCACCTACTGCAGAAATCTTTTTAAATCCTTTGTTCTGAATATATTGAATGGCTTGTTGAAGTGTACTACCGCTATCAAGTGCCAATGATGAAATTCCTATGGTCTGAAAATGCTCGGCGAGAAAGTACCAACTCTCTTTATTGTATTTCATTCCCGGTACCATGATAACTACTTGTTCGCCAGTTCCAGTGAAAAAAGCTCCATCTGCTGAAGAAGCGTCCTGCTTTAATGTGACTTCGACAAAACTATTATCGTTTTCACTTGCAGAAACTGAAAAGGCTAATGTCACACCTTGGCATATTAGAAACCAAGTAATACCAACTACGATCAATATAGAATTTCGCATGTTTTCTCCTATGATTATTGGGGTTGAGACTTTCAGAATCAAGGGGCTATGATTGATGATATATAAAAACCTGATTGATGGCAAAAACAAAAAAGGCGACTAAAGCATGAACTCTAACCATCCACCGGAAAACATTTAATTGATTCAATCACCTGAATGATTGAAATGCAAATTGTGTAGATTACCCTTGGCAATCTTAACTTAGAGTGAACAGAGCGAACTGAAGATTTATCGTAATAAACCTTCTGTTAGGGGAGCCAGTTATTCATTTTCAGCTCAAAATCGAAAGTAGACTTGTAATCAATGGTTTTCTCAATAATTAAGATTCAAAATAAGTTGAGCAGTATAATTTATTAGGAAAATGATTGACGGTATATATGACGGTATTTTACTATTTTTAATATATTTTAGTATTTAATTTCAGTAAGTTGGTTATATCTTTTGACTCCCGACGCCGCTAAAATGTAAGAGCTAGGAAAGGAGCATTATGCTGGCAGAAAGCATGCACAAAAGTGGGTATATCGAAATGGCCACATTTTTTTAGTAGGTATAACTTTATAATATTATTTATAATTTATAATTATATGTGACTCCGACCTCCGCACCAGTAAAATAAACGGGTTAGGTCAATTTGGCTTGGCCCGTTTTTTTGTTATAATGACTGCTGGGTGGAGGTATGGTTACGGCAGAATTGCTCTTTGCTCCAAATATTCTTTGTATATTTCCTGCGGGTTAGGTAAACTAAAAATTCTGTTTAATATTCAGTCAATTGCGGTATTTTTCAAGATTGTTTTCAATGTATAAAATCATTTTTGTTAAGGAGTGGGCATGAAAATTACTTTTCTCGGAGCAGCTAAAACAGTCACCGGTTCTCAGCATCTGATTGAGGTTAATGGTTTACGGCTGCTTCTTGATTGCGGACTGTTCCAGGGAAAACGTAAAGTAGCTTTTGAGCTAAACCGCAAAAGTCCCTGTGATGGAAATCTTGATGCAATAATTCTTTCCCATGCCCACATCGATCATTCCGGCAGTATCCCCTGCCGGGTAAAGAACGGTTTTGAGGGCGATATTATCTGCACTTCGGCAACCCGCGACCTTTGCGCCGTGATGTTGATGGATAGCGCCTACCTCCAGACAAGGGAAGTTGACTATGTCAACCGCGCCCGTGAAAAAGAGGGGAAGAAGCTTTTTGAACCCCTTTACACCAAGGAAGATGTTGTCACTTCCATGGAGCACTTCATCGGTATGAGCTACAATCATAAACGCCAGATATTCCCCGGAGTGGAACTTACCTTTGTTGATGCCGGTCATATGCTTGGCAGTGCTCATGTGGTGCTTGATATTCAGGATAATGAGACAAACAAAGACATCAGGCTTGTTTTCAGCGGCGACATCGGTCGGCCTGGCATTCCAATCATCCGTGATCCGCAGCCGATAGTTGACGGGGCGGATGTGCTGATTATCGAAAGCACCTACGGCAACAGGTCGCATCCCCCGTATCCCGAGTCTGAAAAAGAGCTGAAAAGAATAATCAATGAAACGATCGAGCGGGGCGGGACCCTGCTCATTCCCGCATTTGCCGTCGGTCGAACCCAGCAGATAGTGTATACCCTGCATAAACTGTTTGAGAGCGGGGAGATTCCGGCAATGCCCATCTATGTTGACAGCCCCCTTGCAACAAGAGCAACCGACATTTTCCGCCTGCACCCGGAAACCTATGATGCTGAAATTCGGGATTTTATGCTGCAGGACAAAGAAAACAACCCGTTTGGCTTTGAAACCATGAAATACACCGCCTCGGTGGAAGATTCCAAAAAACTGAGCGGTTCAGATGAACCGGCCATCGTTATCAGCGCCAGCGGTATGATGGAGGGCGGTCGCATTCTGCATCACCTCAAAAGCCGCATCAGTGATCCGAAAAACACCATCCTGGTCACAGGCTGGCAATCCCCGTATACCCTGGGCAGAAGAATTGTCGAAGGCAATAAGACGGTAAAAATTTTTGGTGAACCTTATGATGTCAGGGCCAAGGTGGAGGTAATAACAGGCTTCAGTGGTCACGCAGATCGTGAAGGGTTGCTGGCCTGGACCGGGGCCATGCAGAAGAAACCGCAGCAGACCTTTGTGGTGCATGGAGAAGAGGAATCCGCCAATGCCCTTGCCGAGGCTCTTCGCTCAGAAGTTGGTTTTAAATCGGTCCATATTCCTGATCCCCATCAGAGCTTTACAATATGAACTGATTCAGGAGCAGCTCAGCCTGACCTCATTTTTTACTGCGCGTCATTCCGGACTGAACAAGGAGAAGAGCAGGAGTGGCAGATAATTTATGATTTGAAGGAAATGCCGAGCCCGGGTCAAGCCGGGTACCGCTTTTACCTGCTGCTGATTTTTTTCTTGATATCAAGTATGGGCGTACTGTCCAGAATGTCCAGTCCCGATACCTCTAATTTATTGCCGTGTATGGCCTCAACTTTCAGTTCAGAAATGGCGATGGGATTTGGTCTTACCGGACTGCGAGTGGCGAATACACCATGCAGTCCCCTTGATTTGTCCCCCCTGGGATAAACCTTGAGAATATCCCGTGAGGACTGGTGGAGCCAGAAGAGAACAACTATGGTCTGACCTGGTTTAATGCCGTCAAGCCCATCCCGGAATTGAGGATAAATCTCCAGGATTCCGGTCCTGTCCGACTCGCTGTAGTTCTTGGGAGCGTCAGCACGGCTTTTGATATCGCCATGCAGAATGCCGATGAATTGTAAACTGGCCTGTTCCATTCAAATTATCTCATACATTAAGGAATAAGGAGCTGATTGACTAAATTGCTAAGGGGCTAGACTAGTTAAGAGGATATTTTCTGAACATTTTCAAGAGCAATAAGTACAAATCCTGATCACGATGATTGAATCTAAACTCACACTCTTTTAAATGTAAATAAAAGTTCTTTC
>CAMYLK010000022.1 GCA_947259225.1 uncultured Desulfobulbaceae bacterium | reverse complement strand
CCTTCCAGAAAAGCCTGGAAAGTTACCGCGACATTATTACCGACAACTCCTCTCTCATCCTTTCATCGGACTCCGATCTCTTCAAGTACCTGGAGTCAATAGAAGGGAAAGATAAATAGAACAAGTATAAAAAACTCACAATCGGTAAACCAGACTCCCTGTATTTTCATTGAATAGGAGGAGTTTAAATCCGAATATGAAATTTCGAAATTCGAATCAAATCAGAATTTCAAAATCTCAATGTCCGAAACAGCTTTTTCGGATTTCGTGATTCGAATTTCGAAATTTTTATGTACTGCTCATGTCCTCCTTCTATTTTTCTCTATCCTGACGAAGTTATCTATAAATTTTGACTAATCTATAACGATCCCGGGGCCTTCGTCGGCAAATGAAGGCCTCTGTTCCGGAGAATAGGGAATCCTTCCCTGTTCGTTCAATATTTCCTCGAAACGAATGAGGTCCTCTTCACTGGAGAGGGTCTCAACCTCCAGCTTATCAAATCGGCAGTTGCAGCGAATGAGCTGCCCGCCGCACCAGGGACATAATTCTATCGGACAGCCGAGTTCATGCAGTTCTCCGGTGGCGGCATGACAGGCGGGACAGATATTCTCGTCGCTTCCCACCGGTTCATAAATTTCAAAATCCCGGGCAGACTTACAGGTCTGAACAAATTTCTCCCGGTCTTCGTATTCGAAAAAATTAAGGAGCTCCCTGTCCCATATTCCTTCAGTGAGGGGCCCTTGAAATTCAACCCCTTCACTTGAAACAATGTACAGGTATTCGTTTTCCCCTGTCAATACAGCGAGGAGGAAAACACCTTGTCGACGGTTCACCAGTCTTATTTCATGTATCCAGTCATTCACGGCATCCGGCAGAAAACTGTAAAATTCCTGCAACAGAGCTAGCGCAATGCTGTCTTCCCGGTAAATATCAAGAAGGTCTACGGCCTCGGCAATTTTTCCTTCCGGTACTGCATACTCCATCAGGTTTCTGATGGTCTGTCTTTTTTCCTTGAATTCATCCATGTAAACCACTCTTTACCAGTTTTATCTTCTCTACCCAGCGGCCTGTTTCCTCGGCTATATCAGGAGCCCCGGTCAAAGCAGTAACGAGGGCAATACGACTTGCTCCAAGAGCAACAAGTTTCTGTACATGCTCCAATTTTATCCCGCCCATCACAGTGAAAGGAATTGTCACATATGAAGAAAAACGGGTAATCGCCTCCGGTCCTATGAATTCAGACAACCCTTCCTTGGTCTCGGTTGGATAGATCGGCCCGATGTTAAAATACGTAACCGGCAGGTTCCCGGCATTTTCCATCTCCCCAAGCTGTCTGGCCTGATCTTCATTATTACATGATATACCAATAATCATTTCCGGAGCCAGCTTCAACACCTCTTCCGGAGGGATGTCCTTCTGTCCCAAATGAATGCCATCGGCATCAGCCATCATGGCTATGTCCAACCGATCGTTAACAAGAAAGAGAGCCCCGGCCTCACTGGTTTTCCGGCGAAAGAATCTTGCTTTTTCCAGAAGCCTGCCATCTGATGATTCCTTGTCGCGCAACTGGACAATTCTTGCACCGCCTCTCAGCACATTCTCAAGCCACTGCCCATCAGAACGACCTTCTGCCAGCCTTTCACAGGAAACAGGGTATACGGTTACCTCTTCAACAAATTTCTGCAACCGTATCCGGTATTTCTCACCTCTATCAGTCATTTTATTACACCCAATCGGTCAATTTCACCTTTCGTGGAAATTTCAAAATATTCTGTTCACTTGAAATTTTTTCTAAAATTCAGTAATGTTTTAATTTCTGATTTAGGCATTCACGGACCGGTACCAAGTGAACGCCCGGATACGATTCGGAAGTCTCCGTTTCTGCCATTAGTCAGCATGAAACACATTTCAATATAACCGAACGCATAAACCTGCGCATCGAATTTCCCGGAGTGCGTTGAATAATGCCGGTCCAATTTCTTAGCGCCGGCAGGCCAACCGAGTCTGATCTCGATAAAAATACAGGGTAATAACCATGTCGTACAAACTTACTGATCAAACAGCACAATTATCCATAAATGGTAGTATTTACACGCTTCCCATAATCGAAGGGACCATGGGTGACAGGGCCATCGACATTTCGAACCTCCTGCAGGAGTCCGGTTACATAACCCTTGACAGCGGTTATAAAAATACAGGGTCCTGCACCAGCACCATTACCTATCTTGATGGCAACAAGGGAATCCTGCGCTACAGGGGATATGAAATTGAGGAACTTGCGGACAACTGTTCCTTTGTCGAAGTTGCCTACCTGCTCCTGCATGACGGCCTCCCCAATGTATCAGAGCTTGAAAGTTTCAAGGGGCTCATTGAACGGTTCGCCCTGATTCATGAAGATATGATTCATTTTTTTGATCATTTCCCCTCGCACGCCTCCCCCATGTCCATACTTTCCGTCATGGTAAACAGCCTGGTTAACTATTACCCTGAATTGAGTGATGACCCAATGGATGATATAGACATAACGTCCACCAGGCTTCTCTCAAAAATCAGGACCATAGCTGCATTCTCCTATAAAAAATCAATGGGGCACCCACTGGTTTACCCGAGAAACGACCTGTCTTACTGCGGTAACTTCCTGAACATGATGTTTGACAAACCGGTTAAACCTTATGTTGTGCGTCCCGAGGTTGTTGCCACCCTGAACAAGCTTCTTATCCTGCATGCTGATCACGAGCAGAACTGTTCCACATCGACAGTCAGGCTGGTCGGCAGTGCCGGTGTCAACCTGTATGCAGCTATTTCGGCCGGCATTACCGCGCTATGGGGTCCTCTCCACGGCGGTGCCAATGAAGCCGTTGTGGATATGCTTGAAACTATCTACGCTGATGACTGCAATTTTGAGAAATATATTTCTAAGGCTAAGGATAGAAATGATCCTTTCAGGCTTTCCGGTTTCGGTCATCGGGTATATAAAACATACGATCCTCGCGGGAAGATCATCAAAAAAGCCTGTGATGAAATCCTCAATGTACTGGAAGTGTCAGACCCCCTTCTCGATCTTGCTTACCAGCTTGAGGAAATTGTCCTCAAAGACGAATATTTCGTTGAGCGCAACTTGTATCCCAACGTCGATTTTTACAGCGGCATCATTTACCGGGCTATAGGTATCCCTACCAACATGTTCACGGTGATGTTTGCCCTGGGAAGACTTCCAGGCTGGATTTCCCAATGGAAAGAAATGCACGGGGACCCGGCGACCAGGATCGGCAGGCCGAGGCAGGTTTACCTGGGTGAAAAACCCCGCGATTTTATACCCCTCGAGGAACGTGAATAACCAGGCCATCAGTCTGACATTTCCTGGTACTTTCTTTTAGCAGTTTCTGAATCTCCATAAAAAAAAGGTCGAGGGCTGATGCACCCCGACCTTTTTCCCTGAAATGAACCGGCTATAGACTACAGGTCTGTCCAGTAATCATCCGGCATGTCCTGCGCCAGAGCAAGGGCACCATCAGCACCGCTGAAGAGCGGGTCCTTGACTACCGTTATCTTGGAGGGGCCGTATTCACTCAAAACATTTTTCAAATAATCTGCCAGTCCTTCAATCTGGCTGCCACCACCTGCCAGTATAATGTTTTTCCTGATTATGTCCTGGTACTCAGGGTCAAATTTGGCAATAAGCTCCAGGGTAGATTCGACGATAGCCGGGAGAATACTTTCACAAGCTCGCCGTATCTCCTCAGTTATATCATGACTTGTCGGCTTGCCGTCCACCGGGATATCAACCTTTATGGCTCCATCAGGTTCACCTATATAACTGTATTCCTCTTTGAATTTCCGTACCATATTCAGGTTGAAATCTGCGTGGGGATAACGCTCCTCAAGAAAATTATACAGCTGCTGATCTATATAATCACCAGCAGTCAAAACTGTCCGCTGGTCTTCCTCAGACGGCACGGTACCGTGCATAATACAAAAATCAACCGTTCCGGCGCCAACATCAATTACCATGGCATTATCAAGGGCATTTACTCCATAGGCCACGGCAAACGGCTCGGAAACAACTAGGAGCGAGTCAGCATATTCGGAAACCGCTTTTTTCAGTGCCACCTTGTTAACCTTAAAAGATTCGGCCGGAACTCCTACCACAGCCCTCACCTTTCCGTCATCTCTCTTGGTCTGAACAAGGGAGATGAGGTGACTGATCAACTCTTTCACCGCTTCTTCATCACGGGCTGTCCCTTCTTTGATGACGCCATTCTTGAGAGGCCTGTAGAGATCAAGGGACAACCTGTGCTGTATTGCTTCCTCTCCAAAGAGGATGGGTTCTCCGACTACCTTCCTGGCGATAAAGTCCTTCGGCCAACCGACATAACTCTCTACCCACTTCTTTCTGCCGTTGATTGCGGAAATAGCGCTCCTCGATGTACCGAGGTCGATTCCGACAACCAACTTTTCTTCAACTGCTTTTCCTGTGGACTTTTTGGCCATTCTCATCTCCTTTTAAAACATGTAAGTTCCTGCGCTCAAGATAGCGGACAGTCCCCTGGCTGAGGAAACTCGTAATTTCCTCCCTATAGGCGGGCATGTTCAGCTTTAATTCCTCTTCCTTCTTGGTGATACACGAGATTTCAACCAGCACCGCCGGGGCATCTACTCCAAGCAGTACCACAAAGGGTGCTATTTTTATACCGGCATCAGCAATATCCTTATCATACTTTTTTACGTTAGTGAAGAGACTATGTTGTATGGCGGAAGCTAAATTGGCAGATTCCTGTTCTTTGAAGGTATTACCTATCTTCTTGATCATATTTTCAAAATCCTTGGTCAGGATCCCGGAACCTTTGTTTTCCTGTTCAGCCAGCTTCAGAGTTTCAGGATCAGATGGCGGACCATAGTAATACGTCTCGGTCACATTGAAACGTTTCTGGGGCAGCGCGTTGACATGAAGCGAAATAAAGAGATCCGTCCTGCCCGAATTAGCAAACTTCACTCGGTCAGCCAGAGACATGGTCGTATCTGTCTCCCGGGTCAAAACTACGTTATACCTGCCGCTCTCCTGAAGTTTATGCTGAAGACGTTTGGCTATATCAAGTACAATATCCTTTTCCTGTGTCCCCAGCCGACCTATAGCTCCTGGATCCTTGCCTCCATGCCCGGGATCAATAACAATGGTCTGCACATCCAGCCCGAAGATGGAACTCAACCGAACCTCATCGTTATTTAAGATCAGGCTGTAATCCAGCAGCTGTTCCTGGTTCAGTTTTACGTCCTGCGTTAACTCAGGTGGTCTCAGAATATATGATTCCTGCTGTGAATATTGTAAAACAGGGAAAGGTACCAGGACGGGTACTTCAACTTCTACAGTCGGCAAGGGTAGCATCTGTTCGGCCTGCAGAGGAACTGTAGCAGTAACTTTCTGTGGTTGGCCCCTGGATTCCCACCCGGTATATATACCTGCAAGACTTATCCCACCTGCCAGCAAAAACAGGAAAAACAGCAAAACAAATGACTTCCGTCTGATTTGCTGCCTCACGGGTCTGGGTTCATGCCTCTCACTTGTCATCCTGATATTGTCATCGTAGACACCACGCAGGATAGCATTTTTCATGCGGATACTTTCTGCGGGATTACGAATACTCATGATTACGCTTGGTGCCTTGATACGGGTTAATCAGCTCGATACAGATCATTAACATGAATTACACAAAAGTTACTTCGCCGCCATCGCATGCAGCTGTAAAAATGTTTTAACTCACTGAATTATTATATGTTCTGCATTATGGGCTGTCAACCGCATCTTCAGCTAGCGTGACAGGCGGGCAGGAGCAGGTAAACAGGCTGCATGTTGACAAATATGCAGCCACCCGGGAGATTATCAAAATATAAATAATATCAATAATTTATATGAAAAAATCTTTCCGGTTCGCGGCTTTTTTCGTTATCAGTTCTATCTCTGCTGGTGCCTTCGAGAATCAATAACGGAAAAAATAAAGTGCTGGTACAAATGCTAAAATGGAAACAATCTGAAAAAAACAGGTTCTAAAAGACGGTATCAGGCCTCACCAACTGTATTATAGGTAATGAAGCTATCTACAAGCTGTATCTGCTGTTCGGTCAAATCTCCAAACTCAAAGCCGAAACGCCTGACCCGGATAGCGCTGAAAGGTGTTGTCGCCTCGTTTTCCATCAGACTGATAAGGCGGACTGGAATACCCTTGAGATAAAATTCACCATTATTGACAAAAATATCAAGGACAATATCATCCATCGGGACATCATCAAATATAACGGATTGTATTTTCATACCCCCTTCACTTATATCCTGTATCGTAAAGGGTATGTTGTCGATGAAAGCGTACGCTCCCTCCCGTACTTGAAAGCGGGTATAGTGACGACGTTCTTCTGTTAACTCAGGCATTGCTTAACCGGTTGTTCCAAATTAAAGTTGGGTAACATGCTGCAGTAAGTCCATCTCACACTTGTTGACCAGATGACAGTATTCTCGGATCAGATACAATCGCTGCTCAGGACTTAACTGAAAATAAATAGGGCTCAACATTAATATACGTATTGCAGAACGGGGAGTCAATTTGTGAACCTCCAGTTTTACTGCGCTGCCCTAAGGAATAAAACGGTAAATCCAATCCCAGTCCTATACGGCTATATCTCTAAATTGAGCTATTTAACCTCCCCTGAGGTTATTAATAAATATCACTTGAGATTTAAAAAAGCAAACAGAAAAATCTACAGTGATTTGCCCATGACCCCTCACAACTACCACAACATAGGAGCTTTTCGGACGGCTCTCCGTTCCGAAAATTCGTGGTCTTTTCTCTTATATCTTAGCCAGATTCTGGCTGACAGAAAGATTGGCCACGAGGGGAACATCGAGTTTAATGACGTTTTCCATGGATGTTTTTAACAACTCTTTTGTTGCTTTGATCTCTTTTTCCGGAACTTCAAGAACAAGTTCATCATGGACCTGGAGAATCATACGGGCACCGAGGTCCTGCTGTTGAATTGCATGATCCATCTTGAGCATTGCCAGCTTGATTATGTCAGCGGCCGTTCCCTGAATAGGGGTATTGATTGCGGTCCTTTCAGCAAATTCCCGACGGGTCCTGTTTGAATGGTTGATGTCAGGCAGAATCCTGCGGCGACCCAGAAGTGTAGAGACAAAACCATCCTCCCTTGCCTTTTGAACAATGGACTCCATGAACTCCCGGATGCCATTATAATGTGCAAAATACCTGTCGATAAATGTCTGGGCTTCCTTGCGGCTGATATTCAGCTGGGTTGACAGGCCGAAACTCGACATGCCGTAAACAATCCCGAAATTAATTGTTTTTGCCACCCGGCGCATTTCAGGTGTAATGAGTTGTGGCGCCACAAAAAATATTTCCGCTGCTGTACGGCTGTGAATATCATCACCCGCGTGAAAAGCGGCAAGCAGCGCCTGGTCTTGTGAATAATGGGCCAGGACCCGCAGGTCAACCTGTGAGTAGTCACCAGAGAGAAGAGCGTGACCGCTCGCGGCGACAAAAGCGGCGCGGATTCTCTGGCCGTCCTCTGTACGGACCGGGATGTTCTGCAGATTCGGGTTGCTTGAACTCAGCCGTCCTGTGGCAGTGCCGCACTGATTGAATGACGTATGCACTCGTCCATCTGTTTTATGGGACAGCCGGCTTAACTTATCAACGTACGTGGATTTGAGCTTGGCCAGGTTGCGGTAATTGAGAATATATCTGGGCAGATCGTGGTGCAGAGATAAACGCTCCAGCACTTTCACATCGGTTGAATACCCGGTTTTCGTTTTACGCCCCCTGGGCAGGTTCAAATCCTCAAAAAGGACCACGCCGAGCTGCTGGGGAGAATTTATATTGAACTCTTTACCGGCCAGCCTGAATATTTCCTCTTCAAGTTCATTGAGTTTTCGGCCGAATTCATCGGACAGTTCACCGAGCAGTGCTTCGTCAACAGTGATTCCGGCCCTCTCCATCCCGGCCAGAACGGGTATCAAGGGACATTCAATATCCTGAAAAAGAGACCACAGACCAAACTCCTGGAGTTGCGGCTGCTGATTTTTAAAAAGTAAATACGTCCCGTATACATCTTCACAGCTGTAGTCCTTTGCCTCTTCCAGGCCGACACGAACAAAGCTGTCCTCTCGCTTATCACCATCTGTGACTTTTGAAAATGGGGTCATCTTGACATCCAGTTCCAGACAGAGGTCGTCAAGCTTGTAGGAACGGCGGCCAGGATCAATAAGCCACGCACCAATCATGGTGTCATACAGGGGCCCTGCCCAGACAAGCCCTCCATTATGCCGGGAAGAGAGAATGGACCAGTCAAACTTCAGGTTATGCCCTATCTTGGGAAGTTCTTTGTCCTCGAGAAATGGACGCAGGGCTGCAGTTATATCGTTCAGGGGAAGCTGGCCGGGCAGCAGTTCACCCGCATCGTTTCGATGCCCGCAGGGAATATACCAGGCTTTACTCTCGTCTGTGCACAGAGACAGCCCGACAAGGTCAGCGGTCAACTGGTCAAGAGAGTTTGTTTCCGTATCTATAACAAGCTGACTTGACTCTTTCAACTGTGTGACAAGGTCCTCAAGCTGCTCTGATGTCTTAACCAGTGAGAAACCGTCAGTGTCAACTTCACGGGCAGGAACATCGCTTTTAATGAGGGTGTAAAACTCCAGTTCAGAAAGCAGTTCCCGCAAAGAATCAGCATCAGGCTTCCTGACCAGGTAATTCTCAGGGCTTCCCGGTACTTCGACATCACTGTTGAGCCTTATCAGGTCCCTGGATAAAAAAGCATCCTTCCTATGTGAAATCAGCCGTTCTTTCATCTTGGATGGTTTCATTTCCTCCACATGATCATACAGCCCCTCAAGCGTACTGTATTCACTTATCAGCTTCTGAGCAGTTTTCGGTCCTACTCCGGGCACCCCGGGTACATTATCAGAGCTGTCCCCGGTTAGTGAAAAATAATCAAGCAACTGGTCCGGACCTATACTGTATTTTTCTTTCACTGCTGCCGGGTCCATCAACCGGTCATTCATTGGGTCCCAGAAGGTTACATTCTCGCCAACGAGCTGGAGCAGGTCCTTGTCGCCGGAGACAATGACCACCTTGCAGCCCTGGTCGCCAAGTTGACGGGTTACCGAGGCTATCAGATCATCTGCTTCCTGGTCATCGTGCTCCAGGCTCAGCAGGTTATATGATTGAACTATTTTCCTGATATAGGGGATCTGGACGGACAGGTCATCGGGCATTGGCGGCCTGTTGGCCTTGTACTCAGGATATATTTTGTGACGAAAAACAGGCCCCTTGGTATCAAAAGCCACTGCCATGCATTCAGGCTGCCGCTCGCGCATGATGCGGCGCAGAATCGTGGTAAACCCGTACACAGCATGTGTAGGAAGGCCATGCGAATTAGTTAAAGGGGCAATTGCGTGATAGGCACGGTAAATATACGCGCTGCCGTCAACCAGGTATATTTCTTTGCATGTCATAAAGTTCTCTGAGATAGAGTTTGTCCTGAAACCGGAATAATATTTTTTCAGAATAACAGGATAGCAAAAAAAAAGCCCCTGTCGTAAAAGACAGGGGCGGAAATAAATATTTTCTAATTAACTACATTTTAGCGGCCCTGACAAATGTTGCCTGGGGTCCCATTTCTCCTTCGGTTACACCGAACATCACAGAATCACCTTCTTTCAGGTCATCCATTGCAACGTCCCGCAATACTGTTTCATGAAAAAATATTTCCTGTTCATCGGACGTAACTATAAATCCATAAGAATCAATGGGAAACAGGCGTTTGATAATACCGCTGCTATTTCCATCCAGAACGGCCCCCTGGGCTTTAACACTTTTGTGCTTCTTTTTTTTCCTGACGATTTCCTTCAGCTTTAAACCAAGGATGTCAAAGGCCTCGACTAAAAGCGGGTGTACTTTCTCTCCCTGTCTTTTGACTACTACTGTGTCATTAGGCACTGCGGCAACAAGACGTACTTCGTAGCCGCCTTCCTTGTAATTGGATGTGCTCTCAAGTGTAACACGGAGGTGAAGAACCAGATTGGCATAATGGCGTACAATTTTTCCCTTTTCTTCTTCGATTTTCTCCTGCCAACCTTTCCGCATGTCAAGATTTCTGGCCTCGATCTTAAGTTCCATAAAGTTCCTCCACTATAATAAACGACAGCAACACCATGTTACTGCCCTCACCAACATATTGATATTCTGTATCTTTTCTGGAAAAATTTGAGAAATTTGGAAGTAAAAACACCTGTCCATACTTAAATTATAGTCACACTTATGCGACCAAATCAAGGGGTAGGCTACAATTTCTTGACGAAAATCGATATCAGGGTATAAAGTCATCTTATGCAACAGCAGGAAACAACAGGTGTTTTACTTCTCAACCTTGGTGGACCGGAATCTCTGGATGACGTTGAGCCATTTCTATACAATCTTTTTTCAGACCGGCAGATAATTCGCCTCGGTCCATCATTTCTTCAAAAACCCATTGCCCGAATAATTGCCCGCCGAAGGGCACCGAAATCCAGGGAAAGTTACCGGAAAATCGGAGGAGGCTCACCCATAGGTCGTATCACAGCCGATCAGGCCCGGGCACTTGAGCAAAAACTTTCCAACGAAGGGCCGTTTATGGTCCGAGTCTGCATGCGTTACTGGAAACCCTTTGCCAAACAGGCCGTCAGTGATATGAGAGATGCAGGAGTCAGCCGGATCATCGCACTGCCGCTCTATCCGCATTACTCTATCGCCACTACCGGCTCATCATTTTCCGACCTGCTTTTGACTGCCCGCACAATGGCTCCAGAGCTCCCTGTTCTTGAAATTCGGTCATGGCCCGACGAACCCGGCTACATAAACTGTCTGGCAAAAAGAATTCAGGAAGGGCTCACTCTCTTCAACGGCGAAGGGGCTGAAGTGGTCTACAGTGCCCACAGCCTCCCGAAAAAATTTATTGACGAGGGGGACCCGTATGTTGATGAAACCATGATGACTATTCAGTCCCTGGAAAAGATAACCGGACAGAAAGGACATCTCTGTTTTCAGAGCAGGAGCGGCCCTGTTGAATGGGTGGAACCTTCTACTCCCGATATGCTCCAGAAGCTTGCCGGCAAGGGATGCAAAAATATACTCATGGTTCCGATCAGTTTTGTATCCGATCATGTGGAAACACTCTACGAGATCGATATGCTCTACAGGGACATGGCCCGGGAACTAGGGGTCCGCCTCGAATCAACCCGGGGGCTCAATGATGACCCGGACTTCATTGAAGCACTGGCAAATCTCGTACTGGCCAGGCTCAAATAGCCTAAGTCTTGTCCTGATATCTCCTCATCCTGATATTCATCAACAGACCCAGACCGACCAGAGTCGTCAGGAGGGAAGAGCCTCCATAACTGAACAGCGGCAAGGGAATCCCTACAACCGGTAGAAATCCCAATATCATCAGAAGGTTGATAACAGCCTGCCAGAATATCAGCATGACAATCCCGAAAGCCATCAGAACACCAAACTTGTCACGGGCCGAAATGGCAATATTAATTCCCCAGAGCAGCATGAAAAAATAACAGCCCAGAAAAAAAACACTGCCTGAAAAACCCCATTCCTCGGCCCAAACAGAAAAGGCAAAATCGGTATGCCGTTCCGGCAGAAAATGAAGATGCCCCTGGGTTCCCTCCATAAACCCTTTGCCGAAAATCTGCCCGCTGCCCACAGCGATTTTAGACTGCATGATCTGATACCCCTGGTTCATCGGGTCGCCTTCCGGATTGAGAAAAGTTTCAATACGCCGCCGCTGATAATCCTTCAACAGAAATTTCCACAGAACAAAGCCGGCGGCACATCCCAGTGAGGCTAAAAAAGCGATTGTTGACCAGCGCATTTTTACAAACAGGACCATGGAAACAAAAATGATAACAAGCATCAGGGCCGTGCCAAGGTCCGGCTGTATCATAATCAGAATAAAGGGGATGGCAGTAAGAATTCCCGGCTTGATAATATCGCGCAGACCATATCCATCTCCGGTCTCTCTCCTGGAAAAATAACTGGCAAGGACAATAACGAGAATCAGCTTGGCCGGCTCCGAAGGCTGTAATCTGAAAAAACCAAGATTGATCCAGCGCTGGGTGCCTGCAATGGTATGAACGAAAAAACCCGTATATATCAGTAAAAGTATAATGAGGGCATAAAAGACAAAACCCAGGGTCTCCAACTCCTTGTAGTCAAAACTGACAAGAAAAAGCATGAGTCCGAATCCGCCCAGTACAATATAGAGTTGTTTATAAAAAACTGCAGAGGGTTCCGGCCCCCCGCTCCAGGTTGAACTGAAGAGATTAGCCAGGGCCATCACACAGACCATGAGCAGCAGCAGGAGCATAACCCAGTCGAAATAATGAATTAACCTGCGATCAAATCGAAACATGATGACTTCATAAAAGTTTTACGGTTAACGGTTTTTCAATTCGGGATCGGGTCGTTATACCGTCCCTCTACCATGACAAATGCCAAATCCTGATCCTCCTGCAGACGATCCTTGAAATACGCCTCCATGACTGCCCTTGCTATCGGTGCCGCACCGGAACTCCCATGCAGGCCATGCTCTACAAGGACCGTTACGGCTATTTCCGGATTTTCCGCAGGGGCAAAGCAGGTAAACCAGGCATGATCCCTGTATTTATAGGGAATATCTTTTTCTTTGAGGTGCTTGTATTGTTTCAGCCTGACTACCTGGGCTGTCCCGGTTTTTCCAGCAACCGTAATATTTTTTAGCCGGGCCGGCTTACCGGTTCCTCGTTTACCGTTGACGGCTTCAATCAATCCTTTGCGCACAAGCTTCATGTTTTTTCCCTGCCCGACAAACCTTTCAGTAACCTGGGGTTCAAACTGCTCTATCAGCTTGCCGTCCGGATCCCGAATACTTTCTATTATTCCAGGCTTATAGATCGTACCGCCATTGGCAAGAGCGGATGTCATAAGGCAGACCTGTATCGGCGTTGCAAGATCAAATCCCTGTCCGATGGCAACAGAAAGGGTTTCCCCCTCCTGCCATTTAGTGTTGTAACGCCTTTTTTTCCATGCTGCGGTCGGGATAAGTCCGCTTTTTTCATGCTCCATATCAACGCCCGTCTTTCTGCCAAGACCCAGGCGATTAGCATATCCTGCCAACCGGTCGACTCCAAGCCGCTGCCCGACCTGGTAGAAATACACATCACACGATTCCGACAAGGCCCGTTCAAGGTCAACCGCCCCGTGCCCTCCCCTTTTCCAACATCGATATGTCCGGTTGCCGAATCGGTAATGGCCCGGGCAGAAAATAACGGTCTCCGGGGTAATGACGTGTTCACCCAGACCCGCAAGGGCTGTAACAATCTTGTACGTCGAAGCAGGCGGATACTGTCCCTGTACTGTCTTGTTTATAAGCGGGTGCCGGGGATCATCCAGCAAAGCCTGCCATGCCTTGGTTGAAATACCACCTATAAATTCATCCAGCTTCAGCGGCGGAGAGCTTGCAGCAGCCAGAACCCGGCCATTGTTGACTTCAATTGCCACCACCGAACCGGCTTTATCCTGAGCAGCCATTATATCTTCAGCGGCACGCTGCAGATCCATGTTGATTGTCAGGTGCAGATCAGAACCGGGAAGAGGTTCAATACCTTTCAGGTACTGCTGTTCAAAGCCCAGGGCATTAACCTCCATATACTCCCTGCCCTTTTCCCCGCGCAGGTCGCTTTCCCTCAACCTTTCAATGCCCATTTTACCGACAAGGTCGCCGCCCCTGTATATTCCCGGGTCTGCTTTTTCAAGCTCCTTGTCACTGATTTCTCCAAGGTAGCCGATCAGATGGGAGGCATAATTCCCGTAATGATAAACCCGGAGGGGAACCACCTCAATCCTGATACCAGGGAGTTCCAGACGATTATTCTCAATCAGGGCAACCTTTTCCCAATCAATATCTTCCGCCAGCCTGATCGGGATATGGCCGGGCTCATCTGCCATTTTCCTGATTTTGCCCAGAAGATCAGATACATCCACCTCAAGATAAGAGGCGATTTTCTTCAGAAGATCGTTATCCAGGCGATTATCCTCCCGGCTCATAACAACATTGAATGAAGGACGATTGGTGACAACCTCCCTTCCTTCACTGTCAAAGACATTTCCCCTGGGAGGAGCAACATCCACATATCTGACCCGGTTATTATCAGCCTGTTTGCTATACATTTCACCCTGCTGGATCTGGAGGAACCAAAGCCTTGAGACAAGTATGGCAAAAAAGGAAATGATGATGATCGAGGATATGAGCGATCTTTTCTTGAGAAAATCAAGTTCAGCATCGTCCCGCGGGGTAATCTTGGTCATACGGACGCTCTCATCCCTCATTGCAGGATGACCATTTAACTCACTTTTTTTGCGCCGTTTACGAATATTCTTCATTTTTCATTGTTTTCCGTTGACCGGTATCGGTTACCGGCCCGTACATGTAAAACCTTATATGGGATAAAACTTCGCTGCAATCGCCGATTGATATACTCAAACCAACGAAACAGCGGGAAAGCCAGAATGACCATCATGCCCACTCTTACAAGCATTTCCGGCCATGACCATGGAGCCAGGACTCCCGGCTCAAACAATGAAACCCCTATATACACAACCTTTGAAATAACCAGATAACTGACACCGATCATCGGCACCTGATAAAAAGACTCCCGCACAGGTATTTTGAAAGACATTACCTTCAGCAGAAAAAATGCTCCAAAACATATGGCCGGATACATACCAAGAACAACTCCTGAGAAAACATCCATTGACCAGCTCAGCGGGAAGATGATAATAAGGCCGCGGAGCAGATCAAACCTGTATGCCAGGTATGCAACCAGAATGTAATACAGGTCCGGTGCTGCTACCCATAAAGGATTAATCATCAATACAGTGGTCTGCAATACTATCAGCACCAGACCCAGGAGTATAAAAACAGGAACAGCCATGTCTAACCCTGAAAAGGCTTTTCCCGTTCAATGATCAGGAGATCTTCAAGGGTAAGAAAATCAACCGCCGGCTTTACCTCAATCTCCTGGAACATGCCCCGCCTCTTTTTAATCACCTTGGAAACAACCCCCACCGGAAGTCCGGTTGGAAAAAGACCTCCGTACCCTGCTGTTACAATAAAATCACCCTCCTTAACATCCACTGTCTTGAGCACGTAATCCAGCTTGAAAGTGAGGGACCCTGTCCCCTTCAGGATACCCCGGACGCGGGATTTCTGCAGAAGAACATCTATGGCGCTGCTGGGTGCAATCGCCAGGAGCACTTTGGCGTAATTCGGAGACACCGTCAATATCTGTCCCACTATACCGTCACCGGAAACCACTGCCATGCCCTTGAACACCCCATCACTTGAACCCCGGTCGATAATAACGGTCCGGAACCAGTGAGAGGGATCTTTGCCGACAATCCTGGCAGACAACTGCGGCAGATCAGACGATTCCTTGAACTCGAGAAGTTTTTTCAACCTGGCATTCGTTGCCAGTGCCTCCCGATTTTTTAAGGCAGCAGTCCTGCTCTCCTGCAGTTCTTTCCATAAACGTTTATTTTCTTCCCGGACACTGAAGAGATCGACATACTCCTGTTTGAAACTATTCACGTATCCTGTAGTGGTAGTAAGGACTTTCTGCATTGGGCCTGCAAACTCGAAAACAAACTTATGAAGTATTCCGAACTTTTGGCTGCCCAGAGTGGAAACAAAGAAAATAAGGGTGAGGGTCAGAAGAACAGCTGACAGGAGAATGAGCCTGAATGCTCTAAAGCGATTACTTCGTTTAGTTCTGCTCCTTTGCCTCATGTGTCCAGGTAATCCCCGCGCGGGAAGAGAGTTTGAAAAAAAAACCGGAAAGCAGAAAAAATGCTAAAAATGCTTCCCCAAGGTCAGTCAATGGCGATTTCCCTGAGTATCTCGATGTTATCCAAAGCCTGTCCAGAGCCCAGGACCACCGAAGAAAGAGGGTCATCGGCAACAATAATAGGCATGCCTGTTTCATCCTTCAGCAGTTGATCGAGATTCTTGAGCAGTGCACCACCACCGGTCAGGACTATTCCCTGATCAACAATATCAGCAGAAAGTTCAGGCGGTGTCACCTCGAGAGCAACCCGCACAGCTTCAACAATGACATCAACCTGTTCGGAAATGGCTGCCTGGATCTCTTTAGAGGATATCGTCAATGTCTTTGGTACTCCGGAAACAAGGTCTCTGCCCTTGATATCCATGGTCTCGTATGGCTCTTCCGGTTTCACGTTGCCGATAGTGGTCTTGATCGTCTCGGCTGTTCTTTCACCGATGGCAAGGTTATGTTTGCGTTTAATATATTGGAGAATCGCCTGGTCCATTTTATCACCGGCCACGCGAACTGATTTGGCATACACGATACCGGCAAGGGAAATGACGGCAACTTCGGTTGTGCCGCCGCCGATATCTACAATCATATTAGCTGTAGGCTCTGTAATAGGCAAGTCCGCCCCTATTGCCGCAGCCATGGGCTCTTCAATAAGATAAACTTCACGTGCACCTGCCGACTCTGCAGACTCGCGCACCGCTCTTTTTTCCACCTGGGTGATGCCGGAAGGTACAGAAATGATTATGCGGGGATGAACAAGTGTTCTCCTGTTATGCACCTTGTTGATAAAATAGCGCAGCATGGCCTCGGTGACTTCAAAATCGGCAATAACACCGTCTTTCATAGGCCTGATAGCCTGAATATTTCCCGGTGTCTTGCCGAGCATTTCCTTGGCCTCTTTGCCGACCGCCAGCACCCTGCTGCCGCGTATGTCTTGACGTACCGCAACAACAGAGGGTTCGCGCAGTACAATCCCTTTCCCTTTTACATAAAGTACCGTATTTGCGGTTCCAAGATCTATTGCCAGATCATTGGACATCCAGCCGAAAAGAAAGTTAAACGGAGAAAACATCCAAAATCACCTTTGGGAAAAAGTTCAAAACTTCTCTATAAAATAAATGCTTAAATGAGTTAATATGCTCCCTGTAGAGCCAAATGTGATATGTTACCAACTCAGAAAAAAATTGGCAATGTATACCGTGTGGAAAAACGAAAAAACTACGAATCCACTTGACAAAAAACCCAAAATGGTGGTACCTAAATCGCTGTCAAAAGCGAGGGGCTATAGCTCAGCTGGGAGAGCGCTTGAATGGCATTCAAGAGGTCAGCGGTTCGATCCCGCTTAGCTCCACCACGATATATCAAAGGGTTGCGAGGAAATCTCCGCAACCCTTTTTTTGTTCGGGGACATACAGGAAACACAAAAACCTTGTTGCTCATCTTAATGAAGTAGTTAAGTAAAGTGTCCCCAGAACTGCCATTTCCCCAGAACTGTACTAAACAGTTATTTAGCCCCGGCCTTCACCAGTTTTTCCTTAATCTCCGAGCAGTTTTTCTGCTGTCCGCTGTTCATCATCATAATTACCAAGTCAAGGGGTGTATGTCCCTGGCTGGTTTTAACGTTTACGTCTGTACCAGCATTAATCAATTCCTGTACCAGCTTGGGTGAAGTACAGCTGTAGCAAAGAATGTGAAGTGGTGTGCGACCATACTCGTCCTGCAAATTCACGTCAGCACCATCTTTGATAAGCTGCAACGCCAACTTCTCATTATCAGGAGAAAGTGATGAAAAACTGGCTGCCAGATGGAGTGGATACTCTTTTACTGGACCCTCTTTAACACCCTTGACAGAAGCAGTTTTACTTGCTGTTTTTCTTTCTGTCTGTGACGATGCTGAAGGATCCTCACCCGAAATTTGCCATCCTTGCTGTTCATTATATTCGTAAGCAAGGCTTATAAAGTGATCCTGCCAGTCATTATCGATCAGCTCCATACATTTAAAATTGATGGTACGCTTGTGTGAATCTTTGTTCTGCCAACTGTCATCAGCGTAACCTATACCCTGATTGTTAACATATTTTTCCCGGCAGTATTTGGTGGCCAAAAGAAAAAAAACTCCCGGATGGTCCTTTTGATTTGGCAATTCCAGGTATGCAATCCAACTCCCCTTTTCTTTCAGGAGAAAAACTTTGAGATCAACTTTCTCGTCGCCTGACTGATAACGGACCACAGCCGTTCCAAAGTCCTCTTGGCTGTTGACAGAAACCTGGCTGGTCATTTGCAGAACCTCGTACTTCTTTTCCTGCAGGAGCATTTTTTCTACTGCCTGTGATTCAGGAAAATTTTCAAACACTGACCTGTCATATACCGGACTTTCTTCAGCCAATATCGCCTGAAGAGGAAAACATGCTATAATTAGATTTATCAAAAGGAATCTGATACATGTTGCAGTCATCTTCATGTTTTTCTCCTTGAAATAACCCCTACAGCCTTAATATCGCCAAAAAGAGATCCCGCACTTTTCAGTACTTTCATAATGCACTTATCTTTTTTGATACATATAAAAAATATGGTTGTCGTTGATCCTCTTTCTGACTGTTTTCATGTTCATTTTTTCCGCTATCTCCTCAAACCAATCTGGAAAAAACCTTACAGAATCGATGGGGTGACGGTGATAAGGGAAGCCCGGCATGACAGTGTGCAGGATAAGATGACCGTTTGCCTGCAGCAGATTACTTAAATCCTCTATATGTTTATACGGGTTCAACAAATGCTCTAAAATCGCCTGGCTTACCACCAGTTCAAAATTCTCTTCAAAAACAGGAGCATTTTTCTCAAAGTCCCACGTGAAATCCGTATCGACCAACCCGGCTGTGAACACCTTTTCTGCATTAATTATCTTATTTAACCTTTTCGCGGTCTCTTTGTTTTCACCGGCAAAAAAAATATTTTTCGGACTTAAATCCCTTGCCCACTTAATGATCTCTCCATGATATACACCTGATTCGCTGGGGAGATCCCTAATAAAGAATTCTTCATAATCATCCCGGTCAAAACGTCCATACAGGTTTTCCCATCGCTCGAAATCTTCAGCAACCTGTTTTCGGGTCAATATTTTCAGAAGAAATGCTTTTGTTTTTGTCCGCAGTCCCATTGAAGGTTCTCAATTCAGTTAATTTACATGGAGTTTATTTGACCAAATTGTGTTGAAAATCTCTCTTTCAACTGCTTGAGTCGACGAAAATAGGCCCACTTTTTAAGAGGGCTGTTGGGAATAAACTGGCTGGAAAGTTCGAGTCTGTTCATGAATCTATACTGTAACCCTGCAGGATCGTGGCCGCTTTTTGCGGCATCGATGTAACGTTCCATGGCTGTAAGGTTTTTTATCCGCCTGTGGACTGCAGGAATATCATGCCCATGCTTTTTTCGAAAAAGCCTCCTGTTTTGTTTCATCAATTTCCTGACGGAATGAGTGCTCCTGGAAAAACTTGCTGAGCCCCGATGGTAGATAAACGCATCTTCAGTGATCATTAACTTCAGCCCTGCCTTTGTGGCCCGATAGTTGAAATCCGTATCCTCGTAAAAACCAAGACCGAAGGCTTCGTCCAAACCATCAAGTTCTCTAAACACCCTGGCCCGGATCATCACACAGCAAAAACTGAGGATATCGGTCTGGTAGTGAAAATTGTGCGAATGACCGCACCAGCTTTTTCCCTGTGCAAGGATATCACGCGGGCTTTGGCCACGGGTAAAAATTTGCTGATCATTGCCCATCTGGTTGGAGACCGGTCCGAGCATGGCCCAGTCAGGATTTTCTTTCATCAGGGCCAGGCAGAGCGGGATGGTATTGGCAGGAACCTGGGTGTCACTGTTGAGCAGGAGAAAAATGTCGCTTCTGGCAGCTTCAGCTCCCAAGTTGTTGCCACCTGCATAACCCCTGTTGGTCTCGCTGAAAATCAGCCTGATGCGTGAATCCTCGTGTGCAGCTTGTTCAAGAGACTGGCATGTCTGTCGATCAGAACCATTGTCAACCACAATGATTTCAAAGTTGTTGGAGTCCTGCTGCAGACTGCGCAGGCAAGGGCCGGTGGTCTCCTCGTATTGATTAAAGCTGATAATAATGACACTGCAGCAGGGTATGCTCATTTGCTGGCCAACAACTGATCGACCTGATCGCTGCACAAAAGGGTAAGGTTTCTTCTGATTTTCTCTTCAGGCCACTCCCACCATGCCTGTTGGAGTAAGGCTTCAATGGTAGCCTGGTCAAAGCGTTTTCTTATCTCTCTGGCGGGATTACCGGCTATGATGGCGTACGGAGAAACATCGTCTGCGACCACACTTTCAGCACCGATGACCGCTCCGCTGCCGATGGTAACCCCTGAAAGAATGGTAGCTCCGTAGCCGATCCATACATCATTACCGATGACAATGTCCCCTTTCGAGCTGGGATGTCCTTTGATCACACCTGCCTCCGGCCAGGCCTGGTCAAAGGCCGGAAAAGGATAGGTGGTCAGCCAGTCGGTCCGGTGGTTGCCCCCAAGAATAATGGTAACCTTGTCAGAGATGGAGCAAAAACGACCAATGGTGAGATGGGTTGTCCGGTCAAAGGTGAGTATGGTCGGTTCACCGTAGGTATGGTCACCAATGGACAGGTTCGGCTCAGAAAAATTGTCTCTGGTCAGGCTCTGTTTTTTTTTTCTGTTGAAAAGCATTGTTATGTTCTGTGGTCCGATATTCGACTTTATGATTATGAGATTACATTTATATTGGGAATTTCATCCTGCTATCCCGGCAAATTCTTCAAGGAGTCATTTCATCATCCGAATGTAACACGGCCTTGTACACAAACTGTGTGGCCAGTGAATTTTTAAAAAGGTCTGTATATGCACGTCGCATTTTCATGCCGACTACAGGTATCAGCCGCAAAAGGTCTGAAGGAGCCATGATACGCGTATCAAAAAGGATCTTGAAAGGACAGATGTCCTGAAAGCTATAGGCAAAATCATGACAAATATAATCGCATTCCTCCAGAAGGTCCCGAAAACTTTTGATGGTGAAAAAACGCAGATGGTTCCGGTCCATGATCCCATAATCCTGGTAT
Source organism: uncultured Desulfobulbaceae bacterium (assembly GCA_947259225.1). GTDB lineage: Bacteria > Desulfobacterota > Desulfobulbia > Desulfobulbales > Desulfobulbaceae > UBA10518. Next base: position 16,556 of record CAMYLK010000022.1, on the reverse strand, counting down.
TCCCAGCGGCCCATGAGGACCTGCAGCCGACATTCCCAGTGGACGATATTGCAGGTTGAGATGACAAGGCAGCCGCCGGGACCGAGCCATTTTTTCAATGTGTGCAGGGTAGCGGCGGGGTCGGCTATATGCTCAATGACCTGGGACATAAAGATAACCTGAAACAAGCCATGCTCCTTTGTGTGGCGTGTGATCATATCCTGAGTATCATGAGCATCTATGGTACCGATAATCACCTCCAGCCCTCTTTTTCTTGCAGCCTCAGCCTGGTCCTGTACCGATTCCACCCCAAAGACCGTGCATCCTTTTTCTTTGGCAAGATATTCGGACATGTAGCCTGTAGCACAGCCGATCTCAAGAACATGGCTTTGCCCAGGGATCATGTCCAATTGAAGCCGATCAATGTTGTTCCTGGAAAGGGCTTGATAATCGAAGTCTTCCTGATGATATTTTATCATTTATGATCCACGGTCAGGCAGAATGTCAACTGTGCTTTTTTCAAGACTTTTATATACCTTCTTCACTGAACCCCAGGCAGGATCCTATTCTCATATGTTAAATTTTATAACCAATGATTGCAAGGTTAGAGGCGTGATTCATATTGGCAGGTCTGAAAGTCAAATAATTCAGGATGCACAACGTTAAAACGCTGAAAAAAACTATTTTTTATGCCTGTTGCCAACCAGGGTAGCCGGATTAATGGTCTGTCCTCCGAATTTTCGATTGATCTGATCGACCGCCTCGTTCAGGCTCCTCTTTTTTTCACGCTGTCTGGTTTTGCCAAACATATCCAGCTGATACCTGTTTTCGGAAGCGCTCAAATTGCTGACACTGATCCCGACAAGCCGCACAGGTTTGCTGCCTGCTTCTGTCCTTCTCAGCAGTTTCCAGCCCTGTTGAAATATATTCATTGTGTCGATGGTCGGCTCAGCCAGGGTGAGAGACCTGGAGTTGGTGGAAAAATCGTAATATTTGATCTTGACGGTTATTGTCTGGCCCTGGCGTTCATGCCTGCGTAAACGTTCGCCCACTTTCGTGGCGAGTTCCAACAGTTCCCGTTTGATAACGGCAAGGTCAGTGAGATCTTCGCTGAATGTTTCTTCATGGCCGATGGATTTGGCTTCCCGGGTCGGAATGACCGGCCGGTCATCAATACCATTGGCGGTCAGATGCAGGTGTCGGCCATGTTTACCAAACCGCCTTGTAAGAAACGCCGGGGACAACGCGGCCAGATCGCCTATGGTCTTTACATTTAAAAGTGCCAATGATTCAATGGTCTTCCTGCCGGCCCCCCAGAGCTTACTGACTGGAAGATGAGCCAGGAATTCCCGTTCTTGTCCAGCTTCAACCAAGGTCAATCCGTCCGGTTTCTGTAGGTCGGAAGCTATCTTGGCTACGAGCTTCGAGGTTGCTACCCCGGCTGAAGCGGTAAGGCCTGTTTCCTCCCTTATAAGCTTTTTAATTTCCCCGGCAATGACCGGACCCTCGCCAAAAAGTCCGACAGAGCCGGTAACATCGAGAAAGGCTTCATCCAGGGAAATCGGTTCGACCAGCGGTGTAAAACGTTGAAAAACGGCCATGACAAGTTGGGACACTTCACGGTAGCGGGCCATTCTTACCGGCAGAAAGATCGCCCGGGGACAGAGCTTGCGGGCCTTGACGGTAGCCATGGCCGAATGAATGCCGTATCTACGGGCCTCGTAGGAGGCGGCAGAAACCACCGAACGGTCCGATGTCCCACCCACCACCACAGGCTTGCCTTTGAGTTCAGGGTTGTCCAGAACTTCCACCGAGGCGTAGAAGGCATCCATGTCAACATGGATAATGGTGCGAGGTATTTGTTCAGACTGCCCTGTCATGATGATAAATTATTCGCTTTTTGTTGCAAAGACAACTTACGGACCCCCCCACCCCTTTTGGGGGGTTGATAACCTGCAAACCAAAATGATATTTGACCTGCCACCTATTATTACATAAACAGACCTCTCCCGTAAGCAAAATTCAGGCAATAATCAAGAGAGGCTGATATTATCACAAATACCTAATAGTAAAGATTTTTCTCTCTTTATTCATTTAGCTCATGAAAAAGCGGCATACTTTACAGGAAAGCGGCTGCTGGTAATTTTTGTATAGATTAACTGGATTGTAAGTGGTATTTTTCAAACGGTGCTACAGCATATAACGTTACTCCTTATAAAATCATCATATCGATTTCAGGAAATTTGTCATGAAAACATTCTCGCTTAAACAACTTTTGTTTCTTGTTTCTTTGTTATCATTTTTCCTTATTTGTGTTGCGGTCTCTCCAGGGGATGCCTTGGCAGCTTCTGCAGAGCAGATAAATATTGAAGTAGATGTTGCACTTGAGGAGTTTGGCAAAGAGGTGAAAGGGGGAAAGGAGTTTTTGAAAAAAGCCGAGGGGGTACTCGTTTTTCCAAGTGTTATCAAGGGCGGATTTGTTGTCGGGGGAGAATATGGCGAAGGGGCGCTTCGCATAGGCGGCAAGACGGTGGAGTATTACAGCACTGCCGCAGCCTCCGTCGGATTTCAACTGGGAGCACAGTCAAAAACAGTTGTGCTGGTTTTCATGTCCAAAGATGCCCTTGCTGAATTCAGAAAAAGTGATGGCTGGAAAGCGGGTGTAGATGGCTCTGTTGCTCTTATCGAGTGGGGCGTCGGGGAAGATATTAACACCATTGATATAGACGACCCCATTATTGGTTTTGTGTTCAGCAACAAGGGGTTAATGTACAACCTGACCATCGAAGGCTCCAAATTTACCAAACTTGTTCGCTGACCATATACGTGCTTATGCCTCAAAATGCTATATAATTAATGGGTTAGGCGAGTTTTTTTATTCTTTCTCATGCAAACAGTTTCAGCCTTTGCAAGGTATGCAGGAAAGTATCAACACCTGGCTCATCAGAGTAAAAATCACCATCCAAAAAAATAATGAGGAATTATTCATGCGAATAATAAGCATCATCACCATTATAGTGCTGTTTTGTTCTATATCTCTCAGTCTGGCAGCTGAGAAAGCCCTTCAGAACAAGCGTTTTCAACGAGTTGACAATTCAATTGTCATTGATTCGCAAACCGGACTGATGTGGGCATCTCAGGATAATGGAAAGGATATAGACTTGTATGATGCAGAAAAATACTGCGAGGATTATGAGGCCGGAGGATATACCGACTGGAGGCTCCCGGATATAAAGGAACTTGCAACTCTTTACACAAAAGGCAACAAGAACAAAGACGGCTATTTTATCGCAGATATCATCAGGGTGTCAGACTGCTGTATGTGGTCTTCAGACGAAAGTATGGGTGGCGCATCAATTTTCAGCTACAATACAGGAAGAGAACCTTTTGGTTATCTTCACGACACATATCAATTACGGGCGCTGCCGGTTCGCGGAACCCTGAAGGCAGGACCCCATAAGCAGAAATTGTAATGGGTGATGCCTGGTTGAATTTATCAACTGGTGAGATCTATACAGATTTTTGACCTATCTTTTCTCACGCAGGTAATCAGCAGGAGAGCTGGAAAAAAATCTTGGGATTCGCACCAGAAATAACAACTCCCCATAGGTTAACAGTGTAACCGGATGAAAAAAACAGCTGTTTCAGCCTTTCTTGTCTTCATTCTGTTCGCCACGTGGGCCCAAGCCGTAGAACCCCAGGAAACAGCCGTTAACAAGTCCAGCCAGATACTCCTCAGCGGTGAAATAATAGCCGAGGAAATATCCAAAGCAACCGGCTGCGCCATTTCCCCGATCCTTGGTATTTCCGTACTCGGTGCATACACCTATTACACTACCCCGCTTGATGAACGGGATAATGTTCCCTGGCACGCAAAACCAGAATTCTGGGCGCCTCTGCTCGTTGTCCTGCTCGGTATCATCCTCAAGGATTCATCCAAGATCGCCCTGCCCAAAATCATCATCATGCCGCTGGACGCCATCGAAACCCTCCTTGAAAAAAACGCTTCTGCAGCCTTGGGCCTGCTCGTTATCCTCTCCTCGATAACCGGCAAAGGGATTGAACAACTGCAACTGGCAGGGTATGACTTAAGCTTTTCCATATTGCCATCCGCATATGCTGCAGAAAATATGGGCCGTGCAGCTGCATCATCCGGCATTGCTGAACTTGGCATCCTGTACATCCTGGTCACCTTTGTTTTCGGGCTTGTCTGGGTAGTCAGCCAGTCGTTCAACTTCCTCATTTTTCTCTGCCCGTCCTCCTGGCTCGACCTCATGCTTCTGACGCTCAAAAACTCGGTTATTGCCCTGCTCGTTGGAGCGTATATGCTCAATCCTTTTCTTGGTCTGTTTGTTTCTTGTGTCATCATATTGATCTGTCTCTTTCTCTTTGCCAGGTCATATCGATTTGTCATCTTCGGCACCATTTTCTCGTCCGATATTCTGTTTAAAAAATCAAGAAAACATGAGATTGAATCCGGCTCCATTAAGGCGTTCGCCGGATCATTACTCGACGGTGTTCCACCACTGAGCTACGGTTCCCTAGCAAAACAGGGTTCAATGCTGGCGTTTCATTACCGGCCATGGCTCTTTATGTCACCAGAAACATTCACCACGCGTTTCAGGGCTGATGAATGCGAAGCAGGAATCGGAACATTGTCCCCGGTCATCATCACAACCGGCAAAAAATTTGACACGGATTTAACCCTATTCAGGCTGCGACCTCTGTACGATTCCCATGAAAAAAAGGTTGCTGAACTTCTAGGGCTCAAGGGTATACGGGATGTGGCCTTCGGAAAGTCCATCCGCGATGGCTACAGGTGGCTGCTGGAACAGTTGGGGATCGGCCAGCAAGAGAAACAGCTTAGATAACACTTATCAGGATACCTGGTCACCGAAAAAAAAGATAATACTCAATAAGTATGAAATCCGAATTTCGAATATCTAAATACGAAACAATTACGAAATACTAATTTATTAATCTTCAAAACCTGCTGGCCTAAAAAATGTTTCGACCTTTTGTCCTGTTTGGACATTTAGATTTTAGATTTTTGATTTTAATCATTTGAAATTGTTTAGAGTTTAGTATTTAGGATTTAGTATTTTTTTTTCTGTCAACCGTGGCCACTATTGCAAACCTGTAAGGACTACCTTGTGCCATCATGCGAAACGCAGATCTCCATAGATTAAGACAGTGGGTCGACTACCTTGCCCTGGAAATCGGCCGCCGTCCTGCTGTCAGGGTCGACCTGCTCAGGAAGGTCGCCGAACGTCTGACAGAAACATTCATCGCCCTGGGGTATGAGGTTTCTCATCAGCCAGTACCTTACAAACAGACGCACCACATTAACGTCATCGCAAAACCCAAGGGCAGCATTGACCAACCCCCCGGCCAACCGCTTCTTGTTGTCGGCGCCCATTATGACACTGTATCCCGAACGCCAGGTGCAGATGACAATGCCAGCGCCGTTGCGGGACTCATGGAATTAGGCCGCCTTCTTGCCGATAATCCTCCCCCGGGTCTCAGGCTGGTAGCCTTCTGTCCCGAAGAACCACCCGCATACAGGACAAGAAGCATGGGGAGTTATTTTTATGCAAAAAGCCTGAAAGAAGCAGGCGTCAAGCTCAAGGGAATGATCTGTCTCGAGATGATCGGCTACTTCAGCGACGAGCCCGGCAGCCAGTCCTATCCCATCCCCTTGATGAACATGATTTATCCCAAAGAGGGCAACTTCATTGCAGCGGTAGGAAATCTTCGGTCTATAAAATGGACCCGGCAGGTCCAGAAAGCTTTTAAAACCGGCACCGATCTTCCGATTGAATCCCTGAATGCACCTTCTCTTATGGTCGGCATCGATTTCTCGGATCATTGGTCGTTCAATAAATTCGGCTACCCTGCGGTCATGATCACCGACACCGCCTTTTACAGGACCCCGCACTATCACCAGCCATCAGATTTACCCGATACCCTCGACTACCAGAGAATGGCAAAAGTTGTGGACGGCCTGGCTGCAGCAGTGCGGGCACTTGGTTAATCAAACTCAAATTGCGGCCAGGTAGGTGATCCCGAATCCCAGCAGGAGCATGATGGGGAGGACAAGATCCTTGACGGACAGCTTGTTGCCTTCAAGGCGGCGGAATATTTTATAGGTTGCGTACAGGGAGGCCAAAAGCCCACCGAGAATGATTATATGGAGCAGTGTTGATGTCGCGTCGGAAGTCAGCAAAGAGAATTTATTAATTTGAGCATCAATACCGAGAAGCAGGAGAAAATTTGGCACTATCTGCCAGGCCCCCTGAATAAACATCCTGGCATAATAGGCCAGGTATCCGCCAAGCACCAGGGGAATAAGACCGTACCCGAAAACAGACGCCACCTTCCGGTAATGCTCACCGGTGTTTATTTCCTGAATCCGGCAGAATACAAGAAAGGCAAGCCAGCCAATGACTATCATACCCCAGAAAATTACCGTACCGGCTACTGCATAACTGTAGCCGCCTCCAAAAGAAAACCATGCCGTTTGTTCAATCGCGGCCAAAAACTGGATATGAAATACCAGGAAAAAGTAAATTGCACCGAGCGATACAATGAGGAAACTGTCTGAGATTTTTGCATTCTGAATAGTCCAGAGTTCCCTGGGTGCAAGGCGCAGGTTCAGCTCTATTGAATGCAAATCACAATTCCTGATGCACCTGCCGCACAGAATACAGTCCTTGTTGTTGTCGACCAGAAAAGGATGCCTGAACATGGGACACCCGGGCACCTCTTCTGTTCCCAGGTAGCAGGCATGATCCTGGCACTGGTTCACACACATCTGCCTATTGGCACGGACTTCGAGAATAGAAGGCATGGAAAATATTGCGTTGAGCCCTCCAAGAGGGCACAGGTACCTGCACCAGGTATAGCGTTCAAAAAACATACTGAACGTAAACGCACCAAGGGCAATTGAAAGAAATATCATCCCTGTCAGCCTGGGGTTGTCATAGGCATTGAATACAATTTCAATCCAGAACACCGCCAGACAAAGCATGGCCATTATCCAGCCGGCCCTGTTTGCCAGGAAAGAGGGCAGCCGGCGGGTGGGTTGAATGAACTTCTGCAGCAATTTTCCGGGAGCAGACATTGCGCAGATACTGCACCAGAACCGGGGAAGGAAAAAGAACGATATAATCAGAAGAGGCCAGCCAAGGTACCAGCATAACGTATTGCCGAAATTTTTGTGCGCCTCCTGCGGCCCGAAAAACAGCACGAGAACGATGGCAAAGAAAAGTATGAGAACGACCTTGCTGAAAATCGGCAGAAAGTTGGTCTCAAAAAATCTGCGTATCTGGGGCAGCCGCAAAAGGTTGTAGGCCAGTTTGCCCTCGGCTCGGGGCAGCCCGAGAAAAATCTGCTCGGAAACAATTTTATCACTTGGCGAGACCATTACTGCCCTGTGGATGACATTGGAAAGCTCTGTCAGGTTACCCGGCCAATCGTATTTCATCAGCATTCCGAGGGCATTGGGAGATAATTTTGTAACCTGCTTGTCAAACTCTGCGCTGTATCGTTTCAGGTAATAGTTTATGAGCGGGAGGATATCCTCCTTATGTTTCCGAAGCGGGGGCAGGGTGAACTGATAGGGCCTGAAAAGCTCAATCAGTTCAGGGATAAAGATGTTCTCCTTTTCCAGAGTGTCAAGATCATTGCCGGTTACAACAATAAGGCGTGCATTAAGTGGTTTTTCGGTTGTACCGTCTACTGAGCTAAACACCCCGGTGGTGAAGGCATCATATATCTTTTTCTGTAGTTCCTTGCTCATGCTTTCCGCATGGTACAGGACCAGGGTTCCATTTTTCGACTGCTCCAGGATGCCAAGCTGACGACCGGCAGAATACGGGAACGAATCCTCCTTCATGCCAAAGAGTTTGCCTTCCCATATCCAGGAATCAAACTGGGCAAGATCAAGTTCAATGAATGGCTGGGTGCTCCTTACACCTCGTGAATGTATCTGTTTTGCGGCCAGGCGACGTCCGGTCCCGGTTTCACCGTTAATGAGAACAGGCGTGAAACCGGAAGCAAATTTGTCTACTTTTTCCCTGATTTTCTGGGCCAGCTCATAATCCTGAATAACAGAATATTTTTCTCTGTTGTCACTGCTCCCCTCGTCATCACCTGATACTAACGAAATCACACCCGAGGAAATGGAAGGTGAAGACTCATGCAGGTCATAGGCTGATTTCCCCGGATCCAGCCAGCCTTCAGCTGCCATGCTCAATCTTTCTGCCAATGCCTTATCAAGCATTGCGTGGATACTCTGGTTTGCCAGCAGGACGTCTCTGAACGCATCCGAAGCAAAGGCAAGAAGCCGGGTTGCCTCCATAGCCCGTACCGTTAACGACCTGGGCTTGCCCGTCAGCAGGGAATTTTCACCGAAATGTCCCCCGGCTTCAATATGACTGGCAATGCAGGCCATTTTGCCGTGTTTTTCAAGGATAAGTTCGACCTTTCCTTCAAGAATAATGTAAAAAGTCTCACCCTTATCACCCTTGTGATACACATAATCGCCCGGCTCGCATACAACTTCGCTGGCAGCAGTTAATACTTCCTCAAGTTCGGGACCTTCCAGGCCCTGAAAAAGGTAGGCATTTTGGATGTCATGAACCTGCATGGCATTAATGAAGCTCTAGACGAGCTTTTCAATCCCGCTGTAAAAGAAATAACAAGCAAAGACTATAAGGAAAGATGCACAGCAACCGATCAGTCTGCGGTAAACGGTGTCACTGAAAAAACGTCTTCCCTTTGCCACACCAATAGAAATGAAGGCATACCAGGCCAGGTCGGCCAGAATGTGACCGGTAAAGAAGGCGGCAACACCTAGAATGCCGAATTTGACAGAATTCAGAATGTAGCCGAGCCCGATGGATGCCCACCATATTGTCCAGTAGGGATTTGCCAGGCTGAAAAGGATACCGGCAAGGACGAGATTCTGGCTCTTTTTTTCCTCGTCAACTTCCAGTTTAAGCTGCAAAGCGGGAAGGCTCCTGAACATGGCAAGGGCCATCCACATCAGGATTACCCCACCTGCAAGGGCAATGAAAATAAACACATCATCACGTACCAGAAAAGGAGCAAGACCGGCCAGCAGAGCTATAACCAGGACAAGTTCGAGAATGCCGTGCCCCAGTATCATGAGCGGTCCCGCCATGGCCCCGCGGCGGGTACTCTCGCTCACTGTCACAGTCAGCAAGGGGCCCGGCATCAGTGCTCCGGACAGGGCGATGACAAAAGAGGATAAAAATATGGCGGCAAGGCTGAAAAGCATGGAGAATTATTTTAATATTGTTTCAGGTTGAAAAACTTGTTCCTTCAATGATAATTATAGTCCTTATCGTGCCGAAAGCAATGGAATTGCTGTTGGGAGGCTTGTTACAATCCCACCTCTGTCAAAGTATACACAACAGGTTGAACATTTTTTTCCATTGTTCTCTTAAAATTCAATTATTATTAATATTATCAAAAGCGTAAGAAATACTTTTTTGTGTACTGCGTATTCACTCCAGGGAGGAGAATTCATGAGAACACTAATACTGACAATAACCGCACTCCTTTATATTATAATCCCCCATGCAGCATTTGGTGAGGGCTCACACATCTTCAATGTCAAGGGGTATGAACTGAACGTGAAATGGAAGCATAAGCTGACAACCGAAAACAAGGATGCCTTTGAGATATACGGTCATGTAACCAAAGGAGCCCTCTGTAAAAAGCTTGAGATCCAGGTAGCATTCAGTAGTGACGACTATAAGGAACACGTGCCGGTCGCCAGGGCCTATATTGAAAACTACCAGCCTGGTGCAAAGAAAGAATTCAGGGGCGAGGTGCCAGTGGAAACGGAAAGCGAGCATCTCCCCTCATGGGGCGTTATAGACTATAACGTTAAATGTCTTGAGTAAAAAACAAAGACCCTTTGTCGACTGCAAAAAATAAGGGTCACAGTCCTCCAGACTTCTGCCGAACTGTTCTACTTTGCTTTACCGGAAGACTCGGTTTTTGAATCGTTTTTTTGCTGAGAGGGGAAATCAACAGTGTCTGCCGTTTCCTCAGCCAGGGCAGCCCAGCCTCCGCCCATGGCCTTATAGGTGTTAATCATACCGACAAGCACATCGGTCTGTGTTTGAACGGCATTGAGCTCTGAATCAAACAGGGACCGCTGGGCATCCAGAACCTCAATATAGCTTGAATAGCCGTTATCATAACGCAATTTGGCCAGGCTGGCGTAATCGTCCAGGGCCTTTACCCTGCGTAACTGGGCCTGCAGTTTTTCGCGGGCTTTCAGGGTTGCTACCAGGGCATCCTCGACTTCGCGCAAAGCTGACAATATTGCCTGCTGATATCTGGAAAGCAGTTCTTTGTAGTAGGCTTCTGACTGTCTTACGCCTGCAGTGATCGCGCCACCGGTAAATATTGCTCCAACCACATCCCCGCCGATGGACCATACCTGCGAATCAGTTTCCAGCAACGTAGAAAGGTCGCCGCTGGCTACACCGGCCAGGCCGGTGAGTGAGATGCGAGGAAAATACTCGGCCTTGGCAACACCTATGAGCGCATTGGCCGCAATGAGGTTCTGCTCTGCCTGCAGTATGTCCGGACGCCTGGCCAGTATATCTGACGGTATATCGGCCGGCACAGATGCCAGGGTCAGCTTGTTGATCGGCAGGCCTCGGTGGATGGAGTCTGGTTTTCTGCCAAGCAGTATAGAGAGTAAATTTTCTGTCTGGGCGATCTGACTCTCAATTTCCGGAACTGCAGCAACGGCCTGTTCGTATTCAGAGCGGACCTGGGCAAGGGTAATTTCAGAAATCACCCCGCCATCAAACTGCAGGCTGAATAGGTCCAGGGATTCCCTGCGCGACTGTACTGTCTCCCTGGCAATCACCAGCTGTGCGTCAAGCCCCCTGAGAGTAATATATCCCGCAGCTACAGATGATACCAGGGAGAGGATTATTGTTCGCCGGCCCTCTTCTGCGGCCAGCAGGTCTGCCTTCGCGGCCTCGGTAGCCCGGCGCAGTCGACCCCATACATCAAGCTCCCAGCCGACATTCAAAGTGGCCTGCCAGGTTTCAGTCAATGACTCAACTCCTTGCGGCACAATATTTTTTGATGCCTGGTCCCTTGAACCGGAAGCCCCATAACCAACCTGTGGGTAAAAGCCTGACCGGGTAATATCCACCTGGGCCATGAACTGCTCCATGCGTGCTGCAGCAATGCGGATATCCTTGTTCTCCAGCAGGGCGGTATGGATCAGGTCATTTAACACAGGGTCCTGGAATTGTTCCCACCACTCTGTATTGGCTGTGTCTGCTGATACCTCCGGTGATATGCGCCAGGTCTCCGGAAAATCAACAAAAGGAGGTTCATAATCAGGGCCGACTGCACATCCGGGCAAGGTGAGGCTCAAACAGAGGAGGAATGTCAATACGCGTTTCATATCAGCTCGCCTCCCCGTCATTATCCGCTACCGGTACTGCCGGAGAGGAATCATCAGGTGCGCCAGACTTTTCCCCTGAAACTTTCTCCTTGATGCTGGTGATGATAAAATAGAAGAGCGGCACAAAGAAAAGGGCCAGGGTGGTGGCCCCTATCATTCCGCCGATGATACCGGTGCCGATGGAGTGCCTTGCCGCTGCTCCTGCCCCGGTTGCCAGAACCAAGGGCATGGCGCCGAGGATAAAGGAGAGCGAGGTCATGAGGATCGGTCGCAGGCGGAGCCGGGCCGCCTCAAGAGCCGCGTCAAAGGGTTTGAGCCCTTCGTTGTATTTGAGCTCGGCAAACTCGACGATTAAAATAGCATTCTTGGCCGACAGGCCGATGAGGGTCACCAGGCCGATCTGGAAATAGACATCATTTTCCATTCCGCGCAGCCAGACAGCAACAAGGGCCCCGAATATGCCGAAAGGTACTGCCGTTATGACTGCAAGAGGCAATGACCATTGTTCGTACTGGGCAGCCAGGATGAGAAACACCATGCCCAGGGCAAAAACGAAAATAATTGCTGAAGAGCCGCTTGATTTCTTTTCCTCAAAGGCCTGGCCGGACCAGGAATAGGTAAATCCGTCCGGCATCACCTGACCTGCGACCTCTTCCATGGTGCTGATCGACTGGCCGGAACTGAAGCCGGTATCGGCATCACCTGTGATCTTTGCCGCCATGAAGCCGTTAAAGCGCGGCAGCAGGTCAGCGCCGGTTTTATACTCAGTGGTCACCACAGCACTCAGGGGCACCATCTCGCCGCCGCTCTGTCTTACATAGATATTCTGGATATCTTCAGGTCTTTTGCGGAATTCGGGTTCTGCCTGCAGGATGACCTGCCAGACCCGGCCATACTTGTTGTACTGGCTGACAAAAAGGGAGCCGAACAGGGTCTGCAGGGAAGCATAGACGTCGGGCACGGAAACACCCATGGTCTCGGCCCTGGATCGGTCAACATTGGCTTTCAGCTGGCGAGATGCCGCATTGATTGTCGTGTTGAGTCTCGTCACCTCAGGTCGTTCATCGGCTTTGGCGATAATCTCCTGTGCTACCTCGGCAAGCCTTGCCACACCACCCTGGCCGCGGTTCTGCAGCCAGAATTCAAAACCGCCCTGGGTACCAAGGCCGGGTATTGAAGGTGGGTTTATAGGCAATGCTATACCATCCTGCAGCTTGGCCAACCGTGGAGCAACAAAATCGAACAGTGCCCCGACCTTCATCTCGGGATCGCTTCTTTCTCCGAAATCCTTAAGCGAAATAAAGACTGTGCCTGAGTTGGTCTTGAACTGGCCGTCCAGAAGGCTGTATCCGGCCAGGGCCGAGTAATCCTTTACTGACGGGTGTTCGGCAAAAATCTCCGCCACCTGCTGGGTAAGTTTCTGGCTGCGGTCGAGGCTTGACCCGTCGGGTAATATTACGGCGGCAAAGATATACCCCTGGTCTTCTGCCGGAACAAAGCTGCCGGGTATCACCTTGAAAAGAGTATACGTAGCGAAAAGCATTCCGCCAAGCAGTGCCAGGGCAATAAATTTTCGTTTCATGGTCAGGCTGACGCCGCCGGCATAATGTTTGGTGGTCACGTCAATAAACGTGTTGAACCATTTGAAAAAACCACGGGGTTTCCCTTTTGATGGCTTGATCAGAATGGCAGCCAGTGCCGGAGTCAGGGTCAGGGCCACGAAGCTTGAGATAGCCACAGAAATAGCAATAGTAATGGCGAACTGACGGTAGAGCACCCCTGTTGTACCGCCCAGGAACGCCACCGGTACAAAGACAGCTATCAGCACCAGGGTAGTCGCAATGACCGGGCCGGTGACTTCCTCCATAGCCCTGAAGGTAGCCTCTATTGGTGACAGGCCGAACTCGTCAATATTACGTTCAACATTTTCCACCACCACAATAGCATCATCGCAGACAATACCGATGGCCAGTACCAGCCCAAACAGGGTTAGCAGGTTGATCGAGAAACCCATGGCCGCCATGCCGATAAAGGTGCCGACCACGGACACAAAGATGGCAATGGTCGGGATAAGCGTGGTATTTACCTTCTGCAGGAATATGTAGGTCACCAGTACAACCAGGATAATGGCAATTATCAGGGTCTCTTTAACCTCGTCTATGGATGCTTCGATCACCTTGGTGGTATCAAAGGAAATTGTGTAATCAATACCTTCAGGAAAGCTCTTTTTGAGGTCTTCCATCATCAGGCCTACATTTTGCGCTACTTCCAGGGCATTGGAACCGGGCTGCTGGTACACTGCGATAAAAGTTGCCGGACTGCCGTTTAAAGTCGAGCGGAGCATGTAGCTTTTCTGGCCCACCTCAGACCGTCCGATATCCTTAATACGAACTATAGCCGTGCCCTGAGGATCGGCCCGCAGAATGATGTTGTCAAACTCTTCCGGTTCCGAAAACCGGCCGCCCGTGACAACCGGGAAGGTCATTTCAACCGGTTCATTAGTAGGTGATTGGCCCAGACTCCCGGCCCCGAACTGCTGGTTCTGCTGGCTGACCGCCCTCTGGATGTCACTGGGAGTGATTCCAAGGCTGGCCATGCGGTCCGGCTGCAGCCAGATGCGCATAGCCAGGTCCGGCAGGCCCATGATCTGGGCCTGGTTTGCTCCGGGTACACGCTTAAGGGCGTCAAGGATATAGAGGTTGGCGTAGTTGCCGATATACTTCTCATCGTATCGCCCATCAGGCGAATAGATACCGATCAGCATGAGTGTGCTGGCTGAACGCTTCTCAACCTTGACCCCTGTACTGCGTACCGTATCGGGGAGCTCCGGCAGCGCCAGGCTGACCCGGTTGTTCACCTGCACCTCGGCAGTATCAGGGTCTGTATCGATATCAAAGAAAACTGTGAGTGTCATCTGGCCGGTTGCCGAGGAGGTCGACTGCATGTACAGCATGTTATCAACGCCGTTCACCTGGGTCTCGATGGGTGCGGCAACCGTGTTGGCCACTGTTTCTGCATCAGCTCCAGGATAGCTTGCACTGACCGTCACCTGCACCGGCGTAATGGCAGGGTACTGGTTGATGGGCAGGCCGGACATGGAGACAAACCCGGCAATGACCACAACGATGGAAAGAACAGTTGACAGGATTGGCCGCTTTATGAAGGTTGAGGAAATCACGGAATTTTCTCTAGTTAAATAAGAATAGTAGTTTCAACTATTAAATCCTAAATTCTAATATCGAAATTCGAAACAAAATCGAATTTCTAATACAACAAAACTTTAAACAAACATAACCAGAAGTTTCTGTTTAGAACATTTAGTCTTTTTGTCATTTGAATTTGTTTAGTGTTTCGATATTCGTGCTTCGGAATTACTTAATATATCTAGTTCTTCCCAGTTTGCGTCCCTTCTTCTTTCTTCTCTTCCTCAGCCTCAACAATACTGACCTCCACCCCGGCCCGCAGTTTCAGCGCTCCGTTAACCACGACCGTTTCACCACCTTCTAGCCCCTGGTCGACAAACCATTGATCTTCGTGCCACGGGCCGATAGTGACCGGCTGGAACTGGGCCTTGCCTTCCTCGTCAACAACCCAGACAAAACTGCCCTTGGAACCCTGCTGCACTGCCCGCTGCGGCACCAGGATGGCATTGGGCCGTATCATGCCATGCAGGCGTGCCCGCACGAACTGACCGGGTCGCAATGTCTCCCTGACTGCATGGCTCTCATCCTGCAGTAAATCCATATCCAGGGCAGTATCCGCGGTCACTTTATTTTCTACTTCCGCCCGTATCAGAAAAGTTCCTGTCTCTTCACTGAGCGAGGCATCGGCAAAGGTTATCCTTCCTTTATTGGGAAAGACCGTACCGTCGGCCAGGATAACTTCAACTTCGAATTCACCATGCTCAGGATGTTGCGTAATACCCTGTTCAACATCCCTGCGGGACCTGAGTATCTGGTTTTCCGAAACGCTGAATTCAACCCACATGGGATCCAGCTGGGCCACATAGGTGAGCAGGCTGTCAGGACCTCCATACCCGATATAGGCTCCTTCCTGCTGTATGGCAAAGCTGGACAGGCCGGTAACCGGTGATATGATCGTGGTATATCCCAGGTTCAGTTCCGCCTGGAACACCTTGGCCCTGGAAACTTCAACAGCAGCAGCTGAAGTTCTGTAGGTACCAATTGCATCATCAAGGTCTTTTTGGGAAACAGCATTTTTTTCAGCCAGGGGTTTGACGCGTTTGAGATTTGCTTCGGCAGTTTCCAGCCGGGCAAAATGCTGGTCAAGTTCAGCCTTAGCGGCCCGCAGGTCAGCCTGAAAAGGTTTCTGGTCCATCTGGAAAAGGACATCACCTTCCTGGACCATTGAACCTTCAGTATAGAGCCGTTTTTCAAGAAAACCCTCGACCCGCGATCTTATCTCCACACGACGTGAGCTCACTGTCTTGCCGACAAATTCAATGGCTACAGGCGTGTCTTGCGGGACTGTTTTGATGACTGTTACCTCAGGCGCCAGTGGTGCCTGGTCAGCAGCCTCCTGTTTTTTTTCTGCCATGGTGGACACAGGGACGCATGCTATGATTGCAACGACAAAGGAAAGAAATATAGTTTTGGTAAATCGTGGAATGCTCATTCGTGATCCTTATTTTCATTATTCATGAACGAAATAAATAAAAACAAATGCTGCATAATTTTGGGAGTGAATAACGATTCTTTATCACAAATAGTTCTCAACTGCTATAGTTTATGAAAGTCAATATGTTAATTACTCATTGTTGATTAAAGAGGAGCGATAAATGTTCACTCAGTAGTAAGGGGGGAAGTTCCTGTCGAAAAGGAAAACTAGCACCTCCTCCATGGGGCGTTATAGACTATAACGTTAAATGCCTGGAGTAGAAGAAAAACCCCCGGTGTAATACAAACACCGAGGGTTTTTTATTCAGCTATTTATGAAAAAAATTACCAGTAAAACGTCAGACCGCGTATCAGGCAAGGCTGAAGCAAGTATCGATTTTCTTATAACTTCCAGCTTATGTTTAATGCAAAAAAGTAGAGATCATTGCTCTTGAAATCTCCTACGAGCAAGTCATTGTTAATTTCTGCAT
>CAMYLK010000021.1 GCA_947259225.1 uncultured Desulfobulbaceae bacterium | reverse complement strand
GCTTCCAGCTTAAACTCTTTAGGATACGTTTTGTAGGGTTTTCGTTTACTGTTCATAAGACACTCCTTGAAGAAACAAATGTTTCTGATTAAAAGTGTCCGTTAAACAGGGGGAGTTTCAGATTTATTTATCAAAAGGGGCAGAAAATAAATCTGTCCCCTTTTGTGATACACCATGCTTTACTATTCATTTGCCTCTTTCGAGGCTTGTCGTAGTTTTCTTTTTCGTTCCCGTCTGGTAAAGTATGCTTCCAGCATCCTTATTGAAGCAAGATATGTCACAGCAGCAATGCAACTTCCAACCAAGACACTCCCTATTGAAAGGGGAATGAGGACCTCTTTCCCCAGTTGCATAAAGGCAGTAAACTGGTCCATCACTTGCCATATATCAAAACTGGCCATTAGTTTGACAAAATCAAGTAAACTTTTGGCTACATAAGAAACAGGCGGGCCTGAAATAATCATTTTGCCCACCCAATAATTAAAAGTAAAAATTATTGGAATTGTGACAGGATTTGTGACCCATACAGTGATAATTGCTGCAGGCCGATTCAAATTGAATATTGTTGCAAACAGAGCGGCAAGAATGACTTGAAGCCCTACTGTCGGAGTAAATGCGATAAATATGCCAAGGGAAAGACCTCCGGCAATAGCCTTTGGTGAACCGCGAAGCTTGAAGATCCATTTCAGAACAGGGCGGAGGCGAATGAGAAATTTTAAATAGGATTTATTGCTGCTGTGAGTTGCCATAGGGTGTAAATACCATCCCTTCATCAGAAGGTGATATCAGTCTGTCATTTCTGCGTAACAAATATAATTTATACGCCCGGTTTGTTACGCTTACTATTTACTACCTAGCCTCACTGGAGAAACAAACCCTTCAGGTTTTATTGCAAGGACAGAACAATTTAACTGATTAAGTATGCTTTCTGCAGTGTTTCCCATGAAAAAACCAGGCAACCCGATCCTGGCGACAGTTCCCATAATAACTAGATCTACTTTCTGTTCTTTAGCCAGCCGTGGAATTATTTCATAGGCGTCACCCTCAAGAAAATGCAATTTAGGGTGGAGACTATCGGATCCTATTTCCTCGGTAATTTGGTCCAGTTGAACCTTGAACTTCTCGATCCCAGTTTGAATTTCCGTTTTTTGATTTTCGATCCAGGCGTCAACCTCTTCCTCATAGTAATCAGAATTAGATGATTCTAGCATACTTTCACCAAAAACCATCCAAGCATGGACAATTTGTAATTCAGCCGATTCAGTAACGGCCAATGAAGTTGCCATTTGTAGGATTTGCAGGTTAAGGGGATCAATCTTCCCATCAATATATACTGATGGTTCGATATCAACTGCTGCTAAGATGCTCCGACATTTTACTTCTTCATTCGATTTGATAATCCATAAAGGGCAAGGGCATTTGCGAAGCAGATGCATATCTGTTGAGCCAAATAGCATGGTCTTCAAGCTGCCATGTTGGTGACATGTTTTAACAACTATATCAAAATTATGTTTAAGAACTGCTCGGATGATTTCAATAAAAGGTTTACCATGACTAACTATGAAATCCATGTCAATATCTTGACGGTATGGCTCTAGCAGGGCGTGAAGGCTGTCCTGTTTTTCTTGGATGTGTGCCTCTAGCATATTTGTTGAGCTTTCACTTTTGAAGAAATGATTGATATTATAAAATTCATCAAGCACTTCAATAACAGTTAATTTAGCCTGATTGTGTATTGATAGTTCAACGGCTTTTTGGATGGCTGTTTCATTCTCTATTTTATCGTTAATGACCAAAAGTATATTTTTGAATCGTTTCATAGAGGTAGTCCCGTATGTTTGGACAAGTTAGAGGGGGAATGAAGATGAAAGCAAGGGTTATTAAGTCATCAGGTTATGTAAATGTCAGCGCTAATCAACCCTGATTTCTGTCAATATACTTCATCCGTATTTTGGTGTCCAGAATTGAGTTTAAACGCTATTTGAGAATTCTGGGGACACCTTACTTAATTCCAACCAAAAAATGCACGGGATGGACCCGTAATTTTCACGTTAGGTCTTCAATAAGCCCTTGCCACATGACACTATGTTCGCATATAATAAGGCACCAAATAATGATCAAATTCAACATTAAGGAGGAGCCTTGTGCCTATTAGCATTACAGAAGATATCCGCTCAATAACTGAGTTGAAACGAAACACAAATGCAGTTCTCGGATGGGGGTCAAATCTTTATTCTTGACACTTTTAATGGGGTTCTTCGAAAATAACACTTAAATCCAACAAAAAAATACTGCGGTCAAGCCGCAGATCTTATCGTTGTGCAGTCAAATTCATAAACAAATCAAGGTATAATTATGGTTGATATAGTTCTAGAAACTATTCGAGCAATTCTTGTGGGTGTTATTATTTACGCTTTAGTATTCAAAAATCCTAATAAATACGCAACAACATATAAGGGATGGCCGTTCATAATTTATGGTTTCACTTTGGTTTTTGTTGGTATGGTTGTTGATATAACAGACAACTTTCCGCAACTTAACAAATATATCATTATTGGCGATACTCCTTATCAAGCTTTTTTAGAAAAATTTGTCGGTTATTTATTTGGATTTATTTTTCTTGCACTGGGCTTTTGGAAATGGATTCCTGCTATTGAGGAGGTTGAAAAGAGTAAAAGAAAAATAGAAAAGTCTCACAATCAACTTCAGGACGCATTGGATGAAGTACAAACATTAAAAGGTATTTTTCCTATCTGCTCTTTTTGTAAACAGATTCGTGATGATAAAGGATTCTGGAAGCAGGTAGAAGTTTATATTAAAGATCATTCAGGGGCAGATTTTAGCCATAGTATCTGCCCGGAATGCGCAAAAAAGCATTACTCAGATTTTCTTCCAAAGAAAAAATGAAATTGTAAAATGGCACAACCATACGCTTGAATGGAGGCGGAGAACTTCGGTAAAACAATCGGGGACAGACCCTGGTTTTTACATTTTTTTGGGGTTGTGTCCAAGGACATGGGGTCTCCAAGGACATGGGGTCAAATCTTTATTCTTGACACTTTTAATGAGGTTCTTCGAAAACAACACTTAATTCCAACCAAAAAATGCACGGGATGGACCCGTAATTTTCACGTTAGGTCTTCAATAAGCCCTTGCCACATGACACTATGTTCGCATATAATAAGGCATTAAATAGTGATCGAATTAAACATTAAGGAGGTGCCTTGTGCCTATTAGCATTACAGAAGATATCCGCTCAATAACTGAGTTGAAACGAAACACAAATGCAGTTCTCGATCAAATCCACAAAACAAAACGTCCAGTCATACTCACTGTTAACGGGAAAGCTGAAGCTGTTATCGTTGACGCGAAGGAATACGAAAAAATCACCAATGCATTTAATTTGTTGAAGCTACTAGCCCCAGCAGAGGAAGACATAAAAGAAGGTCGTTATACCGAGGCAAAAAATTTCTTTAAGGAATTCAAGCGTGCCCAAGAAATTTAAAATACATCTCACCCGTAATGCTCAAAACGATCTTGAGCATATCTTTTTCTATATTGCCTCGGACAATTTAAATAATGCCAAAAAGTTCATATTAGAACTGGAGAAAAAAATATACAGCTTGGACACATCCCCTGGGCCGTGTCCCTACATTCCAGAAAACATATTTTTTGGCACCAACTACAGGCATCTGGTTCATAAAAAATATCGAGCTATATACAAAATAGATAATAATTCCATTTATATATTAAGGGTGATACACGGTTCAAAGTTACTTGATCTATAGAAAAGGCGCTAACCATTACAATTCACCAGACCAGTAGAGGTTGGCCGGCCACTTCGTGGAATTTACTAAAATGGCTGGCTGGTGATGTACAGCGTTATCGTGTGTAATTCCAACCTCTCACAAATCTATTTGTTACGTATATGTATATTAAATGTTTCCTTACGGCCCTGATCTGAATTTCCAGTCAAAATTAAAATTATCAATAGAATAAGTAATCCGGGACTGATTTATTTATGCCGACTCATTTCATCCACACTTCCGACATCCACCTTGGCAAGACCTACCGGAACTCTCCCGGTGAAGCGGTGCGGTACGAGGATTTTTTCCTTTGTCTGTCGGGCATTGTAGAGGATGCCCTGGATGAAAAAGTTGATTTTGTGTTGATCGGCGGCGATCTCTTCCACACCGGCCAGATCCTGCCCAAGACCTTTGCCAAGACCATTGAAACCCTGCAGCCCTTGAAAGAGGCTGGCATCCCCTGTATTGCCATTGAAGGCAACCACGACTGGATTCACCGGCGACATAATATCTCCTGGATGGAAGCCCTTTCAGAAATGGGCTATATCCGTTTGCTGCGCCCTTCCCGCACCGAGGAAGGCGCTTATCGTTTCGATCCTTTCGATGAGGAGACCGGCACCGGCGGGCAGATCAAGATCGGCGGTTTGAATATCTATGGTCTGGGTTATATCGGCGCCAATGCCGGGAGTCATGTCGAGCGGATCTGTGATGCGGTGACGACCGAGAACAATCTGCTGCTTTTCCATGTCGGTATCTGGAAGTACTCGCCGGTCGAGATCGGCAACATGAAGATCGAGGAGGCCCACCCGCTGGCCGAAAAATTCGGCTACGTTGCGCTCGGCCACGGCCATAAGCCATACGCGATCGAAACCCAGGAAGGCAAACCCTACGCTTATAATCCCGGCGCTCCTGAACGGGTCAACTTTGGCGAGGAAAAGTACGATAAGGGCTACTATTTCGTTACCGTCGAGGACGGCAAGTTTACTCCCGAATTCCGAACGACCGATCCCCGGCCGATGCTGGTCGAGGCCATCAATCTTGATGGTTCTGAAGATGCTGATACCGCTCTTGAAAGCTTTCGGGAGCAGGTAAAAGAAAAGCTGGTCGGGCAGACCGATGAAAGATCACCCCTCCTGGAGCTGAAACTTGCCGGTCGAGTCGGATTTCATCCCTTTGAACTGGGAAGGGAGCGACTGCGGCTTGCCCTTGATGAATTCGTTTCACCTTTACATATTGAGATAAAAAATCACCTTTCCCTGGTTGCCCGGACCGGTGGGGAAGAGGTTGTCAAGAAGTCCCTTGCCGAGATCGAAAGCGACGTTCTGCATGAACTGATAGGAGCGCACAGCAACTTTCAGGGGCGTGAAGAGGAGCTGACCAGGCTATCTCTGGCGATACGCGACCTAGTCCTGAAAGGCGAAATCGAGGATGATGAACTGCTCGGTCTGCTCCCGGAGAGAGGCTGAAACATGCAGATCCTTTCCATTTCCCTGAAAAACATCAAATCCCACCGTGACAAAGAGCTGAACTTTGTCCAAGGGATCAATGTGCTTTCTGGTGACAACGGAGTCGGTAAAAGTACTATCTTTGAGGCCATCGGCTATGCCCTGTTCGGGGTTGATGCCCGGGATTTCGTGGGCAATATCGACCGCTTTATAACCATCGGTGCCAAAAAAGGGGATATTGCTGTTACCTTTGCCACAGATGATGGTGAAACATTTCGGGTTTCCCGCAGTGTCGGTGCCGGATCCAAATGGCTGCTGGCACGAGAGATTGGCGGGACCTTTGAAGTTGAGGACCATGCCGGGGCGTCGGAAACGGAAGCGCGCATCAAGGAGCTTCTCGGGCTTAAGAGCGGCCGTGCCCTGGCCGACCAGTTCAAACTGGTGATCGGTCCCTTCCAGAATGAATTCCTTGGTCCCTTTGTTCTCAAACAGCCGACTAAACGCCAGGAAGCATTTGACGAAATCCTCGGCATTGATGCCTGGCGCAAAACCTACAATGGCACCCGCACACTGCTGGCGGCAGTCAAAAGTAAGATCGAAGTCCTGGCCGTTGAAATTGAAGGTAAACAGGAACAGGCCGACGCCCTGCCCGAAAAAGAAAAGGAACTCGACGGGTTGGTCAAAGAGATCGAAGGACACAACAAGGAACTGGCCGGGAAAGAAAAATCTCTGGCCGATATCGAAAAGCAGCTTGCTGAACTGGACGGGAAGGAAAAGAAGGTTGTCTCTCTGAAATCCGAAATCCAGGTGTTGGAGAATCGTATCCGCGACGGTGAAGGAAAGATAGCCGATCAGCAGAAAAGGGTAAAGGAGTCTGAACAGGCTATTGAGATACAGACAAAGAACAAACCCGGCAAGGAAGCTTTCGAAAAGGCGGAAGCTGCTCTCAAATCCTTAAGGGAGAAGGAGAAACAGAGCAGGGAGATCGAGAAGGAAATAACTGGTCTGGACAAGGAAAGTTCACGCCTTGTACAGGCCTATGAGCATGAAACCAGGGAAATAGAGAACACCGCAAAGCAATTGGCCGAAGAAGAAGAACGGCTGAAGAAGGAACACAAGGAACTGGCCGGTGATGTGAACCTGCACAAAACTGCCGCCCGGTTGCCGGGTTTGAGGAGAGAAGAAGAGAAAGTCCGCTCGGCCAAGGGGCTTCTGGAAGGCAGAAGGTCGGGACTGCAGGAAGGGCAGGAGAAGCTGGGGGAAGGAATCTGTCCGTTCTTCAAGGAGCAATGCCAGAATATCGCAGGTAAAGCGCCGAGGGATGTTTTTACTGGCAGGGTTAAAGAACTTGATAATGAAGGCAAGGAGCTGGACAGGAAGCTTGAGACCCTGGCCCAGAACATCAAGGCTGCCGAAATCGCCCAGAAGGAAATAGAAGCTATTAAGATCAGGGCACAGGAAGTTGAGAAACAACTTGCCGCCTTGACCGGGAAACAGGAAGAGAACGAGAAAAGAAAGCTTGCCCTTGCCGGGACAGGAAAACGGCGGGAAGAGGCAGATAAAAAAGCGGCTGCCCGGAAAGAAGACCTCAAGAAATTTAAGGACCTGGATGAAGAGATCAGCAAAACAGAGAAGACAAAGTCTGAAAACCAGGAAACGCGGGACACCTTCTTTGCTCACAAGAAAGATGCCCGGGACCTGAAAAACAGGCAGAAAGAACTGCAGAATATGCTGGAACTTTTTGATGAACTGAAAAAAACACTTACTGCCAAGCGAGAGGAACTTTTGGCGCTGGAAAAAGATTATGACCAGAAGAGCCACGCCGAAGTGCGAGCTCGGAAAGAGAAGCTGGTTGCCGAGGTTGCCACGCTGAAGCAGAAGATCAGCGATATCGGTAAAGACCAGCTTCGCCTGATGGAGGAGATCAAGAGGCTGAACAAGCTGGCTGAAGAGATCAAGGTCCGGCTGGCAGAAAAGAAAAACTTTGAAGCCAAAGAAGAGCTGGTCAAATTTTTACGGAACAAGATATTCAATAATGTTTCAGCTCAGCTCTCGGAACGTTTTCGGGAAGAGATCAGTCTGCGGGCAGACATGATATACCGCAACATTGCCGAAACAGACGAAGAGCTTTATTGGGGAGACAAATATAAAATCGTTCTCCGGGATATGCAGGGCGGAGAGATCAGGGAACGCACCGACGACCAGTTGTCCGGAGGCCAGATCATGAGTGCTGTGGTTGCCCTACGGTTGGCCCTGCTGCAGACTATCGGTGCCCGGATCGCTTTTTTTGATGAGCCGACATCAAATCTCGATGCAGCCCGCCGGGAAAACCTGGCCCATGCCTTTCGGGCCATTGACATCGGACGTGAAGAGGTAACGGAACACTGGTATGATCAGTTATTCCTTATCAGTCATGATGTGGCGTTTACTGAAGTAACGGACCAGATTATCTCGCTTGACGAAATAAATGACGGCACCTAGCCTTTTCCTATCCACTCAATACTTTGTCAAAATTCAAGCACAATACAAAAAAATTACAGGTTGTAATCCAGGTGTATAGTCTATTGACCTTACTGGTATTATTGAGTAAATCTTATTCAGATCGGTCATTCTAATACAATTTAGTTAAGGAGAAAGCGCTATGAAAAAAATTGCATTTATACTTGCCGGGCTTATGTTGGTAGCCAGTTACGGGTGCAGCAGCGATGAGGCAAAAAAGGCTGTTGAAGAAACCAAGGAAGCAGTTGAGGCCACTAAAATGGCAGCAATGAAGGCAGCGGACGATGCTGCAGAAATGACCAAGGAAGCTGCGACTGCTACAAAAGAAGCGGCGGTTGAGGCGGCGGATAAAGCTGCAGAATTGACGAAGGAGGCTGCAGAAGATGCAAAGATCAAAACTGCGGAAATGACCGAAAAGGCTGCTGCCGCTACCAAAGAAGCTGCTGCAGACGTGGAGGAAAAAGCCGCGGCAATGACCAAGGAAGGATCAGCAGAGGTCGAGGATAAAGCTGCGGAAATGAGCAAATAATTTTTGTAACCGATTCAAACAAAAGCATTGCCCCTTCCTATGAAAGGGAGGCACAGCTGACGGTTCAATTTTGTTCAGCTTGAGAAAAGGATCTTTTTACCCCTGCAACCATCTAGGTTGCAGGGGTACATAAGCAACTGATAAGTCATTGAAGATTTAAACTTTTTTCCTGAATAAAGAGTTGAGTTCAGGTTCTATAACCTCCGGGTCAGTCTGTAACTCCACCCGCTGACCAGGATTGGCCCGTTCAAGTGAGGTGCCATCCTCTCTGGTCATGGCGAGTACGCTGCAGGAAATCGTACGCATGTTGCGGCCCAGGTACTCTATGCTGTCCCCTGTTTCCAGTACATTCCGGGTTTCTATGAGCAGCGGCTCGGCCTGGCGGACAATACCCGCCGGGACCCAGGGCTGTTCAATCCGCATCCTGTCATGCATCATGGCAGAATCATCCGGCGGGCCGTCAAAAAAATTCTCGGTCCAACCACGGGTACCCAGCTTTTTTATCTCCCCGGTTAAATATTCCGGTAGGCTCAGGCTATTGATTTCTGCTCCGGCGTCAAGCTGTTCCTGTATCCAGTCCAGGGCTGCCCTGTAAACCCGCACCACGCCGCCGACATACCCTACCGACTTCATTCGTCCCTCTATTTTCAGGGAATCAGCCCCGGCAGCGATCAGTTCCGGCAGCCGATTCAGTAAACAGAGATCCTGTGAGTTAAAGATATAGGTGCCCCGTTCATCCTCCTCCACAGGAAAGTACTGTCCTGGCCGTTTTTCTTCCACAAGGCGGTAGGAATAACGGCAGGGATGAGCACAGTCACCCTGGTTGGCGTCACGGCCTGTAAAATAGGTGCTCAGCATACAGCGTCCGGAATAGGAAATACACAGTGCTCCATGCACAAAGAGTTCAAGCTCCGTTTCCGTTGCCGCCCTGATCTGCCTGATTTCCTCAATACCAAGTTCCCGGGCAAGATTAAGGCGGCTCACACCCTGCGAAACCCAGAAGCGGGCACTTGCCGCATTGGTTACATTGGCCTGGGTTGAGAGATGGAGAGGCATATCGGGTAATGTTTCCCGTGAAACACTCAGGATCCCCGGGTCGGCAATGATAAGTGCATCGACATCAATGCTGTCGAGAAAGAGCAGGTAGTCCTCGAGGCCTTCAAGATCCTCATTGTGGGCAAATATATTGATGGTGACATACACCTTAACCGAATGCTTGTGGGCATACGAAACCGCCTGCCTCAGTCCCTCTTCATCAAAATTGCCGGCCCGTGCCCGGAGACTGAACCGTTTGCCTGCTAGGTACACTGCATCTGCGCCATAATGAATGGCTGTCACCAGTTTCTCGAAACTGCCTGCCGGGGCAAGAAGTTCGGGTATTTTATTACGATGGGGTTTCATGATGTATATTAAAACTTACCTAGATCTATACCGTTCCTGCTCGACCCTGTAAAGCTGACCTCATCAGGGTTACCTGTCAACAATTATATCATGGGGATATGTAACATGGTTAGAACGTTGAATTACATCAAGTAATTATTTTCTTGCCTGACTTGTCTCGTCTGGCATACAATTAAGGTTAACAAGTAAATTACATTCGATGCCTTACCTTTTTCCGAACAGTTTGATAACAGGGATTAAAATCTATTCCAATAGCTATATTTATTGCTCTTTAATACTCAATAAAATGTTCCGGTTCGCGTAAAGCGTTTTTTCATCAATTGACAGTTTAGTTACCGTATACGCATCAAAGTGGCAGAGCTGTCTGAAACAACACTGAAAGAAGGAGGATAAAGATGGCCAAGTTGTCTGAGATTGAAGGCATTGGTAAAAAGCAGATGACCAAGCTCAACAAAGCAGGCATTGCCTCATTAGAGGGTTTGCTGAAAAGTTGCGGTAAAAAGAAAGGCCGCAAGGACCTGGCAAAGTCGACAGGCATCAGTGAAAAACTCATCCTGAAATGGGTAAACCGGGCCGATCTTTCCCGTATCAAAGGGGTAGGAACCCAGTATGCTGACCTCCTTGAAGCCTCCGGTGTTGATACGGTGCCTGAACTGAAAAAGCGCAAACCTGAAAATCTGCTCCAAAAAATGCAGGAGGTGAATAAAAAGAAAAAGCTGGTGCGTCTGGCACCGGGACTGGCCCAGGTTGAGAAGTGGGTTGCGCAGGCCAAAAAGCTTCCAAAAATCATCACCCACTGAACCTTTTCTTTATGCTTAAAGGGGCGGAAAGCTTTTTGCCCCTTTAAGCAATATTTTTTATCCGATCTTTCCAATAAACGCACCACAGGTAGAGTGTTTTATGCGCTGGCAAAAAGGACGAAGAAGCAGCAATGTAGAAGACCGGCGAGGGAGCCGGGTTTCAAAAGGTGTTAAGGGAGGAGGGATAGGGATTCTCCTGCTGGCCCTTGTTGCGATGTATTTTGGTGTTGATCCGTCTATCATCCTCAACCTCGGAGGACAGATGGGGAGCAACCAGACCACCAGCACAGAATACGTTCCAACGGAAGTTGAGAACAGGCTGGCAGATTTTGTTTCAGTTGTCCTTGCTGATACCGAAGATACATGGAACAGTCAATTCAAACGGATGGGCTCTGTCTACAGCGAACCAAAACTGGTACTCTTTACCGGTGCGGTCAACTCGGCCTGTGGATTTGCCCAGTCGGCAATGGGTCCTTTTTACTGTCCCGGTGACCGGAAAGTCTACATTGACCTCAGCTTTTACCAGGACCTGAAAAATAAAATGAATGCCCCCGGTGACTTTGCCCAGGCATATGTTGTCGCCCATGAGGTTGGACACCACGTCCAGAATCTTCTCGGTATCAGTGACCAGGTCCATGCGGCGAGGCGTAAACTCTCCGACAACGACTACAACAAGCTGTCTGTACGCCTGGAACTCCAGGCCGACTGCCTGGCCGGTATATGGGCACATCATGCAGACAGGGCCCGCCAGGTTGTTGAACCCGGTGACATAGATGAGGCGCTCAACGCTGCCAGCCAGATCGGGGACGACCGGCTGCAGAAACAATCCAGGGGTTATGTAACTCCCGACTCATTCACCCACGGGTCGTCAGAGCAAAGGGCCCGTTGGTTCAGAAAGGGTTATAGCACTGGCGACTTCAACAGCTGCAACACCTTTTCTTCCAGCAAACTGTAGTTAAATCAGATTAAAAAAATGATGCCGCAAATTATTTTTCCTCTTATTGCTTTTGTTGTTTTTCCCCTTATCTGGTTCATATCGACGTATAACAAGTTCATCAAGCTGAAAAACATGATTGAGGAAAAATGGAGCGGTATTGATGTCGCTTTGAAACGCCGCCATAACCTCATTCCCAATCTGGTAAGTGCAACGAAAGGCTATCGCGAACATGAAAGTGAAGTTTTGAATGCAACTACTGAAATTCGTGCCGGGTCCGAATCAGTATCATCCCGCCAGGAGGAAGAAAGCCTGCTTTCAAGGTCTCTTATTGGGCTTATTGCAACCGCAGAGGCGTACCCGGACCTTAAGGCCAGCGAAAATTTTCTTGTTCTGCAGAAGAGTCTTGACGAAATTGAACAGGAGATTCAAAAAGCGCGTAACATGTATAACTTTTCCATCAGAAAATTCAACACTCTGGTGGAGTCTTTTCCGAGCAGCCTGGTCGCAAAGGCTTTCGGGTTTGAAAAACAGGACTTCTTTGCCCTTGAACTGGCCACCCAGCGTGAACTTCCAGAGGTTGATTTTTCCGATTAATCACTGGCACCGCTCCAGGTTACACCTCTCATTCAGGTATCATTTCCTGTTGATCTTCTGTACAAGGTCAGCCACTCCATGCGCATAGAAACAGCATATCATTCCCAGCACTGTTGAAGCCGTGGTCACCCAGAATAAGATCAAGTGCAAGGTAAGATATTTATAGAGAAGCAGGTCCAGGACAAACAGTATAATACCCAGGTGGACCAGTGAGGAGCCGACCCTGACCCAGTAACCGCTTTTTTCAAAATGAAGGTGCCTGCTTCCTGCAATTGCCATGAGCAGAACAACGAGCTGAAGCAGAAGTGAAGCCAACAGAACAGTGACAAGACCCATTGCAAGGCCCTTCCATGCCGACACTGCCACTGCGGTAATAGTCAAAATCAAGGAAAACTGAACCAGCCATCGGGCAGGCAGGAGGCGTTTCGGGACACAGATGCCCAGCAGGAGGATAAGTGCTATGATAAATGGTGAAACAGCCAGGTTCATTCGGTTCATATAGACGTATTTTTCAACCGGGGGAAGCTGTTGGATATTAGCGAGTTTAAAATAAAACATACCAAATACGCAGATGACCGATATTGCAAACAGAACACCAACTGTTGCAAGGATCAGGGAATAGTCGAACGAACCCTTTCTTTTTATGGCGCTTTTGTTTTTACAACTATTCGAGTTCATACATTTCCGTTACACAAAAGTATGCTCCCCGGGAAAAAAGAACGAGGAAACAAAAGTAAAAATCATTGCGAGAAAACAAATAATCCCCAGTATCGAAGAAAAATACCACATGAAAGGTTTGTTGGCATACAGCCGGGTATGGAGGTAGGTGCTGTAGATGGCCCACATCATAATCGAGCTGCAGATTTTCGGGTCCCACCACCAATTCGGCCCCCACGCCTTCAAGGCCCAGGGGTACCCGAGAAGCATGCCCAGAGTCAGCATGAAAAAGCCGAGCTTGGCATAATCATATCCCATGGTTTCTATGGCCAGGTCTCTTTTCACGAGCATGAAAACAGAGGTCACGAAAGTCATGGTGATGCAGGCATAGGACAGGAACAGGAGCGGTGGATGAAACCACATGTACTCCGCATTGTAGTAAAAATTCATTTTGGGATAGAGCCGCATGAAGTAGGAAAACCTCTGCCCCATTGAAAGATCCTGGGTAAACCATGGTGTGACATCACCCAAAAACTTTGGCAGCGGATGGACAAATGGATTGGCAAACAGATAGAGAATTATGACCTGCATGGCCAGCAGGATATGCAGGACCGCCCGCAACCTGGGTTGAGGCAAACGAAAGTGGCCGATCACAGCCATAAACGCATAACACATGAACCAGAAGAAATACTTCTCGTTTTCCAGCCAGAGAGGAAGCACGTAACGGGGAGGCGATGACGTTTTATAGAGGGGTAATCCGTACTCTGTGCTTTGGTTCATCACTGCCAGCTGCCTGTTGAGATATTCTGCCAGAGGTTCAGGCAACTCAAGGGGCAGGAGAAGATAAACTTGGTAATGGAACCAGCATATCCAGCCAAAGCCTGCCAGGAAAAGAGCCAGGATTCCAATAAACAGCCAACCGGTACCATGCTGCAGAGCAGGTACCGGACGAAAAAGATTTATCAGCCCGCTCATCCCGATCAGGCAGGACAGGACGAGAAGCATCAGAACAAGTATCTGCCCTACCTGGCCGAAGAGATGTAAAGGGAGCAAGGTTTCCATATTATTTACCAAAGTATCATATTTATACCGATGGTCAAGATAACGAAGATCAATTCCGTTATCTTGAGTCAGTTTGATTTTCTTTCTGCTTGTTTGATTCAATCATGGTGAATATAATTTTATATTATGCTACTTGTTGGGATCATCCCTGTGCTTTCCCCTAATCCCATGGAGAAGTTCTGTGCCACGCGATCTGCCCATTGGAAACGGCTCTTTTCTTGTCAATTTTGACAATACCGGTCAAATCCGCGACATCTACTGGCCGCATGTAGGGCAGGAAAACCACACCAGCGGCAGTGTCTGCCGGCTCGGTGTCTGGGTCAACGGCAATTTCAGCTGGCTTGGCGATGACAGCTGGCAGAGGAAACTGGCTTACAGTAAAGACTCAATGGTCACGGAATCGGTTCTTGAAAACCGCGACCTGGGGGTCCGCCTTTTCCTCCGCGACTGTGTGGATTTCCACGTAAACCTCATGATAAGACAGGTCACCGTAGAAAACTCTACGGACAGCCAGCTTGATGTTCGTCTCTTTTTTTGTCACGACCTGTCAATAAGTGGAACGAGTGTAGGGGAATCAGCCTATTATGAGCCCCAGTGGCAAACACTGTTCCATTACAAGGGTCGCCGATGGTTTATGATCGGCCTTGTCCGGGGCTGGCAGGGAAGCTGGAAAAACGGACTTGACCAGTGGGCGGTTGGCATCAAGGATGTGCGCGATCATGAAGGCTCCTGGCGTGATGCCGAGGATGGGGAACTGTCAGGTAATGCTGTTGCCCAGGGAAGTGTCGATTCGGTAGCAGCCCTGCACCTTGAGGTCGAAGCAGGAAAGCAGGAAACGGGTTGGTGCATCATGGCTGTCGGGCTCGACTATGAGGCGGTAACCGGACTGTACAAAGCCGTCCTCAATAAAGGCCCTATCGTTTACCTGCGCCGAA
Organism: uncultured Desulfobulbaceae bacterium; assembly: GCA_947259225.1. GTDB lineage: Bacteria > Desulfobacterota > Desulfobulbia > Desulfobulbales > Desulfobulbaceae > UBA10518. Next base: position 33,070 of record CAMYLK010000021.1, on the reverse strand, counting down.
CAGACGCATACTGGCAGCTCTGGTCGTCCAAAGAGGAAGAGCCCTGTGCCTCGCCGCCCCATTTTCTGAGCCTTTACCGCCGCAGCCTCCTTATTCTCCGCAGTCAGATCGATAACCAGGGGGCAATTATCGCTGCAAATGATTTTGATATTGCCCAGTTCAACCGTGACACCTATTCCTATATGTGGCCGCGTGACGGTGCTCTTGTTGCCTCGACACTTGTTGATGCCGGATACTCGGAAATTACCCGCAATTTTTTTGATTTCTGTCACCGTGTGATTACCGACGAGGGCTTTCTGCTTCACAAATACACACCGGACGGATCCCTGGCCTCATCATGGCACGGCTGGTATGCGGATGAAGAAAAACGCCTGCCGATCCAGGAAGATGAAACCGCCCTGGTCATCTGGGCATTACGGCGTCACTTTGAACGATTCAGAGATATCGAATTTATTAAACATCACTACCGGGGCCTGGTCATACGGGCGGCTGAATGGATGTGCAATTATATTGACCAGGAAACAGGCCTGCCAAAGCCCTCCTGGGACCTCTGGGAGGAACGCTACGGCGTTCACAGTTGGACCGTAGCTTCAGTCTGGGCAGGCCTGCAGGCTGCAGCAGAATTTGCCGGGTGGTTCGGTGAGAATGAACACGCGCTCCGCTATCGACAGGTGGCCGAAAAAATGCGGAAGACAACGGTTGAGCTTTTCTGGGATGACCCCTCCGGCTCTTTTGTCCGTACCCTTGAACCCCGCGGCAAAGATTTGGAAAAAGATACAACGATGGATGCCTCGCTGGTAGGTCTCTGGTATTTTGGCATGCTGCAGCCCGACGACCCCCTGATTGTCAGGACCATGGAGACGATGCGTGATCGACTCTGGGTAAAAACTGATGTCGGCGGTATGGCCCGCTACGAAAACGACTACTATCATCAGGTCAGCCAAGACGTAACAAAGGTTCCTGGAAACCCCTGGTTTATCTGTACTCTGTGGCTTGCGCAGTGGTATATTGCCACGGCAACTTCACCAGGGGACCTGGAAGAACCTTTCAGGCTTATCGAATGGACTGCTGACAGGACCCTCCATTCCGGAGTCATGGCCGAGCAGGTCCATCCTTTTTCCAATGAACCCTTGTCGGTCAGCCCCCTGACTTGGAGTCATGCTACCTATGTAGCCACCATTCATCAGTATAACAGCAAGGCACGAGAGCTCACAGAACAGTGACATCGCATGACGAAAACACTTATCTTCTGGCCGGTGACATCGGCGGGACGAAAACTTCCATTGCACTTATTGACCCGGCAAGGGGCCCGGCAAATCCACTGGTTGAGGAAACAATCCAAAATGATTCAGTTTCCAGCTTGGATGAGATTATTGCATCCTTTCTGAAAAATACCGGTATACAACCTCAGTTTGGTTGTTTTGGAGTTGCCGGACCGGTAATCAATAACCGGGTTCAGTTAACCAACCGCAACTGGTTTTTGGACGGAAATTCATTGCAGCAGCAATTCAACCTGCAATCCATTTACCTTATAAACGACCTCGTAGCTACAGCACTGGGTGCTGTGCATCTTCCGGACAACGCCCTGCAGATTCTGAATAACGGCCAGCCGGACCCGCAAGGTGCTGCGGCTGTCATTGCTCCCGGAACCGGTCTTGGCGAGGCGTTTCTCATACGGGCCGGGAACCGTCTGCTGCCCTGCCCTTCTGAAGGAGGCCACAGCTCCTTTGCCCCTGTAAATGACCGGCAGACTAAGCTTCTCAACTTCATGCTGCAAAAAGAGGAGTATGTCAGCACTGAAATGGTCTGTTCAGGACTGGGCATCCCGAATCTGTACGATTTTCTGAAGACAGAGATCGATGAACCACCAGAACTTGCCGCCAGGTTCAGCAAGGAAAGCGATCCTGCAAAAATTATATCTGAAGCCGCTTTAGATGTACTTCAGAAAAAAATGCCGGGAAATGACCTGGCCCTGCAGACGATGCAACTGTTTGTTGATATCCTTGCATCTGAAGCTGCCAATCTGGTTCTGAAAGTCCTGGCAACCGGAGGGCTCTACATTGGCGGCGGCATCCCGCCGCGAATGCTGCCCTTGCTGAAGGCAGATAATTTTATGCATTCATTCTGCCAGGGGGAGTACCGCGATATGCTCGGCAGGACCCCCGTGCATATAATTCTTGAGCCAAAAACTGCCCTTATAGGAGCGGCAGCATATTGTATTTCAATGTTTAATCAACCGGACGAAAACACATGAAACCAGACCTCGTGAAAAAACTTGTCATTGTCGGCCTCGTTCTGCTGCTGATCGTGCTGTTTAAAGTTTTCGGCCTGGACCAGTACCTGACCCTCAGCTACCTCAAAGAGCAGCAGGCTCATTTTGCCCGGTTATACCTGGAAAACAGAGTGACAGTCATCACCATTTACATGCTTATTTATATTACGGTAACAGCCCTGTCCCTTCCTGGTGCAGCCGTGATGACCCTGGCCGGGGGCGGCCTGTTCGGGCTGGTAACCGGCACCATAGTTGTTTCTTTTGCCTCAACTATCGGGGCAACCCTTGCCTGTATCGTCGCCCGTTATCTATTGCGTGACTGGGTACAGAATAAATTCGGTGACAAGCTGACAAAAATCAATGAAGGCATGGCCAAAGAGGGAGGTTTCTATCTGTTTTCACTTCGGCTCGTGCCGATTTTTCCCTTCTTTGTCATCAACCTGGCCATGGGACTCACCTCAATCAGGATGATTACCTATTACTGGGTTTCGCAGCTTGGCATGCTGCCGGCTACCATTGTTTTTGTTAATGCCGGCAAGGAACTTGCCAAACTCGACAGCCTGTCAGGGATTTTGTCGCCGGGCCTGCTTTTTTCTTTTGCCTTGCTCGGCCTGTTGCCGCTCATCACAAAAAAACTGCTTAGCCTGTACAAAGCAAGACAGGAAAAAACCACCTGAGGAATTATTATGGCAAAATATGATTTTGATATCGGGATCATCGGCGGCGGCGCAGCAGGGCTGACCGTTACCGCCGGGGCGTCACAGCTCGGAGCCAGAACACTGCTTGTTGAAAAAGAGCCCCACCTGGGAGGTGACTGTCTCCATTATGGCTGTGTTCCTTCAAAAACCCTGATCCGCTCTGCCCATGTCTATCATCAACTTTCTAAAACAACTGAGTACGGGTTGCCTGAAGTAAAAGCAGATCCCGTGGATTTTCGTCTGGTTGCCGACAGGATTCGCAGCGTTATTGAAACTATCCAGGTTCATGACTCCGTGGAACGGTTCTGCAAGCTGGGGGCACAGGTTGAATTCGGGGAGGCTGAATTTATTGACGAGCATACCATCCGTTTAAACAGCAAAACCCATTCGGCAAAATACTGGGTCATTGCCACCGGGTCCTCTCCCGCCGGGCCCAGGGTTGAAGCCCTCAACGATATTGAATACATAACCAACAAGGAAATTTTCTCCCTGGACTCTCTGCCTGAAAAAATGATTGTCCTCGGAGCAGGACCCATTGCCATGGAGATGGCCCAGTCCTTTCAGCGGCTTGGCTCTCAGGTGGTGGTCGTTCAACGCTCCGGTCAGATTCTGAGCAAAGAAGACAAGGACCTGGCGGACACAGTAATGCACATCCTGCAAGAGGATGGTGTTGAAATTCTGTTGAACACGAGTGTTGTGGACGCAAAACAGGAAAACGGCATCAAGTCGATCACTGTTGAAGGTACGGATGGGAGTCGTGCCGTCTACAAGGCCGATACCGTTCTTCTGGCACAGGGCAGGACACCGAACACCGGAAGCCTTGGGCTGGAGAAGATTGATGTCAGCATGACACCCGGCGGTATCACCGTTGACAACCGCCTTCGAACAAGCCATAAACACATATATGCACCAGGGGATGTAAACGGAGCTTTTCAGTTCACCCATGCTGCCGGTTACGAAGGCGGTGTCGTAATTACCAATGCCGTCTTCCACCTGCCTCGAAAAACAGATTACACCCTCATGCCATGGTGCACCTATACGGACCCGGAACTTGCCTCTATCGGGATGAACGAGAAAAGGGCAAAAAAAGAAGGGATCGAATATACAGTCTGGACCGAGGAATTCAGTGGGAATGACCGGGCTCTTGCAGAAGGCCGAAAGATCGGCAAAATTAAAATGCTGTTAAATGAAAAAGAGAAAGTAATCGGTGTCCAGATTGCCGGACCGCGAGCTGGAGACCTTCTGGGAGAGTGGGTTGCTGTCCTGGGCGGGGGTGTCAAGCTCTCGACCCTTGCCGGCACTGTCCACCCTTATCCAACTCTGGGCGAGATTAACAAAAAGGTGGCCGGCACCTTTCTGTCGACAAAGATTTTTTCCGACCGGGTCAAGAAAGGACTCAAGCTGTTCTTTCAGCTTAAAGGTCCAGCTGAGGACCCCTGTTCAAAAATAAAGAAATAAATAAATCAGATCTTACAGATTATAAATACATATGGACGCTCATTATCGTGTTGCCATTTTCGGCTCAGCAAGAATAAAAGAAGGGGACCGTGTTTACACAGACGTTTTCAGTATCGCCAAAGGGTTGGCAGAAGCCGGCTTTGATGTTGTGACGGGCGGTGGTCCCGGAATCATGCAGGCCGCCAATGCAGGCCATAAAAGCGCCAGCCAGGGTACCCACTCCATCGGCCTCAATATCAAACTTCCCTTAGAGCAGGAATCAAACAAATTTTTGGATATCAAAAAGGACTTCGATCGTTTCAGCGATCGGCTGGACGCCTTCATGGCCCTTTCTGATGCGGTTGTTGTCGCGCCCGGAGGCATCGGAACAATCCTGGAACTCTTTTATACCTGGCAGCTCATCCAGGTAAAGCATCTTTGTGAAACACCTATTATTCTTTTTGGTGAGATGTGGGGCTCCCTGTTGGTTTGGCTCCGTGCCGAAGTCGAATCGAGGGGTCTTTTTGACAAGAGTGATATGCACAACCTTTTCCATATCAATTCAGCCGAAAAGGTTGTTCCCTTTATCCGCACCGTTCATGCCGACCGTTCAAAGATGGAGCATGTCTGCGTAAACTATGAACAATACCGCATCACTCTCTCCTGATATTTTTATCTTTTTATCAATTTTTCCGATTCAATTTAACGTGAAAATGTATTTGTGCTATTATTTGACAAACACAGTTTCTAAGCGATAACGAAATAATGTAATTCCGAACATTTTATGACTGATAAACCGACTTACGAAGAACTGGAACAGCGAATCAAGGCCCTGGAAAACAACCTGGAAAAATCCAGGAACCAGGATGGGGCTGCCCAGATGAGCGAACAGTACCTCAGAGCCATCCTCGATAATACGAACCTGCCGATTTACCTTAAAGATTCCGATTACAACTATCTCTATATAAACCGCGAATATGAACGGCTGGCACATGTTACCGATGCCCAGGTTAAAGGCAAGAGCGACTATGATATTTTTCCCGAACCCATAGCCGAGCTGTTCCGCACCCAGGACGAAGAAGTCAAAAAGCAAAAAACCCTGGTAGAATTCACTGAAACCATTGAACTCGCCGATGGAGAACATACCTTTATCACTGCCAAGTTCCCCCTGGTTGATGCAGAGGGTCATGTCTATGCTGTAGGAGGGGTCTGCACAGACATAACCTCTCTTCAGAAGACGCAGGAAAACCTGCAGGAAAGTGAAAAACGGTACCACTCATTCATTGCAAGTTTTCACGGAATTGCCTATCGCGGAAAAATACGAACGTTTATCCCTGAATATTTCCATGGAGCTGTCGAAAAGATAACCGGTTACACAGAGAAAGATTTTCTTGGCGGCAATCCCAGCTGGGACAAGGTCATTCACCCTGATGATTTCCATATTCTGCGTGATGACGGGAAAAAGATGCTGACCAGTCCTGGCTACTCTTTCAGGCGCGAGTACCGAATCATCAGGAAGGACGGGGAAGTGCGATGGATTTTTGAAACCGGGTGCAATGCTTGCGATGAACATGACAAACCGGTATGGGTTGAAGGTACCATTTACGATATAACAGGCCGAAAAAATACCGAAAATGCACTCAGGGAAAGTGAAGAGAAGTATCGTACCCTGGCGGAAACCGCGTCTCTCGGCATTCAGATAAGCGACCTGGAAGGCTGCATCCTTTTCAGCAATCCGGCACATCATGCAATCCATGGAGTACCGGAAAGTCAGCTTATCGGTAAATATATCTGGGATTTTCTTGACAGCGGCGAAGAGAGGAAAAAGCTCCAGGAATATTACTCGCACCTCATTCAACAGCAACCGGCTCCTGAAACCTACTTTGGCATGAACAAAACCGCTGACGGCCAAGACATTTATGTGCAGGTCGACTGGAACTATATGCGTGATACCGATGGAGAGGTATTTGCCTTATGTTCAATTATAAACGATGTCACAGAAAGGATCAGGACGGAGGAGGAGCTGAGGACAAGCGAAAACAGGTTCCGCAGCGTCATTGAATCCTGTCCGGAAGGTATGATGATGTACAGACTTGAGCAGGACGGACGGCTCGTGTTTGTTGATGCAAATCCTGCTGCAGACCAGATTCTTGGCCTTGACTGTGTAAAATTTATCGGCAAAACTATTGAAGAGGCCTTCCCTCCCCTTGCCCTGACGGAAATACCGGACCGGTACCGTGATGTCTGCAGGACCGGAAAGCCATGGCGAGCCCATCATATAGACTACGAGGACAGCCAGATCAGCGGAGCCTATGAGGTGCACGCTTTTCAGACCGAACCGGGCAAGATGGCTCTTTTCTTTACTGACGTTACCAAGAAAATTCGCATGGAGGAGGAAATACAGAAAATCCAGAAGCTGGAATCGGTCGGCATCCTGGCCGGTGGCATTGCCCATGACTTTAACAACCTGCTCACAGCCATACTGGGTAATATTTCCATGGCCAAGATTTTTTCCCAGGCAGGCGAGAAATCCCTTGACCGATTAAATGATGCTGAAAGGGCAACGCTTCGGGCCCGTGACCTGACCCAGCAGCTGCTGACATTTTCAAGGGGTGGAGCGCCCTTGAAAACTTCCGGATCAGTCAAGGAGTTGATTGAAGACTCATCATCTTTTATGCTGAGCGGCTCCAACGTTACCTGTGAAATTATTACCCCGGATGACCTGTGGCCCGTGGAAATGGATGAGGGCCAGATAAGCCAGGTTATTCAGAATATGGTAAAAAATGCTGATCAGGCCATGCCCGAAGGTGGCAGGGTAACCATTCAGGCTGAGAATGTCGTTGTTACATCTGAGGATCCTGTACCGCTGCATGATGGAAAGTATGTGATCATATCCATTACCGACCAGGGAGTTGGAATCACCCCGCAACACCTGGCCAAAGTTTTTGACCCCTATTTCTCAACAAAACAGGAGGGCAGCGGCCTCGGCCTGGCAGCATCATATTCGATCATAAAAAATCACGACGGCCTTATCACGGTCGAATCAACGCAGAATACCGGTACCACATTTCAAATTTACCTCCCGGCATCTTCAAAGATGCCGACCCCTAAAAAGAAAAGTGAAGAAAAATTTCCGCAAAGCGGCGCAAAAATACTCATCATGGACGATGATCCAGATGTCCTCAACGTTGCCAAGAATATGCTGGGGCTGATGGGATATAAAACCGAAACAGCGCATGACGGCTCCGAGGCTGTTCAACTGATCACAAAGGCAAAACACGAGGGATACCCCTTTGACGGTGTGATCCTCGACCTGACCATACCTGGCGGTATGGGTGGACTGGCGACGGTCACGCAGCTTTCTCGTATTGATCCTGATGTGAAGGCTATTGTTTCAAGCGGGTATGCCAACGACCCGATAATGGCCGACTTTAAAGAGCATGGTTTCCACGGAGTAATTGCCAAGCCGTATACAATGGAAAAACTGGGTGATGTGCTCCGAAAAGTATTCAGCTGAGCCAGCGGGCTTTTCTGCCCACAACCTCATATCCTTGAAATATTATAGCTTTACTTGTTCTTTCTGTCACAATCCTGCTTGACGTAACCGGGCAGAGGTATAATTATATTAAATTGTATAATAACTGTTTGCCTGTAAGTAGTCAGAGGAGTTGTCCTGCAGAGGACAACTATATACTATTCTTACTTTTGGAGTCACATCTCATGTACAATCGAAATACATTCTTTCCGGGTATGTTTATCGTTGCAGCCCTGGTATTCTGTTTCCTCACGAGTGGTGGTGCCATTATTCCGGCACATGCAACTGAGGATGAAAATATTGCTCTGCTTGACCGTTCGGCAAAAGCTTTTGCCTCAGTGGTTAAAAAGGCGGGCCCTGCTGTTGTTCATGTACGGGTAGAAAAATCCGTCACAAGAAGAAGCGGACAGGACCCGTTCGGATTTTTCAACGACCCTTTTTTCGAACGCTTTTTTGGGCCTCAGTTCAAGCATCCCCGACAGGAGGAACAGCCAAGGGAGTTCAAACAGCAGGGAGCCGGGTCCGGGTTTGTTATTTCCAGCGACGGTTACATCCTGACGAATAATCACGTTGTTGGCGAGGCTGATACCATCAATGTGCGCCTGGCAGATGAAAGAGAGTTCAAGGCAGAGGTAGTAGGCACCGATCCCCAATCAGATGTTGCGCTTATAAAAATTGAGGGCAAGAACCTGCCGTTTCTACCCCTTGGCGACTCTGAGAAATTAGAGGTCGGCGAGTGGGTTATTGCCATCGGCAGCCCCTTTGAACTGAGCCAGACCGTGACGGTCGGGGTGGTGAGCGCCAAAGGTCGAAGCCGGATCGGCATCAATGATTATGAGAACTTCATCCAGACCGACGCGGCTATCAACCCTGGAAACTCCGGAGGGCCGCTGCTCAACATTTACGGTGAAGTCATTGGAATGAACACCGCTATCTTCTCACGCAGCGGCGGGTATATGGGTATTGGCTTTGCCATTCCCATCAACATGGCCAAGGCCATCAAGGAACAGCTCAGGGAGCACGGCAAGGTAACACGCGGATGGCTGGGTGTCGTTATCCAGGATGTTGATGATGACCTGGCGAAATCCTTTGACCTGGAAAGTGCCCAGGGGGTTCTGATCAGCGAAGTATCGGAAGATTCGCCGGCAGAGAAAGCCGGTATCAAGCAGGGAGACGTCATTATCCAGCTTAATGGTAAACAGATCAACGATGTTGCCGCTCTTCGAAACAAGATAGCCCTTACCTCTCCCGGAACTGAGATTACCGCCAAGATCATCCGGGATGGCAAGAAGAAAGAAATCAAAATCGCTATTGGTGAACAACCTTCTGACTTCGGCCGGAAAGGACCTGCCGGTGATACAACCCTGCAGGAAATGGGGCTGACCCTGCAGGACCTGACTGAAGAGCTATCCGGCCAGTTCGGATACTCTGAAGACCAGGGCGTGCTGATAGCCGATGTTGATCCTGACAGCCCTGCTGCCAGGGCCGGATTGAAGGCCGGGCAGCTGATTGAAGAGGTCAACAAAAAACGGGTGCAAAACCTGAAACAACTGAAAAAGGTCCTCGAGGCTGCCACTAACAAGCAACAGGTTCTGTTGCGCGTCAAGGCTGGCGACTACAGCCAGTATATCGTTCTCAGGGTGGAGTAAATTAAACCTTATATGACGGTACCGGGTAATCCGGTACCGTCTTCTGTTATGATCAACTCACTTGAAGATCTCAGAGATGTTCTGCGGCAGTTTGCCGAGGACCGGGACTGGGAACAATTTCATTCCCCCAAGAATCTGGCCATGGCTCTTGGTGTCGAGGTTGCGGAACTGTCAGAACATTTTCAGTGGCTCACCCAGCAGGAAAGCCTCAACCTGCCGCGTGTCAGAAAAACCAGCGTTAGTGAGGAACTGGCGGATGTCCTGATTTATCTTGTCCGCCTGGCTGACAGGCTGGATATAGACCTTCTCGCCGCAGCTGAAAAAAAAATTGAAGTCAATGCCAGGAAATATCCTGTCAATGAAAGCAGAGGGCGATCGGACAAACCCGATTCCACCGGGGAAAAATTTTGAACCCTGAGTTGCAAGCAGTTCATTTCTTTGTTCCCGAGCACCATATTTCAAACATTGTTCCCTTTGGAGAAGGCAATATTAACGATACCTTTGCAGTCACTCTGCAATCAGGTGAGCAGCGGATACTGCAACGGCTCAATCCCGATGTCTTCCCCGATCCTGAGCTGGTTATGCGAAATATTCGCCTTGTCCTTGATCACCTCGCCAAGCAGTTGCAAGAGGGGGGATCCGGGAGAGACAATTTCACGCCTCTTTCCCTGTATAGAGGGAAAACAGGTGACTGTTACAGGGCCGATGACGGATCGATCTGGCGCTTAATGAATATGGTAAAGGATTGCAGGACCTGCCAGAGTGTTTCCACTGTTAACCAGGCCAGGGAGCTTGGAAAAGGATTGGGATTCTTTCATCGGATGCTCAGTACCCTGGACTCAGGAAAACTGGCAGATACCCTGCCCGGTTTTCACGATACCCCGGAATATCTCCGGAAGTATGATGCTGTCCGCTCCTCGCAGAAAATGCCTGCCTCCCTTGACACAGATCTCTGCTGCCGCTTTATTGAACAGAGGCGATCCATGGTGGCCCTGCAGAAGGACTTGGGAGAAAAGCTTACACACGGGATTATTCACGGTGACCCCAAGGTTGCGAATTTTCTCTTCAATCATACGATGGAAAAGGTTATCAGCCTGATTGACCTTGATACGGTCAAGCCCGGTCTGCTCCTGCACGACATTGGCGATGCCCTGCGTTCCTGTTGTAACCCTGCCGGTGAAACCCCCGGGGACAAAAATACCGTGTTTTTTGACCCTGAAATGTTTCAGGCCTGGCTGGAGGGATATTTTTCCCGGGCCGGATTTCTGTTAACCGGAAAGGATAGAGAACTCATTGTCGACTCAGTACTGCTCATTTCCTTTGAACTTGGTTTACGTTTTTTTTCAGATTACCTTGCCGGCAACCACTATTTTAAAATACGTTATCAAAACCATAATCTGCACCGGGCCATGGTCCAGTTCTCACTTGTCCGGTCCATTGAAAACCAGCAGGATGCCCTGGTAAAAATCATGCATAACACAGCCAAGGATGCGAACCGATTAGATAATGAATAACACCAGATCATCACCCCTTACTGTCTTGCACCAGTCAAGTGAATGCCGGGCCAGGTGCGGAATACTGCAGACTCTCCACGGTACGATCAAGACCCCTGTTTTCATGCCGGTTGGCACCCAGGCCACTGTCAAGGCTGTTACTCCGGAAAATCTTGAGGAGTTAGGTGCACAGATCATTCTCGGAAACACCTATCATCTTTTTATCCGACCGGGGCACGCCCTGATCAGAGAGTTTGGCGGTCTGCACTCCTTTATGAACTGGAACCGCCCTCTACTTACCGACTCTGGCGGTTTCCAGATTTTCAGCTTAAAAGATCTGGCAACCATCAGCGAGGAGGGAGCCGGGTTCCGGTCCCATTTGGACGGTGCGAAACTGTTTCTCTCACCGGAAGATGCTGTACATGTTCAGGAAGCCCTTGGATCTGATATAATGATGGTTCTTGATACCTGCATACCATGGCCATCCGACCGTGAAGAAACCGAACGTGCAACTGCGCTAACGGGAAGGTGGGCCGCCCGATCCCGTCAATCCCAATCTGATACCGGCCAGCTGCTTTTTGGTATTGTGCAGGGAGGCATGTTTCCCGACCTCCGTCAGAAGGCTGCCGAAGAACTCATTGACATCGGTTTTGACGGATATGCTCTTGGTGGCCTTTCTGTTGGTGAGCCCAAGGAACTTATGTACGATATGACGGAAAGCACAGTCATACACTTGCCCGATGATCATCCCGTTTATCTCATGGGCGTCGGAACACCGGAAGATCTTGTCGAGGGAGTGTTCAGGGGCGTGGATATGTTTGACTGCGTCATGCCTACCCGCAACGCCAGAAATGGAATGCTCTTTACATCACAGGGCAGACTTGTTATAAAAAATTCCTGTTATCGTGACGATCGGAAACCGCTGGATGAACACTGTTCATGCTATACATGCCGGAACTATTCACGGGCGTATCTACGGCACCTGTTCATGTGCAGAGAGATACTTGCCTATCAGCTCAACAGTATCCATAATTTACATTATTACTGTTCGCTGATGGCAGAAATGCGTCACGCAATCGAACAAGATAATTTTACGACATTCAGGAAAAACTTTTATTCACGTCGTGGAGAAGAATAGAAATACCAACCACTTTACCAGGAGGATATAATAATGACCACCATAGCATATGCAGCAAATGGCACTGCCCCAGCAGCTGGGGGAGGACTAACTTCCTTTCTTCCCCTCATTCTGATTTTTGTTGTCTTTTATTTTCTGCTTATCAGGCCCCAGCAGAAGAAAGCAAAAGAGCACCAGACGTTCCTTGGCAACCTTCAGAAGGGTGATGAGGTGGTTACCAACGGCGGCATCCATGGCCGCATAACAGGAATCACCGACGTTGTTGTCACCATGGAAATAGCTGAAGGAGTGCGGATCAAGGTCAACCGCTCTTCTGTTTTGACCTCTGCAACCGAAGCAAAGAAACAGGGTGAAGCACCAGCCAAACCTTCCGGCGGCTGAAGCATAAAGGGCTGTTAACTGCTTCATCGTGCATGAAGCGATCATTATAGCCGCATAGCTGTCAAGACAGCTCTGCGGCTTTTTTTATTGAACTTCCAGCTGAATATGAAAACCGTGCTTGATCATAAAGATGTTTTATTAAAACGGGCTACCTATGCCTCTGTTGCCGTGGCCTTGACTCTTATTGCAGCCAAGCTAGGGGCATGGCTGATTACCGGCTCCCTGAGTGTCATGGCCTCACTTGTCGATTCCCTCATGGATGCAGCAGCATCTACAATCAACCTTGTTGCAGTACGCTGGTCACTGCATCCTGCTGATGACGAACACCGGTTCGGGCACGGCAAGGCAGAGTTTCTCGCCGGGCTGGCCCAGGCCTCATTTATTGCCGGTTCCGCTTTTTTTCTCGTAGTCCATGCCATAGAGCGTTTGCGGAATCCCACAGCTATTCATGAGGCCGCAACCGGAATTGCGGTTATGGTGGTTTCCATTATTGTTACCCTTGTCCTGCTTGCCTATCAGCACTATGTCATCCGCCAGACTAATTCAACGGCTATCCGGGCGGACGCCCTCCACTATGCAACAGATGTGTTGACAAACCTCGGCACCATTTTGGCCCTGTTCCTTGCTTCCACCGGATGGCCTGGACTTGACCCGGTCTTTGCCATCATCATTGCCGGGTATATATTGTACAGCGCCTGTAAAATTGGCCACGAGGCCGGGCAGATGCTGATGGACCGTGAACTGCCGGAGGAGATCAGGGGGGAAATTTTCGAAATTGCTCAATCCCCTTCCCAGGTAAAAGGCGTTCACGATATCCGGACGAGACTGTCCGGCCAAACCATCATGATCCAATTACACCTGGAACTTGAGGATGAAATTCCGCTCATCAGGGCTCATGGCATTGCCAGAGCAGTTGAAAAAGAAATATTGCGAGCGTGGCCTGAAGCGGATGTCATTATCCATCAGGACCCTGTTCACCTGTCCATGAAAACAGATCGAAAAAAATTTACAAGCTGAAGGCCTTTGAATACTGGGCACAAACAACCATATACCGGCATTCACTTATTAAGGGTTTGTATTTAATAACAAAATGTATTGGAGGATATTATGACTATACAATGGGCTTATCTTCGTAAGGGCTGAGTCTCCTGCACCAAGGCACAGGCTGTGTTTGATGGACAGCAATTGAGCATCACGGAAAAGGTTGATGCAAAAAAACAAAAACTTGCCGATGATGAGGCCTGGGACTTCCTTAAAAAAGCCCGGGAAATAGTAGTCGGCCGTGGAAAAAAATATCTCGTCTTTACCCCCTCAAAAAAGAACAGGGAGGAGATTCTGAAGCAGTGTCTGGGAAGGACCGGTAACCTCAGGGCTCCTGCTTTAATAATTGGTGACAGGTACGTAATCGGTTATACCGAGGAAATGTACAAAAAATATGTCAGGTAAGCCCCCTTTACCCCGGAAATCCGATATGGCTGATATCAACCTCCATCTGCAGCAAAAGCTCCACAAGCTGGAAAATGAAGGACTTCATCGAAGGGTCGTTCCCCTGCAGCACCTTGAGCAAGACAGGCTGAGCATGTCCGGGCGAACCTACATTAATCTCTCCGGAAATGATTACCTCGGTCTTGCGACCAACAGGGAACTCATTGATAAATTCTACCGGCAGATCGACCCTGAGACCCTTGTTGAAAAATACGGGCCTGGTGCTGCCGCATCCCGCCTGATGACAGGAAATTCAAGGCTGTACGGTCAACTTGAGGACAAACTTGCCTCCCTGTACAACACAGAGAGCTGCCTTGTCTTTAACTCCGGATATCATGGCAATGTCGGAATACTGCCTGCCCTTGCCGGGAAGGGTGACCTGATCATCGCGGACAAGCTCTGCCATGCCAGCCTCATCGACGGCATGCACCTTTCCATGGCCGAAGCACTTCGTTACCACCACCTTGATTACCAACATCTTGAAGAAATCCTCAGTAATAAACGTGACCGGTATAACCAGGTTTTTCTGGTCAGCGAATCGCTCTTCAGCATGGACGGTGATACAGCCGATCTGAATAAACTTGTTGCCCTAAAAAATAAATATCAATGCTGCCTGTATCTTGATGAAGCGCACGCTGTCGGGGTGTTTGGTAAACAGGGGATGGGGCTAGCCGAACAGGAAGGGGTCGTCCAGGATATTGACCTGCTGTTTGGCACCTTCGGCAAAGCGCTGGGAGGGGTTGGCGGCTTTGTTGCTTGTTCCGGAATTATCGCCGACTATCTAATCAACAGGGCGAGAACCTTTATATTTACCACCGGCCTGCCACCGGTCTGTTTGAACTGGCTTCTGTTTGTCCTGGACAGGGTTCCCGCCATGGAGGAAGAACGGCATCGGCTCCGGCATTTAGCGAAAATGATGCGCAATCTGTTCATCGAGCAGGGGTTAACCGTAGCCGGCACTTCCCAAATAGTACCGGTCATAATCGGTGACAGCAGGAAAACCCTGTCAATTGCTGAGAAACTGCGTGAACAAGGCTTTTGGGTTAATGCAGTCAGGCCCCCGACCGTTCCTCCGGGAACCGCCAGGATAAGGTTTTCCTTTACTGCGGCCATGGAGAGAAAAGACCTGGTTTCCCTGCCATCACTTCTCTCTTCCGCTGTCATATAATTTATATGCAGACCCGTTGGCTGGCAAAACAGAACAGGACATCATGTATCCTTTTTTTTGGGGGATGGGGTATGGACCCCATGCCTTTCAGCTATTTTCCAGTGCATTCACACGACCTTCTTATTTTATATGATTATACTCACCTGCAGCAGGTGGACATGAAAAGTCTCTTGTATGACGTATATGAGCAGATTCATCTTGTTGCCTGGTCCATGGGGGTCTGGGTTGCGGGGCATCTTCTTGCCGGACAGGAAGAGAACTTTGCAACCACAATCGCAATAAACGGAACACTTACCCCTATAGATGACCGGTCTGGTATTGCATGCGCGACTTTTGATGAAATGATACGCACTTTTTCAAAGCAGACCCTTGGGAAGTTTTATGAAAGCATGTTTGTTGAAACCAAAGAGGCGGAACGGTTCAACCATTCAAAACCCATGAGGTCAACGGATGATATCCTGCATGAACTTGTTGCTCTCAAAAACCATTATACCCTCCACGGGCCGGCAGATAATATTTACGAAACAAAATTTGTCGGCAGCAGAGACCGTATCTTTTCAGCCCGTAACCAAGTAGTGTGCTGGGGGAAAGGACACTGCACGGTTCTCAAGGTTCCACATTTTCCTTTTTACGGTTGGCCCTCGTGGGACACAGTCATAAAAAGGGGGCCTCTTGTATCATGACACTGAACAAAGAAAGAATCAGGCAGCGATTTACCAGGGCTGCACAGACATATGACAGGCAGGCGGTTATCCAGCTGCGGGTTGCGGACAGGCTGCTTACTTTGCTGAAACACCATGATGCCCTGACTCCGCAACGGGTGCTTGAAATCGGGTGCTGCACCGGGCTGCTGACGAACCGGCTGGTACAGGAGTTCAGTGGTTTACACGAACTGTATGTGAACGACCTTGTGCCGGATTTCAAACCGTTGGTTGCCAACCGGATTGCTGCTGCTGTCGACCCTGTTTTTCTTGAAGGGGATGTTGAATCAATGGAACTTCCATACAACCTTGACCTGGTAATCTCATCATCGACCTTTCACTGGCTTGAAGACCTGGGCTCCCTCTTGAGAAGACTTGCTGAACATTTGACCCCCCGGGGCACCCTTGCATTTTCCATGTACAGCAGCAGGAATCTATGGGAATTACGGGAAATTACCGGAATCGGCCTGGATTATTACGGGCTGGATGAGCTGAAAAAACTGGTAGCGGAAAATTTTACGGTCCTGGCATGTGATGAGGAGATGATCACCTTCACGTTTCAGGACCCTCTCACATTACTGCACCATTTACGAGAAACCGGGGTCAACGCCCTCGAAGGGTCACTCTGGAACCGTTCCCGCTTGCAAAATTTCATCAAGGAGTACAAGGCCCGTTTTGAGGACCAGGATCAAGTCAGCCTGACCTATCACCCTGTATACTTCATAGCGCGCAAGCCAAAATTATGACCGATTACCGGTCAGTTTTCGTGCCGACAAACCTCTCTATTACCCGCCCGACAGTCAGCCCCTGGACCAGGATCGAAAAGGCCATGATCACGTAGGTCATACCGATGATAGTATCACGTTGAGGGCCGGCAGGCAGTGACAGGGCAAGGGCCACAGATATTCCGCCGCGCAGCCCGGCCCAGGTCAGGACCCTTATCGTCCCGGAATCGACAGCTCGAAACAGGCGCATGAATCGAATTGCTGAACCGACGGTGAGATAGCGGGCCAGAAGAACAAGCGGGACCATCAGAAACCCGGCGACAATATAACTGATATTGTGCGGCAGTATAAGGTATTCCAGGCCGATAAGGACAAACAGTATTGCATTGAGAACTTCGTCAACCAGCTCCCAGAATGTATCAAGATTGCGGCGGGTAAGCGGTGACATCCCGAAATGGCGGCCATGGTTCCCGACAAGCAGGCCGGCCACTACTATTGCCAGGGGGGCGGAAACATGCAGAAGCTCCGCTGACCGGTAGCCGGCGGTAACTGTTGCCAGGGTTATGAGAACCTCGACCTGGTATTTGTCCACCTGTTTGAGCAGTAAATACGTGATGTATCCGATCAGTGCTCCATAGGCTATCCCCCCAACAGCTTCCACCAGGAACAGCTCCGCAATTTCGACGAAATGTGGATCATGGGATCCCTGGACAAAAGACAGCAGTGCAAGAAATACAACAACACCGATGCCATCGTTGAACAGTGACTCTCCGGTAACCATTGTCTCAAGGCTTTTGGGAGCGCCGGCTTTTTTCATGATACCAAGCACTGCTATGGGATCAGTGGGCGAGATGAGTGCCCCGAAAAGAAAACAGTAGGTAATCGGAAGTTCCATACCCATTAATGACAGGGTCATCCATGTCAACCCCCCTACCACTATCGTTGACATGAGAACGCCAACTGTGGCAAGGAGAAAAATAATGGATTTTTCTTTCAGCAGGTCATCAAAATTGACATGCAGGGCACCTGCAAAGAGAAGAAATCCGAGCATGCCGTGCATCAGAGTGTTATAAAAATCCAGTTTGCCGAGCATTTCGGTGGCATACTCTGTCAGGGAGAAATACCCCATTTTGCCCAGGACCATCAAGCCAAGGGAAAAAACCAGCGATAACGCCATGAGGCCTATGGTTCGGGGCAGACCGATATAGCGCTCGTTGAGATAGCCGAATATCGCTGCAAAAGTAACAAGAATGGCAATAATATCAAAAAAGGTCATGCTTAAACATACATTGTTGTGTAAAGCATAATCAAGAACCTTTATCCATTATTTATAAGAGAGCGTAGTGGCATGCCTACTCTTTGTATATGCGGCATTGACACCGGAATCGGGAAGTCCTTTGCCACCGGTCTGATGGCCCGTGATCTCCTGTATAAGGGAGAGAAAGTCATTACCCAGAAAATGATCCAGACAGGGTGCCTGGAACGTTCTGAAGATATTCTCATCCACAGAAAACTGATGGAGGTTGGCTGGCTGGATGTGGATGAACAGAAGCTAACCTGTCCCTATTGCCTCTCTTTTCCGGGCTCACCGCACCTGGCAGCCCGGCTTGAAGACAGGGTCATTGATCCGGAGGTCATCACTGCCGCCACCAAAAATCTTGGAAAAACATACGATTGGATACTCCTGGAGGGGGTGGGGGGGCTTATGGTGCCCTTTACGGAAAATATTACCCTGGTTGATTACCTGGTTACCCTGAACGTACCTCTTATCCTGGTCACTTCCTCACGGCTTGGTTCAATCAACCATACCCTGATGAGCCTTGAAATCATCCGGTCACGAAAGCTCAAGCTCGCAGGCCTTGTATTCAATCAATTTGAAGAAGGTCCTCCCGAAATAGTGCAGGATTCATACAATACCTTTTCAAGGGCGCTCAAATTTTACGGGTTCCAGGATAAAATCGCTGTCCTGACCAGATGGCCTGATCACAAGAACATTGACTGGCAGTCAATTCTTTCGGGTCTCAAGTAAAACCTCACGCAGACCTCTGTTTTCAGAAAACCAGCCCTCGTTCCCTGAGCTGCCGGTCATGAATTCTGCCCAGCGTGGCCAGTGCAAAAATTGCTCCAACCAGGGCCCATGCCATATCCGACTGGGTATCCCACACATAGCCCTGGGTCCCGAGAAACGCGTCTGCCGCTTCACTGCTCAGCAGAGCAACCCACCACTCGATGAGTTCATAAAAAGCACTGAAACCCAGGCAAAAGCAGATTATGAAAAAGTTTCGCCAAGCCCCTGTGCTCATCACTTTTTTCCTGATCAGGATTTCCCGGGCAATAATTGCCGGGACAAAACCCTGGGCAAAATGGCCAAGCTTGTCGTAGTTGTTTCGCTGCCAGCCAAGCAGTTCTCCAAGCCAGTCGAAAAGGGGAACCTCAGCATAGGTATAATGACCGCCAACCATTAAAATTATACAGTGAATCAGAATGAGTACCGAGGTCAGAGGAGTCAGGGGGAAGTTTTTGTGGGTAACCGAAACTACTCCTGCACCAATAATGGCTGGAGCGACTTCAAGTATCCATGTCATATAGTCCTTCGGGTTTACAGCGGACCAGACAAAAACAGCTATGAAAACTACTGCCCAGATAACCATATTCTTCATATTCCTGTATCCTTGTATTTACAATTTCTCTTCTCCAACTCTATCCCACTTCAATGCCGGACAACAGAATTTTTTTCTTGCATCAAAACCCCTTGGTTGTTATTAGTAATTATTATCAATTATTAACTTTGCCAGGAGAATACTATGTGTTTAGATATAAGAAAATCATGTGAGTGTGGAAATCAGCTCGTCCAGTTTCACCTCCGCGACAACATTATGAGTGAAGAGGTTATTGTTTCTCTTTACTGTCCCGAATGTGCTGAAAACGCCGAGGTCGACGAGAAAACTATGCTCAATGACAACCGCTGGATCATTGAGTACGATATGGAACTTGCTCAGTTCCTGGCCGTATCCAAGCTCCAGATCCCACCGGATGCAGTTGACCCTGGTTTTATTTTTGACAGCGGATATGCTACCTGGCAGGAAATGTACCCGGGTGAACAAAAGGATATCCTTGAAGAGCGCAAGGAAATAATGGGTTTGTTAACAACTGACCAGCAGGAGTATCTTACCCGGATTAACAAATGGAATATTGCACGAGTGGAGCGCCTTAAAGAGGTAGGCTGGCGCAAGGCTCAAGCTGCGTAGAATGACGCGCAGGAGAGACGCCCGCCTTTGTTGAATGAAAATCAAGGCTCTTAACGAATTCAAAGTTAAATGTTATAGGCCTCAGGTACGCGGGCTGTAGACCATGAGCATGGGACGGGCGCATTCCCTGGCAACGCCTTCGGCGAGGGAGCCGAAAAATATTCGCTTAAATCCCTGGGTTTCCCTGGCCGACATAACCAGTAAATCATGGTGGCATGACTCGTGAAGAATTGTTTCCTGGCGAGCTTCAGTTGACATAGCCCTGCAATGTACATAAGGAGTCAGGTTCTCCTTTTCTGCCCAGAACAGCATTTTCTGTTCACTGAACTGCAGCTCTTTCTCGGTCACATTAGAAGGCATAAGATGAAGCAGGGTAACTCTGTGCCGCCCTATTCCAGATAAGGCGGCAACCACCCCCCCTACCGCGTGCAAATCACTACTGCTGACGATGGGCACCAGAATGCGTTCGGTATGCAGGACTCCCGAAAATCGAACTACGATAACAGGGCAGGATGCCTGTTGGCCCACGGACTCGATGGTCTGTTGAAACTCAACCGCGGTCCCGGATAACGGATATCCCAATACTATATACCATGTTTTATGTTTGCTTGCGGCGCCAAGTATACCTGAAGGAACATTATCGGCCAGGACAACTTCATTAACCATCTTGTAGCCGAGACTGTTAATTTCCCTTTCCACCAGAACATGGTTAGCTGTGGTACCATCACTTTCGTTCCCAAAGTTAATACCCTTCCCCGGTATTTTTACCTGGACTGCCATTGGCAGGGCACCATGGTGATGGGCAATCAGAGTAGCCATTCTTGCCAGTCCTGGAGCGGTAGCCGAATAAGCTGTTCCAAAAATGACAAACCCCTCTGAAGTACCTGCCGGTTGCAGCAGCTCCCAGGTCCATGGCATGAGCCGAAAGCCATCTATATCCTTTCCCTCCCCGTTTTCCTTTTTTTCAGACAACTCAGGAAACTCTGATTCACGGCCGCTTCCGGCTGCTTCACCGGCTTTTTCAACGGCATACCGAGCGCAGACCGGGCCCACCAATTCTGAGATCACTACTCCGGCCAGGACCACCGGAGTAATGATGGAAGAAAAAACTGCCAGCTCAGGTTCTCCCTGTATAAGAAAGATCAACCCGATAGCTACTCCTGCCTGAGGTACTAGCGCATATCCCAGATAATATTGTACCTGAACCGGTGCCTTTGCCAAACGCGCGCCAACGTTTGCTCCAATTACCTTGCCGAAGACCCGAAGAAAAAAATAAACCAGACCCAGCCAGCCTGCCAGGGTCAGGGCAGAAATATGGAGCTGCGAGCCGGCGAGGGTGAAAAACAATACATAAATTGGTGGTTCAAAGGCGTTGAGGGCTCTGAACAGGCGAACGTCCCTGAAGTCACGGTTAACAATGGTAAAACCGGCAGCCATTCCTGCCAGGAGGGGAGATAAACCAAACATCCTTGCCCCCTCACCGCAAAGCAGGAGAAGAGCTAAGCCCACCGTCAGCATTTCACTTTGGCGGCGCAGCCTGTTGACAACGAAATCTATTAATATTCCTGTAATGACACCCATTAGCAACGAACCGAATATTTCTATAATGCTTGATGTCAGCGCTGCCAGAATATTGCCCCCATCAATTCCAACCATATGGCGTGCCGCTGAGACAGCCATACCAAACATCATGATAGCCAGACCGTCATCCACCGCTACAACTGCCATTAGAACAGTTGTCATAGGTCCTGCTGCTTTAAGCTCCCGCATTACGTGCAGCGTTGCGGCAGGTGCGGTGGCAACAGAAACCGCACCCAGCAATATGGCTAACGTTGCAAAGTCAGTCATTTGCCACTCATTGGGCCCGATGTCTGTAGCAAGAGCCATAAGGAAACTTCCTATGCTTACAAACAGAAAAGCGCCTGTTGTCTCCGCAAGACCTATGGAACCTACACTTTTAATTGAATGACGAAGCCGTTTTATATCCAAATGCTCACCAATTCCGAAGGCAATGAGCATAAGGGCAATCTGGGTAAAATGTCCAAGATTACTGCCAATGGTATCAGATGTTACGAGATGAATACCTGATGGACCCAAAATGAGTCCGGCCAATATATAACCGGTTACTGAAGGCAGGCGAACGAGCTGACCCAGCTTGGCAGCACCAAACCCGGCACTGAGTAATATGGCCAAAACTAATGTTGTTTCCTGCATGGACCTTGATATCCTGGAGAACGCCAAACAATATTAACTGAGTTCCTTCATGATTAATTAAACCATCCAACAGGTGAAAATCACAGGACAAAAGGAAGTAGTTTGAGAATTCCCGGAGAGGGCAAACGAATGGTGCCAGGCAATCGGGCTGTCCAGCAAGTAGCCTGTTCTGTCCAAGTCAATTACTTTACATAAAATACTACCAAAATATATCTTGCACGAGACGACAATTTCAGCATGAATTATCCTTTTATTTTAAAAAATATTAAAAAATATGTTTCTAATCCAAATCAAGCCAAGTTTTTCTTGACCTTCGGGTGCAAGCCGTTAGAATAACCAAATTAATCGATCACAGATTAAATCAACCCTCCACCCGGAAGGAGATGCCATGATGACAGTCTCTCGTCTACTTGTAATTTCATTGTTAGCCGGATCCCTTGCTCTTCTCACCGCCTGCGGGAAAGAGCAGGTAGCTCCTTACATTCCTTCAGACCAGTCCGGCGCTGCAGACGCAAAGGATATTGAGTATTCCGGATCGGATTACGCCTACTCAGGGGAAGGCGGCCCAAGCGAAGAGTCTCTTGAAAGTTCAGGGGTTGATAGTTCTCAATCTGGAACCGCAGACCAGGAAAGTGATCAGTATAAAAAAATGTACGGACGCTCCTCTCAGCAGCTTCTGCCCATTTATTTTGATTTTGACCAGGCATCGATCCGCAGTGATCAAATTCAACGGCTTGAACATAATGCTGATTACCTTAATAACAACCCTTCTCTCAAGGTTGTTATCGAAGGCAACTGTGACGAGCGTGGAACAAATGAATACAACCTGGCGCTTGGCGAACGACGTGCCCTGAATGCTCGAACATACCTCGTTGAACTCGGCATTGACGATTATCGCATCCGGACTTTGAGTTATGGTGAAGAACAACCGCTTTTCCCCGAGCAGGATGAATTTTCCTGGGCTCAAAATCGTCGCGACGATTTTGTTCTTGAGTAACATATAACTGGCAAATTATGGAAACAGGAAACTCTTCAGATGTTTCCCGTTTCCTGTTTCTTGCGCAACATCATTTTTTCTGAATATTTTCTGTCTGTCTCTATATTTTTTCTTGACGTAATAATAGTTATTAACTACAAATAGCATTCAATCATAATTGATAATTATTTGCAGGATGATATGAAAAAATTGCGGATGACACATCAGCGGGAGGTTATCCTCCAGGAGCTGAAAAAAAACAATAATCACCCCTCTGCCGATGAGCTCTACGAAAGAGTCAAGAAAAAGCTGCCCAGGATAAGCCTTGCGACCGTTTATCGGAACTTGGAGATATTGTCCGAAACCGGTGCAATAAACAAAATAGAAATCAGCGGGAGGCAAAAAAGATTTGACTGGATGCTTGACAACCATAATCACATCTACTGCGTCCAGTGCCACCGTGTTGATAATATTGACATGGCGACGACTGAAAAGTCCGCCCTTCCGCCTGCTGAAAGTCGAGGTTATCAGGTAGCGGGGTGCAGAGTCGAATTTTTTGGGTACTGCCCGGATTGTCAAAAAAAACAGAAACGCAAAGGAGAGAAGAAAATGGGCTGTAAAACATGCGGGCCGTCAGACCTCAATGACAACCAGAGGCAGGTACTGAATGCACTTGCCAAGAGCAATGAAGCGTGCGGCAGCAAGGATATTGCCGCTGCAACCAGCCTGGAAGCGAAACAGGTCAGTTGTCAGATTGCCTCCCTGAAAAAGAAGGGATATGTAGCGAGTCCTGTACGGTGCAAATACGAGATTACCCCGGAAGGTAAAAAAGCAATAGCATAGGGAGAAATTACCATGACTCAGATTATAGGATCGAAAACAGAGAAGAACATCCTGACTGCCTTTGCAGGTGAATCACAGGCACGCAACCGGTACACGTATTTTGCAAAGCAGGCAAAAAAAGATGGTTATGTCCAGATTTCACAGATATTTGAAAAAACGGCTGACCAGGAAAAAGAGCACGCAAAAAGGCTTTTCAAGTTCCTCCAGGGAGGCGAGGTTGAAATTGCGGCAGCATTTCCTGCGGGAAAGATTGGAACAACTCTTGAGAACCTTGAAGCATCAGCTGCCGGTGAAAAATATGAATATACTGAAATGTATCCCGGTTTTGCTGAAGTTGCGACCAGTGAAGGGTATGATGAAATAGCTCACGCATTCACATCCATTGCTGTTGCAGAAAAGCAGCATGAAAAACAGTATCGCGCCTTTATCGATAACATTTCATCCGGTCACGTCTTTATGCGACAGGAGACTGTAGTCTGGTATTGTGTGAATTGCGGCTACCTGCATGAAGGGACTGAGCCGCCAAGCAAGTGTCCGGCATGCGATCACGATATGGCCTATTTTCAGCTTTTAGTGGAAAACTGGTAAATACTGCTGTTATAAATATGTTCAACAGAAAAAAGTAAACTCCAAAGAAAGTCAGGAGAAAAATCCATGAGTTTTCACGTTACCAAACCGGCACCCGATTTTGCAGCCGTTGCTGTTATGGGGGACAACTCGTTTAACGAACAGTTCAAGCTTTCCGATTATCGGGGTAAATACGTAATTTTATTTTTTTACCCCCTGGACTTTACCTTTGTCTGCCCTTCTGAAATTATAGCCTTTGACAAGGCCCTGGAGAAATTTCAGGCGAAAGACTGCGAGGTTATTGGGGTTTCAATTGATTCACAGTTTACCCACTGGGCCTGGAAAAACACACCGGTCAACGAAGGCGGTATCGGCCACATTCAGTATCCTCTGGTTGCAGACCTGGACAAAAAAATATCACGGCAGTACGGAGTACTTCTCCCTGAAGGCATAGCCTTGCGAGGCACCTTCCTCATTGACAAGGAAGGCATCATCCGCCACGCAACGGTTAATGACCTTCCACTTGGCCGGAATATTGAAGAAACATTACGCATGCTTGATTCTCTGCAGTTCCATGAAAATCATGGTGAAGTTTGCCCTGCCAACTGGAAGGATGGTGACGATGCCATGACCCCTACGGCTGAAGGAGTTGCAGATTATCTATCCAAACATTCCGGCTGAAAATAGTGAGCTCTTGACAAAAATGTTCTGAGCTTTTCTTTTTTCACAATATCACATAAAATTAAACTATACTTTTTTAGCTTTGCACTCTGTCGCGCGCAGAGTCCCCTAACCTGCCTTTTCTCTTTTTTCTGGAAAGCCGGTCGGGGTAAACAACTAATAAATTTCCACGGACAAGGAGTGCCTAATGACAAAAAAAAACGAAGTTTACAAATGTCCTCTTTGCGGAAACATTGTTGAAGTCCTCCATACTGGAGCAGGCGAACTCGTGTGTTGCGGCCAGCCTATGGATCTCATGACAGAAAACACTGTCGATGCTGCACTGGAAAAACATGTACCGGTTGTCGAAAAGGTAGACAATGGCTACAAGGTAAAAGTTGGAAGCGTTCCACATCCCATGGAGGAAAAACACTGGATAGAATGGATCGAACTGGTTGCTGATGGTAAAGTATACAGGCAGAATCTATCACCCGGCGATGTGCCGGAGGCTTTTTTCTGTGTTGATGCCGCTGAAGTTACCGTCAGGGAATATTGTAACCTGCACGGTCTGTGGAAAAATTAAAACCATAATTATGTGGATAATCCGTTGGCCTATCAGCAGAACCGTTTCTGAATGGCACTTTCCTGTATAATGTTGATGTGCCGGGAAACCCGCCTCTGATTAACATATTGTTTTCCAGACCGGGCTGGTTTCTTTCCTGAAATGAATATTGATTAAAATACTATTTCACGAGGGACCAATCATGAAAAAATACAAGTGTCTCGTTTGCGGATATGAGTATGACCCGGAAGTTGGAGATCCGGCAAATGGCGTTGCAGCCGGAACAGCTTTTGAAGACATACCTGATGACTGGACCTGTCCAGTTTGCGGTGCAGGCAAAGACGAGTTCGAAGAAGTATAACTTTGTCCAGCCAGGGACAGCAATTCTTGATACTGCAGGACGATTCCAGCTGCTTGTTTGCTTCATTTTCCGACAAGGAATACATATCTTAATTGTATTTCCTGACATAGCGGGAGTCATCCGGTACAAAAGATTTGGGCAAAAGGCTCTTTCAAGCTGTACCGCTTGACATCAGAGGGTGTCGAAAAAATCTTTATCAGGGATTATTTGGGAGAAATGAGATGACTAAAGTGGTATTCTTCGTCTTTCGTAGCGATCCCATGTGTTTTGCCCATGCTCTGCTCAACGCTCTCGACCTGGAGGAATCAGGCATGTGGGGGGAAATCGTCTTTGAAGGTGAGGCCACCAAGCTCATTCCTGAAATTTCGCAACCCGACCACTTCCTTTACCCTCTATATACCCAGGCCAAGGCCAGGGGAATTTTTTATGGTGCCTGCCAGACCTGTGCAACGAAAATGGGAGTGGGTGATGTGGTTGAATCGGAAAACATCCCCCTTGTCGGGGATATGTCAGGTCATCCACCCATGTCCCGTTTCGTCAAACAGGATTATTCGATTATTACGATGTAATTTACATACATGGAGGAATTCGAATTGAAGCCTATTGAACTTGCCAAAAATGTTTACTGGGTTGGAGCCGTTGACTGGCTCACCCGGGATTTTCACGGATATTCAACCTACAGAGGTACGACTTACAATGCTTTCCTGATTATGGGCGAGAAAATCACTCTGGTTGATACGGTAAAAAAGCCTTATCAAAGTGACCTTGTCCACCGAATCCGTAACATCGTTGACCCGGAAAAAATTGATTATATCGTTGTCAATCATGTTGAAATGGACCATTCAGGCTGCCTGCCCGAGATGGTTGAGCTGATCAAACCCGAAAAGGTTATATGCTCCAAAATGGGTCACAAGGCCATTCTCAAACATTTTCACCAAGAGGACTGGCCCTATCATATAGTCACCCCTGGTGAGGAAATAAGTCTTGGTGAAAAGACCCTGTCCTTTCTGGAAACAAGAATGCTGCACTGGCCCGATTCAATGTTCACTTATGTCAAGGAAGACCAGATACTTATTTCAAGTGATGCGTTTGGCCAGCACCTGGCAACCAGCGAGCGCTTCGATGACGAGGTGAACCAGGACGTGCTTATGCATGAATGCGCCAAGTACTATGCCAACATTCTGACCCTCTATTCTCCACTGGTCAAGAAACTGATCGCCAAGGTCCAGGAGATGAACCTGCCAATCAAGATGATAGCCCCGGATCATGGAGTGATCTGGCGTAAGGATCCCGGCAAGGTGCTTGACGCCTACTCGCGATGGTGCGTCCACGAAGGGAAAGGCAATGCGCTTATCATTTACGATACCATGTGGCATTCAACAGAGATGATGGCCAAAGCCGTAGCAGACGGACTGCAGGATGAAGGTATTGGCTACAAACTTATCGACCTTCGAGTCAATCATCGCAGCGATGTCATGACCGACGTTCTGGAAGCCAGTGCCATTATCCTGGGGTGCCCCACTCTCAATAACGGCATGCTTCCCAGGATGGCGGGTTTCCTCATGTACATGAGAGGGTTGAGACCGACCAACAAAATCGGTGCTGCCTTTGGTTCCTACGGCTGGTCTGGTGAAGCTGTAAGGCTTATGAACGACGCCATGAAAGAAATGAAGTTCACCATCTGTGACGAGGGTCTGCGGGTCCAATATGTCCCGGAACATGAACATCTAAGCGAATGTATCGAGCTGGGGAGAAAGGTGGGAAAAACACTGAAGGACTTCCTTGCCGGTAAAGAAATTGAGTCTGTTGTTTAGAGAACTTTATGTTGAACTGTACGGATAAAAAAAGTATTTATTTCTGTCACGATATTTAACTGGAGAACAAAATATGAAAGTACTAGTTGACCGTAACGTAGTTGAGTTTGTCCCGGAAAGTCCCCAGGAAACTGCAGAAATGGAAGTTTTGTGGCGGGTGGTTGTTGACTGTATCCAGGATTCAAAACGGATGACCCCAATTGGAGAGTACATCCCTGCCAAATCCAATATAGCAAGGTTTGTCATCGAAGGGGTTCCGGGCGGTACAACATATACAGATGAAGCCGTTGCTGAGGAGTGTACTGTTTATTGCGCTGTCTGCAACAAATACGCAAATCTGAAGACCGGTGATTCCATTCCACTCTGCTGCGGCAAGCCCATGGAGAATATCGACTGATATTGACGGAATAAAGATAGATGAACTATAAATAAGGCCGGCTTTGTACCGGCCTTATTTATTTCCTGTTAATTCTCCCCAGCATATGCTCGATGACTTCATCAGCCCTTAAACGGGTTGAATCTACTACTTCTGCATCCTCAGCCGCCTTGAGTGGAGCAATGGTCCGCACACTGTCATCCCTGTCTCTCTTAAGAATCTGTGCGAGGATTTCCTCCTCGTGGACTACCTCTCCCCTGCTCCGCAACTGGTTAATTCTTCTGCGGGCTCTTTCCTCCGGGGCTGCATCGAGATAAAACTTCCAGATTGCCTCAGGGAACACTATTGTACCGGTGTCTCTTCCCTCGGCAACAACTTTTCCGGATGCCCCTAATTGCTGCTGCATCCGTGTTAAACATTCTCGAACCGATGGCAAGGCTGAAACTGCCGATGCCATCATGCTGACTTCGGGGGAGCGGATAAGGCTGCTCACATCCTTACCGTCCAGTATCACCCGGACTTCCTCCTTCTCTGAAAGGGCGGGAAGCAATTGGATATCAAGGTTTTCCAGGAGAAGAGCTACTGCAGCCTCATCAGACACATCAACCCCATTCTGTTTGCACTTCAAGGCGACAGCCCGGTACATTGCCCCTGTATCAAGGTAGGTAAAATTCATCCTGGCGGCAAGCTTTCTGCTTATCGTCGACTTGCCCACCCCGGACGGACCGTCAATTGTTACCACCTTAAGACGATCAGGCATAGCCCAGTTCCTGTAAGGATTCTTTCAGAGATTTGACGAACCGCTGGTTTTCTGAGGAGGTTCCAACTGTGATACGGATGAAATCAGGAAAACCGTAGGCCTGCATGGACCTGACAATAACTCCCTTACGCAGCATTGTCTCGTAGAGCATAGTTGCGTCACCACGTACATCAATAAGAAAAAAATTGGTGTGTGAATGGTATGGTCTGCAGCCAAGTTCCTCAACTTTCCTGCTTAACCAATCCCGGCCGTTTGCAGTTTCAGTAATGGTTTTGCTGTAGTGGTCCTTATCATCAAGTGCGGCAAGCGCACCAGCCTGGGCGAGCAGGTTGACGTTGAAAGGCTGGCGAACCCGGTGCAGCAGGCCTGCAACATCCCGGTGCATGATCCCGTATCCTACCCGCAGGCCCGCCAGTCCGAATGCCTTGGAAAAGGTCCGCAGAGAAACAACTGCTGGAATGTTATTCGGCACACGAATGTACGAAGTGACATCAATTCTTTGACCTGGCTCCACGAAATCTATATAGGCCTCATCCAGAACAACGATTATATCCTCGGGCAACCCTGACAAAAACCGTTGAAAACGGTCCCTGGAAAAAAGGGTCCCGCATGGATTATTCGGGTTATCCATAAAGATGAGTCGTGTCTTGTCCGTTACAGCACGGGTAATTGCCGCCAGATCGTGATGCATGTCACGCAGGGGGATAACAGTATTTACCCCTCCCCTGACCTGAACAAATTTCTGGTACATCAAAAACGAAGGATGACTGGTAATAACCTCGTCATTTTTCTGGACAAAGGCTTTTACCAGGAACTCTATGACTTCGTTTGAACCGTTACCGAGAACGATCTCTTGCGGGTCAACATCCAGCCAGTTCGCCAGTGCGGCTGTCAGGTAATAACTGGATCCATCCGGATACCGGTGCAGGTTCGACAGGGACGAGATAACTGCTTGAACAGCTTTTGGGGAAGGGCCCCAGGGGTTTTCATTTGAGGCGAGCTTTATGGAACCGGTTATGCCGTACTCCCGCTCCAGTTCCTCCAATGGCTTTCCCGGGGGATACGGTGTTATGTCTTTAATATTGGGTGCCGGATGTAACTTCATGTCTACCCCAGGTCGGGCTTCTTACCTTTAACGCCTGCCCGCTGCTCAAGGTTCCAGGCCGCTCTGAGCAGCACTTCCTCGTTAAAATGAGCGGCCTGCATCTGCATTCCTATGGGAAGCCCTCCCCCACTGAAACCGGCAGGAACAGACAGTCCGGGAATACCGGCAAGGTTGGCCGATATTGTAAGAATGTCTGAAAGGTAAAGGGCCAGGGGGTCATCAGCCTTTTCGCCAATTCTCCATGAGGGTGTCGGGGTAACGGGAGAGACAACCAGATCACACCGATCAAAAGCCCTGGCAAAATCATCCTTTATCAAGGTGCGGACCTGGGATGCTTTTTTGTAATACGCATCGTAGTATCCTGCCGACAGGGCGTAGGTACCGATCAGGATACGTCTTTTCACCTCTTCGCCGAAACCATGGGATCGTGTTCTGCGGTACATGTCAATGAGTGAATCCGTGTCCAGCTCTCGATAACCGTATCGCACCCCGTCATATCGGGCAAGGTTGGAACTTGCTTCTGCCGGTGCGATAAGATAGTATACTGCCACGCAGTACTCGGTGTGCGGCAGGGAAACCTCCAATATGTCAGCCCCGGCATCACGAAGCATGTCTATGCCTGACCGCACTACCAGTTCAACCTCCGGATCCAGCCCTTTATCAAAGTATTCGACCGGGACGCCGACCTTTATTCCGCCAAGCCCGTCCCGCAGGGATGATGTGTAATCGGGAACCGGACTGTTGATCGAAGTTGAGTCACACCTGTCATAGCCGCTGATGACATTCAACATGAGAGCGCAGTCAGCAACATCTTTCGTCAGGGGACCAACCTGATCAAGGGATGAGGCAAAAGCCACCAGCCCATAACGAGATACCCTGCCGTACGTCGGTTTCATTCCAACAACGCCGCACAGGGAAGCGGGCTGGCGGATTGAACCGCCGGTATCGGAACCCAGTGAAGCCAGGCTTTCATCCGCAGCAACACATGCGGCAGATCCCCCGCTGGAACCGCCTGCAACAAACCCTTTTTTCCAGGGATTTTCCGGTACATTAAAGGCGCAGTTCTCGTTTGTAGAACCCATGGCAAATTCGTCCATGGCCACCTTACCTACGATTACAGCCCCTTCAGTTTTTAGTTTTTCTATTACAGTAGCATCATAGGGCGGAATAAAATTCTCCAGGATTTTAGAGCCGCATGTGGTCCGCATGTTTGACGTACAAAGTACATCTTTAACGGAAATCGGCAGGCCTGACAGCATGCCGGCTTTTCCTTTCCGGCGCTGCTGGTCGGCCTCCTCAGCTTGATCCAGAGCTCCCTCCTTATCAAGGGTAATAAACGACTTCACCCTGTCCTCAACGACATCAATACGTGACAGAACTGACTCTGTCAACTGCACGGATGTAATATCTTCAGATTCAAGAAGTTTTTGTGCCTCGCACAGTGTAAGTGAAAAGTAGTCCATGTATATTTATGTTATAATTCGAGGCACAACAAATGCCTCATCATTTTGACGAGGACCATTTGCCAAAGCCTTTTGACGGTCAAGGGATCCACGTACCTCGTCTTCCCGGAAGGCGTTCGAGATAATCTGGGTATGGGTGGTGACAGCAACCCCACTGGTGTCAAGCTCATCGAGTTTTGCCGCATAACTCAGAATAGTATCCAGCTGGGCGGTTATTTTTTCTACTTCTTCAGGCCTGAGCTCAAGCCGGGCAAGCTTTGCCACATGTTCGACTTCTTCTTTTGTAATTTTCATGGTACCTGTTTTTTTGAAAATAATTAAAAAATTCAGACTACTTTGACACTTGGAAGAATGTCTGTCAACAGGAGAGGTGGAATTTTCAGAGAGGTTTAATTGGAAGCCAGTTGTTCCGGGGAAATGACAGCACCGGCAAAAGATTCTACAAGGTCTGGATCGAACTGGGTTCCCGAACAACGGCGAAGTTCGGCAACGGCCTCAACTGTAGAAAGGTTGCGACGATAGTTGCGGCGAGAGGTCATGGCATCATAACTGTCGGCAACTGTTATAATTCTTGTCAGGTAGTCGATTTCATTGCCAGCAATACCTGCCGGGTACCCGTTGCCGTCCAGCCTTTCATGGTGATGCAGAATAATCAGGCGCTCCCGTTGAGTAAACTCCAACGGTTGTATAATATTGGCACCGACTTCAGGGTGTTTTTTTATCAGGTCCCACTCTTCCGGTGTAAGTTTTCCAGGTTTTTGGATACAGGAAAGGTCAATTACAAGTTTTCCGATATCATGAAAATGCGAGGCCCGTTCAAGGATGACCATCTCTTCTTTTGACAGATGAACTGTCCCTCCCAGGAGAAGAGCATACTCTGTTACACGTCGGGTATGGCCCGCGGTATACTCATCCTTTTCTTCCATAGCTGCCTGCAGGGTGGACATGACCTGAACAGTAGCGTTCTCGAGTTTATGACTGTAATCCTCAAGTAGAATATTTTTATCGGCAAGCTCTTTGGTTTTTAACTGTACCTCTGTTTCAAGGTTCTCCTTGTAATTCTTTTCCCGCTGAACGTACTGCCGCTTTTCTATGGCCCGCTTGATTTTCACATGAAACAGTTCAATATCGTCTATGGGTTTTGTAATAAAGTCATAGGCACCGAGGTTGATGGCCTTAATGGCATAATCCATTGATCCGGCGCCGGTCAGAAACAGGACGGGAATGTCACACTCTTTTTTATTCAAGCCTTCAAGGGTTTGAAAACCGTCCATGTCGGGCATATTGATATCAAGAATGATAACATCAAAGTCATCATTGACCTGTTCAAGAACTTTCACGCCACTTTCAACCGCCACCACGTCATAGTCAAACATAGTGAGGATTTTCTCAACCGCATTGCGGACAAGATCATCGTCATCGGCTATCAGGATTTTTGT
>CAMYLK010000020.1 GCA_947259225.1 uncultured Desulfobulbaceae bacterium | reverse complement strand
TTGGTGCTACGGAAACTAACTGGTGGGACGGCAACATATATAACACCAAGAATTTCTAGTGGTAGGGTAACCATACAGTAAATCACAAAACACATGATATGATTTGGGGGGTGGAATATTCATCCCCCTTTTTTTTTCGTCCAGTCGGGGGTGATGGAATATTCGGTGTGAAATATCGTTTGTTAGCAGATTTAACTGATTCAGTTATAGGATGAACTTTCTACTTTTTGTTTGCAGATATACCGACCCGGATAATTTATATATGCGGTTGCTGAACCGGAAATTATTAGATATATCGAAACATTATTCCACAAAATATACAATTTGCCGGATCGAACCGTTATTTCAATGCCTCTGTAATCCAGACCACTGAACAATGTATCGGTTGCGGCAAGGTATCTAAAGATAAAAAGGCTAAACGGTATAAAAACTCACGTTTACTTCCCTCGGCTTCTATATTATATTTGATATTTTCCTCGTGGTTCCAGGTTCCTGGTTTTTTGTATAATATTTAGATTTACGGAGGCAATACATGCCCTCAGTGAAATGGCTGAAGAAGGAGTTCTCGTACGGATATGATAGCGGCGATATCCTGTCGATCATTCCCGACCGCCGCAGAAAGGATGAACAGTACCGCTGCGGCGGTTCATATAAGCAGATATTTAAAAAAGGAATCCTGCCCTACATGACAAAGGAGTCAACCGTCATGGAAATAGGCCCCGGGGCGGGTTCCTGGAGCCGGGCTGTGTTAAAGCACCTCACCAAGGGACTGCTTCTCACCGTTGACTTTCAGGACACCACCAAATGGCTGGACCAGAAAAAGTACCGGGGCAGGCTCAAATGCTTTCAGGTCACTGACAATTCATTCGACTGTATTGACAACGGCATTGTTGATCTGTTCTTTTCTTTCGGGGTGCTCTGTCACAACAATGTTTCGCATATTGAAGAAATTCTGCGTAACGCGCTGCCAAAAATGAAGCCGGGCGGCTATGGCGTTCACCAGTATGGCGACTGGGACAAGCTGGAAACCTTTGGCTGGAAAAAAGGTGCTGTTCCCCTGGAATTCAAGGACCAGCCTGACGACGAGATATGGTGGCCGCGCAACAGTCGCGGAAGCATGACGCAGGCGGCGAAGAACGCCGGCTGGCAGGTTATCTCAGCGGACCTGGACCTTCTCAAACGGGACGGACTCATCCTGCTCAGGCGCCCCTTGTAAACCCTATAATGCTCACATTTAAAGTGGCTCTTGAGAAAACTCGGAAGTACCTTTTACTCCTTCGACCGTCGGTGGATGCTGGATTCCCGCTTTCGCGGGAATGACATTGTAAAAAATGACGTCACTCCCGCATAGGCGGGAGTCCAGGAAAACCTTACCCTGCAGCCCCGCCCCTTTTTGCCAGCACTTCCTCATACAAACTCCTGTACCGGAGGGCGACAGGTGATTGCGCGAAGCTGTTTTTGACCTTGCTGCGGGCTGCGGCCCGGAGACGGTCATGGCGCTCCCCCTCCTCCAGCAGCCATTCGATTCCCCCGGCAAGATCTTCTGTATCATACGGTTCAGCCAGAAATCCGTTTTCCCGGTGCTCCACCAGGTCGCCCATGCCGCCAAGCCGGAAAGCGGCGCATGGCAGGCCGCAGGCCAGGGCCTCGAGAACAGTATTGGGCAGGTTATCCTGCCTGGAGGGCGCAACAAAGACATCTGCCGCTGAATACAGCAGGGCCATAAGACCATCATGCTTGATCCTGCCGACAAAGTGCGCCTTCATGGGAAGGTCTGGAGCTCCGCCCGGTCGATTAACGCCGAACACCACCGCCTCACATTTCTCCGCCCATCCATCGGCTGCCAGCCGGGCAAGGGTTTCCTGCAGCAGGTCATAGCCCTTCCTGGGATCGCCAAGGCTGTAATCAGCCCCAAAA
The DNA here is from genome assembly GCA_947259225.1 of uncultured Desulfobulbaceae bacterium. Classification (GTDB taxonomy): domain Bacteria; phylum Desulfobacterota; class Desulfobulbia; order Desulfobulbales; family Desulfobulbaceae; genus UBA10518. Next base: position 48,117 of record CAMYLK010000020.1, on the reverse strand, counting down.
AGAAGCAGCTTCCTGTCAGCTGGAAGCCCGTGGAGCTTCCGGGCGAGTTCCCGGTCGACAGGAAAAAATATATCGGTATCAAGACAGTTGCCTACTGTTGTTACATCGTGCCTGCAGAACAAAGAGCTTTCCCGGACACAGTTGGCAAGCCAGTGGCTGGGGGTGACAAAGTCAATCCCCAGGGGTTTCAGGAACTTCTCCTTTCTGTGCCATGCCCAGGCGTTGATATCCGGCCCGCTGTATCCTGCCGGCCGATTATCCCTGGTATACCCCTGGATATACCGACCGGGATTATGCAGGTCCTCATAGTGCTCCGCGCCGCAAAAAGCCCACATGTCGTGGAGGGTCCAGACGATGGGCTTTGTTATTTGAGCAATTTCGGCAAGACTGATCATTTCCCAGTGTATCCAGTGAAAATGGACGATGTCGGCATCGGATTGATTAATATGTTTATGGATACCTGAGGGAAACAGGTTGATTGAGTGCATGACAGGGTTGGGGGTATGCTGCAGAGCAATAATTTTTTGGGCATACCTGTCTTTGCGGTCATGGAACCGTACGGGAAAAAACTGCACAGACGGATCAACTCCCCATTTTTTTGCCACCAGCATGGTGGAGTCCACACCTGTCTTCCGCAGGGCGGTGTGAATCCGATGGGTGGCCCGGGCAGCGCCGCCATTGGTATCAAAAGTGCTGAGTTGAAGGACTTTCATTAACTGTTGTTGGTTGTTGATTCTTGATTACATCCGTCTGATGTCATCAAACTCCTGCCAGGAGACCTTTGTCCTGAAATAGAGGCTATAGAGCAGCCTGGACGGATCTATTATTGTATCTAACTTTGAGACAGACAGCAGCCGCCTGGTCACATCAACCTTGCGGTCCAGTTTCCACTGTAGAAAAACATCCGCTATCTTCTGAGGATGAAACGTTGTATACAGGTCTGCTATTTCCCTGAGGCGCTCTTCCCCTCCTGTTCCGGTCTTGTGTGATTCATGTATCCGGTAAATGGATAAAAAACGATCCACCGGGTGAAACACCGCACCTGCTCTTTTGGCCCGGATAAACCACTCCCAGTCAAACCCGTAGGTGTACTGCTCATGCAGGGTGCCAACTGCATCCAGGGTGTTCATGGTCCAGAACGAGGACGGCTGAATAATATAATCCAGCAGTTCGATATTCCGTGTTTCATGCATCTGCCTGACATTGCTGCCCCTGGCCTGCAGTTCCTTGTCATTCACATGGACACAGTTACCGAATACTATTGAGGCGCGGTCGGTTGCATGCTCTTGGTAATACCGACCTATGAAATCGAGTGTACCGGGCAGATACATATCATCGGAGTTCAACCAGGCAACCACATCGCCCGTTGCTTTGGCAAAACCCTTGTTAATGGCATGGGCCTGGCCATTGTCTCTTGCACTCTCCCAGTGGGTCAGTTGGGCTTCATATTTTTTTATTATATCAACAGAGTTATCCGTCGAACCGCCGTCCATGACGATATATTCCAGGTGAGGATAGCCCTGCCCCAGCACGGAGCGAATGGTATCCTCCAGAAAGACCCCCTGGTTATAACTGGGGGTGATGATCGAAATCCTGGGGAGGGCTTGGTTCGTCATGGGACTGGTTCTTGGTTCTTGGTTCGTAGTTCCTGGTTTTAGATAGTTCTGGAAAAAACTCAGCTACGCGAGCCTGTTTACGCTCTGATTAAGCGAAGTTCCTGGATTCCCGCTTTCGCGGGAATGACGTATTAAAATGTGACGTCGCTGCAGTCTTGTCCCGTCATACATGTACTTCCTTTAATCCTGGCTTGTCCCGCCACTTCCGTATTCCTCATTATCGCCTATCCCCCTTATTTCGTCATTCCCGCTTTATCCCGTCATTCCCGCGTAGGCGGGAATCCCGTCTACTGCAGGATCAACTCATACAGGTCTTGCCATTGCGGATTATGTTTTTCAATCAATTTCAGCTTCCAGGTCCTGTTCCATTTCTTCAACTGCTTCTCTCTTGTAATGGCGTTTTCTGCAGTATCATGCTGCTCAAAATAGACCAGCTGCCTGACATTGTATTTTTTACAAAAACCTTCACTTTGGTTGCTTTTGTGCTGCCGGATTCGTTGCGCCAAGTTCGATGTCACCCCAATATATAATGTACCGTTTCGTTTGCTGGTGAGGATATAGACATAAAATTGTTTACTCATCACTACCTTCCGGATTCCCGCAGGCCCGGAAATGAACGGGAAAACGGCTGTGCACGAAACCCTCAGGTATAGGTGATGCGGTTAAATCCCTCCCAGCTGGATCGAATAAAAATCAGGTCCATCTGCCAAAGAGAATTATCGTACTTCCTGCGCATCAGGTCGACTATATCAACGGGCCGAAATCCTCTTTCCGCAAGAAAAGCGCACAATTCCCAGAACAAAAGCGCCTCATCCGTAATCCTGTAATTGTATGCCTCAATGATGAGCACTTCACTTTTCTCCAGGGTCTGGTCAGCGCCCTGCAAAATACTCTTTTCAAACCCATGCGTATCCAGCTTGAGCAGGAACGGTTCCTCAAGCTGGAGTTGTAATGTGCTGGAATCAAGCGTGGTCTGGTCAACTTCCATGATTTTTTCACTTTCATGTGTGGCCGGTCCCCCGCCAAACGGAGCAGACACATCGAACAGCAAATGGCCATCCTCCGCCCCTACAGCTTTCCTGACAGGAATCACCCGGCCCGATGATGAACCGGCAAAAGCGTCCAGAGCCTGGCTGTGCACCGGCTGGGGTTCAAATAGAACGAATCGGGCATCAGGGAAAAAAGCCATACAGTCTTTTGACCAGCGTCCGTCAGACGCACCGACATCCAGGACAGTTTTGACCGAAAAACCGTGATCCTGTATCCAGTGAAGGGCCTGCCACATGGTATTTCGTGAATCTGCGACAGAGCTGTCTTTCCTGCGGATTTCATAACCTGCCCTGCCGAGCATTGACTGGATGAAGCGTTTCATATTTCTCCCAATTCTGGTGATCTCATAAAAAAGCCGTTACCGGTGACTGTCAGGAGGTCTCTCGTTGTACAATACATCTGGATCTGAAAGATTTTATTCACTGTTTAGTGAAATCAGCCTGACTCGGCAAGTTAAATCTGACGGATTCATTGAAATTCATTGCTACTTTCAACGGTACTGTGTAAAAACGTACTTCTATTTTAACACATAACTCTCTCTAAACAGACACCGAAGACATTGAACCATGAGCCAGGCATCAGATCTCGACTCTGCGAAAGACAGCCAGGGAAAGATAGGACTTTTCGAAGATGATCGGCAGGATCTCCTCCATATACATATCCCTCTGAAATACAATATCTGCAACTTCAAATGTTCATACTGCTACCTTGGTGACCGGAAAAAGGAGGTATCTGATTCTACCCTCACTTTCCTTGATCAGCTGATACCCCGGATAGAAGAGATACAGCGCCCCGTTCACGTTATTTTTGCCACCGATGGCGAGATTACCGCTGTGCCGTCCCTCTGGCCCTACTTGCGTCGCCTGTCGCATAGCCGGTCGGTGGCCCTTGTGAGCTTGTTCTCCAATTTATCCGGGAATTTTGATAGTATGCTGGAAGGGGTAGAACTGTCTAAACTTTCGGTTGTCGCTTCTTTTCATGCCGAACAGCTGGCGAAACGCAGCAAAGGGCTGGAGCGCTTTGTCCGGACCACAAATATGCTCCACGAGCGAATTCGAAAAATTGTTGTGTCGTTCATTCTCCATCCGGACAGGCTTGAAGAGATTCGCCAAGAGATGCAGAAAATGGTTGAAGCAGGGGTTCCTGTTTTTGCCTATCCACTCGTATCAATCAAGGAAAACACGACGACCTATACCAATGAGGAAGACCAGGATGTGAACCGTATTCTTGAAGAGTACAATCAGTCAGAGTCGGTGAACTTCTTTATGATGGGCGGCCGCCATGCTGGCCTGAAATGTTCGGCCGGGAAGAACCTCATTGAGATCAACAACGATGGCTCGATTATTTCCTGCTTCATGTGCGGGCAGAACCTGGGCAATATTCTCTCACCTGATCAACAGGCTTTCCTCAGGAGACAAGAAACAACCTGCGTTCACGGCGGGTGTGTCTGTAACTGGGCAGTGGGTTTCAGTGACCTGGTAAAATCCAAATATGTCAGAGTCGATTCTCTGTACGGGTTTGTCAAACGCAAAGGCACTGACGATTCCGACCCTGATTTTAGTATCACATAGCCGGGAGGTCTCTACTCCTGCCTGAACGCTCTCAGTGGTTGCCAAAAAGGTTGAATCGAATTCTGACTGCCTTGACACTTCTGCTGAAGCGATGAAAAACCTCAACAGATTGAGTTTTCATTTATCTCTGCACAGACCACCCCCGGCCGTCATTATACCGGACACGGGCATTTTCCCTTCCGCTCTGACCCGAAAAAAAAGATTTTACAGCGGGATACACCTGCGGGAACCTATCCCTTAACGTACGTTTAAACCGGCCCGGTACTCCACCGCCATATCGTGACAGAACCTGATGACATTCATCTACATACTCCTGGAAATTAACGGATGACTTCTGATTTTCCTGGTCCCTGAAAAGGGCGAGGGGGAGATCAATGCCAACCAGCTCAGCATGTTTGTACAAACGGGCCCAAAGTTCAAAATCTCCGGCCAGCTGCAGCGTCTCATCCATTGTACTTCCTGCCTTTTCCCATAAGGATCGGCGCCAGAAAGTTGATTCCTGCTGGATATAGCCGGTATGAAACCAATCCCCTCCGGCAAAGTTTTCTCCCCGATAAAATCCATCCCGGGAAAACCCGTTTTCCATGGAGCGGCAAAACACGGGGTCACCGGATTCGTTGCAACTCATGGGAAAAGAAGATGTCGCCCAGTCAACCCCCGGCAGTGTGCTGAAAATTTCGCCGATACTCTGCAGGGTCCAGGGCAGATACATGTCATCAGAATTAAGCCATGCCATGATATCACCCGATGACCGGGCAAAGCCCTTGTTCACTGCATGGTACTGTCCCCTGTCCTGTTCGCTGATCCAGTAGCTTAACCCGTGCTCATATTTCCTGATAACGTCGACACTTCCATCGGTACTGCCTCCATCTATTACAATATATTCCAGGTTCGGGTAGCCCTGGGATAATATCGAAAGGATGGTATCTTCAAGAAAACGTACCTGGTTGTAACTGGGAGTGACAACACTTATCCGTGGCCAGAGTGTACCGTCGTCCCGCGTCTGGGACACCTTTCTACTCAGGGGGGTGAAAGGTCCAGCATTATTTTTTTCCGGGAAAGAGGGTGCCATAATACTTTTCCGTACTACTCGCGGGGTTTCCGGGCTTCCATATATAATGAACCAGGCTTATAGACTGAACCGTCAGGGTCAGTATCGAGATTATAATCGCTCCAGCCGGAGAGAGAACTCTCTGCAGCATTTTTTGCTTCAGGAGCTGCAAACCCGGCAGCCTGCAATACTTTTCCCAGGGAAAACCTGTCATACATCCATAAATGCACCTCGCCTCTCTGTCGGAACCGTCCCGCTTGCAAAACAGCGTATTCCGGACCGAGAAGATAGCGAACCAGATGCTCCTTTTTCTTCACGAGATATGCCCTGGGATTTTTAAACAACCTGACCAAAGACTTGTCCGGCCTGCTGTTTCGATCATTTATAATGCTTTCTCCGCCCGGATTCCCCTTGCTCTCGATAATATTTTGTATTTCCGCCCCTCCCCGCTGCAGCAGAAACTCTCTGTTGGGCAGCTCTTCAGAGGCCAGATAAGTAAACATCTCTCCGCCGGAACGTGTGCGGACAACCTGATCATACATTTCCAGCATTATCCATTCATAGTTGCCCTGCCAGTTCTGCTCACCGTTTACAGATTTTGTTAACGCTTCCAGGTACAGCCGGGCAATCTCTTCAAGGTCGGGAACGACCACTCTTATAATTCCACCCGGTTTCAGCACCCGGTAACATTCATTGATGAACAGAGGGGCCTTGGTTTTCTCAAAATGCTCCAGAACATGCGAGTGATAGACCAGATCAAAAAAATTGTCCGGATATGGAATCCCTTTGTGAACGTCGCACAGCGTGACAGATTGATGCGCCGGCACAACGTCCAGGTTGACCCAATCGGGATGAAAACGCATCCCGCACCCTATGTTTAACAATTTCATAAAATTAAAAGGGGCCTGGATTAAAATTTAGCATCAGAAACAGACCATTAAGCATACTCTTTTATAGCACCTTTACCGCGATCCTTCCGGAATAATCAATGGGGTAAAGCCGTATAGAAATATTGTTTTGTGCAAAATATTCTTTAACTGCCTTTTTTGCCCCCTTCCAATGGCCATAGTCATCTATAATGAGGACCCCACCAGGGGACAACCTTGGAAACATGATTTCCAGCTCATGCCTGGTCGATTCATACCAATCTGTATCAAGTCGCAACAATGCTATTTTTTCCGGAACCTTGCCGGGCAGGGTTTCCATTACGTCGCCAACAATATAGTGAATCCGTTCTTCAGGATAATTACTTTTTTGCATGGTTTCCCGGACTTCATTGAGTCCCGCTGCACACCAGTTTTCTTCCTGCTCATATACCTCAGATGCGCTTCCCCCCAGGACATCAACATCCTCACCCGATGGCTTCGTCATTCCTGTGAAGGTATCAAACAAGTACATTTCCCTGTCGTCAACATCCTGGCCTTTAAGGGTCAACGCAGCTGCCAGCATGCTCCCACCTTTCCATACTCCGCATTCCACAAAAGTCCCTGGAATGTCTTCGTCTAACAGGTAACGAACAGACTTGATAACTGCCAGCACTCTTTCCGGGCTCGTCATGGTGAAGGGTTTGACGATTTCAAGTATCTCTTTTTCCCGGCCGGAAAGCTCCTTCATCATCCGTGGTGAAAAGAAAGGACAACTTTCCGCATCTGAATCCGTGGCACTGGCACGGCGACCGAAAAATTTATTGAATATATCCCTTAGCATACTTGTCATTGCCTTCTTGTTGCCCCCAGGGCACAAAAGAATAATTTCATATTTTTCTCAGGGCTGCGTAAAGGGTCTGCCCGGTAAAAAAACGCCTGAGCAGCGGAATTGAGAGAATTTTTTCAAAAAACGGGAGAGTTGTTCCATTCAGCAACCGTCTGGCAGGGTGAGATGTTTTCTTGAAATGCCTGCGATACGAGTCCAGGTAACCCTGTACATGATAGGAGGCAAGGGGCTCAAAACGAATCTTCTCGACCTTGACAGGATGTAATCTTTCCAGTGCCTTAAAGGTCTTCTCCCGCCATCTGGTCATATGGTGAGGAGGCATGTCGAGCAGATTATACTGATACTTTAGAAAACTGGCTCCATTGGGTACGGAAAGAATTAAAATTCCACCCGGCTTCAGCAGTTGCAGGGCCGACTCTATGAATTCCCCAGGGGAAACTGTGTGCTCCAGGACCTGAAAGCTGCACACCCCGTCAAAATTTCCCTTTTCTTCGGCTACTACGGCCTCCAGTTCCTGGCAATCAACAGGCAGACCATCCTGGCGGGCTGCCTCAACCGCGGCCCTGTTGATTTCAATCCCGCGGATATTTATGCCCCCACCCGATGCTGTCCGAACAAAGCCTCCGGTGGCAGCCCCTATCTCCAGTACATTCCTGCACTGTCCCACATCAATGAGAGCCTCCCTGTGCTCCCATTTATCTTCCATATAAAACCAGTCAAACTTTTGTAGTTGTTCATAAAGCAAACTTGAACCGGCAATATTTTCAGGAGCAAAAAATTGCAGCCCGGTGGAATTACCCTGGTACAGCCTGATCTCCTTGACCCCCTGGAACTCGGAAGTAATATCCATCTCGAACCAGTCTACCCAGTCCGCTATCAATTTTTCGGACTGATACGTTGCCACCAGAGACACACTTTCGTGAGGGTCGAGGGGGCTTGCCGGAAGTGATTGATCTATCATTTTATGCTTTTCTCCCTGCTTCGAAATGCTGCCATTGTAACAAACCCGGTCCGCAAAGACCTTTCCATTCTCCTGTTGTCCTGTCACTCATGGCACCTGTAAACTCAACTTCAAACGACAGAGCTCCTTCACGGTACTCGAAAAGCTCCACATTACGCTCGGCAAGTGAAAAATTAACAGTATATTTTCCTTTTGCAAATGCATACGGGGGCAGAGTACACAGGCAAGACGAAAACGCGCCTTTCGAAAAAGAATCGGAAAACTCGTCGCTTGAATTGTGAATACAGGCTCCTTCCTCATTGAGGATAACAAGTCCTGTGACCAGATTTTCCTTGCCTTGAGTCTCTACAGTGAAATCAATCATTATTGGCCGGTGCATATCAAAAATTGCACCAGGGGTTCCCTCCTGCCGTATCTCGACACGACGCATAAATGGTCCCGGCTGCTCAGCTTCTGCTTCAAAGACCGTCTGATTCCGCTGTCCCACGCCAAGATACCTGCGAACTATGGCGCCGGGTTCTCCCATTTCCGCCACCTGTCCTTTATCGAGAAAAACTACCCTTGTACACAGTTCTTTAATGCTTGCCATATTATGACTCACAAAAATCACTGTCCTGCCGCTCCTCGAGACTTCTCCCATTTTACCGATGCACTTTTTCTGAAAGGCAGAATCACCGACAGCAAGTACCTCATCAATAATCAAAATTTCAGGTTCAAGGTGAGCAGCAACAGCGAAAGCCAATCGTACGTACATACCACTCGAATAACGCTTGACCGGGGTATCAATATATTGTTCGACTCCGGAAAAATCGATTATCTCGTCAAGTTTTTTGGCAACTTCCTGCTTGGACATGCCGAGAATAGCCCCATTGAGAAAAACATTCTCCCTGCCGGTCAGTTCAGGATGAAAACCTGTACCGACCTCAAGCAGACTGGCAATCCGACCTTTTGCCTTTATATTTCCCATTGTCGGGGCGGTAACCCTGGAGAGAATCTTCAGCAGGGTGGATTTACCTGCCCCATTCTTACCTATTATTCCAAGGAGTTCACCATCCATTACCTCCAGGTTAATATTTCTCAAAGCCCAAAAGCGGTTACCCTCTACCTGTGAGTCCTGCAACTTCATCAGCTCGTCCAGCTTACGATTAGGATCATCTTTACCTCTCATCTTTGCCCACCAGGATTGCAAGTCCTGGGTAAGAGTGCCATGACCAATGACACCAAGACGGTATTCTTTCCACAGGTTTTCAATTTGAATTACGTTCATTTATTTTTGTTCATCGTTCTTTATTCTTGTTGAGCAGCTAACCAAGAAACAATTAAACCGTATCCATAAATGTCTTTTCGACCCTGCTGAAAAGGACAATACCACAAAATAAAAGAATGAGTGTAACCGCCCAGCTGATGACGATATATTCCCACTGAATAGCTCCAGAGCCTAAAAAAGCATACCGAAAACTCTCAACAACGGCGACCATGGGATTAAGAGAATAGAGCATCCGGAACTTCTCCGGGACCTGGCTCAAAGGATAAACAATAGGAGTTGCATACATCCAGATCTGAACTAAAAATGCCATGGCAAATCGCAAATCTTTATACTTGGTTGTCATGGATGACAGCAGGATGCCAAGCCCGAAACTGAGCAGTGCCATCTGCAGAAGGAAAAGAGGTAAACCGGCTATCCATATTCTCGGCACGATGGGAGCGCCTTTTGCCATAAAATAAAAATAGAAACCGAGAAAAAGAGCGAACTGAATAAAAAACTGAAGAAAATTGAGAATAACTGTGGCGAAAGGCACAGTTAGACGCGGGAAATACACCTTGCCGAAAACCGCTGCATTGGTGGTAAATGTATTGGAGGTCGCTGTCAGGCTTGCGGCAAAATATCCCCACATTACATTGCCTGCCATATAGAACAGAAAAGGCGGCAGATCGTCTGTGGGGATCTTGGCCACCCGCCCGAAAATCACCGTGAACATTACCGTTGTTACGAGTGGCTGAATAATGTACCAGAGAGGGCCGAGAACAGTCTGCTTGTACAGCGTGACAAAATCACGTTTTACAAACATGCCGACGAGATCCCTATATTGCCACAGTTCACGTAGATCAATATCAAACCAGCCTGTTTTCGGTTTGATAATCATGTCCCAGTGATTTTCGTTCATAATTCTTTGTTCGGAGTTTTCCTTCATGTCTTCTATCTACTTGAATATTGCTGGACGGACGACCCCCATCCTGGCAAGCCGGAACAAAACAGCAGTTGTCATGCAACCAATCCCATAACGCGTTGACCTGATGAAGTTAATGGAAGATGCTTCTGGAAAATATTTTGTCGGGCAGGTAATCTCAGCAATGGGGTAATTCCCCCATATAATTTGTGCCAGCATCTGATTATCGAAAACGAAATCATCCGAATTCCCTGCAAGATCAATCGATTCGAGTAATTCTCTCGAAAAAGCACGGTAACCGGTATGATATTCCGACAATTTCGCTTTCATCATAATATTCTCAAAAAAAGTTAAGAACCTGTTGGCAACATACTTCCACACAGGCATACCGTCCCGCACGGCATAACCGCCGAGAATCCTTGAACCGAGCACACAGGAGTACAAGCCATTAGCAATCAATGACGCCATTGCCGGAATAAGTTTTGGAGTATATTGGTAATCAGGGTGAACCATGATAACTATATCACCCCCGGCGTCAAGGGCCGCTTTATAGCAGGTCTTCTGGTTGGCGCCATACCCCATGTTTTCCGGATGGATAATAACTTCAACCCTATCCAGTCCTCTCGCAATTTCCGCTGTATTGTCAGAACTGGCATCATCGACCAGGATGATTGCATCAACAATCTCCTGGGCCATAATTTCCCGATGGGTCTGCACAACTGTTTTTTCGGCATTATATGCCGGCATCACCACTACAACGCGAAGACCTTTGTACACCTTTCCTCCTGAAGGCTACCGAACTGCTACCACGGGGTTACCCATGTAATCTCAAAATGTAGCGTCGAATTTTTAATATTATCAATAAGTTCTTTTCTCCTCAACATTTTTATAGAGAAAAAATTTAGCAAAGGGCGATTGAGTTTTTTTCAGCAGCTCATGTTTCTGCTTATCAGGTTTACAGGACTCTAAATTGCCCGGATGAGAAAAAATAAGATAATCTGCCTGCGGCAAATCTTCCTTACTGGAGCAACCAGCTATTTCCTCATATTCTACGGTAGAATATCCTGATCTCTTTTCAATTAAACCGTGGTACACGGGAAAGTCACTTATTATTTTCGAATGAGCATCGGCAACGGTATTAAGATATGATGTGAGTTCTTTCTGCGCGTCAACAATATCAATATAACTCATATCAGCATCAACATTAAAACTGCTTCCCTTATAATAAAGAAGAGGCATGGTTAGGGAGAGCAGGATCAGAACAGTCACCATCCGGTTTTTCACATTTTGAATCAGATACATTACAACAGCCGCAACCAGCATACAGAGTACAGGCATGACGAGTAAGACATACCTGGCCAAATGAAAGTTGAGGATTGAGACGAGAAGTGCAATAAGAATATAGAGAGTTACAATCAAAGCCACCTGCCACTTCCTGCGCCCAGTATATTCGACTATAAATTTTCTGGTAAAGACCTCATTTTTATTTCTCCATACTAACAGTAAGCAAGACAACAGTATCATGATAGTCCATGTATACCGCCCCTGCCCTTTCAACAAAAAGCTCAAATAATAGCCAAGTCTTGGCCAGATCGAAGCAGGAGAAAAAGAAACATACGCCTTATGCAGGGGAAAGAAAAACCACCCATTCTGCACCTTTTGTATCACAAGAAAGAGAATCCAGGCTGCCAGCGGCATACAGATCAGACAGAACTTGACAATATCTTTTTTCTCAAACCCATTCCGGAAAGCCTTGATCAACTCGAGCAGCCCTATACAGAATGGCAGGGCAACAGCAGTTTCCTTGACCAGGATCGCAAGGGTTGAAAACAGGGCAAGCTGAAAAAACCTGCCGTTCAAATAGGCATATAGCGATAAAGTGCAGAAAAACGACAGCATAATCTCCGGCAGCACCATGGATGACTGGGCGATGAACACCGGCTGCAGGACAAGCAACACAGGGGCAAGGATTGCGGTTTCATGCCCGAAAAATTTCTCAGCGAACCTGTACAGCAGAAACAACAAGGCGCAGCTGAACAGGAGAGCGGTTAAATGCCCGACCCAGACATGAGGGCCGATAATGTTATATCCAGCAGCGAAAATCGCAGCACACAACAAAGGATGCCCCCTGGACAACTCACCTGGAAGAGCATCGGGCATGAGGCTGATCCGGTGGTCAAACATATACAGTGCGGCCCTTGAATAAACTCCAAGCTCGTCCCAGAAGTACGGGACCGACAAATGACTCAGTTTAAACAGAAAAAAGAAAGTTATGAGAAAATAGACTGGATTTATCGATTTAATACGAGAGATCATTGATTGGTGGTTTTATAAAGAGTGTAGGCTTTACAAGCGGATATTATACAACTCATGTCCGTATTATTTTTCCGCAGCAATACTGTAAATAACAACACGGCTGTTCCCAAACACCTTCTGAAAACGACTGTCTTTTTTAATATCCTGCACAAAATAATCCGGATACACACCAAGGTTAGTTATTTCCTTGTCAACCGGTGCAACAAGATGCTTTTTTATGACAACAGCCCCGATTTTATACCTCTGCAGCATATTGATCCGTGTTGTGTTGTCCGCCCGCCAGAAATCACGAAGATGATACCCAAGGTACCATTCGTGGGGCACAGGGAAAAGCCGATAATTCCCCTCGGGATACATAAAAATCCTTGCAGGTGCCGGCGGATTATCCGCGAGATAACTGATAGCTTCTTTCAACTCCGGAAAAACCTGGCGAAGACTGTATGTTTTGGCAAGGACATAACCGGACTGCATAATCGCCAGGGAAGCAAAAAGCGACAGAATTACCTTGGGCTGGGGTAGGCGTACTGTTTTTTCTACCAGCGGCAGGAGAAGAAAAGGCAGCCCGGGCAGAAAAAATCTTGCATCAGGAGCAGTACGAACCAGAAAGACGGTAACAAGAGTATACCAGCCACCCACAAAAAATAACCACCAGGTTGGCCCGGTTCCACCACCCTCCTCCATGCCGTTGCCGGCAAAAAAACGCTGCCACAGCTGTTGTATAAGCCATGCGAGACAGACCAGCCAGAAAACCAGCCCGCCGTAAATCAAATAATTGGCAGGAATTCGCAAATCTCCGGGATGATTTGCTATGATGGGGGCTTTTGCTCCACGTTTTTTCATTATTTTTTGTACTGCTTGTTTTTTTTGCAGTTCCGCTTGACTGTCGGCTCTTTTAAACCCGGTTACTTTCTTGATAATTTTTTCTGCTTTTTCCACCGGGTAGAAAGAAGACCCAGCATAAACATTAATGGCCTTGCCAAGCATCCAGGTTGAGCAGGCAATAATAAACAGAGAGCAGAGTGAAATACTCATGGCTTTGCGAACCCCATACCATTGCAGAGAGCGAACGAAGAGGACCAGGAGAAAAGCCGGCATAAAAATAAATGCATTTACCTTCAAGGCCATGGCCAGGCAAATAAACAGAGTTGCGGGCAGCCAGCGGCGCCTGTCCAGGAAGACAAAAGCCGTTACCACCTGCGCCGTCATGGGGATATCCTGATAAAAAGCCACCGAAAAAATCAATGCCATCGGCAAAGAGGCCAGCACTAGAACAAAAAGCAGGGCCGACCGTGATTCGACACCATGCCGACCTTGTGCCAATAAATATCCCGCAACAAGGAATTGAACAAAAAAGAGAGCCTGATATACCTGGATTGCCGCAAAGGAACCGCCGGTAAGGAGAAAAATTATTCCACCAAGGTAATGCCAGAAAAAAGAATGGGGATATCTGCGGATTTCCACATCTCCCCAGCCGGATGGAATATGAGAGAAGAAATTTGGTTGCGGCAGCATCTCCGCCTGGCTGGTTAACATGTAATAATGGGTGACCTCATCACCAATCATAACCTGGGGAGCACTTAACCCGGTTGCCAGGACAGCGAGTGCAGCCATCAATATAATCAGCGTGACTCCAAGCCTGGTGCCGCTGCCACCTCTACCGGTTAAATAACCGGAACCTGCCCGATTATTGTTAAGCCAACGATCCCGGAAAACTCCAACCACAAGTACACAGAGGAAGATAGCGAGGAAAATAAAAACAGGGCCCGTCAAACTTCCAAGCCACCGTTCGATAAAATCAACTGACAAACGTATCATGTATTTTACTAATGGGTTGGTTCAAGGAAATGGCTCCTATACAACTTTTCCGCTTAATTCGGCTTTCATCATTACGCGGACGATATCCTTGAGTTGATACGTTGCCTCCCAGCCAAGTTTTTCTTTAGCCTTGCCGGGATCCCCGAAACCAACCAGGATATCTGTCGGACGCAAAAGTGACTGGTCAATATCCACATGTTGCCGCCAGTCAAGACCTGATTCTGAAAACGAAAAATCTATAAATGTCTCCAGTTTATGGGGAAAGCCGGTTGCGATGACAAAATCTTCCGGCTCATCCTGCTGCAGCATCAGCCACATTGCTTCAACATACTCCGGAGCCCACCCCCAGTCCCGGGAGATGGAAATATTGCCCAGGTGTAATCGCTCCTTGGAACCTGAGGCAATCCGGCAGGCAGCAGAAACAATTTTCCTGGTCACAAATCGTTGCGGACGCAGTGGAGATTCATGATTAAACAAGATGCCGGTGCAGGCAAACATGTCATAGGCCTCGCGGTAATTGGCCACTATCCAGTAGGCCGAAGCCTTGCTCACAGCATATGGGCTGCGCGGCCGAAAAGGTGTCTGTTCGTTGGCGGAGACACCTCCTGTATCACCGAAACATTCACTTGAACCTGCATTATAAACCCTGACTTTTCTCCCGGTAAACCTTACCGCCTCAAGCAGGTTCAGAGTCCCTATACTGATGCTTTCTAATGTCTCTACGGGTTGCTCAAAGGACAAACCTACAGAACTCTGCCCGGCCAGGTTATAAATTTCATCCGGCTGCACTTGGTCAAGGATCTGCAGGACACTCCGAAAATCGTTAATCGCCAGGGAACCGATGGATATTTTATCCTTGATTCCAAGCTTCACCAGGTTTGAAAAAGAACAGGTCTGCGCATCCCGTGATGAACCGAAAACCTCATACCCTTTCTCAAGAAGTAAACGGGCAAGATACGCCCCATCCTGACCTGAAACACCACAAATAAGAGCTTTCATTATTTTTTGTTCCTTGTTCCTGGTTCTTCGTTCGCTGTTCCTGGTTCATTAATTGCTTGCAGTATCCTGCAAAACACGCATTGTTTCACGTGCTGTTTTTTCCCAGGTGAATGAAGCGGCCCTTAACCTGGCCGCAGACTGGATAGCTTCCCTTTCATGTTGCTCAAGAGAAAGAGCTTCAAGAATTTTCGCAGCAAGGTTTTCGGCCGTCATAGGGTCACAGTACAGCACATGATTACCGCCCACTTCCGGTATCGAGGCCTTATTACTCGTTATAACCAGGGTTCCAGACATCATGGCTTCAAGGACAGGAAGACCGAACCCCTCATATGCAGAAGGAAGAACAAAAAAATCTGCCGTCTGAAACAGATATCTCAGGCTGGAAAAATCCAAACCCTGGAGACGATGTACCCGGCCGGGATCATTTACCAGTTGCATCGACTGACTAACCAGGTTTTCCCCCCTTCTCGGTTTGCCGACCACAACAAGATCATGCTGGATTTTGTCCTGGATATTTGCATATGCCTCAACAAGCAGGTGTACATTTTTATGCGGATAAGTGTGGGCCACGCAAAGTATGTAGGGTTTACCATCCTTACAGGAGGAAATAAATCCTTCCGGCAGATTTTCTCCAGAAGCAGGTACTGCGAATTTTTCATCCACCCCCAGATGGACACTCTGTACCTTGTCGGCCGGAGCAAAATTGTACCGTACAACTTCGCTTCTGGAAAACTCAGATATAGTAATGACGGCCCTGCATCGTCGACAGGCTGCTTTAACCAGCGTATCAAGTGTTATTCTTTCTGAAACACTCATATCATCAGGATGACTTTTATACTGAAGATCAGGCACGGTCAATACCTGGGGACATGAACACAAAGCTGGCGCGGTATAGCCGGGTGACCACAACACATCCACCTTGGATTTCGCTACTGCAAGGGGCAGCAGACACTGTTCCATCAGAATACGAAGCGGCCTTTTTGATGCCCTGAATTTCAGCCGGACAAATTCAATCTGCGGAAAACGAAGCAAATCATCACGCAGAACAGAATCGTTATCAAGGGATGTAAACAGAACAAGGGTATACTTCGGGGAACACTCTGCCATCGCCCGCAGGGTCCTCCGCAGAAATGTTTCCATCCCCCCCACGTCTCCGGGAACATGGAATAATGTGTTAATGCCTATGCGCATACAATCCCATTATTATGGCATTAAAAAAATTTACCATCTTCGGCCGGCTTCATGTACAACCCCTCATGCAACCCTTTTCTTCCCTACTCAGGCTCAGGTTTTACCGCCCTCCCGGCAGCGGCAAACATCAGTTTATCAATGACATGGGTCAGCTGCTCTGTTCTACTCGTCCATAGCATATAACGGTGCAGGCCGCTTTTTTCAGCCCTCCACGAATTATTTCCTTTTGCATCGACCTGCACCACCCCATGGGAGGTCATCTCCCAGTACTTGTCCGGCGAGGTTTCAGCAATCACTCCCTGTAACACGGCAACCTGATCCCAACTTTGACGATTGGTTAAATTATTAAAGAGCTGATAGGATTTCTTGAGAGGGTGGTCCGTTAATATATTCTGCAGCACCTGGCCCGTCAATATTCTTCGCCCGATCTC
This sequence comes from uncultured Desulfobulbaceae bacterium, assembly GCA_947259225.1. GTDB lineage: Bacteria > Desulfobacterota > Desulfobulbia > Desulfobulbales > Desulfobulbaceae > UBA10518. The sequence goes on along the minus strand of CAMYLK010000020.1, from coordinate 31,235 downwards.
AAACCCGCAGAAATCCAATGCTACAGGCCATCGGGCAACGACAAAAGAAGAGGCAGCAGCATCCTGATACAGGTTCCATTCTCTCCCTTCAGGAAACTCCCCCCCCATACAGACAAGCCTTTTAACTTTTTTCTTCACCAGGGTTTTACCATCCAGCGGACTGAACGCATCCGGCCCTGACCTGAGCAACCGGTCAAGATTGCTCAGATATCCAATACTGATAACTGTAACGGAATGATCGGGCTGGCTTGCCAGAATCTTTCGATAAAGGCTGACAGCCGCCAGAATGTCTTCTTTCGACAGGTCATTTGGATAATTCTCGGCTATATATCGTGTATATTTGGAAACATGCGTTACGGCCGGGTCTTTAATAACACCTATGGGAATATCAGGCCGTCCGAAACTTGTGTTCAATGCATCCAGGCAGTTTCCACTCCACGGGTCGCCGGATGAGACCATTATTCCAAGAATCTGGGCTTTTCGCTGATCGGCCAGTGCATGCAGTACTGCAACCGCTCCTACATCATCCACGTCAGATGAAATATCAGTATCCAGGATTATCCGGTTTATCTCCTCCGTCCTCACACTGGCAGGTATAAAAAGAAAGAAAACACCGGCTGACAGCACAGAAATAACCAGTATATATTTCAGTGACGACAGAAAGGGGGAGATCTGTCTAAGGGTGCAGGTTAATCGAGTTCTCTCCATAATCATTCATCATATTGAATATTTTATAATTTTCCGCTCCCTTTCCTTCTGCGCGACCGGGCCATGAGAGAGTAGATGCCTACAATAGCCCAACGAACAAAAAAATGACAGACTGTTTGCAGACTGAAACGTCCGGCATCGGCACGGGCAGCCTCGAACTCCTCTTGAAATTGAACTGCATAATTCTGTCCGCTGATTGACTGCTCGTGCCAGCGAAAAGCTGCTAAAGGCCCCCCGTGAACATAAGTTGCGTCCCCGGCATGCCACAAACGAAGGAAAAATTCATAATCCCAGGCGGCGACCATGTCCTCCCGGATCGGACCACCTGATTCATAGGCCCGTCGGCTGAAAAACAACGAAGGTTGCGAGAGGTAGTTAATGCATTGAAAGGTGAAACGGGAAGAAACGGGATAAAATAACTCCTTGAACCGGGTTATCCCGCTTCGTATTTCTTCTCCGTATTCGCCTACAATCTGGCAACCGCCAAAATACATCGCCGAATGAGGTCTGCCGGCATAGGCTTGTTCGACGCGTTGTAATGTGCCGGGCAAATAGATATCATCCGCATTCAGCCATGCAACGATATCACCGGTTGCCAACGCCAGCCCTTTGTTGATAGCATTGGCCGGACCTGTATCATCCTCGATCACCAGGGTGTCAATACCAGCAGCATAGCTGTCAAAAATAGCATGGGAAGCATCACTGCTATTCCCATCTACAACAATATACTCCAGTTCAACACCATCATCCCGCTGACGCAGAACGCTGGTCAAGGTTTGTTCTAAAAACCGATCCCCGTTGAAATTAGGAGTAATGATAGAAAATCGCACAGAATTTTTCATGTAAAAACTTGACGTTATCTGTTTGACGCAGCATCCCAGGGTTTCTACAGATACATTTATATCAAACTAGCGGCATAAAAATGTATTCAAGCACATTATACTTCAACCGGATATATTCTTTCTTTATTTCTGCTTGATATATCTGTCAAAATCATAGGAAGAAGAAAATAAGAAGCGAAATGGGCGAAAAAATAATATCGCCAATTGGAAATACCCAGAAAGACAAGCACCACGACCGGTATAAAAATATAAAGGCTGAATACAGATGACATGGGCAATTTACGGTATAACAACGGTAGCACCGGGAACAGGAACAACATGTATACCGGATTCCAAGAAAAATAAACCCAGGGATTCCTGTAACTTGCCCAGTATAGTTTCCAGGCAAGATCCTTCATTTTCTTTATCAGCTTATTTTTTGGCAAAGGCAGATATGGATAGACATCGTTCCATCTCAGTTGCCTTAAAAAATCATTTCCATAGCGGCCATACATACAAAGATGAACCAGGTCCCATTGCACATCCTTCTGGTTTACATCAAAAATCCCCAAATATCTCCGGGTGCTTTCCTTGAGATAGTCGACTGAAACCTTATTAACAGCCTGGGCCAGATATGTCCTTGTCTGAACTGCCAGGTATCCAGAAGTACCTGAACTGCCGATATTTGAGAAAAAAGCTACCCCTCCAGCCAGCAGCACGAACAACAGAACGGCACAGGCGAAGAGACGAAGCCGGACAATTCCAAAAAGAACCATAACAAAAGGAACAACAAATAAATAGAGCACTCCGTTATGACGGAATCCCACGAGAGCGAGGGTAAGGACAAGCAGACTTGCCCATTCTCTTTTGGAAATCTGTGCTGCTGCCTTTCTTTCTCTGTCGTAATTCAGGCACGCCAGTTTAAAACCGAGTAAAATAACTAACAGTGCAAATGGTACGTCCTTCCACAAAATGATCGTATACAGGCCTACCGGCAGGGAAAATGCAACGAGGAGGTAACAGGGTGCCAGGCAGTATACAGTCAAACCTCTTCTGTAAAGAGAAAAAAAGACATATGCCACCAGGAGTGATGTCAGGAGGTTCTGGAATAAAGGAACCACGGCGACATTGTTCCAGAACAAGCTCAAATATATATAGAAAATGACGTTCAGAGGAGGATGATCACCCAGGTACATCCCTGGTATCTGGGCCGCACGCCATATTTCCAATGAATCATTTGAGGTGACTCCAGGCCAGAAGGCCGCATGCCAAAAAGCAAAAGAGATGCAGCTGAATATCAACATCAACCAGAAAATCCACCTCTCTTCGTTCACAAAAAGGTCTTTAATACCCTGAAAGCGACCTGTTAAAGTAATCAGTTTCAGGAGAATCCAGGTGGTTAAAAGAGCAAAAATGATCTGCAGCAAAAACCGATCGGGGTAAAAATGTTGTCTGAGCTGTCGATCATTTTCCTCCATGGAAAAATGTATACCGTTCTTCCAGGGGACCCCATCGGTTACCTGCAGAATTTTTCCATCCCGCGTTTGCACCCGGACAGATTCGACATGAAATTGATTTTTTGAGTCAACCCGCAAGAGCTTTACCGGATAACGCGGCATTGGCATGCTAACGGTAAAGCTTCCCTCTTCATCGACGAACCATGAATTAACGACCTTGGCATGCCTTCGCCCCCATTGACTCTCATTATTAGGGGCATAAAGGTCGTGACGGGTTACCTCATCACCGAACGACACCTCCACTTCACCGGCCCCATTAAACTTCAGGAACTCCAGCCGTAGATGACTTTCAGGGCTGACCGTCTGCAACAGTGATGCTCCGTCTTTCTTGAAAAAGAGCATACCCTCATCGTCAAGCTGGATACCGTCAGGTAATGCATCCGGGGAGAATGTTTGATTTTTTCCGTCAACAGAAATACCCCGGAGCACAACTTTTGCACCTAAAGAAGCTGAATTATGCTGGCCGGTTCGGGTTATTGTTAAAGGGATGCCTCCGGATAACTTTCGATCTGGAAGGGATTTGAGAGGATATCTCTCCCATTCATAACCATTCAAACCCTGCCCGGAGTCCCATTGAATAGCGACTTTGGACGGCACGTCGGCAACAGAACCGCTGACATAAAGTGTCGCGGAAGGATACCAAAAGCTTCCCCAGTAGAACCAGACCATGGAGAGACAAAACAGAACTGAAGGGAGAATAATTTTTCTTTTCACGCTTTTTGCACTTCTACAGTTTGACAGAACAACATAATCGGCCTGGGATCGTAGAGCATGTTGGAACTACAAAAATCAAGAATACTACTACTTTCATAAAGAACAATGGTCAGGATATTCATTCGAGAAACTGGCCTGAGTCTACACTTACCTGAATTTTCTATCAGATATTGAGGAGACTGATTTTTGCCTGTATGTGAAAATTTATTTATCTCCAGGGACAGATAAAAGACTGCCAGAGAGCTTTATGTCGGCTTTTTCTGGCCGTTCTGCAATACCAACGTCCTTCCGGCAACTTCTCTTGTTTTACTCGTAGCTTAACTTCAGCGGTAAGCAAACACTTATAAAAATTATCTATGCCTGACTTACCGGTAGAACTCTTTGTAATATCTTCGCGTGCCGTCGATTTTCTGTAATAATCCCAAGCCGAGGCGATTTAATATAATCGGAGGCCATATTCCTGATTCCAGGATATCCCTGTTTCTTACAACTTCCCTTAAATTCCTTATTCTCTGCCGCAACGTAATCTGTGTGTCGGACAGGAAATCTGAGTACTCAAATATTCCAAAATTTTCAAGATGGTACAACTTTTCAAATTGTGAAATCTCATCACGTATCGGGTAAAAAACGACCCTGGCATGTTGCCTGGCAAACCACCTTTCATCAGGAATGTTACACTCTGACAGGATAAAAGATTTGTTCAATCTACCGGCAAGCTTTAGAATACCCTCCTGTAGAGGTCTGATTACCTCCTCGTACAACTGCCTCTCGTCGGGCAGGTCCAAAATAATCACCTCAATCTCAGCATCCTGCCCCTGAGCTGTTAAATATACGCTTTGATTGCCGGTTAGCTGTAGTTCTTGTCGTTCGTGTTTCGTATAATAGGCATCGGCACTCCCATGGGTGGCACCAAGTATCATCTCCAGAAGTGACCTGTTATTGTTATATACATTAAAAAAACCCGACGGTACAGGACGGTCTGAAAAGAGAATCCCCGTTTTCTGGTTATTCGAACTCAGTTCAGTGGCTGTACGCGAACCGATATAATATCCCTGTATTTCAATCTCACCGTCAAGAATATAGTAAATATTGTCCTGTATGCTGCCTTTCCAGCCCACATCGACAATATGCAAACCCTTGTCACGGTATTTCACCTCAAAGGAGTCGAGATACTGGAGAAAGTTACGACGTTGTTGCTGACGGACCCGTTCATATTCCTGCCTGAAAACCTCCGAGTCACACACCACTCTAAACTCCGGCCGGTTTTTCAAATCGGGAAAACGAGTAGTGGAATCCAGCTCCAGTTCCCTGCACAGTTTTTCAGAAAAATCTTCTGTAAAATTCAGGCTGAGCAGAAATTCCCGTAAAGATATGTCCCTGTAATGGTCGAATAAGCGAAGAAAATCTTCATCTTCAAGAGGCCTTAAGGAGGCCAGGAAAGTCGACTTGCGGGAAACCAGAATATAATGGGAACGGACAACACGGTGGCCATAAACTGCCCGTTGGAATTGATCAAAAAGAATTTTAAGGAACTGACCCTCTTTGGAAAAAAAGAAAATGTCCTCCACACGTTCATCTACCATTCTGTTAAACAGTTTGCAGATGAAGAACCAAAGGCTGTAGCCGAGTTCCGGAAAAAGACCTTTACGTTCAAAGGCACGTGCAAACTGCTGTTCTGCATAAGAGGATGTTTGCCGTTCCTCCTGCGACCATTGTTTATAAAATTCCTGCTGGGCCGGGTTTTGTATGTGAATGGTCCTTATACCCTGCTCTCGGGCCATGTTGACGTCAGCGTGCAGGTTGTCGCCAATCATAATCATGTCTTCAAAACTGCAGCCAAGCTCACCACATATTTTATGGTACATCTTTCCTGTTCCTTTCATCATACCATGATCTACTGAAACAAAAGTATGATCGATGTACTCATCAAGAGCATGCGCGCTGAGCATTTTCCTGAAATAGCTTTCCGGCAGGTAGAAGTCAGAAACAAGAACAGTGGTGAAATTATTGGCTTTTACCTGCTGTAAAACCTTGAAAATTTCGTCATGAACCAGTTGAACGGCTATTTCCACCGCAACTTCTATGTCAAGCAGGATCCGAAAAAATGACTCGTCGTCGCTTAACGCGAGGTAATCCCTGTTTTGTTGTGACAATTCCCTGTAAAGATGCAGCCCGAAATCAGTAAAGTGAAATTCCGGCTCACCACCGTTTTCAGAGCTGATAGTGCACAGCTGTTTCTCGATTTCCCGACGATAGCTGTATATTTCCTGCCAGGGTACATTTCCAAGAAGCAAAAACGAGAGCAGGCGGGAAGCCAAACGTTTGGTATGCTCCGGTTCTACCTGACGGACAACAAGAGTGTCAAAATAATCAAAACAGACTATGGGTGTTTTGTCGAATGAAGCGCTCCACGCTTTGAGATATTCCAGAATATCTTCGGATGTATCGCGACCTGCTATCCAATATTCCATATACTCGGCAAATGCTTTAACTGATCTGATCCACGGAGATTTGCTTCAAGGGATTATTAAAAATACCATGAAAGTACTCACCGGGTGTAATCGCGGCAACAGAGAATATGTTATGTGCCCAACACTGAACTGTATGATCAAAGGGGTGATCCCCTTCGCCAATCCCCAGTGTCAGTGTGTATTCCTGGGCACATACTTCCGGCCATTCAAACTGAAATGTCACCACCGAAAAGCCCGCTTTAAGACTCAGGGGCTTATCGAGCAGCGACACGCTGTTTTCCCCGAACAGGGCAACTCCCACTCTATCCTTCACAGTATAACCGAATATTACCTCCTCAAGTAACCGCTTGGCATGCACGAGCATGCGGACAGTGACTATTTCACCTTTCTCAATGGTTTTGAACACTTCACCATTCTTGGTCATTGAAGCCTTGTGTATGGAAACATCTCCTCCGCCACCCAGCGATTCGGCGTCAATATACGGCCATTCATCAACATCCGGTTCACGGGTATGGATCTTTTTGATAATGTCTTCCGGTAGATTATCCTGAGCAGGTCTAAATGATTCCCGCCGGTCAAAAAGCTCATCATGGACAAGTCTTGTATAAAGAGCTATTCCCTCGGCGGTCTGCCCGTCAAACACTTTTTTCCCGCCTTCAATGAGAACTACCCGGTCACAGAGATTGGATACAGCGTGCATGTCATGTGAAACTACGATAATGGTGCATGACTTGATCATCTCTTTCATATGTTTTACACATTTCTGCTGGAAAAAAATATCACCAACCGCCAGTGCTTCGTCAACAATAAGAATATCAGGTTCAATGCTGATAGCAGTGGCAAATGCCAGGCGGACATACATTCCGCTTGAGTACATTTTTACCGGCCGGTCGATAAAATCACCAATATCAGCAAACTCGGCAATGTGGTCAAACTTCGCATCAGTTTCCTCTTTTGTCAGACCCATTATCGAGGTGTTCAGATAGACATTTTCACGACCGGTAAACTCCGGGTTAAATCCTGCGCCAAGCTCTAAAAGTGCTGAAACCCTTCCATTGATCTGCAAATTTCCTGCTGTTGGACTTAATATCCCGCAAATGAGTTGCAACAACGTTGACTTTCCAGATCCGTTGCGTCCAATAATGCCCACCGACTCATTTATTCTGACGTCAAGATTAAAATCCTGGAGCGCGTAAAACGGCCGGTGGTATATCTTCCGGGCAGGATGAAAGGTCTCCATCACTCTATGGATCCTTCTCCGATAAAGGCAGTACTTCTTTGTTATATTCTCAAGTGATATTGCAGTATGAGTCATAAAAAATAAACCTGCTAAAGTACGTCAGCAAACTGTACCTTCAATTTTTTAAAAACAAAGACTCCTCCCAACAGACACAGCAATGAAAAAGACCAGAAATAGAGAGTATATAACCCATGGTGCCAGAAAGGCACAAACGATATGAACGAGTCCCGATAGCCCTGGATTACGTAATAAACAGGATTAAGTTTCAGCAGGGTATGAACTTTTTCCGGCATGATATTGATGTCCCAGAAAATCGGTGTCGCCCAGAAACCGATCTGGAGGACAACTGCCACAACCTGACCGACATCCCTTATAAAAGCATTGAGTGCCGATACGGCCCAGCCTATACCTAGTGCCAGGACCGAAAGACAAAAAACATAATAAAAAAACTGAAGAACATACCAGTTAAAGGGCAGTCGATACAGCAACATCAAAACAATCAGCAGCCCCATAAAAACACAATGGGTCACCAACGAGGACACGAGCTTGACGATCGGCAGTATTTCTGAAGGAAAAATTGTTTTTTTGATCAGGTGGGCATTGCTTACCACAACACCAACCGATCCGTTGAGAATCTCCGAGAACAAAAACCATGGAGCCATACCTGCAGTTAACCACACGACAAAAGGAACGTCCTCCACAGGCATTACTTTGAAGCCGATACTGAAAACGAACCAGAACACAAAAATCATGACCATTGGCTGGATAAATGTCCAGACAATACCAAGGGCTGACCCCACATACTGATTCTTCACCTCACGCCTGGCAAGAGAATATATAAGATGCCGCTGGGAAACGATCCGGTTTACAAATACAAGTAACTTAACCATTTAAAATCGCAATTTATCAGAAATGAATCATGCAGAATGCATTATTTGATTTTCTTTATAAAGCCGTTCTTTTCTTTCATCCGACCTTTACAGATCAACACCGTGCTTCACCCAGGTGCGCGACGAACCATTCATAGGTTTCCTGAATACCGGCCTCAAGCTTTACCTGCGGACTCCAACCCAGTGCCTGCAGACGTGAAACATCAAGAAGCTTTCGCGGCGTCCCGTCAGGCATTTCCGTATTATAAAGAACAGTTCCCTGAAATCCGACAATATCTTTCACCATGGAAGCAAGCTCTCCGATGGTCACTTCCTGACCCGTTCCCACATTAATAATTTCCGGGGAATTGTATTTTTCCATGAGGAACAGGCAGGCTGAAGCGAGGTCATCAACATGGAGAAATTCCCGTTTCGGTTGTCCGGTTCCCCATACTTCCACTTCATTGCGACCATCTGCCTTTGCTTCATGAAATTTTCTGATGAGGGCAGGCAGGACATGTGAGTTCTGCAGATCAAAATTATCTCCAGGTCCATACAGGTTTGTAGGCATCAGGCTGATGGCATTAAATCCATACTGTTTATGATAAGCCTGGCACATTTTGATACCTGCTATCTTGGCGATTGCGTACCATTCGTTGGTGGGCTCCAATTCATCAGTGAGCAGGTACTCCTCTTTCATTGGTTGAGGAGCAAGCTTCGGGTATATACAGGAAGACCCTAAAAAAAGAAGCTTTCGGGCATCATTATGATACGCTGCATCAATAATATTGGTCTGTATCAGCAGGTTATCCCTGATGAAGTCCGCAGGATAGGTGTCATTGGCGTTTATTCCGCCCACTTTGGCTGCTGAAAGAAAGACAAATTCCGGCTGCTCGGTTTGAAAAAAAGCACGGACAGCCTCCTGATTAGTGAGATCGAGTTGTTTGTGAGTGGCTGTTACAATATTACTGTAGCCTTCACGATGAAGAAGCCGACAGATTGCCGAACCGACAAGTCCCCTGTGCCCGGCAACATAAATTTTAGAGTGATTATCCATTTTTCCTGCTCCTCACTCCTTGCACCTCTCCTTAAACCAATATTTACTCAAAATAATTATATGCCTTGTATCCCTTTTGACTGACTATATTGTCACGCTCTGCAAGTTTCAGGTCCTCAACAACCATTTCTTTTACAAGGCTTTCAAAGGAAACCTTTGGCACCCAACCAAGTTTTTCTTTTGCCTTTGTTGGATCACCAAGCAGGGTGTCCACTTCCGTCGGCCTGAAATAGCGGGGATCAATATGAATTATCTCCCGACCGGTAGCGGCATCAATTCCTTTTTCCTCTAATCCTTCCCCTTTCCAGGTAATTTCCATGTCAAGTTCTTGGGCAGCCACATCGACAAATTCACGAACAGAATGCTGGATGCCGGTTGCAATCACAAAGTCTTCAGGCTCGTCCTGTTGGAGCATCAACCACTGCATTTCAACAAAGTCCCTGGCATGGCCCCAGTCCCGCTTTGCATTGAGGTTACCCAGGTAAAGAGCATCCTGAAGACCGATTTTGATCCGGGCAAGTGCCCGAGTAATTTTTCTGGTAACAAATGTCTCTCCACGAACCGGAGATTCATGGTTAAAAAGAATACCGTTGCAGCAATACATATTGTAGGCTTCACGATAATTCACTGCTATCCAGAAAGAATAAAGCTTGGCAACAGCGTAGGGTGAGCGAGGATAAAACGGAGTTTTCTCAGTCTGAGGAGTTTCCTGAACCTTACCATATAACTCTGACGTCGAGGCCTGATAAAAACGGGTTTTTTTCTCAAGGCCCAGGATGCGGATAGCCTCGAGTACTCTCAACGTTCCCAATGCATCACTGTTTGCCGTATATTCAGGTGTTTCAAAAGAAACCGCCACATGACTCTGTGCGGCCAGGTTATAGATCTCATCCGGCTGCACCTCCTGAATAATGCGTATCAGATTGGTGGCATCAGTCAAATCTCCGTAATGAAGCGCAAAGCGCCTGTTCTTTTCGTGGGGATCCTGATATAGATGATCAATGCGATCGGTATTAAAAAGTGAGGCCCTTCGTTTGATTCCATGCACCTCGTATCCTTTCCCTAAAAGAAAGTCCGCAAGATAGGCGCCATCCTGGCCTGTAACACCCGTTATTAAAGCCTTTTTCATTCTTTTCCTCTTTTTTGTACTGCCTGTCAAAAATCCTTATTGCCGGAACAAGGTTCTACCATAGCCCTGGACCTGTAACTTTTTTTCCTAAAGGGTTCTGTTTGTACTATAAAATCAGATTAATATAAAGTGTGAAAGAGTTGATAGAATTGTCTTCACACCTCTTCAATTACACGGAACTTTTCCCCTCGGCCTGCCACTTTCCTTTTACCAACAGTTCATGTGGTTTAAATGCCGCCTTGTAGCGCATGGACTGAACCTGTTCTATATAATAACCGAGATAGAGGAGCGGAATGTTGTGCCTGGTGCAGAAGTTGATCAGGTTAAGGATATTCATGGTTCCCGGGCTGCGTTTCGCCTCTTCCTGGTCGAAGTAAAAATACACGGCATTAAGCCATTTTTCAGAACCGTCAACTATGGCAACACCGATAAGCTTATCGTCCAGCCTGTAACGAATCTCAAAACAGCGGCTGATGGCACTGATGAAAAATCCGGCATAGTATTCCTCGGCCGTGCTTTTTCCTTGCGGAAAACGTACTTTCAAGTACTTGTCAAGAAGAGCTATGTTTTCCCGGCTCATCCGTAAAGGTGCAACCCCGACACTCACATCACTGTTTTTTTTCAAAACCCTTCGCTGGTTGCGGTTGGGCACAAATTTCTCCGGCCTCATCCTGATTGGCACACAGGCTTTACACTTCGGGCAGCGCATTGAGTATATGCAGTTACCGTTACGCCGATATCCGTTTTCAAAAAACATTCCCATTGTGTCATCGCCAATGGAAGTAAACATCGCCTGGTGGTACACGGCAAGCTGATCCAGACCGTACGGGCAACCAACACTGATGTCGACAAAATATTGCTCGAGGTCGCTGTCAAATTTCATCTCTTCCGGCCTGCCCGGTTGCTCATGAATTGCCATCAGTTTTTCTCAATTACTACCTGTTGCTATCATTTGTTCCACTCTTCCAAAGAATTAATGAGTGTTTCAATAATGGTCATGAACAATGCACATTAAACCAGACCCTGATCCAGCATGGCATTCACCACTTTAACAAATCCGGCAATATTTGCCCCTGCGAGATAATTTTCCTGCAGCCCGTATTCCGCCGCCGCGTCCAAACAGGTCTGATGGATCGATTCCATTATCTGCTGCAGCCGTTCGTCAACCTCCTCCCTCGGCCAGTGAAGGCGCATGGAATTTTGCGCCATCTCCAGCCCTGAAACTGCAACTCCCCCTGCATTGGCAGCCTTACCCGGGCCATACATTATATTATTGTCCAGAAACACCTTTACAGCTCCTGGTGTGGACGGCATATTTGCCCCTTCACTCACAAGAGTCACACCGCTCTCAATGAGATTGATACCATCCTGCTCATTAATTTCATTCTCAGTAGCGCATGGTATGGCGCAATCTGCTTGATGGGCCCACAGGGGATTATGATCCAGGGACGGGTCCACTTCGGTATACTCTGCCCCATGATACTTCTCCACGTACTCATTTATCCGCCCGCGTTTGAAATTTTTCAGCTGTTTGACAAATTCAAGTTTCTCTTTATCAATTCCTTCTCCATCATAAATATATCCGGACGAGTCGGAAAGGGTTACCACCCGGCCGCCGAGTTCAAGAATTTTTTCTGTTGCAAACTGTGCCACATTACCTGAACCGGACACCAGGCAGGTTTTCCCTTCAAATGTTTGTCCCCTTACCTGCAGCATCCGGGCTGCAAAGTACACCACTCCATACCCGGTTGCCTCGGGACGAATCAGGCTGCCTCCCCAGGCAAGACTCTTGCCGGTCAGCACACCGGTGAATTCGTTACGCAGTTTCTTGTACATTCCGAACAGATAACCGATCTCCCGGGCACCTACCCCGATATCTCCGGCCGGGATGTCCGTGTTCGGACCTATATGCCGGAACAGTTCCGCCATAAAGCCCTGGCAGAATCTCATCACTTCACCATCAGAACGACCTTTGGGGTTAAAGTCAGACCCCCCTTTTCCACCTCCCATCGCCAGGGTGGTCAAACTATTTTTAAATACCTGTTCGAAAGCCAGAAACTTGATGATTGAAAGGGTTACAGAGGGATGAAACCGGAGCCCGCCTTTGTACGGACCGATTGCCGAATTCATCTCAACCCGGAACCCCCGGTTAACACGCACCTGTCCCTGGTCATCAACCCAGGGAACCCGAAACATGATCACCCGTTCCGGTTCTGTCATTCTTTCCAATACCGCCTGTTTCCTGAATTCCGGATTACGGTCCAGCACTGGTTGTACCGTGAGTATCACCTCCTGAACTGCCTGGTGAAACTCTTTTTGCTGTGGATCACGCTGTACAATAGAGGGGAGTATCTTTTCCATTTGCTGACCTGCTCTCATTATTTCTTTTTATTGTCATAAGTTCCAACCGCCTCTGCAGCCTGCCCGTTAACCTTGAGGGTAAAAGGGTTCTTAAGCCTGATATGACGTACATACTTCAGTTCCTGGGCGGTTTTTTGTTTGCGAAGCCATTTCCAGTTTACCCCGCCTGCATCATCATCAATTTCTTCGCATATTTCATCTTCAATCACCAGATACGGTATCTGGAGTGACGTGATATTCTGAAAAAAATGCGTCCCCTGGGATGGTTCGGCATCCACTCCGCATCCGCGAACCTCAACCATGGCGCCCACACCCGAGATATCTCCCCACTGCACGGGTATACCGAGCCAGGGGTCTGCAGTGCCCCATCTTCCGGGACCCAGCAGCAGGTACGGCTTGTTCTCTTTATGCAGAGGCCGATTCAGCCTGCCAATTTCACTAACAATGTCCCGGGTAATTGCGGTATCGAAACAATCAGGCTTAACATACACAATATCATACATGGAAGAATAGATGCCATGGCCAAGGGCTTTATCAGAGTACAATAGGGCATTTTGCCGATCACTATCGGTGATTTGTACATCCCGTCTTTCGCTTCCGGTGACGATAGGGCGTATCTGCAAAAAATAAAAAGTATTTTTGTCCGGGTCCTCATGCAGGTCAACCGCGTACTCGATTTCGACCTCGCATCCCATTCCCTCCCTTCCCATGGCAAGCAATTCAGTTATGGCCTCGGACAGGGGGAAAAATCTGTATTTAAGGACGGGAGCAAAGGTCAGCACTTTTCTGCCAGGGAGATCAGCATCACGGATGCGGTGCTCATCTGGGAAATATGTACTGCACAGCAGACTGACAGGGAATTCTTCAGACGCATCAAATATTTCCCGCCGGACAAGATTGGAGTCATCCCTTGAGAAAACTGCAGATGCTGAATAGTCAAGACTGTAAAACCAGTGCTGGGAATTTTTTAATATGTCATCCGTTGTGGAAAACTGGGGTAGATTTTCCGGGTATCCCGGAGAAAAACGCAGGCTCTGTTCGCCTTCAACGACTGTTTTTCCGAATCCAAGGGCAATATGTGCTATCCCGTCTTCCGCCTTCATAGGTGCTACAGGGTAAAAATTATAACTCTGGGCAACACCGGAAACAGCGGGATAAAAATAGTCTCCATACTTCTGCCCTGCAAGCTGTTGGATGATAACAGCCATACTGTCCTCTTCGCTTAAACCGATAGAACGGGAAAAAGCACGGGGGCTCTCAAACCAGGTGGAGGCAAAAACGAGCTTTACTGCCTGAATGAGCTGGCCGAGTCGAACTTCAAAATCAGTATCAGAATTCGGAACCATGTAGGTTGTATACAGACCCGCATAGGGTCGAAATTGCGCATCCTCCAACATGCTTGAAGAACGGACCGACAACGGGTAATTAATTTTACCGAGGTAACACCTCAGGTCCCCTACCAACCATTCAGGCATCTCACCACTCAGAAAAGCCCCTGCAACTTCTTCATCACTCATGCCATCAACATATTTAAACTCATTTTGTGTGATAAAGTCATTAAACCCGTCAGTCGTAATAACGCATGTCTGCGGAATACAGACCATAATCTCGGTAAAAATTGATTCCTGCCGGAAAACCTGCTGCAACTGTGAAGTGATAAAGGCTATTCCCCTGGCCTTCCCGCCCATGGAGCCATTACCGATACGAACAAAATCCATTATCTCGGGATCGTAGGCGTCCCTGACAAATCGAGCGACAATCCCTCTTTGCCTCAGCTTGCGGAGGGCATGTACTTTAAAAAGGATATCATCACGCAAATCCTGAGGATTGGTAATCTTGTCAAAATGATTCTTGTGCAGCCGGGAAGCAAGTGCCACCTCGACCCTGGCCATGACCCAGTTTGAGAGATGATTGCTCTTGGCATGGTATATGAGCGATTCATCTGGAATTTTTTCCAACGACTGCTCAAACTCATACATGTTGGACGCCCTGCCTACCTCCTTTTCATCGGTCATACGGAATACGAAGTCACCAAAACCGAGGTAATTCATGAAAAAAGCGTGGACATTGTCACGCAGGGTTGATGTATTTTTACGGGCAAATTCAACCGGAATCTTTCTGGCTTTCTTGAGATTTGCCTGTTCCGTGCTCAGCATAAGAATTGGCAAATCGGGCACTAAGCGGCGAATCGAACGCATAAGCTGAATGCCTGCGTCTTTTACAACCGTACCGTTTTTTGAAAATCGGACATCCGAGATCACCCCGAATATATTCTGCTGATACCGTGTAAAAAGGTCGAAGGCCTCCTCGTATGTTTCTGCAGTCAGAATTTTCGGCCGTGCCCGCATTTTCAGGAGACGGTGCTGTTCATTAAGTCCCTCGTCAAGTACTGCCTGGGTTTGTTTAACAAGTTCTTCATAAAGAATCGGCAGGATTTGCGAACGATACAGCGGTGAATCTTCAACGAGTAAAATAACCCTGACCATGGCCTTCTGTGTGTCAAAATCAACATTTTTCCTGTCTTCCACATTCTTGACGATGGCAAGAAGAGTATCTGAATCACAGCACCAGACATAGGTATCGTCTATGAAACTTGGAGCGTTTCCGCCAAAACGCGATACAGCATCCTGGACACTGTGCGCCAGGAGAATAACAGAGAGGTCAGGGTGCATTTCCTTAACCTTTTCAGCGAAGGCGTTACAATCCATCTCGCCCAGATGCGGCATGGTTATGATAAGGTCAAAGTTTCTTTTTTCCAACAGCCCAAGGGCCTGCTCCACCGTTGAAACACTTGTTATCCTGGGCGGCTGACTTAAGTTGAGCCCCCGGTATTCATTGATGATCTTGATGGCAAGACTGCCGTCCTCTTCCATAATATAGGCGTCATACGTACTGGAGACGAGAAGAACCTCCCGTACCCTGAAGGCCATCAGTTCATAAAAAATACTGAAATGCGGATCGAACCCGCTGATGTATTGTTGCGCGGACAATGTTTCCACTTATTTAACCCTCTGTCTTTTCAGCTCAAACCTTCCACTTCGGCCATGGGTTCTCCACAAGTGACGCGTTATAATATCTGGCATCACCGCTTACTTCCTCCCCAATCCATTCCGGTGCTGAAAACTCCTGTTCTTCAGTCTCCAGTTCAACTTCCGCAATGATCAGTCCGCTGTTCTCACCGAAAAATTCATCAATCTCCCAGACAAGTCCCCCGGAATCCACCCGGTACCTGTCTTTTTCGATCAAAGGTTTTATGCAGAGCTTATCAAGCAGGACAACGGCATCTGCATAAGGGACCTCATATTCATATTCCCGGCGGACAATACCGCTGGTCTTGCCTTTCACCGTCAAATACCCTTTATCCCCGACTGTCCTGACCCTGACAGTTCTATCCGGATCCAATGACAAGTAACCCTGGCGGTACCTGGAACCCTGTCCTGTTTTTTTCCAGCCAGTACCGTTCACCAGAAATTTCCGTTCAATCTCTATCCCCATATATCACCTTCCAAATATGAATACTCCCTAATTGAGCCTTTTACAATTCAGCTCCTCGTTGTTCCCTTATTCCATAGGATATTCCGGGTGCTCACCCGGAGTATACACTACCATTACGGAACGATGGCAATTCTGCACTACACTGTTAGACAATGCGCCGAAAAACATCCTCTGCAGGCCGTAACGATGTGTGGCGTTCATGATTATGAGGTCATGATACACGGCTTCCTGCAGAATACGTTCAAGGCGTGATTCAACGGCCTCTACCATGTACCTGGTCTGGATATCAAAAAAGTTGTCAGCCAGCCATTCCTGCAGCAACTTTTCACTGGTGGTCATTTCCTCTTTACTGCTGTCAAAATGGAGGAGATGCATAAAGGTTATCCGCGGCATGTTTGTCATTGCCATGGCCTCCAGAACCGGCAGCAGATCATCCAGTTCATACGGAGACAGGAAGGGGACGAGTATCCGGTCGCACTTGAATGTTCCCACAAAACGAACGGCAATAAGCGGGCAGGAAATGTGTGACGCGACCCTATCAAGTGTTTTCTGAAATTCGCGGGGATTACCCCCAACAGGAAAACCCAGAACAACTGCACGTGCATCATTGTATTCAACAGATGAGACCAGTCCCGAGTCGGGGTCATCAAAAACAACCTCGGTTTTGAGAGGGTAGCCTAGGCTTTTGACCTCGTCGGTCTCGGCCATAAACATCGATTCATGATCACTATGCCTGTAACTGTCCATCTCTGACGGATCAAGTATCCTTATCGACATGGGAAGAGAATGGTAATGATGCGAAAGTATTGTCGCGACTCTGGCCACCCCCCTTACAATAGCGAAATGAGTAGCACCGAACACAACTATACCGGAAGGATTGGAAGCGGGATGCAGTCTGTCCCCGTCCCATGGGGGTAAACTTATTCCCTCGGGGCTTCTGAGCCAAAACCTGCAGGCCCAAAAACCTCGATCGCCACATTCAGGATGTTTCTGGACCCTTTCTCCCTCTCCTGCCTTTTCTATAGTATAACGGACCAGGAGCGGTCCCAACAGTTCAGAAAAAACAACACCGGCCAGAATGACCGGAGTGATCACTGTTGACCAGGCTGTAAGCCGGGGGTCATTGCTGATCATAATTACAAGACCGATGGCCACGCCTGCCTGGGGAATCAGAGCCAGGCCCAGATATTTTCGAACTATCGCGGACGAATCAGACATAACCGCGCCCAGCCACGTCCCCGCATACTTGCCGATAAGCCGTGTGACAAAATATACAAGCCCGATCCAGCCGGCCAGTTTTAACGCACTGAGATCAAGATGCAGTCCTGCCAGGGTGAAAAACAGTACATATATGGGTGGTTCAAATGCGTTGAGGGCCCGAAAAAGACGGACATCCCTCTCCGCCCGGTTAATGATGGTAAACCCGGCGGCCATTCCGGCAAGCAGCGGAGACATCTCCATAAAGCGGGTGATTTCCCCGCACATAAGGAGGAGTGCCAAGCCTGCCGTGAGCATTTCACCCCTGTTATGCAACTTGTTGAGAACAAAATCTATGAGAAGCCCGGTGACGACCCCGATGCCCAGCGAAAACACGATCTCATATATACACTCCCAGACAGCATGCAGAGGGGAAAGAGTTCCCGGCCCGGCAAGTTGATGGGCTACGGACATTGTCATGCCAAATATCATAATGGCAATACCGTCATCAACGGCGACAACCGCCATCAGGGTTGAGGTAAATGGTCCTTTGGCTCCCATTTCACGTACAACATGGAGCAGTGCGGCAGGAGCTGTTGCTACGGCTACTGCTCCCAGCAATACAGCGAGAATAAAATTATCGAGATGCGTGGCACTGTTTCCCACGATGAATAAAGTGGTCACGTAGGTGCCGGCAGCCACCAGAATAAAAGCTCCCAGCGCCTGGACGATACTTATATAGCCGACGTCACTTACTATCCCTCCCATGCGGCGCAGTTCGATGTGTTCACCTATGCCGAAGGCTATGAGCATCAGGGCAATCTGGGTAAAATGTTCCAGGTATCCGACTGTTTCTATGGGAACAAGCCCCAGAAACGACGGCCCCAGCAGAAGCCCGGCCAGTATGAAACCCGTCACCGAGGGAAGCCGGACCAACTGGACAAGCTTGGCGGACAACAGCCCTGTTGAAAGCAGGATAGCTATACCAAGGGTAAGTTCAATCTCATTCATTGACTATTCTTTTTAGCCTCGGCAAGCCAATCCGGCAAAACCATTCGTAGTTTGAGTTCGAATTCCTTACGTGTTCCAGGTTCGTGAATCTGATGCAGTAACTGATCTATTAAATCTCTCCCTCTTTGTGCTGCCAGATCCTGGTTTTCAGAATTTGCGGTATGGGACGCCTCTGAAATTTCAACAGCGATTACCGACATGGCCAGTTCTATCCTCTTGCGGTCAAGAACCAGGAGTGCCGCCCATAGCAGATGATCCGAGCGAGGATTTATTTTCGGGTCCTTCATCCAGAACGCCGGGGGCAGCTGGACAACCCCCAGTTTTTTGGTTATCGCTATATCAAAACGTTTTGCCAGGGATACAGGTTCCGGCATAATCGAACGGTTCAAATCCGTAACCATATCTGAAAACATTTCCAGCCATCCTCTTTTATTCTCGGATAGGAGAATCCCCAGTATTTTCAATACTACACATTTATTTTACTCCACAACAGAATTTTCTCCAAAACTGACCACAATGAATTTTCTGTCCATTAGATAACTTTATCAGGCTGGCTTCCTTTCCTTCCTTTACTTTCTCCCCCTTTGACAACCGGCAGGTATCTACAGTATAAGAAACGGTAATTTACTCATGTTTTGCTTTGTTGATACACTTTGACGAACCGGAACCAGAGGATCCGGCTTTGGCCGGCCCTGATAGGGACCACATTACAAGTTCCCATTGGCTCTAGCCGAGCACCACAGAAGATGCCGAAAAAGGATTTTGAGGTAAGCGAAGACTCAGACTGTTTGAGCGTAACAGTGTGGCTTGATCAAGCGGTGTCTGAGTTTTTAAAATCCCGGCAGCTTTGAGGAGCGGAGGATGGCCCCGAAGGGCCAAGAGACACGGGTGCCTTTTTTGTAGAGGTGTGGCGTAGACCACACGACGCTCATTTATTTGGGCAACAGCCCGTTAAAGATTAAAATAAAATTCTTTACCGACAAACTATTATACATATGTCCCCGATACAGTACATCCGCGCCGCTTTTTTGATCATAGTTTCTCTGCCGATCACGATCATGTTCAGCATACTGACTTTAATCGACATCATGTTGATCAGGAAATCAGAACTCAAGGTCCAGGTTTTTCCGCAAAACTGGGGGAAGTCGATCTGCAGAATCGCCAACGTCGGTGTTCGGATAGAAGGCAGGGACAATCTTGTACCTGACCAGACATATATCTTTGTTGGAAACCATGTCAGCCAATTCGATATTTTCAGTTTCCAGGGCTATTTCCCCCACGGTTTCCGCTGGATCGCCAAAAAAGAACTCTTCCGGATACCTTTTTTCGGAAAAGCAATGCTCCGGTCCGGTATTATTCCGATTGATCGTTCCCATGGGAGGGAAGCTCTCAAAAGTCTGAACAAGGCCGCTAAACAGATCGCAAGGGGAACTTCTGTTCTCATTTTCCCGGAAGGAACACGAAGTCCTGACGGCAGGCTGCACCCTTTTAAAACCGGGGCAATCACCCTTGCCATCAAGGCTGGAGTTCCGGTAGTCCCCATAGGATTTATCGGAACATATGAAATTCTTCCAAAAGGCAAACTATTGGCAAATTCCGGTGAAATAATCATACGTATTGGTGCTCCAATTTCAACGACCGGATACAAGCCGAAAGATAAGCAGGAACTGGCGGAACATCTGAATGAAAAGGTTGCTGAACTTCTTCAATAGAACAGAACCATGAATTGCTTTGCAACTCTTTAGCGAACATGGCATAATGGCTCGAATTATATTCAGGCCTTCTCATACATTGTGAAGTAATTGCTCTGCCTGAAGCTCTATATCAAGACGATCTGAATTTCTACAAGGACTGGCTTATGCAGGTGAAATCGAATTTTTCGTTCTGTCCGAAAACGTATATCACATCAATTATTTCAATACTTGTTGTGCTGGTCTTGCTGGCACCGGCATATACGCAGGCCGCAGATCAGAATACAGCCTTCCTCCCTTTTAAAATCAATGCCCCTGACCCTCAGAGCATGACAAACCAGGCAGACCTGTCACTGCAGAATGAACTTGATTCCAAAACTCTCACCATGCTTTCGCGTGATGAAGCAGAAGCAATTGTGGACTATCAAGGATCCTGGCCTCCGGTGCCTGACGTTCTTGCCCGAATTGCTGAAAGGACCGGTTTTGATTATGTTGCGGTGGGGAGCCTGACACAGATTGGTGATCAGTTGAGCCTTGACATCCAGGTTTTTGATGTGTTGGCACCTGCTTCACCTCATTCTTCTTACAGATACGGAATACCGGTGACCCAGATAGACTCGCTCATCGGTGAAACCGTTATCGATATTCTCAGCTATACCAGCCGCAATTATCTTATCGCCTCCATTGCACCCTCTGGAAATGACCGGGTTGATTCCGGAGCAATCCTGCGAAAAATCACCACCAAGACAGGTGATTTTTATGATCCGGCTCAGCTCCGCAGGGACCTGAAAGAAGTCTTTGCAATGGGTTACTTTGAAAATGTTGAGATCGAAGCAACAGATACGGATAAGGGAAAGGCTATCACGTTCAGAGTCATCGAAAAACCCCTCATCAGCCGTGTTTATATAAACGGTGCGGATGAAATTGAGGAGCAGGAAGTACGGGACGCGGCCAGTATTGTGCCTAACACAATTTTAAATCCGACTCGTTTGAACGAAGCAATTGACCGCATCAATGAACTGTATAAATCCAAAGGATATTATAACACCAAAACGACTGTAGACATAAGCTATCCTTCTGAAGATAAAGCAGAGGTTAAATTTCAAATCGTAGAAGGAGATAAAATATATATTGGCAAAATTTCGTTTGAGGGCAACACCTCTTTTGACGATGGTGACCTGGAAGATGTCATTGAAACAGGAGAGAGAGACTGGCTTTCCTGGATTATGGAGACAGGTGTTCTTAAGATGAGTATTCTCAAACAGGATGCTGCCCGGATAGGTGCTTTCTACCACAACCAGGGTTTTATTGAAGCCAAAGTGGGTGAACCCATTGTCAAACAGCAGGATGATGAACTCCTCATAACTTTTCCCATCGAGGAAGGCCCCCGTTTTCGGGTTGGGACAGTTGCCATTGAAGGTGATTTGATCCAAGACAAGGAACACCTCGTTTCACTTCTGAAAATCAGGGAGGAGAAATACCTCAACCGTGAAGTCCTGAGAAACGACAACCTCAGGCTTACGGACCTCTACGCCGAGCATGGATTTGCTTTTGCTGAAGTACGGCCTAAGGTTGAAAAAGCTCCGGACAGCAACCGTGTTGATATCGTCATGGATATTAACAAGGGACCTCTTGTCTATTTTAACAGAGTTGAAGTAGTTGGTAATACGAGGACCCGTGATAATGTTATCCGTCGTGATCTGACAGTCAAGGAAGGCGGTGTATTTGATTCCAAAGCCATCCGCAGGTCTACTCAGAATCTCCAGCGGCTTGGGTTTTTCGAAGATGTCACAGTGGTTCCCCAGCCGACCATGAAAGAAGACCAGATGGATATCCAGGTCAATGTCAAAGAAAAATCAACCGGTCAGTTCAGTATTGGTGCAGGTTACAGTTCCTCTGACAGCCTCTTGTTCATGGCAGACATATCAGAAAACAACCTTTTTGGTACCGGTAACCGCCTGTCTCTTTCTGCCAACATGAGCAGTATTACCACCCGTTTCAACCTGAGTTATACTAACCCCCGGATATTTGACTCCCACGTCCTGGCCGGGATCGATCTTTTCAACTGGCGAAAGGAGTATGACGATTATACCCGGGATCAAATCGGTGGTGGAATCCGGTTCGGCCACAGGCTGTTTGAAAAATGGAGAATAGCCTACGGCTATACCTACACGGACACTACCCTTTCCGATGTCGCGGAAAATGCCTCTATCGTTATTAAGGAATCAGAAGATATTAATGTGACCAGCGCGGTTCGTCTTACCCTTTCCAGGGATACCCGTAACCAGTATTTCGCGCCAACTTCCGGTTCCGTAAATACTGTCACCGTAGAGTATGCCGGCGGTGTCCTTGGAGGTGAAGCGGCGTTTACAAAAGTAGAAGGTCTAACCAGTTGGTACTTTCCCCTTCCCTTTAAGTCTGTGTTCCACATCAAGGGGTCCGCCGGGCAGGCATTTGAAAACGAAGACGGCAAACTGCCGGTCTACGAACATTTTTATCTTGGTGGTCTGAACTCGATCCGCGGTTTCAAAACTTCCACTATCAGCCCCAGGGACCCCACTACCGGTGACCGGATCGGTGGCGATAAAATGTGGTACGCCAACATTGAAGTTATTTTCCCGCTCTTTGAAGAGATGGGACTGCGGGGCGTTGTCTTCACCGACTTTGGTAACGTTTATGCTACCTGGGAAGACTGGAACTTTGACGAGATCAAAAAGGCGGCAGGCATCGGTTTCAGGTGGATGTCACCCATGGGTCCTCTGCGCCTTGCATGGGGTTACAATCTTGATCCTGATCCTGATGAGGAATCTTCTGTATGGGATTTCAGTATCGGCGGTGGCTTCTAGCCCTCATTTCTCACTATCTATCAACTGTGAAGCTCTTTAACGCCGTGTCTACAGCGTACCTGGACTGATCCGTTACCATGATGCAGTCAGTAATACAACGGCTGCAGACAAGCGGCTCTGTTCTTGATATTTGCGGTCTGCGCGGCAGCAGTGCGGCACTATTTCTGGCAAGAGCCGTTTCTCAACTGGACTGCTCCATCTGCTCCATACTCCCTTCTGACGAACAGCTGGAAATCCTTGCCCAGGATATTTCCCTGTTTACGGATGCTGAAGTACTCATTTATCCCAGCTTTGAAATACCTCCGTACACTCCTCTCTCACCAGACCCGTCCACTGTCGGCCTTCGCCTGGCTACGCTGCACAGGCTGTTAAATATATCCAGGCCCTGTATTGTCCTGGCTTCTGTTGAAGCTCTTATTCGTCGCCTTTTACCGAAAAATATTCTCGGCAGTCACAGCGAACTGGTCATGAGCGGGGAAGAAATTGACATGGATGGGCTTATTCATTCTTTAATTGAATCCGGATACCAGATGTGTTCCATGGTCCATCATGAGGGCGACCTGGCTGTCCGCGGAAGTATTATCGATATTTTTGCACCCGCATCGCATCCCTCTGTAATCGGCCCCATTCGCCTTGATTTCTTTGGAGATACTGTAGAGTCCATACGTATTTTTGATCCTGTTTCCCAACGGTCTTTATCTGAACTGGACGAAGCTATTCTGCTGCCGGCATCCGACATTCTTTTTCCATCGGAAGGGAAACAGGCGGAATGGGTCCGGTTTTTGAAAAAAACAGCTGGAGACCATGCCTGGACTGAAGATGATGCAAATTATCTGCTGGCGAGACTCGGTGATCATATCCGTTTCACCGGAATTGAATTTTCGCTGCCGCTTATATATGAACCTTTTAATAAGATCCAGACGCTGTTGGATTACCTTCCGGAAGGAACCATCCTGGCATATCATGAACCGGATGAGATTGCAGGTAAAATGGAACTGCTGTGGGACCGCATTGAGGCTAATTACTCCGAGGCATGTGCAAATGATCTTGCCGCCCTCCCCCCTTCACGTCTTTTTCTGGAACACAAAGAAATTAATGAACAGGCTGCCGGAAGCAGACAACTCAATTTTTGTTCGCTGCCTGATCCTGACAGCCCTTTTGAACAAATCAGCCTGAGCCTTGGAGACCACACCCTCCTCAGTCAGGAAATTGAACTCCACAGGAAAAATCGCGGAAACCTGGCCCCTCTTGCGGAGCGCCTTCTTTCATGGGCCGGCAAGAATGAAAAAACTTTTCTGGCCTGCCGCTCAAGAAGGCAGGTAGAACATTTACAGGAAATTCTTGCCGGGTATCAAATCCAGACTGGTATTCTTAGCCCGCCACTTGACATGGAAAGCCTTCCCCAGGAAGGACGGACATTCCTGGTTGAACACAGGATTTCAAAAGGTTTCGACCTGCTCGACGAAAAAATACATTTTCTCTCAGCTGCGGAACTTTTCGGAGAAAAACGTCTTCGCGCTGACAAGAGGAAAACAACCGGACCTGGTGAGGTTGAATCACTCGTGGTTGATGAACTCAACCAGGATGATATTGTCGTGCATCGTGATCATGGTCTGGGAAAATTCCTGGGACTCTTTAACATGGAATTTGCCGGACACAGAGGTGATTTCATGCAGATTGAGTACCGGGATGGTGATAAACTCTATGTTCCGGTGGACCGTCTGCATTGGGTCAGCCGTTACCAGGGCCTCACTGACCAGCAGCCGCGGCTGGACAGACTGGGATCAACAAAATGGCAAAGCACGAAAAGCAAGGTGACTGAGGCGGTCTGGAAGACTGCCCAGGATCTGCTGGAGATTTATGCCCGACGTGCCATCCGGGAGGGTACACAATTTTCCCGGCCAGGAGAACTTTACCAGGAACTGGAGCAGTCTTTTCCTTATGATGAGACCAGCGGCCAACTGAAGGCTATCGAAGAGGTAATTGACGACCTCACCGGCAACAAACCCATGGACAGACTTGTCTGTGGCGATGTCGGGTACGGTAAAACCGAAGTAGCCGCCAGGGCTGCATTCAAAACCATTGAAGACGGATATCAGGTTGCGGTTCTTGTACCCACAACAGTTCTTGCCGAACAGCATGCCGCAACCTTTCGGGACCGGTTTTCCTCGTTTCCGGTACGTATCGCATGCATCAACCGGTTCCGCACCCCGGCACAGCAGAAAAAAATAATAAGCGACCTCGCCGCGGGAAAAATCGACCTACTGGTCGGCACGCACAGGCTGCTCTCAAAGGATATCGCTTACCATAAACTCGGCCTCCTTGTTGTAGATGAAGAGCACCGATTCGGGGTGACTCACAAGGAGAAAATCAAGAAAATCCGTGCCGAAGTAGATGTCCTTACCCTGACAGCTACCCCTATCCCGCGCACCCTGCAGATGTCCCTTCTGGGAATTCGTGATCTGTCTGTCATCACGACCCCGCCGCGGCAGAGAAGATCCATTAAAACCTTCCTGGCTAAGTATGACGACCTGGTAATCCGTGAAGGCATCCACAGGGAACTGCAGCGCGGCGGCCAGGTTTTTTTTGTCCACAACCGGGTCCGTTCAATATCCGGTATCACCAAAAAAATTGAGAAACTTGTCCCCCAGGCCCGAATAGCCGTGGCCCATGGCCAGATGCCCGGCCGAATTCTTGAAGAAATTATGGTCAAGTTCATTAATCATGAGATTGACGTCCTGGTCTGCACCACGATAATTGAATCCGGCCTGGATATCCCCAACGCAAACACGATCATTATCAACCGGGCCGACCAGCTTGGGCTGGCCGATATCTACCAGTTACGTGGCAGAGTCGGCAGATCAAGCAGACAATCATACGCCTATCTTCTTGTCCCATCCCTTGAGAGTCTCACCAGGGATGCTAAGAAGAGACTGCAGGCACTTATGGACTGCAACGAACTGGGCGGCGGCTTCAAGCTTGCCATGAACGATCTGCAGATACGAGGTGGCGGCAACCTGCTTGGTGTTTCACAGAGCGGCCATATAGCGGCGGTCGGCTATGACCTGTACCTTGAACTCCTCCAATCGACTGTGGCAGACCTGCAAAATCAGGCCAAGGGCGAGCAAAAAGATTTGACGCTGGATATAGATCCCGAGATCAACCTGAAAATGAATGCGTATATACCCGACAGCTATATCTCCGACCCGGGTCAGCGCTACCATATGTACCAGAAGATATCCTCTGCAGGCAATAAACCTCCTGAAGAACTTGACGATCTTATGACTGAACTTGTGGACCGCTACGGTCTGCTCCCGACGGAAACCAGTAACCTTCTCGTGATCATTGCGATTAAAACCAGGCTCCGGCTGCTGGGCATAACAAAACTTGAACAGGCTCCTGAAAGCTTAGTTTTCTCTTTTATCAAGGAAGCACCCATTGATCCTCAGATTATAATTGACCTCATAAACCAAAAACCGAAAAAAAAGCAGAAAGCAATTCGCTTAACCCCGGACAACCGGCTAGTGGTCCCCTTTAATGGAAATGAGGACGCTTTCTCAACAGTAGAAAGGGTCTTAACACAACTGGAACAGTAAAGTATTAAACCATGGGCACTGAAAATAACATAACACCTGACTTCACGTGGGACACGATCGATACGGTTCTTCTTGATATGGACGGTACTCTCCTGGACAAACACTTTGATGACTACTTCTGGGAGCAGTATGTTCCTGAGCACTACAGTCTCATGCATAACCTGTCCATTGAAGAAGCCAAAGCAGAGCTTCTTGAACGCTACAAAGAAGTTGAGAGCACCCTTGACTGGACCGACCTTAATTACTGGTCCCGCCAGCTCGGGCTCGATATTCCTGAACTGAAGATCAGGATAAATCATCTCATTGATGTACATCCATACGTCCCTGATTTTCTTCACTTCTGCAGGAACAATGAAAAAAAGGTCTATCTTGTGACCAATGCCCACTCAAAAACTCTGGCCATCAAGCTTGAGAAGACAGATATCGGCCATTTGTTTGACAGGATTATCTGTGCTGAAGAGGTTGGTATGGCCAAAGAAGATGTACGTTTCTGGGAAGGCCTGCAGAACCTTATAGGTTTTGAAAAAAAACGGACATTGCTGGCCGATGATACGGAAAAGGTACTGATGTCCGCCGAAAAGTACGGAATGGGTCTGCTTATTTTTGTAGCCCGGTCCAGCAGCAGAAAACCCGTTCAATACTCTCAGAAGTACCCTTCCATTGAATACTTTAAAGAACTGATTCCTTGACAGGAGAAGAGTCAGTTCTTGAGCTTGACAACAGTTTCTCGCGATGGTTTTCCAGGTATAGGCACCGGTTGCGTGGAAGCTATCATAAGGCCACGAGTAAAATTTTCTGGGGCCCAGTACAGAACCTGCCTTCTTGACAAATCTGGATCAGGACGCTCACGACCAGGTCTGTTTCAAACTACTAAACTTAACTGTCAGCTTGACCTTAATCAGGTGGAACTTGAGCTTGTAAACGTGTACCCGCTATTTTTTCCTTAACAATGAGATTCGATTGCTACTATGCCACTATGAATCTTTTTTAATCATCCGTTTAATGCTTCTGTAAGGCCAGGCAATAATGTTTCCAAGTCGCCATCTTTTAGAATTGAGAATAAGGCCTAATTCCCGATCTTTTTCAGCCAATGCATCAGATAATTTATCATATTCTTCTCTGTCAGCTATGATTGAGAAGTCGGGAGGTGCTGGTAGTTCTGTTTCAGGTGTCTGCCCATCTTTCCTGAGAATAAAATTTAAATGGAACCTTGTGAATGCCAGAGGGATGTCAATGTGATGCTTCATTACATACATTCGCAGCAATTCTTCCTCAAGCCCTACTCCAAGCCAACTTAAGATCTCTTCTTCAAAGCCATTTGCAACTATGTAGTCTTTATATTTTGCACCTAATGAGAGTTCAAAATCATGATAGCTGACACCCCTGCCCCACCTCGTTATTGCCTTACCCAGCTCAATTTTATCGTCAAATTTGTTTCGTGCAAAATGACTGTTAAACCCATCTCTGGGAGATTTTTTTGAGTATAGTTCATAGGTCAGGTCTGGCAGAAAATGCATAAAAGGTAATTGTGAGGTGTGAACATCATTATAGATCAGCAAATTGGGAGTGTCCGTAACTACCATTAACCCACCGGGTCTTAAGAGTTCCCAGCATGTTTTAATAGTTTCTAACCGTTCCTCAACAGTTTGATGTTCCAGCACGGCATATAACAGAAATATATCTACTCCACCTTTATTGTGTTCCTGTAAAGTTCTGCACAAATCTGTTTCGGAGACTAAGCTAGCATGTGCATTTTTAATATCACAGATTTCAAATCGTTTTTTTGCAAAATTTATATATTGCTCGTCTATGTCATACCCATTTATTTGATCCACGAAGTGAGAAAACGCTGCAGTGCTTGAGGCTGTACCGCAACCAATTTCAATCATTTTCGTTCCGCTTAAATTGATATGTTTGCCAACCCATGGAACAACATGCTTTAACGCATTGATATATCTATTAGAAATATTTGCATCTAAATCAGTTTTTCCAATTTCGGTCTCAAAAAAACCGTCTACATATTTTGAAGATAATATTTTAAGAAATGCTTTTTCTAGGCTTTCGATAGTTTGTTTATTTTTGATTATGTATTTGTCAATATCTGTCACAAAATTCATAAGTTATGCCTATTGTTATTATTGCTGCCCTGAATTTTTAAAAAAAACAAATAAAACTTCTTCCACTGGAAACAAGTACTATGTATATTTATTTCTGATTATCACTAATCCTCAGCCAGCTTTAGTGCCACAAAGCATAACTAGTTGA
This sequence comes from uncultured Desulfobulbaceae bacterium, assembly GCA_947259225.1. Classification (GTDB taxonomy): domain Bacteria; phylum Desulfobacterota; class Desulfobulbia; order Desulfobulbales; family Desulfobulbaceae; genus UBA10518. Next base: position 2,247 of record CAMYLK010000020.1, on the reverse strand, counting down.
CAATATGTTTTTTTTGTCATTCGGAGTCTCGTTCCTCGCTTACCTCGAGCGTAGCGAGAAACGAGACTCCGAATGACAAAAACTTCCAATACATAAACAAAATCCATATTGAACTTTAGTGGTAATCAGATATTTATTTACTGATAGAGTATATACTCAAGCTCTTCTCTTTCTCTATTTTACAGAAAAATATTTTCTTGAAGTTAGGGTCATACAAGAACAGAACTTTTGGCAAATGCTGTGCAAAGTAATTTGTGTCAGGATAAGTTTGAGATTGCCAATCAATGTTAACTTCACTTTAATCAGAAAATTATTAGCCTAAAGATTATCTGTGTTTCTGTGAATCGTGACTTTTTCATGAGAACCTCCTAGCTAGTATACTTTGCCAGAAAGCTCAATTTATAACATGTCTATTTTTTTGGGGAAGCTTACGATATCCGTGCGTGGCATTCAGAAACTGATAGAATATTACGCCAGGAAAAGCGGTATGATGGTCTCCTGTCATAAGTTGCGCCATACCATGGCTACCCAGCTACTCAATGCGGATGCGGACCAGATGACGATCCAGGATCTACTTTGTCATAACAGGATAAAGACGACCCAGCGCTACTGTAAACTCTCTAATCGGAAAGCCCAAAGGGATTATTACCAGGCTATGATAACAGTAATGGAAAGAACAGCTATCAACAGCTCATCAAACACAAAACAGTAGCCTGGATGGATGAAAAACCTTGACTAACGAGGAAAAATAGAAAAAGATAACGGCACGTAACAATTTAATATAAAAAGAAAAAACAGACTTTGTCACGTATGCTCTGCAATAATCTTCAATTTCTGAAAATATTCCCCGACAGAGGTATCAGCTTCAAAACTTTCCCTACCCTGATATACCATAAGTCAGATAACAGCCCATCAAGACTGACTTTATACTTCTTTTGATTTGAACATCTAATAAATTCGCGTACCTTACTTCTTCTTTCGGTACTCCCGAATATAGTCTGTGGTCAGCTTGGGATGGTCTTTGAGAACCTTAGCAACCCTTTTCGTCACATTTTGTGAAACATATTCAACCACCTGGGCGTAGGTCATCTCTTTTTCCAGGGTCCCGGCAACGAGTTGCTCAACCTTTTTCTGGTCGTCGTCACTCGCGATATAGGAAAACAGGCGCTGTTGCGGAGTTTTGTTTTTTACGGAAACCTTTAATGTCTTTTTTTGAGAACTTTCGGCAGGTACAGACTGAACGGAATCCAGTTTCTGGCTCAAAGCCTCCACTTTCTTCTGAAGTGCACTGATGCTCGACAACGAGTCTCTGCTCAGGTTTTCCAGAGCATCGGTCCGGCCGGTAATTTCCTCCACAATGTTCACAGGTGTAGCGACCTGCACCTTTTGCCTTTCATCTTCAGCAAGATTCTTCATCTGCTGTAACTGCCGGTCAAACCGTTCCAATGCATAATGCACTTCTTTAGATTTTTCTTCTTCTTTTCTAAGCCAGTCAGACAGTTTCGTGATGCTCTCATCCTGTTCAATCTGCTCTAGGCGGGACTGCAGGGCGGACAGCAACTCCCCGTTTTCATCATGTTCCCTTTTTAACTTTGCTACTGATGAGTTGAGTTCTACCATGTTATTATGCAGAGCAGCTGCGAATTGTTCTGACATAACCTGGCTCCTCCTGTTTCCACCACTGGGAGCCAACGACTTGATTGCTTTTGTTTTATCAGAGGCAAACTTCTGAAGATCGTTATACATTTTCCGTGCACTGTCGGTCGAGATCATGGCAACACAGACGAAAAAAATTCCGGCCAGCACAGCAAAACAGATGACAAGAGCCAGGATCAGACCGACTCCAAGCTGCGCCGCCTTAAAAACAGTATAAAATATGGCTCCAAGGGAACTCCAGATGCTTCCTTCGGGAGAAGTAACTGTAAGGTAAATAATTAGAGAAAATACTAACAGGAGTACTGCTGATTTAATAAGAGGTGCCCGAAGCATATCGTTTTTCATGAATACTTCCTCCAATAATTATGAGCTTGTAAAATGTCGCTAATTTAGAAAGAACCTTACCGCAATTCCATTTGTTACCAAAGGCTTAAACAATTATTACCTGTCACTTTATTTTATATTAAAACAAGGGGCTAGACTAGTTAAGAGGATATTTTCTGAACATTTTCAAGAGCAATAAGTACAAATCCTGATCACGATGATTGAATCTAAACTCACACTCTTTTAAATGTAAATAAAAGTTCTTTC